>JAYULL010000037.1:0-17292 GCA_043763625.1 Sphingobacteriaceae bacterium | reverse complement strand
TAGAAAAACCCTTTGACATACACACATTAAAAACAACAATAGAACAAAACATTTAGGTCGTGACAGCATGACGAAAAACAGCAACCAACACGAACTGTTTGGCGTTATTGGGGCTGGACGTTGGAACTTCGGCATTTTATAGCTGTTGTACTTCAGTCCGGGCTGGACGTTTTTCAATTTGGCTTTTACTTGTTAACTTCAGCTTCAGTTTTTTAATTGGGCTTCAGTTCTGTGCGGACGGTTTTCAAATACCGCCACAACGCCAAGCCGTCAACGTTAGCAGAAACTTCTATTGCACAACTCTAATAAACAAATCCCTACTTCAACGGCGTATCATTTTTAGGGTAACCTTCTTCGTCCAAATCATCGCGTTCGTCTTCAGGCGTTTTAGCTAAACTTTCGTCGATCGGATCAAGTTCAACAATCTCGCCGCTATCAATGTGCATGCCCAATTTATCCAAATCGGTTTCTATTGATGCATCTTTTTTGTATTCGTCTTGCGCTTCAGCATTTGCTTCATCCCAAGTAGAATTAAAATCTGCCCCGTTTTTGGCCGAAGTATCGTAAGGATCAGGATGAAAATATTCCGGATCATCGCTTTCCACATCCAACTCAAAGCTGTTTTCCTCTTCGTTGAAAGATAAATTATCCTTATTAACCTCGGTGCCAAGGTCTTCTTTTATGGTATTATCGCGGTCTACACTATCAGTATTAAAACCGGGATATAATTCTTCTTCAGGGTTCATAACGTTTGATTTTGTTGTAACTATAAAAGGATTAACAGCAGGTAAATGTTTTTGCTTACCCAATTTTATCCGAGCCGGAGTAGTCAATTCAAAATTTATATCTTTGGCGTTTAAATCGAAGAAATCAATAAAATTCGCAATATGTCAGTACAAAAAATCAAAGTAGCTAATCCGGTAGTAGAGTTGGACGGTGATGAAATGACCCGTATTATTTGGAAGTTTATTAAAGATAAATTGATAACTCCTTACTTGGATTTAGATATAAAATATTACGATTTGGGAATGGAGTATCGTGATGAAACAAACGACCAAGTAACCGTAGATGCTGCTAACGCGATCAAACAATACGGCGTTGGTATTAAATGCGCAACTATTACACCGGACGAGCAACGTGTTGAAGAGTTCGGCTTAAAACAAATGTGGAAGTCGCCTAACGGGACAATCCGGAATATTTTGGACGGAACCGTTTTTCGTGAACCGATTGTAATGAGCAACGTTCCTCGTTTAGTTCCAAACTGGACCGCTCCGATTTGTATCGGCCGTCATGCTTTCGGCGACCAGTACCGTGCTACTGATTTTGTAACTAAAGGAAAAGGTAAACTGACGATAACTTTTACACCTGAGGACGGCGGAGAAACTCAATCCTTTGAAGTATTTAACTTTAAAAGCGACGGGGTTGCTTTGGCGATGTATAATACCGATGAGTCAATTCGCGGTTTTGCGCATTCATGCTTTAACACTGCGCTGCAAAAAGGATGGCCATTATACCTTTCGACAAAAAATACCATTCTTAAAAAATACGACGGCCGTTTTAAAGATATTTTCGAGGAAATTTACCAAGCAGATTACAAAGCAAAATTTTCCGAAAAAGGTATTACTTACGAGCACCGCTTAATTGACGATATGGTTGCCTCAGCCTTAAAGTGGAACGGAAACTTTGTTTGGGCCTGTAAAAACTACGATGGTGACGTTCAGTCGGACACGGTTGCTCAAGGATTCGGTTCTTTAGGTTTAATGACTTCAACTTTGGTTACTCCCGACGGAAAAATCATGGAAGCTGAAGCAGCTCACGGAACGGTTACTCGCCATTATCGCGAACATCAAAAAGGTCGCCCGACTTCAACCAACCCAATTGCTTCTATTTTTGCGTGGACGCGTGGTTTGGAATTCCGCGGTAAGCTGGACAACAACCAAGAGTTAATCGACTTCTGCCACAAACTGGAGCAAGTTTGTATTGAAGTTGTAGAAAGCGGCAAAATGACTAAAGACTTAGCTATTTCTATAAAAGCCAAAGTTGAACACGGAACAGATTATTTGTACACGGAAGAGTTCTTGGAGGAAATTGACAAAGCCTTGAAAGCAAAATTAGGTCAATAAGCTACTTTTTAAATTTTAAATAAAGCCTTGCAGAAATGTGAGGCTTTGTTGTTTATTGGGTTGAATTAAAAAGTCGTAAATTTAATCTATGAAAACTTTGACTATAAATCTTCCCGAAGAAATAGATGAAAAAGAGATAAAAATGACTGTATCGGCAGTGTTATTCGATAAAGGGGTTTTATCATCCGGACAAGCCGCTGAATTTGCGGGAATTACGAAAAGAGAATTCATTGAAAATGTAGGTAAATATCACGTATCCGTATTCGGAGAAAGTACGGAAGATCTGAAAAAGCCGTTTGATGAATAGAACTATTATTGCTGATGCAAGTTGCTTGATAGCACTTGAACGAATTGGCAAATTAGAAATCCTCCAAATACTTTTTTCAGCAATATCGATAACTGAAGAAATAAAACAAGAATTCGGAAAAAATTTACCGGAGTGGATTTTTTTGGGAAACGCTAGTAATCTAGCCCTCAAAGAAGAACTTGCGAAGATTTTAGATAAAGGCGAAGCAAGTGCAATTGCTTTAGCTTTAGAAACTGAAAACTCACTCTTAATCATTGACGAAAAGAAGGGAAGAAAAATCGCACAAGACTTTAAGATTGATACAATAGGAACACTTAGAATTCTTTTGCTTGCGAAACAAAAAGGAGCAATATCAAGCCTAAAAGAAATGATAATAGAATTATCGAAATGCCAGTTTAGATTCTCTCCTGCAATTGTCGAGACATTACTAAAAGAAGCGGGTGAAATATAAGAATTCCTACCCAAACTCCTCAAACTTTTCCCAAAACCCGTCATTCGGTAAGGGAGCCGAAATTTCTACCGGTTCTTTCTTCACCGGATGAATAAACTGAAGCTTTTTAGCGTGCAAACAAATGCTTTTCTTCAAACTTCCTCTCGGGTAACCATATTTATTATCACCTACAATAGGGCAATTTAACGTAGAAAGCTGAACGCGGATTTGGTGTGGTCGCCCGGTTATCGGGTCAACTTCAATTAGATAATAACCGTTCAACTCTCCTATCAGCTTATAATTCAGTTCGGAGCGTAAACTACCTACAACTTCTTTCTCATAAGCCTTAGTTACGTTTTTCTGAGGATTTTTAACCAGCCAATGAACTAAATTTCCGGCTTCCGGCTCCGGTCGATTTCTCACCACCGCCCAGTACGTTTTTTTCATCTCACGAGCTTTAAACATTTGATTGATTCGGTCGAGTGCTTTACTCGTTTTAGCAAAAAGAATAACACCGCTAACCGGTCGATCCAAACGATGAACAACTCCCAAAAAGGCACCGTTAGGTTTCCCGTATTTAGTGGCAATGTAGCGTTTAACTTTCTCGTCCAAAGGCTCATCACCGGTATCATCGACTTGCACAATATCGCCGGCTCTTTTATTGACAGCGATTAGGTGGTTATCTTCAAATAAAATATCTTTTTCTGAAATATCGGCAGATACGTATTTCTGTTTTATCATCTCCCCCGCTTACGAACGAAAATTAATATTGTTCCTTCTCATTTGGAAAACTCGAACTCTTAACATCTCGCACATAGGCTTCAACGGAGCCTTTTATCCCTTCGTAAAGATTCAAATATTGACGTAAAAACCTCGGCTTAAACCCTTTAGTTAAGCCAAGCATATCATTTATAACAAGAACCTGTCCGTCGCAGAAAGGACCGGCACCGATACCGATAGTAGGTATTTTTAAACTTTCGGATACTTCTTTTCCCAGTTGTGCCGGAATTTTTTCCAATACAACCGAGAAGCATCCGGCTTCTTGTAGAATCAAAATATCCTCTTTCAGCTTGTTTGCTTCCTCTTCCTCTTTTGCCCGTACGGTATAAGTCCCGAATTTATATATTGACTGCGGCGTTAAACCCAAATGTCCCATTACCGGAATTCCGGCAGTAATAATTCGCTCTACAGATTCTCGCACTTCCAAACCGCCCTCTAATTTTACGGCATGAGCACAGGATTCTTTCATAATTCGAATAGCAGAATTGAGTGCTTCTTTAGAGTTTCCCTGATAAGAGCCGAAGGGTAAATCGACAACAATTAAAGCACGTTTCACAGCCCGAACAACTGATGAAGCATGGTAAATCATCTGATCTAAGGTAATAGGCAGCGTAGTTTCATGCCCGGCCATAACATTAGAAGCTGAATCACCGACAAGAATCACGTCTATACCGCCGTCGTCAACAATAGTAGCGGTAGTATAATCGTACGAGGTAAGCATTGCAATTTTCTCGCCGTTCTGCTTCATGGCTTGAAGCGTGTGCGTGGTAACCCTTTTTATTTCTTTATTTACCGACATGAATAAAACGCTTTGAAAGCGCAAAGGTAAACTTAATCTTTTCCAATTTTCATCAGTATAAATTGTATTTTAATGGTGATGAAGCTATCATGTGTGGCGGTTTTTTTCATTTCGGTATGAGTGTTGCACACATGATGGTTTGATTGTAAAAAAGAGGATGCCGGCCGCCGGCATTCTCATTAACCTTGTAAATTGCATGTTCAATTTTAAACCGCTCAAAATGCTGAAACCTCTTTTAATCCTCTACCTCCTCATCTATTGCTTTTCCGCAGAAGCACAATTTATAAAGCCGGAGAAACTCAAGAAGAACCTAACCGATGAGCAATTGCTTGACGAAGTTCAAAGGCAAACCTTTCGTTATTTCTGGGATTTTGCTCACCCTGTAAGCGGAATGGCCCGCGAACGCAGTAATAAAGATTTTGATTACGGGGATGAAGTAGTAACAAGCGGCGGAACCGGATTCGGCGTGATGGCAATAATTGTTGCTGCGGAAAGAAAATGGATAACACGAGAGCAAGCTGCTCAACGCCTTTCTAAAATTGTAAATTTTCTTTGGAAAGCTGAAGCATTTCACGGCGTTTACCCGCATTGGTTAGATGGAGCAACGGGAAAAGTTATCCGATTCAGCAGGAAAGATGACGGGGGCGATTTGGTTGAAAACGCGTATTTGCTGCAAGGTTTACTTTGCGTGAAGCAATATTTTAGTCACGATAACCCAACTGAAAACGACATCCGCAATAAAATTAATTGGATATGGAGCGAGACCGAATGGGACTGGTACACCAAAGGAGGAGAGGAAGTTTTGTACTGGCATTGGTCGCCTAATAACGGTTGGGCCATGAATTTCCCTTTGCGGGGATATAACGAAACATTGATAACCTACGTGCTCGCCGCTTCCGCTGAACGGTATCCGGTGAGTTCGGCAGTTTACCACCGAGGATGGGCTCAAAGTAGTTTTTTTAAGAACGGGAAAAGTTTTTACGGAATAAAGCTTCCTTTCGGCTTCGATTATGGCGGACCGTTGTTTTTCTCGCACTACTCCTTTCTCGGGTTAGACCCGCGTGGTTTAAAAGATCAATACGGCGATTATTGGGAGCAAAACCTGAATCACACCTTGATAAACCGAGCCTACTGTTTAGAAAACCCGAAGAAGTATAAAGGCTACGGCGAAAATTGTTGGGGCTTAACAGCGAGTGACAGTTATGTAGGCTATGCCGCTCATTCTCCTACGGAAGACCTAGGTGTGATAAGCCCAACCGCCGCTTTATCTGCTTTTCCCTACACTCCCGAACAATCCATGAAAGCCTTGAAACATTTCTATTTTGATTTGGGGGACAAGCTTTGGACCGAATACGGTTTTATCGACGCCTTCAGCGAGCAGAAGAACTGGTACGCGAAATCGCATTTGGCAATAGATCAAGGGCCGATTATTGTGATGATAGAAAATCACCGTACCGGACTGCTTTGGAAACTGTTTATGAGCAATCCGGAAATTCAAAAGGGGCTGAAAAAACTCGGGTTTGAAAATCCGCAGATGAAGTGATTTTTAGGAAGAAACCCTCGTAAGCACTCGGGTTTCAGGTTTATATTGTGCCCGATTAGAAAGCACTTTGTGTCAGCTGCACTAAATGTAATTAACAGGCAGAAAACTTCGAGAACCACGGCGCCTGGGCATAATTTAAACATGGGGTTGTATGCCGTTTTTATTTCTTATCGATTATATATTTTTTGACTTTCCCTGTTAGATAATATCCTCCCGTTTTAGAGGACCCTGTAAAAATTACCATTTCAAGATCCCTTGCTGTTTTAAGGTATCTTTCTACAGTTGGTTTTGATTTACTTATATGTTCTACTATATCATCTGTATTAATCCCTTCCTTATCCTTTAGTAGCTTCACTATTTTTATTAGTTCCTTTTTTACTCCATCACTTACACCATCAATTACTCCATCATCTACACCATCAAAAACTATTCTATTTACACCATCACTTAGACCATCACTTAGACCATCATCCTTTATTCTATGTCCAACATTTCTAAGTGTAAGTTCTAATCTATTTTCTTTTGTTTTCCATTCAGGTATAGGGTAACCATTCTCCTTACAATCAGCTATCATTCGAAGTGTACCCGTACCAATCATCTCAATATATTCTCTAATAAAAAGTACATTGGCAATGTCAGGGTTACGAAGAATGGAATCATGGTCCTTTTGCAAGTCCTTGACTGTGATTTCATTTGGAAGCTTACCGGTATTAGATATAATTAATTTATCAGGGTACACCGATATATTTACTGTACTTGATGTTTTGGAATAGTCTCTATGTATCAATGCATTTAAAAGTGCCTCTCTCAAAGCTACAATAGGCAAAGGATCGCTCTTTCTCTTCAAACCTGTTATTGTACTTGCTCTTTTCAACTGTGTATCAAAGAAATCCCAAATTGCATCGATATTTCTAAACAAATTTCCATCGTAAACCTTATCAAAAAGAATGACTTTACTTCCTTTAGAGGAACTATAAACGGTAGACCTTACCTTGCATTGAGGTAAGAACCTGTTTGGGTTATTAGAGAATAAAATAATAGCTGCATTAGTTAGGTTTCCTCCAAATAGTAATCCGATGCGGGTTAAAAACTCTTCCTCATTTATACTTTTAAGGTTAGGCTGTGATTTCTGATATTCATTAATCGTTCTTTTAATTTCCTGATAATCTAAATCATCAACAGTAGCTCCCAGCACCGCTTGTCTTTCCCAATGAAACTCAGATTCCTTACGCAAACTATTTAACGCTTTAAGTTTCCTACTTGTAGCAAGGCGCACTTCATCAGCATCAGTTACATAGATCTTGCCCTGAAAATTGTAGGGCTTTTTAGATCCAGGCCAAGCACTTATCAAAAGGACATTTACCCCTTTGTATTCAATAGCATTAATTGAAATAGGGGCAGCCGGAGTTAATCTATTCAGAACTTCAATCTCTATCAGTTTCTCTGAACCCTTCTTAATGCCCGAAAAAACAGATTTTGAAGCTGCACCTATGATTACATCACCTCCTGTTTCGTTTAAGTAAGCGCAAAGTGTACGACCAAGAATAGATGTATCTAATGTCTGCATCAATAGCAAATTACTCTTTTTCCCTGACAGAAGATTTTCTATGATAGCTGCATTATTCATATTATTCTCCCTTGATCTTGATTAATAATATTTTCAATAAATGATTGATCTTCAAATTGAGCAGTGACGTAAGTCAGTGCCTCATCTAATCGATAAAATTCTTGTGCCCAATTCCCAGTTCTTGTATTGATAGGATTACCCTCTTTCAGTACATGATTATATATTTCCAAAGTTCGCTCATCAAATACAGGGCTCTTCTTAATCTTTACATTTTTTTGCTGATGCTCTCCATTGTCATCAAGATAGTAAATGTATTTTTTGAGCTGACGAGTAAAAACTACGTCTCGGTGAACTAAGAACCAGTAAGGCTTTTTTAACTCAATCGCCAATTTCATTTCCTCAAATGTGATGTTACGCTCATCAATATTACCGGTCCCATAGTAAGGTCTAATAATGCCAATAAAAGCATCACATTGTTGAACTGCATTCAGACAGTTTTCGATGTTAGATTTGTTCGGATCTACTTTTACTGTGCCAATATGCGAATTGATTACAGCATATTCTAGAGTTGAAAGGGTAGCACAAATAGTAGAAAGCTGGTCTTCGAAACCATAGACTGTAGATGCTACCATTACTTCTATTTGTTTGTCAGCTGTCATTATTATTTCTTTTTTCTAATGGCATACAACGTCTAGCATACACTCTGTACCGGATTGGTAAGCAAGAATGTATCCGACCGATATAAAGTAAGTAAAAAGTTGTGCAGTTTGATACAGGCAGAAAACCGGTATGGTGTGTATGCTTTGTTGTGGGCAGTGCTCATCTCAATGTTCTACCAAACAAACTGTTTAGATTTTTGACTATCTGGATCAAACCATTCATCTGCTGTTTCACGGTAAATTGGATTATCATTTTTATCATACTCTACAAAAAGCAAATCTCCTACAGGCGCACCATGTAAATAGCGTAGTCGATTAGACTTGTCAAATCTTAGTTTACTCTCATTTAAAAGCTTTTGGTATTTGGGCCATTCCGAAATGTTGTCAACGGTAATACGAATCTGTTTTGTTAGTTCCTTTTTCACCATAAATAGTTTTTCTAGATATATTTTACTTGAGCACTGTCGTTAGAAAGTATCGCACACAACTTGTTTTTATACGCACCCACTTGCGTATATATTTCCTATAAAAATGGGATTTCTCTTCCTCTACCATTCAAACCACTAAAATACATTTTATTCAAAATATCTACTGCCTGCAAATAGCTGGTCTGCTCGTAGAGATTCCACAGCTTAAAAATCTAACCGTAAACCCTTCCCCAAAATAAAACTAATACCCATCTTTAAAGAATAAACTGAACCACCGCCTCGGCGTCCAAAGAAATATCTTTTACCGGAGCATAGTAGTTTGAACCTAGATGACTATTCTTATGAAAAAACCAATCCACCTACTTGTCGTAATTCTTGTCGTTCTTACCAGTCCGAGCTTTGCTCAATTAAAACAGAAAACCTATTGTAATCCGATGAACTTGGATTACGGCTATACTCCCATCCCCAATTTTTCTGAAGCGGGGCGGCACCGAGCGACTGCAGATCCGGTAATTGTCCTTTACAAGGGTGATTTTTACTTGTTCTCTACCAATCAATGGGGTTATTGGTGGAGCAGCGATTTATATAATTGGAACTTCGTTTCGCGTAAGTTTTTAAAACCTTACCATAAGGTTTACGATGAATTATGCGCTCCTGCTGCTTGGGTCCAGGGAGATACGCTTTTAGTTTTCGGATCAACTTATACCAAGGATTTCCCTATATGGATGAGTACGAATCCTAAAAAGAACGAGTGGAAAGAGGCCTTGGACTCACTGGAAATAGGCGGCTGGGACCCGGCCTTTTTTGTCGACGATGATAAGAGGCTTTACATGTACAACGGCAGCAGCAACCGATACCCCATGTATGGAGTAGAAATGGACCCGAAAACCTTTCAACCGAAAGGAACTCGGAAAGAAATGTATTTGCTTGAACCCGATCGTTACGGTTGGCAACGCTTTGGCGAACATTTAGACAACACCTTTCTCGATCCTTTTATGGAAGGCGCTTGGATGACCAAACATAACGGAAAATACTTTTTTCAATACGGTGCTCCCGGAACCGAGTTCAGCAGTTATGCCGACGGAGTTGTTGTCGGCGACAGCCCGCTAGGCCCCTTTACACCTCAAAAACACAACCCTTTTTCATACAAACCGGGCGGTTTTGCCCGCGGTGCCGGCCACGGTAACACTTTCCAAGATAATTTTAAAAATTGGTGGCACGTATCAACTACCATAGTATCTGTTAAAAATAACTTCGAGCGCCGACTAAGCATGTGGCCCGCCGGTTTTGATAAAGACGATGTTTTATATACAAATACGGCCTTCGGTGACTATCCGTATTATTTACCTTCGGGCCCGATCTCCCCTCTCACCCGGAAAGGGGCAGGGGGTGAGGCCTTTACCGGTTGGATGCATCTTAACTACAATAAACCTGTTGCCGTGTCTTCAACCCTTGGCGGATATACTCCCAACTATGCAGTCGACGAAAATATTAAAACCTATTGGAGCGCCGGAACCGGAAACAAAGGCGAATGGATTCAAACCGATTTAGGAGAAGTAAGCACCGTGAACGCCATTCAAATTAATTATGCAGATCAAGATGCCGATTCTTCTTTCCTCGGTAAAATTCCCGGCATTTATCACCAATACAAATTATATCAATCGCTCGACGGCAAAAAATGGCAAGTTTTAGTCGACAAAAACCAAAACAAAAAAGACGTGCCACACGATTATGTAGAACTGAAAACTCCGGTGAGAACGCGGTTTATAAAGCTCGAAAATATTCACATGCCTACCGGGAAGTTTGCAATAAGCGGACTACGAGTTTTCGGTAAGGGAGCCGGAACAAGGCCCGATACGGTAAAAAACTTTGTGGTATTGCGCACCGAAAAAGATAAACGAAGTGCTTGGATCAGGTGGCAAACCGTAAACAATGCTTTTGCCTACAACATTTACGTTGGCGTTGCCCCGGATAAACTGTACAATTGCATAATGGTGCACGGGCAAAACGAATACACCTACAAAGGGATGGATAAAGAAATTCCATACTATTTCTCGATTGAGGCAATTAATGAAAACGGAGTGTCTGAGCGAACTAAGGTTATGGAAGTGAAGTAATCATATAATTAAGATATACATGAAAATCACAAGATCTTTAAGAATCATAATTCTACTTATTTTTCTTCTATCAACCAAAGAGTTTGTTAAAGCACAGCAACTTCCCTTTTGGAACGAGATTCAAGCATTTAAAAAGCAAGATAGTATTACGCCTCCGCCTAAAAGCGCTATTCTTTTTATAGGAAGTTCTTCTTTTAACTATTGGAAGGATGTAAGCAGCTATTTTCCGGGATATAACATTATCAATCGAGGTTTCGGCGGTTCTGCATTAGTTGACGTTATCCGTTATGCTCCTGATGTCATTTATCCTTACAAGCCTAAACAAATAGTTATTTATTGCGGCGAAAACGACTTGGGCTCCTCCGACACCATATCGCCCGAAATTGTTTTAGCAAGATTTAAAACTCTTTACAGTCTAATTAGAACTAACGTCGGAAAAGCGAATGTTGCTTTTGTATCTATTAAACCAAGTCCTTCGAGATTTCGCTTAATGCCGAAAATGATTGAAACTAACCGGTTAATTAAAAAGTTTTTATCCCGCCAAAAGAATACTGCTTTTATTAATGTATTTGACAAAATGCTGGTTAACGGAAAACCGAAAAACGACATTTTTCGCGACGACAGCCTGCACATGACTGCTAAAGGCTATGCTATCTGGGCTCCGATAATAAAGCCCTATTTGGTTAAATGAAAGAAACTTAGTAGGAAAAATTAAAAAACCGGGAGCGGAATCCTACTTTAGAATCGTTACATAGCCCGTTAATATCCCTCTGCCATTGCCGGGATTAATAATATAATAGTAAACCCCTACAGATAATTCCTCACCGGCTGCACCTTTGCCGTTCCATGGAACATATTTTTGTACGGGGATAACAGTTTTTCCATAGCGGTTAAATATTTGAACAGTAGCATTCGGGTAGGTTTCTAAATGTTCGATCACCCATGCATCATTAATTCCGTCGCCGTTAGGAGTAAATGTATTGGGTACTCGCGGTATTCGAAACACCTTTACATTAACAAAAGTTGTATCGCTGCAATCATTCTTATTTGTAACAATCAGAGTGTACCGGGTATCGTTAGTCGGAGAAGCTGTAGGATTTAACACGTCATCTGCACTCAAAGCAGCCGAAGGAGTCCATTTATAAGCCAAGCTGTCTCCTGTAACCGTTGCCGGAAGTATTATTTGTCCGCCTTCCAGCACACTTACATCCTTGCCTTCAACTTGTGGACTTTCGTACACTACAATCATTCTTCCTGCCGTATCTGCGCAACCGAAACCGGAGGAAAAGACATAAGTGATTTCATGGATTCCCACACCGGCTACAGCAGGGTCGAATAGTCCTTGAGCATTAACTCCGGTACCGGAATACGCCCAAGACCCTACAACTACGTTATGTATTTCTTTTGCCTGCGTAAGAAGAACCCGGGTAGATGAAAAACAAACAGGCGGAATACTGTCGAATTGAACCTCCGGAACTGCATGTATAGTAATTAATCGAGTTATTGAGTCTAAGCAAACACCACCGGAGTAAACCACCATGCCTACTCTAAATTGCTTGGTGGCCTGAGAGGTGAAAACTCCGTAATTATGTCGGTAAATGCTATCGCCTGCTGCTCTTATCACCGGATTTTCATCTGTTTCTTTTTGACCGGGATTATTATCCAAATCGAAATACCAATCTATTTTTGTAATCTCGCCAAAATCAACGCTTGCCGTATCGCGAAATCCTACCGAATAATTACTGCATAAAGTTTCTGAGTTTACTACTTCAAACCCTGCTTTCGGTGTACTTCCGTTGACAGTAAATTGTTTACTAATGCTGTCAATACACCCTTCCGGAGAAGTTATAATTAGTTTAGACGTATATACCGCAGCCTGAGTGTAACGATGAGTCGGATTTCTTTCGGTGGAAGTATTCGGACGCTGATCATTTGCATTAGCGTCGCCGAAATCCCACAAATAGCTTAAGCCGGTTTCTGTACTATCTGCGTTTAAAGATTTATTAGTGAAGTTAGCACCTTGATCTGCTAAACAAACTTCAGGAGTCTCAAAGTCGGCCTTAGGACTGTAAAATACGCTGACCACAATTGGATTGCTTAGTACCTCAGGCACACATACAGAGGTTGCTCTTCTACGATAATAAGTAGTTCGATTGATAAGGGAAGGATCATAGTTTACACCGGTGACGGAGAGGATATCCGTAAAATTAATTCCGTCGTTGGATTTTTGCCATTGGTAATTAATTCCGTTGCCCCCCAATGCTTCGGATCCGATGATTATCGGTACGTCGATAGAATCGCAAATTGTTCCGGGCAAGGTAGAATTTATTATATTATTCGTTATTAAAGGAGTTGCCCCAACAATAACATCCTCGGCAGTTGCAGAAGGCAAGGTTCCGTTGTAATTACTTCCTAACACCGGACCGGGAGCAGGGTTTTGGTAAGCCGGATTAGTACCCGGAAATGCATTTGTTGCGGCTGTAATTCTGCGTTGGGGATCAATAATGGTACGTGAGGGGTCTAAATAAACAGCTTGAGCACTTGCGTTATGGGTAGTCGGCTCGGTTTCACAAGTAACCTCTGCGGCTAAAATCACTTTTATAGTGTCTCCGGGAGAAATATTAAAATTCCCCAAAGTGACTAAACCATTTGCATCAGTAAATAAATCTCCTGTCCGAGAACGGGTCCCTGTCGAGTTTAAGGTAAAACTTTGAAATCTAAGTCCTTGAGGCAGTCTTATTTGTACTTGCACACCGCCTGCATTACCGCCTCCGTAAGCGTTTACAGTCTCAACCACATACTCTATACTACTTCCTTGAAGAACAGGAGCAATCGTTGAATTTAAACGATAGACCGTGGTTGTTAATCCCGGGTAGCAAGCAAAACCACCGCCTTGTAAATAGGGAGGTAAGGTACTGTTATCATAGGGTACAACTTTCCCGGGAAGTCCGTTTAAAGCACCGTGGGGAGTTCCGTTGCCTGAATCTGTAACTCCCGGCCTGCCTTCGCCGGCATCGGCATCTACAGTTCCGGTTGCTACTGTATAAAATATTAATCCCCCGCCGCCGCCGCCGCCGGGGCCATGTGCTTCGCCTCCCGGGTCTTGTTCTGTATTCCCGCCGTCACCTCCTTTTGCTTCAATTTTTAGATAGGCTGTAGGATCGGGATTGGTCACTTTAATAAATACGGTACCCCCCGCTCCGCCACCTCCTGCACCGTCGGGATTAGTCCCCACTACTCCTATTTCACCTTGGCTTCCGTTTGCTTTTATCAAACCTGTTCCCGTAACAGTAGCTACATTTATTAACACTATTCCACCACCAACTCCGCCTTTAACCGCGTCATTACCCTGGGTATTATTAGCATCTCCGCCTCCGCCGCCACCGCCCATAATCAATCTTGTTATATCCGGCTCTGTGCCGGTGTAGGTAATTGAACCGGGTCTGCCGCCATTCGGTAAAGTTCCCCCCAAAGGCTCGTAACCAATCCCTCCAACTCCACCTTCTCCGCCATTACCACCACCACCGCCACCTGAATTATGGTCATTACCACCACCACCGGCATTGCCCGGAGCTCCTTTACCGTATGAGCCTCCCGGCAATCCTTCAAAGCCGTTATCAACTTGATTATATCCGTCCCACATGAACCTTGGGGTCCCTGCAATTCCCTCACCTTTTCCTGAAGAAAGTTCAGTGCTTGAGGGAATAGCATAAATACTGTTTGTATTAGGCCCTGAATCTGCTTTGGGGCCGTAGCCTCCCCGAAAACCGCGGGCCGATGCATCAACCGTAAATCCGTTAAAATCAATTGTTCCGGCAACGTCAAAAGCAATTATGCCTCCCACTTTCCCGTTGAAAGGAGGAGTTGAAATGTCTGATTTTAAAACCAGATTGGAATATTGAGGAACTCGAACTATTTGAAAAGATTTTTTTCCTTCCGTAAATGTTGCCTCACTATTTGCATAAGTGAACACAGTACCCGAGTTTGCTGCTGCACCTCGAAAAACCAGGTTTCCTCCTGCTAATGAAACGGAATTAGTAGCAACAACATACTCAAATCTTCCTGTATTACCCAAGTCTGTAAATCCTGTCCCACCTAATCCGTCAGCGCCTGCAGCAGGGTTATTCGAACCATAGCTTGCATCGTCATTGAAATTTATTGAAGCATCCTGCATTTGGATAATCAGCAAAAGGTCGCCCGCAAAAATTGCATTAGTACCAAAACTGTTTCCGTATTGATCCATCCGGGGCACTGCCGAAAGAGGGAGACTTGTAGAACCGACGGATAAAGTAAGGTTTCCTTCAACCGGGTAATAAGTATTGATAGCATTTGAGATATTTTCAGGTCCGTCTAAACCCGGCGTTGCACAAATTTGTCCCTTTGCCGCAGCAAAAAGAACAAGCAAATGAACCAAAAGAAAAAATCGCTTCAACAGGTTTAATCGGTTTAGCATTTTCGATTCCAATTTAGAATTGAAAAAAGCTTATAAATTTGATGAAAAAAATCGGTAAAGCATTTTAACGCTGAAATTAGTTTCGCGTAATTAGTATAATGAAAACTGAATTTTAATGATAAAAGTCCGGGCATTTTTTTACTCTTGCTTATGTCTGTTGCAACAAAAGCAAAAAATTTAAACGCCTTTGGAAGTGGTTCCTTTGTGTCGAAAGGAGATACTTTACCTTATCGAATTCTTTTCCCTAAAAACTTTGAGCCGGCCGAAAAGTACCCCCTACTTCTTTTTCTGCACGGCCGCGGCGAATCGGGCAAGGACAACCGGGCCCAGCTTAAAATCGGAGGTGCCTTTTTCAGTCACAAAAACTTTCGCGAAAAGTATCCTTCTATCGTAATCTTTCCTCAATGCGCTTGGGAAAGCTATTGGAGCAACGTAGATATAAAACCGGAGGGTTCAGATAAGCGAAGCTTCCATTTTAAAAATGCGGGCAAGCCTACCAACAGCATGGCTCCTTTGCTTACCTTTATGGATAATTTTGTTGCTAAACCGTTTGTAGACAAACACAGAGTTTATGTAGGAGGATTATCAATGGGCGGAATGGGAACATTGGAAATTTTGCGACGAAGAACCAAAATGTTTGCTGCAGGCTTCCCGATTTGCGGCGGAGATAACGTTGCAAACGTTAAGAAATATAATAAAGTGCCGCTTTGGATTTTTCACGGCGCCGATGATGACGTTGTTCCGGCCTTTTTATCGCAAAATGTAGCGGATGCACTGAAAGCAAAAGGCGCCAAAGATGTTAAGCTTAGTGTTTATCCCGGAGTAAAACATAATAGTTGGGACAATGCTTTCGCAGAACCGGAATTGCTTTCGTGGTTGTTTTCGAAAAGCCGGTAATTACTCCTCACTTTTAGGTTTTATATTTCTCAGATTAAAGCGAGGCTTGTAGGCGGGCTTTGTTTCTTCATTATGCTCTTCCGGTGTGCCGGGGACAGCTTCTTTACTTTCCGAAAAAGCTTTCGCCTCCGGTTCACTTGCCGGATATCCAGCCTTTTTAGGAATATTTTTTAAGTTGAATTTCGGTTTATATGCAGGCTTTTCTTCCGCTTCAGAAGGTGTATCCACGGTCGGATTTTCTTCATTTGAATCGCTGCTTGCAACTAGCTCGGGTTCTGCTTTTTTGGGAATACTTTTTAAATTAAATTTTGGTTTGTACGCCGGCTTTTCTTCGGATGAAGGTAGTTCGCCGTTATTGCCATGAGCCGGTTCAGTTGGTTCAGCCTTTGAAATTTCTTTTTCTTCCGGTGCTTTAGGCTTGAATCTCGGTTTAAAACCTACCGCTTTTGTCGCTTCGCCTTTAGTTATTTGTTCCGAAGTATCTTCTCCTTCGGGAGTTTCTTTTGATTTTGCAATGATATTTCTAGGTGTAAACTTCGGACCTAAACTTGTATTGATTTCTTTTGTTTGAATTTTCGCTTCTTCAGAAAAGTCAGTGGCGTTTAACAGTGGCTCGTCAAATGCCATTTGATCAATCGTAAGCGAAGAAAGTAGTTCTATTTGTGAAACTTCCTCGCTTACAATAACTTCCTTTCCCGGCTTTGGAGCTTCTTTTAAGTGGTAGCGTCGTCGCAATTTATTGAACCAAAATTTCTTGGTGTGGTCGAAACTCTTTTCGCCCATTAAATCGAAATGATCTTGGAATTCAGAGAACAGGCTAGGCTCAGCTTGCCTAAGCCGGTCTAAGTCTATCTTCTTTTTGGTAAAGAATTCTTCAAAAGTCATTTTTAAGTTTTTTGTATCAAGGAAATAAGAAAAGTATCTTATAAAGTCAAGACTCTTCGACTACGTTCAGAGCGACGACATCAAATTCGTAATATCACAATCGTAAATACAATTTACGCCATATTATGATAAACCGCCTGCACGTCGTCGTCCTCTTCGAGCCGGTCGATTAGTTTTAAAACGTCCACCGCCTGTTCTTCGCTAACTTCTGTGGTTGATAATGTTATTCGTTCCAATTTTGCGCTCTTGGTTTCAATATGCATTTCTTCAAGCGTCTTCTGCATCTTGCCAAAATCTTCATAGG
>JAYULL010000036.1:0-1304 GCA_043763625.1 Sphingobacteriaceae bacterium | reverse complement strand
CAGCTGGGCTTGGTCCTCAAATGTTCTAAACATATCATAACCCTCTACATATACATCGGAACCATCACTGTCTTTCTCTATGTCTTGAACATAATACCCGTTCACATAGGGAATGTGTGAAGCTCCGAAACCCCAATTAACCCGACTTTTTTGATTGATATATGCAAGTTGCCCGCCAAAGTCGTACACTTCTCCGTTAATTGCCGCAGCGGCATAAATTTGATTTCGCCCTAATATATCACTAAAAATCCCTTGTATACCGCTTGAAAGCCCGGTACCAAACCGCCCAACCGAAGCACCTACGCCGTTACTCGACAAATAGTCAAGTTGAAACTTTGGTTTGTAGGGAGTTTTTTTTATAGAATCGGTAGAAATGGTCTCAAATCGCTCGAAGTTTTCCAAATTGGCGTTAACCACATCCACCCCTCCGGATTTTGGTGGAGGCAGCACCGCAGCATCAAAATTTAAAGCGTTTGGATCAACCTCTTTCGGATTAAAATCAGCAGGTTTCGCCTTGTAAATGGTATAGCGTTGCGAGCGGTAGTAGGAATAAATAATATCGTCGGTTTTAGATACACTTAAAGCTGGGGAATATTCCGTAATGCCGGAAATACCGGTAAAATAATCCGTCAACTGTTCTACTTTACCGCCGTTTATAGTATACCGATACATATTTCTGAATCCATCCCGGTTGGAGAGAAAGTATATTTGTGAGTTATCTTTAGAAAACTGCGGATTTAAATTATTCGCACCTTTAAATACCGGAATCCTAGTGATTTCTTTCGTTTCTAAATTTAACAAAGCCATGCTCAGGGAAATATCAACTCCTTTGCTTGCATCGTAAGTAGCTCTATCCGTGCTGAAAACAATTAATTTGCCATCGGAAGAAAAAGAAGGTTGATAATCAGAGTATTTATCGTTAGTGAGAGCTACTGCTTTTTTGGTTTTAAGATTGAAACTATATAAGTCGCTTTGCCCTTCGCGTAAGCCTGTGAAAACAATACTTTGTCCGTCGGGCGACCACGCCAAATTGCTGAATTGTTCTACATCTTTTACAGATTCAGTTTTGATGGTGCGTCCGTTCATTGCGTCTATTATCAACAGTCTGTTCCGTCCTTTACTGAAAATACTGAAGGCAAATTTTCTGCTGTCCGGCGACCAAGCTCCGGCAGATTCTATGAAACTGAATTCTTCGATGTGGCTGTTTGTCGCTTTGCTTCCCAGTTTTCGGATAGTCCTGCCGGTTTCGGCGTCGGCAAGAAAGAGATCAATAGAAAATAGCTCTTTCTCAGATAGATACGCCA
>JAYULL010000035.1:0-4539 GCA_043763625.1 Sphingobacteriaceae bacterium | reverse complement strand
CGCAATACCCATAGAGGCTAAAAAACTACCAAAGGTTCCGTGCAACCGGGGCTTCATTGTTGGTGCTGCGCACCCAACGAAGCCCTAGATGTTAGCTGCTGGCTTTATTTAACAACTCGGTTGCAGCTAATTTTCCAAATTCATTAGCAGCCAATGGACTTGCTCCTGTAATTAGATTTCGGTCTTTATGACAAGTTTTATCTGCTTTTTTATTAATAATTTCAACACCTAATTCGGTTAATTTTTCACCAAATTTCCAAGGCATATGTCCCGGCATATATCCAATCACTGGGGTTTGTTTATCCACTGCGTCTGGGAAGGCTGCTATTTTATATCCTTTATACAAAAAATCATTTTTGTTAGAATTTAAATTTGCTGCCAACAAAGCGGCTGGTCCGTGGCAAATACATAGCATTAGCAAATCTTTTTTCACAGACCAATGAATTAATTTATTTAAATCTTCATTTGTAGGTAAACCAAGCATTGCTCCGTGACCACCCGGAAGATAAACAGCCACATAATTTGAATTAGAATCCATTTCATTATTTACAAACTCTGATAATTTTTTTGGATTTTCAAACTGTGTTTTATACTTTGAAAAAATTGCTTTTACATTTTCATCTTTTTCAGGAAATGCCCACATTTCAATTTTTACGGATTGACCTGTTGGCGTATAAATATCAATTTCAAATCCTGCACTATTTAGGTGTAACATAGGTAACATCATTTCCACAGGATGATTGCCTGTAGAAAAATATTTTCCATTCCCCATTTTCATATTTTGTTCTTCGGTACATACCATTATTACTTTTAATTTGCTGTCCTTGTTTGCGTTTTGATAATCTATTTTTTCATAGTCCGTTTTGGAAGAGGTTGCCATTTTTAAGGCAAAAGTGGAGGGACTAAATGCCCCATCACTTGTTGGTTTTGGGGCAATACCTAAGAGTTCTTTTATCATTGCTTTATTTTTTAAAATTATTTATTTGCACGAATTAGCTGTATAAATACAACTAAAAAAAAGAGAAAAAAAAGCCAATCATTGATGCCATAAATTGCGTAAAATATGCCTGCCATTTTATCTTTCGCAAAAACTGTCGAAAGATTATTATTCATCATCCAGTTTGCCCAATGCGTTGCATAAATCAACTTTTCAATTACAAACACACCTATTAACCATTTTACTGCATGGAAATTTTGGGCTACTGAGATAAAAACAAATCCCCAAACCACAATCATCAAAAGCCCAAAATTTGAAATTGTTTGGGTATCAAATTCTGGAATAACAGTATTGCTGAAAAGTCTCGAGAATACTAATACTCCAAAAATGTTCATCAATCCAGAGAGTATAAATCCTTTAGTTATGTATTCGTTTTTTATTTTCATTTTTTAATCAATTTTAAGATGTAACATCTTATAAGCTTGCAGGTAACGTCCGTTGGCTTGGCGAAGTCCGCCTCTGTGCCCCGGGCCGTTGTTCAACGAACATACGCATCGTGGCGGATTTTGCCAAACCAACAGTTAGGCGATGTCGCTCCGGCAGGACGGGACATTTTAAAGTCCATCCTAGTTCGGCCTGTGCGTGGCCTTCTTTTCAGTTATTTTATAAATCCGTGGATTTCTGAAGTCATTGAAAGGAAGTTGATTGCCTCTACATACCCGGAAAAATGCCGCAGCCGATCCAAAAAACTTGACTTTGTCGTTTTTTTCCGCTAACTTCAATCAAGCTTTTTTTAAGCGCCCGCTTTTGAAACCCGTTTCAGCGAACTCTTTCGCAAAAAGCTTGGACAGAAAATCAACCAATTGATTTCTGTACGGCAGCAATTTCCGGGGCAGAACCAATCAAACTAGCACAGGCGGGATGAATTTCGCGCTAACTCTTAAATATGCGAAAGTTTTGTCGTACTTTTTGTATTGTAGGTGATCATTTTCTTAAATCTTAGCTTTTTCATATCGCAATTAGATTTTTTCGGTCGTACTCTTTGCGTTAAATAGAGGCGGTAATTTACCCCCGGGAAATTTCCTAAATTTTCCAAAATATCTCTAAATCCTTTATTCCCGCAATAGCTATTAGCAGCTATTTTTCAAAGATTTAATCCCGAAAAAAACCTTTGTTGTTTGGTAGTCTCCAAGCTGTGTTGAATAAGAGATAATAAGGATTTTTAATTCTTTATAGACTCCCGGTTCTGTTGCCGGTTTGTTTTGCGATATTATTTCCAATTAGATCAAAGTTTCCATTCTGATTCATCAGTGTATTCTTCATCTAGCTTTAGAGGAAGAATGATATAGAAAGTTGATCCTTTTCCCGGTTCACTTTCTACGCCGATTATCCCCTGATGGCGCTTCACTATTTCGTTTGCGATATACAATCCCATGCCTAAACCTGAAATTACCGGGGACAGTGTTTCCGATCTGAAGAATCGTTCAAATATTCTCTTCTGATCAGGTTTATCTATTCCCATACCTTCATCAATTATTTCAATTCTAACCGAGTTTTCTGAAACAAGAGTATTAACGAAAACGCGATCGGTTGCTGGCGAATATTTAATGGCATTAAGTAATAGATTATTTATTACCTGCTCTAAACGATACTTGTCGCCCTGTAGTGATAAAGGTTGAACAGGATTTTTCTTAATTATTTTATAAGTAGGATAAATGTGTTTCACGTTCTCTATACTCTCGCTTACTAAGTCGTCAAGAGTAAATGAAGAAATATCAAGCTGAAGTTTTCCTGACTGAATTTTTGATACGTCAAGCAAATCGCTGATCAATTTTTGAAGCTTTTCTATGTTTTTACTTGCTCTGTGCAATAATGTTCTTTCCTTATCGCTTAAACTCAATCGCTCTAAAAGTTGTATTGTGGATTTAATATTGGTTAAGGGCGTCTTTAATTCATGGCTGGCTATGGTCATAAACTCATCCTTCTTTTGCTCCAGTGCCTTGGTTCTTGCTAATTCTTCGGCAAGGATTATTCTTCGTTTAATGGTTCTTGCGGTAATCAGAAAAAGAAGAAGGCTCAGCACAACGCCGGAAAGCAATATCAGATAGGGTTGTTGTTCTTCAATGTTAGAACCGAATTCTACATTCGGCGTTACCGACAGCCGCCAAGAAACACCTCCAATATTTAGCAGAGTATCGGCTTTTAAATCTTTATGTTGTTCTTCTGCCTGTTGGTTAGTCGGTAATACTTTTTCGTAGATTAAGTTTTCCTTGAGCGCTTGCTCGCCGTCGAACAATCTGAGATTTAACTCAGTGAAATGATTTAAAAGCGGGCGCATTAAATTATGGGTCCTGAATACATTTGTCACAAATCCCTTCACTTTCCGTGGAGTACCCGCGTCGTCCTCTTCGTAAATCGCCAAGAACATTAGAAACCCGGGTTGCACATTTTTGCCTGTTTCTTGTACCAATTTTATTTTTTTTGTAATAGAAGGTTGTCCGGTTTTAATAGCCCTGATAATGGCTTGGCGGCGATAATCTTCGCTATACAAATCAAATCCTACTGCCCGTAAATTTCTGTCGGTTAAAGGTTCGATAAAAGTAACGGGAGCTATATAAGGATTATTAAAGTTCGACTTAATTTTATAACCCGGAATAATTGACCTCATTTCCTTCTCTAAACCGGCGGTGTCTTTAACAGGAAGATAGACCGAGGCAGCCAAACCTTGAATTTCCGGAAAGTTTTTTTCCAAATCCAGTTTGTCAATATAAACTCTAAAATTCTCTTTTGTTACTTTATCACTTGCATAGAAAAGCCCTTGGCATCCTTTGAGTATTTGACTGTAATCATTCATCCTGCTTTTAATAATTTCTGCTACTCTATTTACCCTTGAGTGGAAGAGCTTTTTTGTATTTAAATCATAAGCGGACGAGGCCCTTAAAAAGGCAAATAGTGTTAAGGCAAGTAAAGTGACCGGTATAAATAGCGGTAAAATATAAATCTTAAAAAAGGATCTAATCTTCATGTCTTAAGCTGTAAAATTAATCTTCTAAATGCCCCTAGTACTAAGTAAACTATTAACCCGAGAAAAGCGAACAGGTTGAAAGTATTTCAATATTTCTTTTATGCCGCATTGCTGCTTGGCTTTCAGATTTCTTCTTTAATGAAAATTTAAAACTTTCAATATCAAAACTCTATCTTTAAACTATTAACCAAAACACCTATGCTTCATCTCATATTAGCTGTCGGCGCAATTTTGCTTTCTGCCGATGATCCCAATCCCAAGTTCTCTGAGCAGATTATTGATAATAATATTTCTATCGGATACGGTTTAGCAATTGGTGATGTGGACGGCGACAAAAAGCCGGATATTCTCTTGGCTGATAAAAAGCAGTTTGTTTGGTACCGAAACGGCGATTGGAAGAGGTTTGTACTAGCTGAAAATCTTACCGAGTTTGATAATGTTTGTATAGCAGCCCGAGATTTAGACGGCGACGGAAAAGTTGAAGGCTTACCTTATAAATAATATCCAAGTTTATGCGGAACATTTTAATGTAGATATCTCCGGCATGTCGCCTCAAGTTATAACAGACAAGTTGTTA
>JAYULL010000034.1:0-4570 GCA_043763625.1 Sphingobacteriaceae bacterium | reverse complement strand
CGTTTTCGGGCTTCCGGCGTTAAAGTAGATAAAGGCGGACTCAGCAAATAACAGAATGCTTTCTTATTCGAACGGCCCACACGACCCCGCATTTGGTGTAAGTCGCTTAAGCCGAACATGTGGGCATGATTAATAATAATAGTATTTGCGTTCGGGATATCCAAACCGGCTTCAATAATTGTTGTGGCGACTAAAACATCCTTTTCGCCGTTTACAAATTGCAGCATTACATCTTCCAAAGCATCACCTTCCAGTTGCCCGTGGGCAATACCGATTCTCGATTTCGGCACCAGCTTTTGAATCAATCCGCCTAACTGCGGCAAGTCCTGTACCCTATTATGGATAAAGAAAATTTGTCCGCTGCGGCTGATTTCAAACTCTACAGCTTCTTTAATCAGCTTTTCGTTAAACACGTGCAGCTCGGTAACTACAGGTTGCCGGTTTGGGGGCGGAGTAGAAATTATGGATAAATCACGCGCTCCCATCAACGAAAAATGCAGCGTACGCGGAATCGGGGTAGCCGTAAGGGTTAACGAATCAACATTTGCTCGTATCTGCTTCAATTTTTCTTTAACACCCACCCCGAATTTTTGCTCTTCGTCGATAATGAGTAACCCTAAATCTTTAAATTTTACATCTTTACTCACCAGGCGATGGGTACCGATAATGATATCTACCTTGCCGGCAGCAAGTTTTTCCATTGATTCGCGGATTTGCTTGGCCGATTTAAAGCGGTTGATGTAGTCGATATTGCAGGGGAAATCTTTTAGCCGGGCCGAAAAGGTTTTATAATGCTGAAGCGCTAGAATTGTTGTAGGCACTAAAATAGCAACTTGTTTACTGTCGGCCACGGCTTTAAACGCCGCACGAACAGCAATTTCTGTTTTTCCGAAACCTACGTCGCCACAAACCAGCCGGTCCATCGGGTGCGGCGATTCCATGTCTTTTTTTACATCTGCCGTAGCTTTTTCCTGATCGGGAGTGTCTTCGTAGATAAAAGACGCTTCAAGTTCAGTTTGCAGGTAAGTATCGGGAGAAAAGGCATTGCCGGTTTGGGCCTTACGAACCGCGTAAAGCTTTATTAAATCGCGGGCAATGTCTTTAACTTTTTTTTTTGTGGTTTTTTTAAGCTTTTCCCAAGTGTCGGTACCGAGTTTATTCATTTTAGGAACGGTGCCTTCTTTGCCGGAATATTTCGAGATACGGTTTAGCGAGTTGATATTCACGTACAGCAAATCGTTATCAGCGTATAACAGCCGGATCATTTCCTGAGTTTTGCCGGTTACTTCTACTTTTTCCAGGCCGGCATACTTCCCTATACCGTGGTCAATGTGCGTAATATAATCTCCCGGTTTAAGTTCTCGAAGTTCTTTTAAGGTTATGGCATGCGAACGAGCATACCCTTTTTTGAGTTTGTATTTATAGTACCGGTCGAAAATTTGATGATCGGTATAGCAAGCCAGCTTTTGCTCGTGATCGATAAAGCCTTCCCGTAAGGAAATATTTACGGGCGTAAACTTTACTGTTTTATCAATATCTTCAAAAATGGAATAAAGCCTCTCTCCTTGTTTGGGCGAATCAGTAAAAATGAGGTTTGCAATTTTTTGGGATTCGTTTAGCTTGATGTTGTGAATTAGCAGGTTAAAATCTTTGTTGAAAGAAGGCTGAGGTTTAATATCAAACTGAATAGTTTCGGTAGCATGATAAAAAAACTGTTTCCCGAATTCAACTATACCGAAATCGCCCAGTTGGTCGGCAACTAATTTCTCATCAATAAAATTAAATTTCGGGTCTATCCATTGCGGGTTCTTGTTCTTTTCTTCCAATGATAAGGCCCGCCAAAATTCACCTGCTTTTTTGTACCCGGTTTTTAAAATATCCAGTGTAAACTGAACATCTTTAAACCAAACTACGGTGTCTTTATCCACATACTCTAGCAACGAAATGTTATGATCGGTTAGAAACTTGGACTGAACGTTAGGAACAACAGTTATGGTTTTAACCGTTTCAACCGAAAGCTGATCTTCAATTTCGAAGGTGCGAATGCTTTCGATAACGTCGCCGAAAAACTCTACTCGATAAGGCAAATCGTGCGAAAAAGAGAAAATATCTACGATGCCGCCGCGAATAGAAAACTGGCCGGGAGAATAAACAAAATCAACCCTTTCAAAATCGTATTCAATTAAAAACTCGTTGATAAAATCAATACTCAGCTTAGCTCCGGTAGCAATTTCAAGAGTATTTTTCTCGAGGGTATCCCGATTTACTACCCGTTCTGCCAGCGCTTCCGGATAGGTAACAATTAGCTTTCCGTATTCGGAAGAATGGATCAGCTCGTTTAAAACCTCGGCTCGAAGCAACACATTTGTGCTGTCAACCTGGGTAAATTCAAAAGGCTTGCGATAAGAAGAAGGGAAAATCAGAATTTCTTTATCCAATAAATTTTCGAGGTCGCTTTGGAAAAATGCCGCCTCTTCCCGGCCCGGCATTACAAAAAGCATGTGCCGGTGCTGCAAAAAGTATAATGCACAAGCAACCACCGCATCGCTCGACCCGATTAATCCTTTAAGTTGAATCCGAGGGTTTTTGCCGGCATTTAAAGCTTTTGCTAATTGGGCAGCTTTCGGATCTTCTTTATATCGCTCTAAAATTTCTCTAACGTTCACAGCTAATTCCCGGCAAATATATGAAGGCTGTACTAAGTCTATTGAAAAAACTTATCGGATAGCAATTGTTTCGTATCCGCCCGAGTAAGATGGCGCATGCTTCAAACTTAAGCAGAATAATAAAAGTAGAAACCTACCGAGGTTAAGTTCTTTTCGTTTTGCGGGAAAGATGCCCGGTTGACCGAAAGGGCGCAATATTTCTTAGCGTTTGATTTATTTAATAATCCCGAAAAAAAATGCAACCCCGAGCCGGAACAATTTTAATTGGGAAGTGTTAAAAAACAGCGACTTAAACGTACGGTTATGAAAAATGCTATAAAATTCGGTTTGATAATAGGAATACTAAGCGGAATTTGGATTTTGATTTTACACTTTGCCGGAATCTACGAAAAGGCTTATCCTGTTTCCGATTCTACCAACTGGCTTGAATACGTTTCTATAGTAATTCCTTTTGCGGGATTATTTTTAGGAATCAAGAACTTTCGTGACAACATTAACGGCGGCAGAATGGAATTTTTTGAAGGTATTTTCGAAGGATTTAAAATTTTAGTCGTCGGCGGGGTAATTGCTGCGTTTTTTTCTACCGTTTATATCAATTACGTTAATACAGACATTAAGATGGATTTTATGGGGCGAATAGCGGGAGCAGGCTTAATAGGAATTTTATTTACTTTGGTAATTTCGTTATTACTGATGAATAAGCAGCGCAACCTTTAATTAATTGAATATCGAAAATGCAACCCGGTCGAAAGAGCGGGTTTTTGTTTTTAAGCTCATTCTTGCAGACCACGTTAAGCCGGTGTAACTTTAATTGTTAATTTGCATCCTATAGCAATTATTAATCACCGCCAAAACCAAGTTTATGAACCAATTTATGAGTTTAAAAGGGATGACTCCCGAAGAGTACCAATATTTGCAGCATGCCACTTCCGGCTTAACCGAAGAGCAGAATCAAAACTTTTTGATGTTTTATTCCGGCAAACGGAAAGATCCGCAAGAAATATTGATATACACCTTACTGGGATTTATAGTAGTTGCAGGCGTGCAGCGTTTTGTTACTAACCAAATAGGAATGGGGATTTTATATTTTTTAACCGGCGGCCTATGTTTTATAGGCACTATTGTTGATTTAATTAATCACAAATCGTTGGCCTTAGAATTTAATCAGAAGGTAGCTTTTGAGTCTGTGCAAATGGTTAAAATGATGTTCCCGGAAAAAGGAACACAACCGGGCGCATAAAAACACAATGAATAACGAAACCGGGAAATTAGTAATTATAGCAGGCGCATTAGTTTTGGTTGCCGGGTTAATTATATATTTCTTTGGCAGTAGGCTTAATTGGATCGGTAATCTGCCGGGAGATATCAGAATAGAAAAACAGAACTTTCGCTTTTATTTCCCGATAACTACAATGATTCTGTTCAGCTTGCTTGTAAACCTTATATTCCGAATTTTCAGGTGGCTCAACTAATGCGTACTTTTGCGGGATGCCTAAGTTGACACCGCAAATTTTAGTAAGTGCCGCCATTCTTCATTTGCTTCTTTACGGCTTTTTTTGCTATACATTGTTCAGGGCAGTTAAGCAGGTGAGTCCCAAAAATCAGAAGATAAGTCCTTCTTATACTTGGCTCCTCATGGTACCGCTTATACAGCTTATTGCAAATTTCTTCGTTATTCCTCGTCTGGCAGATTCAATACAAGTAGAACTGGCGGATCGCAATTTTGAAATAACAGAACGCCCTACCTATAATCCCGGAATTGCTTACGCTGCGGCAAGTGTGATTGCAAATTTAATTTTTCCTATTTTCCCCGCCGGGGGATTTGTAGTTCTTATTTTAATGATCTCATACTGGGCTAAAGTAAATTGGTACCGAAAAGTACTCGAAAAGGATTCGCTCGAACA
>JAYULL010000033.1:0-17668 GCA_043763625.1 Sphingobacteriaceae bacterium | reverse complement strand
AAAACGCAATACCCATAGAGGCTAAAAAACTACCAAAGGTTCCGTGCAACCGGGGCTTCATTGTTGGTGCTGCGCACCCAACGAAGCCCTAGATGTTACCTGCTGCCATTTTTTTTCAGTCTGATAGTCGCACTGTCTTGCTATTCTTAAGGTGTTGGAATAAAGGCACTGAACATCTTGGCACCTAAAGCTTCAAAAAAAGATTTTCTGTAAGGTGTAGACGTCTTTTCAATTAAATTTTGATTCTGAGCGTCAATTTTGATTGTTTCAATGACCCCATTTTGAAACCCCGATTCTCTTTCAATAAGCCAATAGACCTTATTCGACAATAAATCATAAACCAGTTGATTTGTCCATGTTTTCCTTGACTTCGGCTTGCAATAACGTATTGCAACATTTTGCGCTATATCAGAAGAAATAAAGCACTTGTTATGAATGGTCGTAACTTCCTTTAAAAACTCAAAGTTAGGTTGTTCAACAATATTTCGGTTTAAATCGAAGGTGATTTCAAATCCTCCACGCCTAAGTCCTTTAGTTCGGTAAACATAAGTTTGGTCGCAAGAATCAATGAAAGCATAATCAACATTAACACCTTTTACAGATTTGAAGCCCGACCAGTTTTCTGAGTTGATGTTTGATGTGTCGTAATAGCACTCCCAAGTCCGTTCATATTTTATGGCTTTTCTAAATTCAGTGTCGGTCTTTGAATTAATCAAACTATCCGCAATTTGACGAAATCTATAATCTTTAACCTCATGCATCGTCTGGGAAAATCCAACGTTTGTCAAACTAAAAATTAAAAAAGCCAAGATGTAAATTGTCCTCATATTGTGTTGCTCCGAGAATGTTGACCCAAATATCATTTTTTGCGTCATTGGTCGGTAGTCGGTTGTTTTATGGTTGCAGGTAACGGCCACGGCTTGGCGATGTGGTGGAATTTGAAAAACGTCCGCCCGGAACCGCAGCCGAATAAAAAAACAAAAGATGAAGTTAACAAACAAAAGCCCAACAGAATTACGTCCGCCGAAACTGCTGCTGATAGCGATAAAATGATGAAGCTAACAACGTCCAGCCACCATATTGCCAAACCGCCTGTTGGGCGTAGGTTTTTAGTCGTCACTCCTAAAATACCACGGATCCCACCTTTTACTTGTCCAAAAGCCCTTTTGCTTTTTCACAACTAACTTGCCATTTTGTATTTTGTAAAAACGTCCTTTTTTAAATAATAACTTGTCGGGGTAGGCCATTCTGTTTTGTCCACCCGAAGAAAGAAGCAGTGCAGCAAATTGTGTTTGAGTAAATCGTTCTGGTATCTCGTCAGTGGATAAAATAAGTGTGTCGGACGGAATACCAACTGAATTTGTCTGACTTAATGTATCATAAGTTGGAACCATGTGAAAGTAAACTGTGTCACCCGTTAATGTCCAAGTTCCCTTTGTCCAACTTGCAGACATGTCAAAATTCCAAGTATATTTAAAAGTATTGTCTGCCTTAAATTGAATTCGGTTTCCAAAATAATCTCGATAGCGTCCTATGATTTTGTCTTGAGCAGTCAAACAAAGTGAAAGAGATAATAAAAAAGTAATTGTCAGAATTTTCATTATAAACGGGATGTCGAATAAACTTACGCCCAACTCCTAAATATGCGAAAGTTCTGTCGTACTTTTTGTATTGTTTGCTATTTTTCTATTAAGTTTTATACTTTCCATGTCGTACTTTTTGTATTGTAACAGCGACTGTAGAAACTTCTACTTATAATTTCTCCCATTAGCAATTTAAGTTTTCGAATTTAAATTTAATCGGTCAAACGGGCTTTTTACTTTTTCAACAGTTACTTGGCTTACGTGCGTGTATCTTAACGTTGTCTTCAGATCGTTGTGCCCGAGCAATTCTTGAATAATTTTAATGTCGGTACCGGCTTCGTGCAAATGCGTAGCGTAACTATGCCTTAAACTGTGAAAAGATACCGCTAAGCCGATACTTGCAGCCTTTTTTGCCCGGTTAAAAACCTGCTGTCAACTACGCGTACTGTATTGGCTGCCTTCGTACTGTCCTTGAAATAACCACTCTTTTGGTTTATAAGCTTTGTAGTATTTTCGCAACAGTTCAAGTATTCCCTGTGACAACCCGACAGTTCGATCCTTTTTCCCTTTTGCTCCCCGAATATAGATCACCATTCGTTCAGAATGAATATCGCTTACTTTTAAATTAACCACCTCGCTCACTCGCAGCCCTGCCGAATATGCCAAAAAAAGCATCGTCTTGTGTTTTAAATTTTCTAACTTGGCGAATAATTTTTCTATTTGACTCACAGCTAATACATTGGGTAATTTGGCGGGCTTTTTTGGTCGTGGGATGTCGAAGAAAAATTTATCCCGATTCAGCACTTGCTCAAAATAAAATTTAATGGCGTTAATTCTGCTGTGCATCGTATTCTCGCTAAGGCGAAAAATATTGATGCAGTACAAAAATACCCGCGCAGCCGATCCGGTGTTAAATCATCTACGAACTCTCCTTTCAGCGCATATAAAAGTTGTGCAAACTCATTTCGATAGGTGGTAATGGTACTTAAACTATAGGCCTTTAGTTGCAGTGTTTCTACATAACGCTGAATTGCTTTCACGTTTTCGGGATGAATAGCATTTAATACAGCTCTCCCCGGCATTGTTTTAACGGGCAAATTGAACTTCCGGCGATAATATGTTGTATCAGGCACGTACCATGCTTTACAGGTTTGGCTCCATCGCGAGCCGGTGAAACGCTTAACTTCGGCATTAAGTGCAACATCGGGGGCAAACCGAATAAAAATAATTTCTTTACCACGATGAATAGCAGTTTCGTATTTAATCAAACTCATACGCTCTAATCCTGCTTTTTATCTAATAAGATAATTTCATCGGCTATTATTTCAGTAACATATCGGGTAATATGGTCTTTGTCTTCGTATTGTCGGTTTTTGAGCTTACCTTCAACGTAAACTAAGCTGCCTTTTTTTAGATATTTACCGGCCAATTCTGCAAGGCTTCGCCAAAGGATCACAGTGTGCCACTGAGTCTCCGTAAGTGTCTGACCGGTTTTATCACGATAGATTTCTGTGGTGGCTAATGCAACTTTCACTACGCCGAGGTTTTCTTCCAAGTATTGTATCTCCGGGTCTCGGCCCACGTTACCGATTAATTGAGCTTTGTTTAAACCTCTCATAATTCAGGTAAAAAAATTTAAAATAGGATTAACAAAAATCAAAATTTGCACCGGAACAAAGGCTATGTATTTCCCGTCCTACATATCTATCTCCAAATTAAACTTCTTTCTGAAATCTTCCAGCAACGGATTCTTCTCGACCATGTGTTGGTACTTTTCGGTTGAAGTGTAGGCTCTTTTCTTGATATTTTGTTCAGCTTGTTTGGTGATAATATTTAAGCTGAAATTTTTCAATTCAGTCCTCAGGAAGTTCAGGATGTCGATTTTTTCGATACTGAGCAAGTTTTCCTGAATTTTATTATCAATCGAAATCTCCACCGTAAAATCATCAAGTAATTTTGGAGCGTCCGAAGTCATAACGGTGAACAGGTTAATCTTTCCGGCATTTTTTGCTTTTGCCGCAAACTCATTCCATAATTTCAAAAACTCGCTTTCAGTAAAGTTTTCTTTGCTTTCACCTGATACTAAATCCGGCTTTTTTTCTTCCTCTTTGATCTCAACCTCAAGATTATTTAAGTTGGGGATCAAAGAAGAAGCTGCCGATAAACCCGGTTTTAAAAACGCTTTCTTTTCGAGAGGCTGAGTGCCGGAATCGGCAAGAGTAGGCAACGGTCTGTCATCTCCGGGATATGGGGGCCGGGATACTTCTGCTTTTACAATTTCTTCCGGTTTGATTGGTGCCGGTATGTGTTTAACCGGTGCCGGATTTAAATTTGCCGGTTCGGCTATTGTTTCAGACTTTTTTCTTTCCGGCCCGTCCTCCGCACGAGAAACAACCGGTAACTGAGAAAGATTAAGCGCTGAAGAAATATGGCACATCTTAATCAAAGCTAACTCTACCTGCAAGCGTTGATTTTTGCTGTTCTTATAATTTAAGTCGCATTGATTAGCGATGTTTAAAGCCGAGAGTAAGAATGATGCGGAGGATACTTGCGATTGTTGTAAATACTTGTGTTTTATGCCTTCGCTCACTTCTAAAAGTTTTATCGTTGCCGGATCTTTGCCTACCAGTAAATTCCGAAAATGAGAGGCTAAACCTATTATAAAATGGTTTCCGTCGAAGCCGTTCGAAAGAACTTCGTCGAACAACAATAAGGTTGATGAAATGTCCTCCTGCAAAAGAGAATCGGTAAGCTTAAAGTAATAGTCGTAATCTAAAATGTTAAGGTTATCAATTACGGCTTTATAAGTAACGTTTCGATTTGAAAAGCTTACAATTTGGTCGAACATAGAAAGCGCATCCCGCAAACCGCCATCTGCCTTTTGAGCAATCAAATGCAATCCGTCGTTATCAAAACTTACGTTTTCTTTACCGGCAATTGAAGCCAAGTGATTTGCCATATCTTCGACACGAATTCGGTTAAAATCGAAAATTTGGCAACGCGATAAAATGGTTGGCAGAATTTTATGTTTCTCGGTAGTTGCCAATATAAAGATGGCGTATGAAGGAGGTTCCTCAAGCGTTTTCAAAAAAGCGTTAAAGGCCGCCTGCGACAGCATGTGAACCTCATCAATAATATAAATTTTGTATTTGCCGGTTTGAGGCGGGATCCGAACTTGTTCGATTAAGCTCCTGATATCATCAACCGAATTGTTTGAAGCTGCATCTAATTCATGGATACTGAATGAGTTTCCGTTTTGAAACGACCGGCAAGAATCGCAAGTGCCGCAAGCTTCAATTTCAGGAGTTAGATTTTGACAATTGATAGTTTTAGCAAGAATACGAGCGCAAGTAGTTTTACCCACACCGCGTGGCCCGCAAAACAAAAACGCTTGGGCTAATTGGTTGCTTTTTATCGCATTTCTCAGGGTTCCTGTAATATGATGCTGTCCTACAACACTCTCAAACGTAACCGGCCGATATTTCCGGGCTGAAACAATAAAATTATCCACGGTTTAAAAATAAGAAGAAGAAATTGAAAGGCGGGAACGAGGGAGGTGTTTGTTTAAAATTAGTATTTTTGGTTTCGCCCGTTACTTATGAAGTTTTCCGAGTTGGATTTATGCAAAAACTATTTCTATCACGATTACTACAGATGGGATTTTGATGAACGTGTAGAATTAATAAAAGGAAAAGTATTCGTTATTAATCCGGTTAACACTATCCACCAACGAGTTTCTGCCTGTTTATCCGGTCAGCTCTATAATTATTTAAAGTACAGTGGGATTGAAGCTTTTGCCGCTCCTTTCGATGTCCGTTTGCAACGGAAATCAAATGAGAAAGAGATATATACCGTAGTTCAACCCGATATTTGTGTAATCTGCGACCCTTCTAAAATTGATGAAAAAGGTTGTTTGGGTGCACTGGATATTGTTGTAGAAATTCTATCCAAGGGAAACAACAAGAAAGAACTGAAAAACAAGTACGAAGTTTACGAAGAAGCCGGCGTAACCGAATATTGGATAATCCATCCTGAAGAAAAAACTTTCCTAAAATATACTTTGGATAATGCAGGAAAATATCAACCCTCGCATCTGCTTACTTTGGGCGATGATGTTACAAACCCTGTTTTGTCGGGCTTTGTTTTGAGTTTGGAGGATATGTTTAGCGAAGGGTAAATCCGGTTTAAAAAATGTCTACATATTGTTGTGAATGAAAGCTCTTTTATTGCTTTTCTGTTTGCGTTGTTTTATCGTATTGCATCAGATGGCGAACTTGATATCCCCTGCAGGGAAGTTTTTATAAGTAAAAGGAAAAAAAGTAAAATCAATAGGCGGGGGAAGTTTAGATTTATTCGGGACGCCCTGTATTTAGAAACCACACCGAACAACCCAAACCTGATAGCAGCGTAAAGCCCGGAGCAGCGAGGCACGAGCGGCGAGGACTTGAAGCGAATAGCGGGGCCGGCAAATTTAGGAACGCGACGATCCTTACGTTTTCTAAATGAAAATATCGCTTTCAACAGCTTGATATTTATAGTTTTTACCCTATCTTTGCGGTCCCGATTTTGGGAGAAAAATAATAACAATGCAACAGTACGAAACAGTAATCATTCTTACCCCGTTGTTATCAGAAGAGGCTGCGAAAGAGGTAGTTACCAAATTTAGCAAGCTTTTAGCAGATAACGGAGCCGAAATTATCCAGGAGGATAATTGGGGTTTGAAGAAACTCGCGTATCCTATTAAGAAAAAAGTTACAGGATACTATCACCTAATTGAATTTAAGGCTCCGGGTGAATCAATTAATAAACTGGAGGTTGAATACAGACGTGATGAGCGTATTCTTCGTTTTTTAACTACTGCACTAGATAAGCATGCGACGGTTTATAACGAAAGAAAACGTAACGGCGCATTTGCTAAAAAACCCAAAGCAGAGGAGGCAAGAGCATAATGGCAAAAGAACAAATTCAATACGTTACTGCTCCCAAGGTGGACGATACTCGTAAAAAATATTGCCGTTTTAAAAAGAACGGAATTAAATACATTGATTATAAAGACGCAAGCTTTTTGTTGAAGTTTATTAACGATCAGGGTAAAGTTTTACCTCGCCGTCTAACGGGAACATCGTTGAAGTTCCAACGCAAAGTAGCTCAAGCCGTAAAGCGTGCTCGCCATATCGGTTTATTGCCTTATGTAACTGATTCATTAAAATAAGGAGGAAGCGTAATGGAAATTATTTTAAAACAGGATATTAAAAATTTGGGCGAGAAAGACGATGTTGTAAATGTAAAGCCCGGTTATGGTCGTAATTACCTTATCCCGAAAGGTTTTGCTGCTTTAGCTACTTCATCTGCAAAAAAAGTTTTAGCCGAAAACTTGAAGCAAGCGGCGTTTAAACAAGACAAAATCAGAAAGGATGCGGATGCTATTGCAACACGACTTGAAGGTGTTAAATTGTCAATTGGTGCCAAAGCCGGTGAAAGCGGAAAAATCTTCGGTTCTGTAAATACTATTCAGATTGCTGAAGCATTGAAGAAACAAGGTTTTGATGTTGACCGTCGTCGTATAACTTTTGAAACTGAACCGAAATTTGTGGGCGAGTATATTGCCAACTTAAACTTACATAAAGAAGTAAAAGTTCAGGTGCCTTTTGAAGTTGTTGCGGAATAATCTTCACGTTCTTGATAACGTAGAAGTTAAAATATAAATTAAAGGCGTTCGTTAGAGCGCCTTTTTTATTTTTGGACCATGTTGAAAAAAAGCTCTGTCAGAAAAAACAGAAACTTGTCTTTAAAAAATCTTCTTGGTCGAATAAAGATCTTCATTTTATATTTTTTTGCGTTTACAATTGCTTGGGTATTCATTTATCGTTTTATAAATCCTCCTTTCACGTGGCTTATGCTGCAACGAACGGTTGAACGGCTCTTTGACGGTAAAGGTTGGAGACTGGAAAAGGAATGGAAAGATTTTGACGAACTGTCGGATAACTTGAAGCTTGCTGCCGTTGCCGGAGAAGATGCAAACTTTCCGAATCATTGGGGTTTTGATATTAACGCAATTCAGAAAGCTTATCTTAAAAATAAGCAAGGTAAGCCTATCAGGGGTGGCAGTACAATAAGTCAACAGGTGGCAAAAAATGTTTTTTTATGGCCGGGTAGGTCTTGGATACGAAAGGGATTTGAAACTTATTTCACCGCGTTGATAGAAATCTTTTGGAGTAAAAAGCGAATATTAGAAGTTTACCTGAATATTGCTGAAATGGGCAGAGGAGTTTACGGAGCAGAAGCCGCTACGCAATACTATTATCATAAATCCTCGGAAAAGTTAACTAAGAGCCAAGCAGCTTTGCTGATAGCGGTATTGCCCAATCCCTTAGGTTGGTCGCCGACAAAGCCTACCCGGTATGTTTCATCAAAGAAATATTTTATTTTAAGGAATATGCGCAGAATTAAAAGATTAAATTTTTAATACACCGGCTTAAAAGCGCTTGCTTAACCAACAAAAATTTCTGATTCCTGCCAAAACATCCCGGGGAATTTGAAAAGAATTATACATCGAGTAAATAAAAGGGACGTATTAGCGAAGATTTTCCTTTTTACAGCATCAAAGAAATTCGGTAAATAGTTAAACTTCGGTCTGCAGGGTAAAAACTTGAGCATGCCAGCTTTGTCGAAACGCTACTTCCCATTTAGTATTAAGATCCGCCTTTGTTTGAACTAAGTTATTGAATACGATTGAATTTTCATGTATTTTGCCTTCGGCAATCAAACTTTCGAAATCTTGTCGATCGCAAGATTTAATTTCATCCCCTTCCCGGTAGGCTATGTTTAAGCGATCAAATAAGCTCAATCCGAATTCTTGTTCTATTGCTTTCATCAAACTTACCGACTTATCAATAGAACAACCACTTGCTTCTGCAATTTCTTCATCCACAGAAAGGATTATGAATCTATTGTATCTGATTTCAAAAGCTGCGGCTAATTGTTGTCCGTGGGCTTGCCACTCCTTAATAAATACCGCCAAGTGATGACTGATAGCTTCTTGTTCGTCTGTAGTAAACGGCCTGTTCGATTGATAAATCCAAACTCTTGAATTTTCAGAAATATTCATGTACAAATTTATCATTTTATTACTTTGGTATAAGTTTCGAATCTTAACCTTAATGTTTAGAAAGTGTAAAAGTTATTGCAGGTCGGGCATCGGGTTAATCCTGATTGAAATCCTTTTATCCGGTTGGGTCATATCCGGTTCCGAAAGTAATTGGAGAAGTTACACGGAAAGCTGTTTAGGGATTTGCTTTGATGATACTGATGGCAATGTGAAATTGAAAAAGTGGGAGTTGAAGGTAACTGAGAAGGGCTTTTTCAGACTTCGCAAATATTTTCCAAAAGGGAAAGAAGAGTATTTTTCGTTTAATGTAAGGAAATTTGTGTCATTGGATTATCTCGGAACGGAAGAATCAGGAACGCTGTTAATTACAACTCGCGACGCGGATGTTATCGTGCAAACCTATAATGATCCTGCCGGTAACATTGATTCGATGAGTAACATTCTAAAGATACCGGTTAAAAATATAAAACTTAATCAGCTTGATAGCCTTGCAAGAGATTTAATGCAAATTAAGATTGAATTGAAGTAACTTTTTTTATCTCTAAGAGTATTACAGCAATTAATTTTAATACTCAGTTACATGAAAAAAATTTTATTGCCGGTGGCTTTCGGATTAATCATTTCCACCGCTTACAGCCAAACCCCCGAGTTGAAAGAAGCTGAAAAAAAGTCTGACGGGAAAAACCTCATTAAATTTAATATTACTTCGCCAATTTTAAAGAACTATTCTTTTCAATACGAGCGTGCCGTGGCGAAAAAGATCTCAGTTGGTTTAGGCTATAGGTTTATGCCTAAGTCAGGTCTTCCTTTAAAATCAACTTTAGAAAAGCTTATTGACGATGAAGAAACTATCGATCAAATACGTAATTTTAAAACGAGTAATTATGCGATAACACCCGAAGTGAGATTTTATTTCGGTAAAGGAGTGTACCGAGGTTTTTATGTAGCGCCGTATGCTCGTATTGCTAATTTCAAAGCTGAATTGCCTGCATTTAGCTATACCTTTCAGTCAACAACCAACGGCCAAACCACGCCCAAAACCGAAAATATCCGCCTGAGCGGCGATCTTAAAACTTTTACCGGAGGCTTAATGCTTGGTGCGCAATGGAAGCTAAGCAAGCTTGTTTATTTAGACTGGTGGATACTTGGCGGACAGTATGGAAATGAAAACGGCGGCATTAAAGGCTCTAAAACTTTATCGTCTGAAGAACAACAAGCATTAAGAGACCAATTGGAAGAATTAGATATACCTAATGTTGATACTGAAGTTACTGTTGACGGTTCCGGGGCTAAAGTTGATATGGCCGGGCCCTGGGCCGGCCTGAGAGGCGGACTTAACATCGGGATTCGCTTTTAATAATCTATTAATATTACCAAAGGGAAGTTGTTAGAAACGCTTCCCTTTTTTTGCTTCTGCCATTTTAAAAAAATATTTTTATAAATAAAAAAAGAAGCTACATTTGCAGTCCTAAAACGGCGGTACCATAGCTCAGTTGGTAGAGCAAAGGACTGAAAATCCTTGTGTCGCTGGTTCGATTCCAGCTGGTACCACAAAAATCCTCGCTTCCTGCGAGGATTTTTTTTGCTCCTTTTCCCCGATTTAAGCCCAATTCCGATACTTGTCCTGATTTAATTTGCTATAAATATCGAAACTACTTTTTTCTTTCCCCTCCTAATAATCGAATTATTTTTAATAGTCGAGACGACGGGATTATTCATTCCCTAATTCTATAGAATTAATAGATTATGAATATATTTGTGGCGTCGGGATCGAAATAGAAGAGTTAAGTAGAAGATACAATAACAACATTATTTAAAAATGAGCGTAGAACATTTAGAAAAGGTTAAGATTGCAGAAAGTCAGCCAAAATCAACCAAGTCGTTATGGTACTTAATTCCAATCTTGTTGCTTCTCGGGTTAACCTTAATTCTAATCTACAACTATCATAACTATTTTTCTTTAGAAAAGATTAAAACGGGTTTTAATTACGACTTTCTTATTTTTTTATTTATAGGAATTTTTGCTCAATTGGTAGACGGAACATTAGGGATGGGTTACGGCGCAACGGCAACTTCTTTTTTACTATCAATCGGGGTTCCTCCCGCAATTAGTAGTATGGGAGTGCATGTAGCTGAGATGTTTACCACAGGTGCATCAGCTATATCTCACTACAGATTTAAAAATATTAACAAGAAGCTCGTATTAACATTAGTAGTACCGGGAGTTTCCGGTTCAATTTTAGGAGCATACTTACTTGCTGACGTAATAGACGGAAATTTTATAAAGCCCTACATCGCAGGGTATATGATTGTTTTAGCGGTCATAATAATTATAAAGGGTTTACGAAAAAATATAAAAAAGAAAAAAACAAAACGCCTGGGCATTTTGGCTTCATTCGGAGGTTTTATGGATTCTATAGGTGGAGGAGGCTGGGGACCGATAGTTACTTCAACACTAATGGGTCAGGGTAGAAGTCCGAGATATACTATCGGATCGGTGAATACGGCAGAATTTGCAATATCTTTTGCCAGTGGTATAACATTTATACTTTTTGACGGAATTAGCGGATGGCGGGTGATTGCAGGACTAATAGTGGGCGGAGTTCTTGCAGCACCTTTAGCAGCATTTTTGGTTAATAAGATTCCGAGAAAGCCGATAACAGTTTTGGTGGGGCTGTTACTGATCTTCTTAAGTGTGCGCACTTTGATTAAGTTTTTCTAACAGATAAGTACTTAAACGCCGAAAGAGTAATCCAGATATCTCACAACTATTTTAAGTTTTGCATTGAAGCTATTGCACCGGACTATCTTTTTCTGTCCGGATGAAACGCTACCAAGAAAAAATCGTCTACAGCTTGGATAGGAACAGGTTGATGTGCAGCACTAAGGTCAGGGTAAGTCAATGCCGACGAAACCATATCAAAGACCGCTACCGAATTTGCAGAAGAAACTTGCATAGAAAGAGTAGGATGAAATTCCTTCTCTATATTTTTCTTTTCCAAGTCAGTGGCAAAATCCAGTTTCCAAGAATTAGTTTTAAAGCCGAATTCTCCGGCACAGTTCTGTAACTCGAAGATATAAGTACGAGTTTTTGTGTTGATTGTTGAAGAGATCATGTTACTTTTTATTTTTTTTTAACTGTTAGGGGCTCTGCCTTTGTCTCCGAATTTTTATCTTTTTGCTAATCGGAACTTTTCTTCTTGTCGGTGACGCCCGCTGCCTTTTTTCTGTCTTTACTCATAATCCTTTTAATTAGTAAATAATACCCGCAGTACTTGGGCCGTCGCACGATTATCTGCCGCCGTAAAGAAAAAAAGTCAAACGGTGGTAATTCTCTTCAAGTTCAGATCTAATATTCAACAGGTAAGACGGCTTGATTTTCTGTAAGTTAGTTTAATAAAATTTCTATCGCTACTAAATAACATCTTTTTTTTCTGCACAATAGCCGGAATGATAACTGGATTGGTTTTACCTGAATCCACTACCTATGTCGCGTAAGCCGCTAACCTCATTTAATCACGAAAGCAATTAAGCTTTAGGTTTTGAAGCTTGGCTAAGTAAAACACTTCAAGAGAACAAGAATTTCCGCCTATTTCGAAACGAATTCATAGTAGTTGTAATCGTACAACTTATTAATTGTCAAATTGTTATTAATTATATTTTTTATTATTAGATACGAAACGAGCACGTTTCTCTTTTAAAATAGGTACGTTTAAAAGCAGCTGGCACAAGCCACATATCAGGGGCTTCGGCAACTCTTTCGATTCCTAAGGTAAGAGTCTTATCTAAATTCACACTCATCGTTCTGCTTAAGCATTTACAACCGCAGACGCTGTTAAAAAATATATAAAATGTCAGAAGAATCATCTCTTCTTATTCCTAAAATTCTGTTTGTAACGTTCTATCCTTCAAGAGATTCCGGAATAGTAAGCTAATCTCATATTTCGAATTAAAAGGGTTTGCGAAGCAATGAAGCTTCAAGATATTAATAGTAGTTACAAACACGGTTAATACAAAAAAGCTTGCGAAAACAGTTACGCAAGCTTTTTAAGTTTTAAAAGCAAAACTTACTGAGCGTCATTCTTAATTTTGTTCGCCGTAGTTCTTCCGGGTAGATAAATTTGAAAACCGAAACCCAAGTTAATGTTGCTTTGGCTTTTAGCACTACCGAAACCTGCCACCTTATTGTATTTAAGCAATGTTTCAAGGCCTATATTTGGAGTAATAAAATAAGCAAAACCGGGGCCTACGCCAAATTCCAAACCGTTTGTATTATTCTTGTCAACATTGAGTCCTCCGATCCCTAGGGTCAACTCGCCGAATATCCGACCATGACGCAAGACTTCAACATCCGCCCCACCATAATAACGGCCTAAGCCTCCTGCCCCGTAGTCTACGGCGGTGGGAAGTCCCTTAGAAGAACGAATTCCCATATTTAGGTAAGCGCCCAATGCAAGATTATTTCTTACAAACCAAGCAGCTTTAGGTGATAGTTCAACATCAACGACCTTAGAGTCGTCTAGGCCAAATCGAAGGTTAGCAAGATCTCCGCCTACCATAACGTTGCCTTGCTGGATTTGAGCAGTACTCGAAAGACTAAGTGCACAAAGTGCAAAAAAAGTTAAAAAAGTTGTTGTTTTCATAGTTGTTGTTTTTATAGTTAATAAAAGTTAATGTATGTGCTATTTATGATCTTTTATTATATCTGTTGAAATCATCTTAAACCTTTCGTAGGGTTTATTATATTTAGGTACATGGGCAGGAGTAGTATTCGGATTCCGGCTTCAAAAAATTGTTAACCTCCGGTGGCCGTCGAAAGACATGATACGGGTTTAAGATTATTTTTATTATAGGTTTTTAACTACTGCATAGAAACCAATTCTATAACTTCAACGGCGTATGAGGCTTAGATATTTGTGAGCCTATGTTCATATTTACTAGCGTCATTAATACTTATAATCTTTTGCTTTTAGAATTAACAACGGTGCTTCGATTTGTTTCGTTCTTATTACATAATTTTTGATGAGTTTCAATATTAATTGAACGAGATCTTCGCAGCTAAATGTTACCCATTTTTTTAATATGGGTGATATGCGAAAAAAACGCACTTAGCATCGTTTTGTGTTCCAGGTATGTAATATTAAATTCTTTGCAAGTTTCTTTAACCAGTTTATTTATTTGAGGATAATGTACATGACTGATGCCGGGAAATAAGTGGTGTTCTACCTGAAAGTTCAACCCTCCTAAAAACCAAGAAGCTATTCTGCTTTTAGTGGCAAAATTAGCGGTAGTACTGATTTGGTGAATTGCCCATTCCTTTTGGATTTTGCCGGTTCCGGATTCCGGCTCCGGAAATCCGGTTCCTTCCACTACATGCGCCAGTTGAAAAACAATACTTATTGAAAAACCGCATATAACTGCTGCAACTATAAATCCGACTAACGTGGGCAACCAACCCACCATTATTATCGGAATTACCAGATAGATGGTGAGATAGGTAAGCTTAGTGATCCAAAAGATAAAATGTTCTTTTAAATCAAGTGTTTTTGCTTCCGGATTTCCAATAATCTTAAAGTATTTTTCAAAATCCTGATACAATATCCATACGATATATGAAATCCCGTAAAGCAGCACCCAATAAATGTGTTGAAATTTATGATATGGACGCTTAGGTTGTTCTTGATGCATGCGCATAAACTTTATGTCTATGTCATGATCCAAACCCTCAATATTGGTATAAGTGTGATGCTCTATATTGTGTCGTTGTTTCCAGAAATGGATTGTACCTCCAAGAATATTTAAGGAATAGGCCGAGATATCGTTCATCCATTTATGTCGCGAAAAGCTACCGTGTCCCCCTTCGTGCATAATATTAAAGCCGATAAAGGCTAAATTACAACCGAATAATGCACAAAGCATTAATGCGGGAAGAGGCTGAGGTGTGAAGAAAACTAAAATTATATAGATAAATACAGCCGATAGACTAATTAACGTGCTTTTAAAGAAAAGCTTTAAACCTCCCGTTTTTGAAAGTTTGTTTTCAGCAAAATAATTGTTAACCCTGTCTTTTAAAGATTTGAAGAAAACCGGGTTGGTATTATTGAATGTAATTTTTGACATGCAGGCCTTTAGTATTTATTAGTTATTGAAGTGCATAAATTAGATAATGTTTTTAAACTTTTCAAATTCACTTGATCAAGTGAACCATTTTAATGCCGGATAAGCGATTATAACAAAAAAGGTTGCCCGTTCTGGGCAACCTTTGTAACGATAATGAATTTATTTAAACTAAATAACTTTTACATTTACCGCGTTCAAACCTTTTTTTCCACGTTCTACTTCGTAGGTAACGCGATCATTCTGACGAATTTCGTCAATGAGGCCTGTTGAGTGAACAAATATCTCAGGTTCTCCGTCAGATGGGGTAATAAAACCGAAACCTTTTGTTCCGTTGAAAAATTTAACTGTTCCTTCTTTTTGCATTGTAATTAATATTAAAGTGCAAACCTAAGTATAATTTACGGGCTGCACTTCATGTCGGTTAAAATATCTGTATTAATTTCAATACAGATGCTTTAGTATGATATCGAAAATTTGGTTAGAGGCTACAGGTTCGTCGGCTTGTTTCCCGTCTGTGATTAAAACAGGAGCATATTGGCCGGGCACATTATTCCTTCCGTGCGAACCTTTTATTAACCCTGCGTCTAAAGGAATAACATTCATAACGTATCTGAAACCCAATTTTTTTCTGAGCAGTTTGTATCCGGCTCGAGCTTTCGAGGTCATAAACATTTCTACAGGATCGTATCCCGGTTTTTTATGAATGTCAACTGCTCGTGCATAATCGGGCGCTTTTGCATCGTCTAACCAAAAGTAATACGTGAACCAGCTTTTTTGATCTGCCATCACCACAAAATCTCCTGCTCTTGTGTGGTTTATTTTATATTTTTTTTGTGCTTCCGCATCAAGCACGAGTTCAACTCCCGGAGTTTTTTCGAGTATATCTCTTACTCTTTCTTTTGTGGAAAGATCGTTTAAATATACGTGCGCTATTTGGTGGTCTGCTACCGCGAAAGCTTTTGAAGCACCGGGATCTAGAAGCTCAAGCCCGTTTTCTACCCGTAAAGTCAGTAAATTGTTTTCTCGAAAAATTCTGTTTAAATGAATCGGGTGGTTGACAGGCGAAATCCCATATTCCGACAACAAAATAATTTTAGCGTTTTTCTTTTGATAAAAGTTAACCAGCTGTTCAATTATTTTATCGATCTCTCCCAGTTCAGTAGCAATTTTTGACAGGTCAGGTCCGTATTTTTGTAAACAGTAATCCAAGTGCGGAAGATAGATTAACGTTAAAGTAGGATTATGTTTCTCATCAACATACATAGAAGCGTTGGCGATCCATTGGGTTGATTTAATATTTGCTCCCGGTCCCCAAAATTGAAAAAGCGGGAATTGTCCTAACTTTTCCTGCAACTCGTCTCGAAGTTCTGCGGGTTGCGAGTAGCAATCTGGTTGCTTACGCCCGTCTGCTAAATATTGCGGTCGCGGTGTTACAGAATAATCGGCGGATGAGTACATATTGTACCACCAAAACATTTTGGAGCAGGTAAAATTCGGATCTTCTTTTTTTGCTTTTTCCCAAACCTTTTCACCAAGAACGAGTTTATTTGATTGCTTCCAGAATTTAACCTCGCAATCCTCGCGGTCGTACCAACCGTTGCCTACAATACCGTGTTCATCCGGCATCTTGCCGGTTATATAAGTTGATTGTGCTGAAGTAGTTACAGCAGGTAAAACGGGTATTATTGTCTGGAGTTGACGGGTTGAAATATAATTTTTTAGAAAGGGAGTATGCTCTCCTATTATAGAAGTTGACAAACCGACAATATCGATTACTACGGTTTTTTTCATTTTTATTATTTGTGAGCGGTCACTTACGAGCTGTCAGCTTTTTGCTATCAGCTTTTACACTTCGTGTCCCTACCTCAAAATTTCTTTAACCCATTTAAGCTCTCTTACAATAGATTGCTGTATGGGGAGTTTTAATGCTTCGGGCAATACCTCCCAAGTATAAGTTTCAACTTCAAGATGGTTTGTAAAAGGACAGGCATTAAAAAGTTCAAGCAATTCTTGGATGTCGCTTTGTGTAGTCTTTAAAAAATTTAAATCTTCAATAAATAAAGGAACATGAAAGTGCGCCCGCCATTCTTTTACTTCGGCATTTTCTGCATCAACCAAGGCTTCGGGAAGATCAGGATAGCGTATCAAACTCTCGTCGTTTTTCTTAGCCACAACTTGATGGAGATAGGTGCTTTCGTTAAATTTTTCAAACGCTGCTTTTACTTCCGCTCTGTTCTCAACCATTCCCGCTTTTAAAGCTGCGCTGATTTGAATTTTTCCAACTTTAATTCCCTTTGATTTAAGCGCTTCTAAAACATCGGCATGGTTTTCATATCCAACGGCAAAATGACAAATGTCATAGCAAAGCCTGATATGTTCTTTTATTGCCTCTGCAGCTTCGGTTTCGTTAAGGCCTAATCGTTCGCCCAGAACTGCTTCCCCGGAAGGTATCAAGTCTTTTTCAAACCACTCTATGAATTCAGGTCCTGTTTCTAACAATCCATCGGGTTCAGGTTCAATATCTACGTGTAAAACAACTCCAGTTTGCTTTTTAATCTCGATAAGATATTCGGCAATTTCAACAAAGTGTTGTGTTGCGATTTCTCTTGCTTCTTTCAGTTCCGGTGAATTGTTTTTAAACCAATGCCGGTAAGTTAGAGGCGAAGTCGAAATTCCGCCGTCTAATCCTTCCTGAACCAGTTTAATCAAGATATCGAACAATCTCTTGGTATAATCAACGCGTTCTCTGGTTGTCCAATCGGGCGTGTGAACATTATCTTTTACGCGAGTATGATGAAATCCTCCGTAAGGAAAACCATTCATAGTAAACACATAAGCATTGTTTTCTTGAAGCCAA
>JAYULL010000032.1:0-4643 GCA_043763625.1 Sphingobacteriaceae bacterium | reverse complement strand
TTTGACCAGCTCCCAGGCACCTTGGCCCTTGATGGACTTGCCCATGAACTCGATCTCGCCCGCGGCCACCGGCTGGATGCCGGTGATGGCCTTCAGCGTCGTCGTCTTGCCCGCGCCGTTGGCACCGATCAGGCTGACCAGTTCACCTTGCAGCACTTCGAAGCTGACGCCCTTGACGGCCTGGATGCCGCCGTAAGCGACCTTGAGGTTGCTGACCTTGAGCAGGGTGGGGGCCATCGCGCTGCTCCTCAATGCGGTTTGTGGCCAGCGCCGAGGTAAGCCTCGATCACCTTCTCGTTTTTTTCTTTTTTTCCGGTTGCTGTGCGCAAGCCGTAACACTTATTGCAACTAAACATACAAATGCAATTATTAAACTCTTCATATTTGGTTCCTTAACTGAACTTACGAATAATTATTTCGGTTTAGTTTCCTGCAGGTCCGAAATTACAGGAAAGTGACAGAGGAGTAATAATTTGGATTGCGATTTACGATTTAATGCTGAGCATCAATTTTGATTGTACAAATGTTTCAATGTGGGGGAGTTGAAGGGCACTAAAACAACAAGATGCTTCGACTCCGCTCAGCATGACACAAAATAACGGCCGCAAAGTTTGTCACCCTGAGCGGAGTCGAAGGGCCTTCCTCAGCACGACAACCAAGGTGCATGACAAAAAACCTTAAAAACAAAAAATCCAAACCTCTTAAGGTCAGGATTCTATTTTACTTAAAAATCTACTTATGCTTTTACACCAAGTTCTTCTGCCATTGCTGCGCCGATTTCTGCCGGAGATTCAACAACTCGAATTCCGCATTCACGCATGATTTTCATTTTAGCCGCAGCGGTATCTTCATCTCCGCCTACTATAGCTCCGGCGTGTCCCATTCTACGACCTGCAGGAGCAGTTTGTCCCGCTATAAATCCTACAACCGGTTTCGTTCCGTTTTCTTTAATCCAACGAGCAGCTTCAGCTTCCATTCCGCCGCCGATCTCGCCAATCATGATGATTCCTTCGGTTTCCGGATCTTCCATTAATAGTTTTACCGCTTCCATGGTAGGTGTACCGATAATAGGGTCGCCACCGATACCGATTGCTGTAGAAATACCCAGGCCCGTTTTTACAACTTGGTCTACCGCTTCGTAAGTCAAGGTTCCTGATTTAGAAACAACCCCAACTTTTCCTTTACGGAAAATAAAGCCCGGCATAATACCGATTTTAGCTTCATCAGCCGTAATAATTCCGGGGCAATTCGGCCCGATTAAACGAGTATCTCTATCCTGAATATATTCTTTCACCTGGATCATGTCCTTAGTCGGGATACCTTCGGTGATACAAACAATAACTTTAATTCCGGCTTCGGCAGCCTCCATAATCGCGTCGGCTGCAAATGCCGGCGGCACAAAAATGATCGACACATCTGCTCCGGTTTTTACTACAGCTTCCTGCACAGTGTTAAATACCGGACGGTCAAGGTGGGTTTGTCCGCCTTTACCCGGAGTAACTCCGCCAACCAACTGAGTGCCGTACTCTATCATTTGCGACGCATGATATGTTCCTTCGTTTCCGGTAAAACCTTGAACGATTACTTTCGAATCTTTATTAACTAATACACTCATTGTTGGTATTTTATTTTCGCAAAACTAAGAGAAAGAGGGGCATTGTCAAATTCCCGGCGAAATTAAAAGCGTTTTTTATAGTATTATCTTATATAAAAAAACCCTCAAGATTCTGCTTTGCTTGTTCCGGCAGTCCCGCCTTTTGCTTATACGCCCTCAGGCCTTAAGCTCAAGGCCGGTATCCGCGTCAGTCGGGTTTATCTTTGTTACGCCGGTGCCTTTATGACCGGTTTGTAATTCATCCCGACGTTAGTGATTGAAGCGAACCTGAGCATCTTGCAAAAGCTTTATTAGTTGCTCCGCCCGGCCTTACAAAGCGGGCGTTAAGAAAGTTTGAATAAAAGAGCGAGAAAACTCTTTCTTCTTTCTTTTTAGACGAAAAGAAAGAAAAGTCTTCTCAATCCCGAGATTTCTTTGCCGCACAATTAAAACCATGTTCGCTTGCTTAGGCCCCTTTCTGTCCGGTGGACATCTTTCCCCGGAAGGGAAAGAGAGTAATTTTGAAAGTTGCTGCTTATGATTTTGTTCTGCAACGGTTTTTAATCCATCTCGACATTACGGGATTGAGGCGTACTTGGGCAAATACCTGCAAAAGCTTTGTTAGTTGCTCCGCCCGGCCTTACAAAGCCGGCGTTAAGAAGGTTTGAAGAAAGGCTTGAAGAAACGATAGATAAAGCACTCGGGGAAGTCATTCGGAGAAGCGGCGCACACTCGTACGATATCTTCGAGCTTTACCCGCGGCTCGGATGACAAAAAAGCCTTTATTCAAACTTTTAGCCGGATTTGTTAAGCCTTGATTTTTTGTTACTTTTTTATCAAGAAAAAAGTAAAAGGCTTGCAAAAAAATTATTTTAGAAACAAAGATTACTTGAAATTGAATTACTTTAACAGAACTGCAGTAATCATAAATAATAAAAAACAGAACACCCAGATAACCCAACAGAGCCTTCGGTTCCTAGCAGTATTCAACGGATGATTGTTAAATTCTGCATAGATTTTTTCGCTTTTCCCGTTTTTAACCAAGATTTGATGTAGAAATATTAAAGAAATGATTGCCATAAGTATTAGATAAGGTCTGTAATGAAAAACTGATACAGCAGGATGAATTACATAGTATTCCAGCAGCAAAATTATTTCCATCAGAATTAGAAAAATCGACAACTGCACCAGAAATAAACTTCTATATTCAGGAACCCAATCTTCTCCTTTAGGTTTATAATAATTCAGAAATACAAAATAATAGAACCTTAACCATTTCATTCTAATGCATCTTCCAAAACTTCCGGATTAAACTCTCCCTCACTTTTAGCAATTACCAGCGTTGCCACCCCGTTGCCGATTACGTTAGTTATCGCCCGAGCTTCCGACATAAACCGATCTACACCCAACAAAACCGCCATTCCTTCAACCGGAATAATTTTCAACGCGGCTAAAGTTGAAGCTAAAACAATAAATCCGCTGCCGGTAACGCCTGCCGCACCTTTTGAGGTAATCATTAAAATGCCCAGTATGGTAAGTTGCTGGCCTAAAGACAAATTAATATTATACAACTGAGCGAGAAATATTGTAGCCATCGAAAGGTAAATAGAAGTGCCGTCGAGGTTGAACGAATAGCCGGTTGGAATAACTAAACCAACTACAGATTTTGAGCAGCCGAGCTTTTCCATCTTAAGCATCATGGCAGGCAGAACCGACTCGGAGGAAGAGGTTCCTAAAACAATTAAAATTTCTTGCCGGATGTATTTCAGGTATTCCCACAGGCTGAATTTATAAATCCGGCAAATGATATTTAACACAACAAAAATAAAAAGAGCCATGGTCAGGTAAACGCAAAGCATCAGGTTTGCCAAGGGAATCAAAGATTTAATGCCGTAAGTTCCGATTGTAAAAGCCATCCCGCCGAAAGCGCCCACAGGAGCGAGTTTCATAATAAAACCCATCATATTAAAAAACACCTTCGAAATTCGCTCGAGCGTTGAAGTAAGTGCTTTTCCGGCATCTTTCATCTTCATTAAACCAAACCCGAAAAGAACCGCAAAAAACAAGATCTGCAAAATTTCGCCCTTGGCGAAAGCTTCGAAAGCATTCTTGGGGACTATGTGAGTAATAAATTCTATCCAATTGATATCGGCAGCGCCTTCTTGATATTGCTTTATTTTCGAGGTATCGGCACTCGCTATTTTTACATTTCGTCCGGGACCGATAACGTTAGCCACCACCAAACCGATACTTATCGCCAGCGTAGTTACGATCTCGAAATACAGTAAGGCCTTACCTCCTACCCTGCCCACTTTTTTCATATTCTTCATCCCGGCAATACCGGTAACAATGGTTAAAAAGATTACAGGAGCAATCAGCATGGTTATCATACTGATAAAAGTTTGACTGATAATTTTCGCCGTTGGAGCAAATCCGGGAAAGAAAGCGCCGACGGCTATCCCCAGTATAATGGCAGTTATTACCTGAAAGGTTAAATGCGAAACAACTTTTTTCATTAAAAAAGCTGTGAGAGATGAGTTTCGAGATATGTGAGCCTACCTGTTTTCATATTTGTATGTAACTACACATTTAGTGTGGAATGCGGGATTGAATATAGAAAAAAAGATCAGGCTTTAGCAACGCCGGCAGAGTTGAACTGCAAGTCGTAAAGGCGTTTGTAAAAGCCGTTTAAGCGCAACAGTTCTTGATGCGTACCTGATTCCTTTATTTCGCCTTTATCTAAAACTATAATTTTATCGGCGTTTTGTATGGTAGATAACCGGTGAGCAATAACAATTGAAGTGCGGCCTTGCATCAGTTTTTCTATCGAGCGTTGAATAAGAATTTCGGTTTCTGTATCAACAGAAGAAGTAGCTTCATCCAAAACTAAAATACGAGGATCATAAACTAAAGCCCTGATAAATGAAATGAGTTGGGCCTGGCCGGCAGATAAAGTTGCTCCTCTTTCCATCACATCATAATCGTAACCTCCCGGAAGCCTTTCTATAAACTCGTGAGCACCAACCTCTTTGGCAGCTTCTACAAGTTG
>JAYULL010000031.1:0-17999 GCA_043763625.1 Sphingobacteriaceae bacterium | reverse complement strand
AAACGCAATACCCATAGAGGCTAAAAAACTACCAAAGGTTCCGTGCAACCGGGGCTTCATTGTTGGTGCTGCGCACCCAACGAAGCCCTAGATGTTAGCGGAGATGCTTTTCACTTTTTATTAATTTCTTTTGCGAGTAAAGTCAGTTTTTTCGACACGAAATTGTCGAAGTAGGCTGAAAGAGTAAGCTTTTTCATATCCTCATCCGTCATAAATATCACTCCATCAACTTTAATGGTGTCACCAATCGATAGCTTGGAAATCTCATCTTTAATTTTCAGTAAATCTTTATCTTTTGGCTCTTTAGATACTGTAAAATTGAAATCGACTTTGTTGTCAATGGAAATTGTATCTACAGAATTGTCAATCCTGATAGGAGAAGTCAAGTCTATATTATAAAAGGTTTTTCCGTCGGAAGAAAAATCACTTATGCTTTCTACAATTAAATGCCAGTCATTAAATTGCTTAAGGCTGTCAATAAGATATTTATCAATATTAGCTATAATCCTATCTTTTGCAGCTGAATTATTATAAGCTAAGTCTATTGAGTCCTTAGCTCTTTTTAAGCGATTCAGGAAATCAATTTGAGATTTCGGTCGAGGGTCATTGTTTTTTGTCTGTGATACTTGCTTGCACGCAACCGTAAACAAAGCAGCTATTAATAGTAATTTTATTTTATACATAGTTCGTATTATGAGGTAGGTCAGTTTTGCATTTGCCGCTAACTAGGATGTATACACACCCACTTGCATCTGTATTTCTAATAATAACAGTTCAGGTCCGATAATCCTTACTACTCCCCCGCCAACACCAAACAAACCGGCATCCCCACCTCAATTCGCTTTCCGCTGTCGGTTAGCAAACCTGTAACGGTATCTCGCTTAAAAATAACCACGTTATCAGAGTCTTGATTGGCAACTAAAACAAATTCGCCGTTGGGGGTAATGGTAAAATTTCGCGGAGTTTTTCCACCTGTAGATTCGCGTCCTCGGAAGGTAAGCTTTCCGATTTGTCTGTCTACTTCAAAAACTACTATTTCGTTGGCAGAACCACGATTGGTTGCATAAAGAAATTTCCCGTCGGGCGAGAGGTGAATATCGGCAGCTCCGTTTTGTCCGGTAAATTCCGGCGTCATCATCCTAACGGTTTGAAAAGCTTTCAGGTTGCCGTTATCAAAGTCGAAAGCAGTAACTTCTGCTGTTAATTCTTGCACTAGATAGAGCTTCTTCCCGTCGGCGCTGAAGGTTACGTGCCGGGGTCCGCTTCCGGCTTTTACCGGCGCAACGCTCGTAAGTGTTAAAGGCTGCTTTTTTAAGGGGTTGTAGGTATAAACTGCGATATGGTCTGAGCCTAAATCCGCCGCCAATAAGTACTTGTAATCCGGACTAAAAATTGCGCAATGCACGTGCGAACTTTCCTGTCGTTCTCTATCCGGACCGGTTCCTTCATGCTGTATAAACTGAGAAGACTCGCTTAACGATCCGTCTTTCCTAATCGGAAAAGCAGAAAGGCTTCCGCTTGAATAATTTGCAGCAAAGAGATTTTTGACCGCCGGATCCACACTCACGTAACAGGGGTGTTCCCCTTTGGCAGATACTTTATTTAGAAAGATTAATGTGCCTGTTTTTGAATTAAAGCTGAAAGAACTTATATTGCCGTCAACCTCTTCATTGGCTGCGTAAACTTGCTTTTTATCCCGGGAAATTGCAAGAAAAGAAGGATTGGAAACGCCGGAAGCTTTATTTTTAAAAGTTGCTTCGCCGGTTTGTGCACTAAAATTATAAACGTAAATTCCTTCGCTCTTTCCCTGTGTGTAGGTGCCGATTAAAAGATTGTACGATTGAGCTTGCATGATAAAAGGCAAAACTAAAATGCAGGCAAGTAGGAATATTCTTTTCATAGTTCTAATCGGTTTAGGAACTAAAACTACAAAAGCTTTTTATTTTATCAGGTGTTTAAGCTGAATAATTTCCTTCTCTTCCAAATATCTCCAGCGGCCGCGAGGCAGATCCTTTTTAGTTAAATTTCCGTAAATCACTCGGTCAAGCTTTACAACTTCGTAGCCTAAATGTTCAAAAATACGCCTTACAATACGGTTTTTCCCGGTGTGAATTTGTATACCTACTTCGCGTTTGCTTCCTCCTTGTACATAACTTATTGCATCCGGCTTAATTAATCCGTCTTCAAGCTCCAACCCGTATTCGATTTTATTCAGATCACCTTGGGTTAAACTTTTATTTAATTCTACATTGTAAATTTTGGTTACGCTGTTGCGGGGATGAGAAAGCTTGTCGGCTAAGTCGCCGTCGTTAGTCATTAGAAGAAGGCCGGTGGTATTCCTGTCTAATCTTCCCACCGGGTAAATGCGTTCGCGTGATGCCTTTTCAACTAAGTGCATAACAGTTCTTCGCTCTTGCGGATCTTCTGTAGTAGTGATATAATCCTTTGGCTTATTTAGCAGCACGTAGATTGATTTTTCACGCTTTAAAGTTTCGCCGTTATAGCGGATCACATCTTTTCCGGGATCAACCTTATGTCCCAATTCCGAAACGACCGTCCCGTTTACTGAAACCACTCCGGCAGCTATAAGCTCATCTGCTTTTCTTCGGGAACAAATTCCCGCATTTGCGATATAGCGGTTAAGCCTTATCAGCCCGTCATCTTTTTGGGGAGCTTGTTTTTTGGGCCTGATATTTCCTTTTGAAACTCGCTCTTCGTAGCTCCACCTTGGCTTTTCAGGATCGTCAAACTTCCTGTACCCTGTTCCGGTAGGTCGCGGCTTAGTAAAAGAACCGCCTTCGCTGCGCCTCGGTCTTTCATTACTCCCTTCCTTACTCGAAAAATCCCGTTTTGGCTTGGTAGGGTCAAAGTCCTTTCTAAATCCGGAACTTTTTCCCGCAAAGGTTTTTCTGGAGGGCCCTGCATTTTTAGGCTCTCTTTTTTCGCCTCCCTGAGAATTCTCGTCACTGCGTTTAAAGCTTTTCTTCACCCCGCCTTCCTTATCTTCGGAGAACAATTTTTCTTTGGGTTTATCGCGAAATTCAGGTTTTTCCGGCTTAGGTTTTCTTGAAGACGAACTTCGGGAAGGCTTTGATGAATTGAATTTTTTGGACTTGTCGTCGCGACTGTTCCTATTGTTTTTTACCGGCATGTTCAGTTATTAAACCCTGTAATAATGGGGGTGCAAAGTTAACAAATTAACGCTAAAAGCCTAAGTGTGTTTCGGATTTTTTCAGCACCGTAATGCTTATTAGTTAAGGCGTAAATGCGAGGCGATAAGTTACTTTCTTGGTAACTATTTGGATGTTAACATTATATTGCCTATTTTTGACTCGCTCTCGGTTAACTTTAAAGAAAGGAACCGTATGATTAAGACACACTTAATAGGGTGTTCCGGCTTACTGTTGTTGACTATAGCATTCATAGTTTATACCGACAGAATAAAGCATCACCCTCTGAAAAACCGGGCTCAAACAGAAATCATTTCTGTGTCTGAACCGAAGGAAGAAGAGGTTAAAGTAAGCGAGGCAAGAACAAAAGCGCCTTCGTTTGCAAACGAAAAAATCCCTCTTCACGATAAGAAAGTTGCTTATCGTATGTACCGTGTAAACAAAACAAATAATGTTGAACCGGAGGAAAGAACTAAGCTGCATAAAAGAGCAAAAAAGTTTTTCCCCATTGTTGAACCTATTCTTGTTAAGTATGGTATCCCTAAAGATTTCAAATACATTCCATTAGTCGAAAGCGGTTTCGAAAGACACACTTCCTCTTACCGCGGCGCATCGGGCTATTGGCAATTTATGCCGGGAACAGCACGTACCTACGGCTTAACTGTAAATCGAAGTGTCGACGAGCGGGCAGACATTCGCAAATCTACGGTGGCAGCATGCTTGTATTTTCAAGAACTGTACAAGGAATTTAAAAATTGGACGTTGGTTGCTGCCGCATACAATTACGGCGAAACTAAGCTTTGGAATCAAATCGTTAGGCAGAAACATCGTAATTACTATAACCTCAAGTTGAATCGCGAAACAGCCACTTATGTTTATAAGCTTGTTTCTATGAAAGAATTGATTGAAAAAGCGTCGGACAAGCATTATAATAATCTTAAAAGCCCACGGCTTGCCAATACCGGAGATTTACCGGGCATCAAAACTCGTTTTGTAAATCCCCGTTTTACAAATAATTCCTTTGCAGGATTTAGTACCTTTTAGAAACTAAATAATAATTTATTGCTTTTACTCTTGTAAAGGGTGAAGGCAATAATTTGCATCTTTACCTCCTTATAAAGATTGCGATCCTGTATGAGTAAATCTACCCCTGATCTTGGCGAGCAAAGCGAAGTAGAAGTTTTTGGTGCCCGGGTCCATAACCTTAAAAATATCAATGTTTCTTTTCCCCGAAATAAACTTGTAGTAATTACCGGCTTAAGCGGAAGCGGAAAATCTTCGCTTGCTTTCGATACCATTTATGCCGAGGGACAGCGGCGATATATGGAAACCTTTAGCGCTTATTCACGGCAGTTTTTAGGAGGAATGGAACGGCCTGATGTGGACAAGATTTCCGGATTAAGCCCGGTAATTGCCATTGAGCAGAAGACAACCAGTAAAAACCCCCGCTCTACGGTAGGCACAATAACCGAGATTTACGATTTCTTGCGCCTGCTTTTCGCCCGAATCGGAGAAGCGCATTCGTGGGTTACGGGTGAAAAGATGGAACGAATGTCTGAGGATCAGATTATAAGAAGCATCTTAAAAAAATTTGAAAAACAACCCATAAATATTTTAGCGCCTGTCGTTAAAGGTCGTAAAGGGCACTATCGAGAGCTGTTTGAGCAAATAAGAAAGCAGGGATTTGTGAAAGTGAGGGTGGACGGTGATATACAAGACATACGCCCGAAAATGCAGTTAGACCGCTACAAAATCCACGACATTGAGATGGTGATAGACCGGTTAGTAGTTGACGAGAGTGACAGAAAGCGCCTCCAATCCTCTGTTCAATCGGCTCTTAAAATTGCTAAAGGGGTAATCAAAATTTCGGATAAAGATAACAAAGAATACTTTTTCAGTCGTTTTTTGATGGATCCGGTAGGTGGAATTTCTTATGATGAACCTCAACCCAATACTTTTTCATTCAACTCGCCATACGGAGCGTGCGCCCGGTGCGACGGTTTGGGTTATGTGTTCGAGGTAGATAGAAATTCGGTTATCCCCAACCCGAAATTAAGTATTATACAAGGGGGGTTGGCTCCTCTTGGGGAATATCGCGAAACTTGGGTTTTTCAAGTTATTAAGGCATTATCTAATAAATATAACTTTTCTCTTTCAACCCCTGTCGAAAAAATACCTGAAGAAGTTATTGATATAATTTTAAACGGCTCAGACGATATTATTACCGTTCCTGTAGAATACAACAAGTGGAACGTTCAAAATTATCAAATCACGTTTGAAGGTATTATTAAAATGCTGGAAGAACAGTCCGAGAAAAGAGCCGAAAACGAGATGGAGGATTTGGAGAACTTTCGCGTACTCAGAACCTGCGATGTTTGCAGCGGCGCCCGTTTAAAAAAAGAGTCGCTCCACTTTAAGGTTGCCGATAGAAATATTTACGAGCTCGCTTCAATCGATATCTCTGAACTTTCAGTTTGGTTTTCGGATGTAGAATCCAAGCTGAGCGAACGTCAAAATACAATCGCTAAAGAAATTTTAAAAGAAATTCGTGCACGTATAGGTTTTTTGCTGGATGTAGGATTGAACTATCTTACCCTTGACCGTACTGCCAGAACTCTTTCCGGGGGCGAGGCACAGCGTATTCGGCTGGCTACTCAAATCGGTTCGCAACTTGTAAATGTTCTTTATATTCTAGATGAACCTAGCATCGGTTTGCACCAACGCGACAACGCAAGATTGATCTCTGCCTTAAAAAATCTTCGTGATATAGGCAATACAGTATTGGTAGTTGAACACGATAAAGACATGATTTTAGAAGCTGACTATGTAATAGATATGGGACCCGCAGCAGGGGTTCATGGCGGCGAAGTAGTGGCAGAAGGTAAGCCGGAAGCTATTAAAGAGGCTAAAACATTGACAACAGCTTATTTAAACGGAGATAAACAAATTGCAGTGCCGCCGCAAAGAAGAAAAGGAACAGGAAATTCTCTAATTCTCAAGAATGCAACAGGCAATAATTTAAAAAACGTTAGTGTTGAGTTCCCTTTGGGGAAATTTATTTGTGTGACCGGAGTTTCCGGCAGCGGCAAATCGAGCTTAATAGGAGAAACCCTTTATCCGATTTTAAATAAGCATTTCTTCAGAGCCAAGAAACAGGCTATGCCTTATAAAAAAATAGAAGGCTTAGAGCATATCGACAAAGTTATTGAGATCGATCAAACTCCTATCGGTCGAACTCCGCGTTCTAATCCCTGCACTTATACAGGCGTTTTTTCCGACATCCGAAATCTTTTTGTGGGATTGCCCGAAGCAAGGATACGAGGATACAAACCGGGCCGTTTTTCTTTCAATGTTAAAGGCGGTCGATGCGAAACTTGCCAAGGCGCCGGAATGAAGGTTATCGAAATGAACTTCCTGCCCGATGTCCAAGTTCCCTGCGAAGAATGTAGCGGCAAGCGTTATAATCGAGAAACTTTAGAAGTTCGCTACCGCGGAAAGTCAATTAGCGATGTTTTGGACATGAGTATAGAAGAAGCAGTAAACTTTTTCGAGCCTATTCCGGCAATTTATCGAAAAGTAAAAACGCTGTATGATGTTGGATTAGGATATATTAAACTAGGGCAATCTTCTACAACTCTTTCAGGCGGAGAAGCGCAACGCGTTAAACTTGCTACCGAACTTTCTAAAAAAGACACCGGCAAAACCTTCTACATTCTGGATGAACCCACTACAGGTCTTCATTTTGAAGATATAAACGTGCTTCTAGGTGTATTAAATCGCCTTGTTGATCACGGCAATACTATTCTTGTGATCGAACACAATTTGGACGTTGTTAAAGTCGCCGATTGGGTGATCGATCTTGGGCCGGAAGGAGGGGCAGGCGGGGGACAGATATTATATTCAGGCACTCCGGACGACCTGATAAAAGTAAAAAACAGTCATACCGGAAAGTTTTTGAAGACGGAGATGGGGAGGTAGAAATGGACATAAGTGAAGATCTTATAATGGAGATTGAAACAATAATCCACGCCTCCCGGGAGCGGGCGATTCGTTCAGTTGATTTTCAGCGAGTGTTGATGTATTGGAACATCGGTCAAAAAATGTGTTCGCAATTGATTTGGAGTCAGTATAGAATGATAATCCGTATTGATATTAATTGAAGAGCTCAAGAAAGAGATTCAGAAAATAGACAACGAAAATAAGTTACCTGATTAATTGCTATGCTTCGTCTTCTAACCTCAGAACAAACCCGCCAAGCAGACCGATACACTATCGCTAACAAGCCGATTGCGTCTATTGATTTAATGGAAAGTGCCTCGAAAGCTTTTGTTAAAGTCTTTATACACCGGTATCCCGATACAGCTACATCTATTTCGATCTATTGCGGAACCGGTAATAACGGTGGCGACGGTTTAGCTATTGCGAGATTGTTAAAAGAAGAAGGATATGAAAAAATAAAAGTCTTCATTGCCCGATTCTCTGATAAAGAAACAGAAGACTTCAGCAACAACTTACATAGAATAAAAGAAGCCGAAATGGATATAATGGAATTACCTCCCGGAGAAGCAATTCCGGAAAACGAAGCGGAAATAATAATTGATGCACTGTTAGGTTCGGGACTAAATAAACCGCTTGAGGGAGATTTTAAACGTTTGGTAGAACAGGTTAATAAGTCCGGTGCTGACGTTGTTTCGGTGGATATCCCTAGCGGATTTCCGCCTGAAGGTATTGCTAATTGCGATTCTACATTTGTCCAGTCTGATTTAACTATCACCTTCCAACGTCCTAAAGTTAGTTTTCTACTTCCTGAGTCTGATCTTGCAATGAAGGATTTTGAAGTTGTAGAAATTGGTTTAGATGAAACTTTCATTCAATCTGCAAATTCTCCTTACTTTCTTCTCACTAAAAATGATATCATCCAAAGGTTAAAAAAAAGAGGACGTTTCAGCCACAAAGGAACCTTCGGACACGCCTTAATAATTGCCGGAGAAACGAAAACCATGGGAGCAGCTCTCCTTTGCGCAGAGGCTTGTATGAATGCAGGTGCCGGTTTAATTACCGCTTGTATCCCTGAGTCGGGTTTAACCGCATTAAATACTCGAAGTCCGGAAATAATGGCTCTGCTAAGGAACGGTACCGAGCTGCCGGAAATAGAGCCTGAAAAATACCGGGTAATTGCGATAGGGCCGGGAATAGGCGCTTCAGTAGGAAGTTTTGAAATTTTAAAAAAAACGCTTGAGGTTTATAAGAAGCCTATTGTTTTTGATGCAGATGCATTAAATATATTGGCAGAAAACCCTAGTTTGCTCCGATCAATTCCTGCAAATTCTATTTTAACTCCCCATGTAAAAGAATTCGACAGGTTATTCGGGAATCACAACTCGTGGTGGGAGCGCCTCGAAACCGGAATGAGAAAATCAAAGGAATTGGATGCTGCGATAATTCTAAAAAACAGATACACTATAATTTTTAATCCGGCAGGCGAGATCATTTTTAACCCAACCGGACATCCTGCAATGGCTAGCGGAGGATCCGGGGATACTTTAACCGGGATACTGGCTTCTTTTTTAGCACAAGGATACAGTTCGATTGACTCCGCTATTCTTGCTGTTTATCTTCACGGAAAAACAGGAGAAGACTTAGCAAAGAAAAGCCGCTATGTGGTACCGGCAGGAAAAATAATAGAAAATATTTCGGAAACTATCGGAAGCTTTCTCGCTTAAATTCCTCCCATTACCATCATCTGATCCATGGTAGGGTTTACGCTTCCACCCCTTGGTTCTAAGGTTACGGCAAAAGCTTGAGCTCTATCAAGAGATTTCATTAAAACCATTCCGGTACTATCCGTTGCAGCATCAAAAACTCCTAAGTCTACAGGCTTCCCGTCCACCAGTGCCCACAACTGATATTGATGATTAGAGTCGTTTTCAGGCATCTTAAGCGAAGAAAGATCAATCATTACTTCTTTCTTTTTGGAATTGAAAGCAACCAACATTCCTGATGCCGGAGAGTTTTTAGTGCCTTGCAGTTTTATAAGTTTAAATTCAGGATTTTTAAGAACGGATATCGATTGATTAGCACCATCCAACTCCTTCTCAATATAATTTACGCGGTTGGCATACTTTTGATTTGAAGCTTGCAATGCAAGCAATTCGCTTCTTGAATTTTGCAGTCTGGAATAAATAGAAAACAAACCTGCCCAACTTAAAAGTAATAGGGCCACCGACGCCGCGAAAGCATACTTATAGAAATTATTTCGTCGCGGCATTTCTACTACCGGTGCCGATCCGTTATCGGATAATGCGTCTCTTTGAGTTTGGTGAAATATAGGTTCGCCGGTTTCTAAGCCCTGCACAATGCGCTGCCGTAAATTTACTTTAGGTTCTATGGCATAAGATGTAGCATACCCTTCCAATGCCCTTTCTACAGCGGTTAACTCTACTTTTACATCCGGGAAAAGGGAAGCCATCCTTTCCACTTCAAGCCTTTCGTCCCGGGATAAATCGCCCATCACGTAAAGCTCTAAAATACCGCTCTCTATATATGTTTTTATATCTTCCACTTAGTTAAAAAACCTCCTTAATGTTGTAATTGCCATTCTTACTCGCGTTTTTACTGTCCCAAGCGGAATACCCAGCTCTTCTGCTGCTTCCACATGAGTATAGCCCCTAAAATAAATCAGGTCCAAAACAGACTTTTGATCCGGTTTTAAATTCTCAACCAGCTTTTTAACACCTAACGTGTCCGGATTGATACCGGTATTCTGTTGCTCATCAATAAAACTTACGACGTTTTCAATGTCTTGGTTTTTGGCGCTGTTACGATAATCTTTAGACCTCACCTTGTCGATCGACAAATTTCGGGCAATATTTACCATCCAAGTAAACAATCGGCCTTTTTCTACATCAAAAGATTCGAAGGAGTTCCAAATTTTTACAAAGGTTTCCTGCAATATATCCTCCGCCAATTCTTCGTGTTGAACAATTCGAAAAATAACCCCGTAAAGCGCAGAAGAATACATATCATATAAAGCCTCAGACGCAATTCTTTCGCGTTTCCTTATGCCTTGAATAAGATCGGGTTCGGCTAAAGTTATTTTTTTTGTGTTGTTCAATGCTTGGCGCAGGTTTAAAAGTTAAATAAGTGTTTTTCGGCATGATACGAAGAACGCACCAATGGACCGCTTTCCACATACCTAAAACCCATTTCTAACCCTATTTGTTTGTACTCGGCAAATTTATCCGGATGAATCCAATCTATAACAGGGTGATGACCGCGTGTAGGCTGCAAATATTGCCCTAAAGTAAGGATTTGTACTCCTGCATTTGCTAAATCTCGCATTGTTTCAACAACATCGTCTTCACTCTCGCCCAAACCTAACATAATTCCTGATTTGGTGCGCAGTCCGTAAGAAGAAATTTTCTGCAAAGCCTCTAAACTTCTATCATATTTTGCTTGGATACGCACTTCTTTTGTTAATCGGCGCACCGTTTCAATATTATGCGATACTACATCGGGCCTTTCTTCGCAAATACGGTACAAATTATCCCAAATTCCCCTAAAATCAGGAATTAAGGTTTCCAGAGTTGTGCCCGGACTTTCTCTTCTTATCGCTTTTATAGTTTCGGCCCAGATTATGGAGCCCCCGTCTTTTAAATCATCTCGATCAACGGACGTAATAACCGCATGCTTAACATTCATTAGTTTGATTGAATTTGCTACGCGATCGGGCTCGCCCGAATCAACTGCTAAGGGCCGACCGGTAGCGACTGCACAAAACGAACAAGAACGGGTACAAATATTACCGAGAATCATAAAAGTTGCCGTACCGGCGCCCCAACATTCACCCATATTCGGGCAGTTGCCGCTTTCGCAAATGGTATGGAGTTTATGAGTATCAACCAAGCCTCTTACATGCGCATATTCTTTCCCCACAGGCAGTTTAACACGCAGCCAATCCGGCTTACGTTGTACTTGGGTAGCAGGAATAACCGGCAAATCAATCATATTACAAAAATAGGATTTAGTTTGGGAAGTGAAACTGACCGGAATGAAAGCGGGAAATTTTACAAACTTGTGGTGTTGTATTGGGGTTAGACATTTGGAAAATGCTTACGGAGTAAAGATGTTTAGCTTAGCCAAATTGCTACTAACAAAAAAAGGAGGGCTGAGGCCCTCCTTTAACTTTGAAATTAAATTCAATTATTGAACAACAGTTATAGTACCCAAATCTTTTACCGAGCCGGTAGTAACTTGTACGCTTTCTACACTTTTCGGCATATAAGGGCTTTGAGGGATAACGTTAAGCTTATAAGTGCCGGCAGCAATTCCGGGGAAGAAAAACTTACCTAAAGTATCCGCCACAGCACCGGTAGTGTCGGTACCTGTAATAGCAAAAACTTTCGAGTTTGAAGAAGCCGGAGAAATCATCCCGGTAACAGCCCCTGATACTGCGTTTGGTATAGCTCTGATTACCGGTTTCAAGATATACTTTCCGTTGCCGGTTTTAACAATTGACTTGGCAGCATCAAAATCGATCTTTAAAGTGTAGGCTATACCGCCTTGCAATTCATCGTTAATTTTAAGTTTCACACCTGATGATTGTCCGCTCGGGGTTTTTAAATCATACGTTTCACCGTCTATAACTACCTCATTGCCGGTATCATTAAGCACTAAGCGAATTTCTTGCAATCTTCCGGAGGGAATGTCTTTAGAAGCTAACAGCGTATCTTTCCCCATCCTAAATTCAAGTATATCAAACGGTGCCGGATTAACAGGCAATTCAAATTCACCTTCAGAGGTTAAAACCTCTACTCTTTTTATACTGAGCATCAAGGCATCGTAAGAGCCGGGAGCGTCAGTCATCTTTACACTAAATTTAGTAACAGATGCAGATTTTTCATCTTTACAGGATGAAAACGAAACAACTGCGATAAATGCAGGAAGTAATAACAGCTTTCTCATAATTCTTTTTTTTGTCAAGTTAAATTGCTTGTATGAAAACCGGATGAATTTCCGGGATTATTTCATTTGATGTACGCGGCAATTTTTTTAAAGTTTCTTTTAAAAAAAAGTTTTACCTTTTATATTCCGGTTTCAATTTTAACTTTACTTCGATGACATCAGAAATAAAATATTTGGGCGATTTACGTACAGAAGCCATCCATTTAAAATCCGGCGAGAAAATAATTACCGACCCGCCGATTGATAATCAGGGAAAAGGAGAAGCTTTTTCGCCGACTGATTTATTGGCTACATCGTTGGGGAATTGTATGCTTACCATTATGGGTATTGCAGCTCGAACCCACGGAATAGATATTACCGGCACAACTTGCAGTATTAATAAAATTATGGCAGCCGAACCGCGGAGAGTTTCAGAAATTGAAGCAATTATAAATTTGCCGAAAAATTATGAGGATAAGGAAAAGAAAATATTAGAGCATGCTGCTCTAACTTGCCCGGTTTATTACAGCTTGCACCCCGATTTAAAGAAAACGATAAGCTTTAATTATTATGCTTCCGCTTGAATTTGTTCGGCTGCTTCTTCGGCAGAAATTTCGCCGTGAGAAGTTTCGTAAATACACTCACCGTCTTTAATTAACAACAATTGCGGCGATTCGTGATGTACTTTAAATCTTTCAGCTAGTTCATTGGATATATTTCGGTGCTGCAAAATGTCAAGAAAATAGACAATTGCACTTCCAGGGAGGTACTCCCAATCCATTTCAAACTTTCTTTTTGCCATCAGGCTTATAGAGCACCTGGTACTGTGTTTAAAAATAATACTGTAGCCGTTCGATAAGGCTATTTCCTCAAGTTGAGCAGGTTGTTGAAGGGGAATCCAATTCATAGATTTTCTGAAACTATCTTTAGGTTATAGGCAAAAACCGAACCCAAAAAGCAGATGTGGAAATTTTATTAACGATTAGCTTGAGGATACGAACCGTAAGCAGGGCAAAGTTTAGAAGAACATGATCCTAAAACGGTAGCAGCCACCATAGCGATAAGGACGCCGATTATAACTTTTTTCATCAGAATGATATGTTTAAAAATAATCGTTGTACATACGGTTAAAAAATAGTTTGGTTACAAATTATCGCGTGTTTGCAAACTCGCCATAAGTATAGCCGAGGCTGCAGCTTCTTCACCTTTATTTCCAAGCCGTCCACCCGCTCTGTCTTTTGCCTGTTGCAAGTTATCTGTTGTTAACACGCCAAAGATTACAGGTTTATTATGTTTTATAGAAACTTGGGTTATCCCGCCGGCTACCGCATTACAAATAAAATCAAAGTGTTTTGTTTCTCCTTGTATTACGCACCCCAAACAGATAACAGCATCGAACTTGTGTTGTGTAAGTAAAATATCGGCTCCTGCAGTAAGTTCAAAACTCCCCGGTACTGCTACCGGTAGAATATTTTCCGGTAAAGCCCCGTACCCAATCAGCAAGGCATACGCGCCTTCAAAAAGAGGCTTAGTAATTTCTGCATTCCATTGAGCGGTAACTATCCCGAAACGATACGGCTCTGCAGATGGGATTTCGGAGTTAGAAAAATCGGAAAAGTTTTTGTAAGCTGTAGCCATTTGCCAAAAATACAAAACCGATTAGCCTTTAATTCTAATCGGTTTGTCTTTATTTAAAATAAAATTTTAGAGTTTTGCTTTGGTACGAGCTATATAAGCATCGACCAAAGAAGCTTCTTGGCTCGACGGATATTTTTGTTTAATTTTTTTGTAAGCTTCTAAAGCGGCTTCCAAATCCTTTTGTTCTTCGTAAATTAATCCTAACTTCTTTAAAAATAAAGGTGAAGTAAAATTATTATCGTTCTTCTCGGCCGCTTTTTTATAATAGGTAGCCGCCTTGCCATAATCTTTCAATTCAGTATATGCATCACCTAACATCCCTAAAACAAGGGGATCAATTATTGGACTTCCGGTGCTACTGTAGTTGCCTAAAACATCAACAGCTTTTTGATATTGACCTTTTTGCAGATATAAACCACCCAGGTACGCATTTGCAACATTTGCCGATTTAGTATTTGAATATTCGTCCGCAATTTTTTCGAACCCCTGGTATGAACCGTCTCCTTTTATTGCACGATCTTTTAATGAATCTATTGCTACATATTCCTCAGCTTTAAACATTTCGTTTTTAGCCTTTTCAGCTCGTGGAGCTAAATAGAATTTTTGATATCCGAAATAAAGCAGAACTAATGCAACAATCGCTCCTCCGATAACTGTTAAACTTTTTGTGTTCTCGCGAATGAATCTTCCCGAGTCTGTGGTTTCTATGTTTTCGACAACACCGGTATCATTTTGATTTTTGGCCATTTACGTTTAAAAATTGAAGTGCAAAAATACAGTTTTAAGTATTAGTATCAACCTTAAAAATCAGGTTTTTCGGGAAGCCGGAATATGATTAAAAGACTAAATTTGTTGCACTGCAAATGTGGCTTAAAAACTTATCTCTTATTAATTTCAAAAATTACGCGGAAGCCGAACTGAGGTTTTCTGCAAATGTGAATGCTTTTACAGGCTATAACGGTGCCGGAAAAACCAACTTACTTGATGCTATACATTACCTGTCGCTTTGCAAAAGTTACTTTAATCCTGTCGATTCCCAACAAATAAAACAAGGTACTGATTTCTTTATAACGCAAGGGCGGTTTGAGAAATCGGAGGTTGAGGATATAATTTCCTGCTCGCTGAAGAGAAATCAGAAGAAACAATTTAAAAGAAACAAGAAAGAATATCAAAGATTAGCAGATCACATCGGCCTATTCCCTTTGGTAATGATTTCACCAAACGATATCGGGATAATTACCGAAGGCAGCGAAGAACGCCGGAGGTTTATAGACAATGTAATTTCGCAAACAGATAATCAATATCTCGACGAGCTTATCCATTACAATAAAAACCTTCTCAATCGAAACCTTCTTTTAAAACAAATTGCGGAAACCGGCCGATATGATGCTGCTCTACTTGAAATATTTGATGAACAGCTTATTACTGCCGGAAATAAGATTTTTGCAAAACGAAAGGCTTTCATGGAAGTTTTTACCCCGCTTTTCGAAAAACATTACCGGTATTTAAGCAATAATGCCGAGCAGGTTGAGCTAACGTACGAATCCCCTTTATTTGAAGAAAGATTTGAAATATTGCTCAAACGATTTGCGGAACGAGATCGCATTTTACAACGGACCGGTGCAGGCATCCATAAAGACGATTTAGCATTTACGATTGAAGGAATGCAGATGAAAAAATTCGGATCGCAAGGCCAACAAAAGTCCTTTTTGATAGCGCTTAAACTGGCTCAATACAGTTTTCTGCAACAAAGAAAAGGCTTTAAACCCTTACTCTTACTGGATGACATTTTCGATAAGCTCGACGAAAGACGAACACGAAAACTTATGCAAATGGTATCTGAAGACGATTTCGGCCAGATTTTTATTACAGATACCAGCAGAGAAAGAATAGAACGAATTTTTAGCGAGATACAAGTAAAAGTTGCGATTTTTGAAATTGATAAAGGAGTTGTAAATAATGCGCAGAACGAATGATAAATCGTTGAAAGAAGCTATTGAGCAAATGCTGCAGGTTTACAAACTTAAACGCCGGTTTGATGAAACTTCTTTGATAGCTTGGTGGCCGGAATTGATGGGAAAAGCGGTAGCAAACCGGACCAAACAGCTATACATTCGCGATCGTAAACTTTTTATCAGACTAGAATCTTCTGTAGTAAAGAGTGAACTTTTGATGATTCGATCTCAGATTTTAGATAAACTCAACGAGAAAGCCGGATCAAAAGTTCTGGATGAAATTGTCTTTGTATAATCAATAAAAGCCGCTTTCACGGCTTTTATTGATTCATGGATTTTATCACATTATCGTCTCGGCCTTCCTCCGGACTCAGAACGCGGTGATTGCTCATCTCGCGGTTGTTGCCTTTCTTGCGGTCGTGTTTCTTGCCGTTCTCTTACCTCAACCGGTTCTGCTTGCCTCTCAGGTCGTCGGCTTTCACGTGGGGAAGGCGCCTGACTATTAGATGCCGGAAGTCGGGATTCCCGTGGTTGTTCTAAAATTCGTTCGTTATTTCGTTCACGATCCCGGTTTTCTCTATCGTTTCTTGCCGGTCTTCGCGGTTCGACATTAGGATTAGAAGTAGCGGGTTCCTGTCGGGTAGAAATTCGGCCTGTTTTATTATCCTCCGCACGATTACCTTCGTTATTACGAGACGGCCTTGATGTAATCACATCCCCGTTATTGTCGAGAGAAGTTCTGCTCCTTGCACTACGTTCATCTTTATCCCAATAATTTTCATCACGATTTCGTATTGAAGTCTCCCTTGAAGGGCGACTTCTTTGATTCTCATCTCGCCCTACTTCCGGCCGATAAATTCTTACCGTTCTATCATCAACCCTTGTTCTACCGGGACGATTATCATCATAAACACGGTGAACTATCACTCTGTTTCGAGTCGATCTTTCCAAATCATAAACTCTCGGGCCGCACACGTATCTCCCCCTAACTCTGTCGTAATAATTATCAATGTATCCTGTGTGCCGGTAAATATGCACGATTTGAGGTCTTCTCACACAGTAATCATAAACCCGGGAGTGCATTATATAACGCTCGGGCACAAAAATCCATCTTCTTACAGGAATGTTAATATTAATATTAATGTGCATCCCGTAACCTAAGGGAGCCCATCCGTAATATCCCCGGCCCGATCTCCAAGCTACCCATGCCGGGGCCCATTCGTAATCAGGAATCCAAAACCATCCATTGTAATCATTAAACTCCCATCGGCCGTAGTGAAAAGGAGCCCATCCCCAATTATAATCCGACACCCAAGTGTTTCCGTATTCGGTAACGATCCAGTGCCCGTCGGTAGAATAAGGTTGAAAATCTCGAGCAACATCCGGTGACCAAACGTTGCCGTATTGAGGATCATCGTACCAGCGGCCGTAGGGTTCCAATTCGTCATAAAATGTCTGAAAAGAAATTCGCCCTTGAGCTTTACCTTCGGAAGGATTTACAATACATAAAAGAGTTATAGATAGGTAGAGAGCAGTAAAAAATTTAACAATTCTCATGTCGGATAAGATTTATCTTGAGAACATACTCATATGGGTATGACGATGTAACCGCGGAATTGGTTTACAGCCAAGAAAAAATTATTTCATTGGATACACTGCGATTGTTAACTTTAATATTCTATCAGGTTTAAATGCGGCTATCCCGAAAAATATATTTCTTTTTTTTATCATTCAGTCCTTTTTTGGTGACTGCGCAACAAACAACCAAAGGAACGGATTTCTGGGTAGGTTATATGACACATAGTAACGGGATTACTTCTGATAACCCTCCTCGGATGTCTTTATATATTACCGCAGAAGAAAATACGAAGGGCGAGGTTAATATCGGAAATATCCTTTTTAACACTTTTACGGTTTCGGCAGGCCAAATAACCACTGTAGATATTCCCCAAAGTGCCTATATCAATGCTGAGAGTATAATTTTAAAAAAAGGGATTAATGTAAAATCAGAAAAAACTGTTTCAGTATTCTCTCATATCTATGCTCAAAATCGTTCCGGAGCAACGTTAGCATTACCGACAGAAGCTTTAGGGAAAAAGTATTTTGCTATGAGTTACGACCAAAGCCCGGCCGGAACGATTCAAGGGGTAGACGCTTCAGGTGTCTTTCGCTCGTACAGTTTCTTATCGACCATTATGATAGTTGCTCCCTACGATAATACTACTGTAAGCATTAAAAATAAGTCCGGAGTACCCTTTCAAATCTCTTTAAATAAGGGTGATGTTTATGAAAT
>JAYULL010000030.1:0-67952 GCA_043763625.1 Sphingobacteriaceae bacterium | reverse complement strand
AAGGCAAGCAAAAACTTTAATTAAAAGATACTTAGCTTTATACAAAAATGCACTGTAACCCGGATGGACTAAATCGCTTTCAATTTATTATGATTATTATCCTCCGAAAATTTTAGCGTCCTGAATATTCAATAATACGATCATTATTTACGCTTATATAGGGTGCTAAATGCATTATTTATATTTAACGGTATTATAATTTATAATCATGGCCAATAGTATATTTCCTTTCGAATCTAAAATCAGCCTTGAACAACGCAAAAAATCACTGATGCAGGAGCCACGTCTTATTTGGCTCACGGGGCTTTCAGGATCAGGCAAAACAACTTTAGCTCTTCGCCTTGAGCACTATCTTTTTAATAAAGGCTTTAAAGTTTTCATACTGGATGGGGATAATGTGCGTAATGGTCTGTGTAAAGACTTAGGTTTTTCGGAAGATGACCGAAAAGAAAATTTACGTAGAGTAGCTGAGGTAGCAATGTTGATGCTGGATGCCGGCCTTGTAGTTGTCAGCGCTTTTATTTCACCAAGCGGAGAAGACCGAATGGCTATTAAAAATATCGTAGGAGAAAAACGGTTTATCGAAGTATATGTAAACTGTTCAGTTGAAGTATGTGAAGAGCGTGATGTGAAAGGCTTGTATGCTAAAGCCCGTAAAGGTATAATCCCCAACTTTACCGGTATCAGCGCTCCGTACGATGCACCTTCTTTGCCTGCCTTAGAGCTGCTGACTGCCGAAGAAACCGTTGAAGAGTCGCTGCAGAAAATTATTAACTTAGTAGAGCCCCTTATCAGTGTATAATAGTATACCGCATACAATTCGTATTAATAATGATTAACAAAACACATCTGCTGGAGATCGCTAAAACAGCAGCCTTGCAGGCAGGAAAAGCAATTTTGGAAATATATGATTCAGGAGACTTTGGCACAGAAACGAAAAGTGACCACTCGCCATTGACACTTGCAGATAAAGCGGCTCATACAATTATTTCCTCACTCCTACAAGAAACAGGCTTGCCTATACTTTCAGAAGAAGGCATCTCCGTAGATTATAAAGACCGAAAAATCTGGGATTATTTTTGGCTCATAGATCCATTGGACGGAACAAAGGAATTTATAAAAAGAACAGGTGAGTTTACAGTTAATATAGCGCTTATGCACTCAAACATTCCTGTTGCCGGTGTTATTTATGCACCTTATATTGATACACTATACTATGGTTCCGAAGAGACAGGTGTTTATAAAATAGACAAAGGAGAAAAAGTTCAGTTGGCATCTATCGTGAAAAAAAGAAGTATTCCCGAATTAAAACAAAGAGAAAAAATAACGGTAGTGGCATCTATATCTCATATAAATGAGGAAACAACAAACTTTATAAATCAATTTCGCAACCCAACCCTTTCGTCGATGGGAAGTTCACTAAAATTAATGTTGTTGGCAGAAGGTGCTGCAGATATTTATCCGAGGCTGGCTCCAACTATGGAATGGGATACTGCTGCCGGCGATGCCATTCTACGGTCTTTAAATATGTCGGTATATCAAACAGATTTAAAAACAGAACTTCTATACAATAAGGAAAATTTACTGAATCCCTCTTTTATTGCTCTTTAGAAATGGAAAAAAAGAGATGATATAGAAAATGCATGGGAGAAATAGTTAAAGCCGTAAAATTTATGCCATTCGTCCTTTCATTAATTCACCCAACATTTGCTTGAAATTCTCCTTCTTATTTAAATGTGGGATTGGCTCAGTGGGCTCTGTCACATTTAAAAATTTACAAAGAGGTCCCCACCCTTCACTAACGTCAAAGACAAGTAATTTGTCGGCAGGTACATGAGCCTTTACATCTTCAATATGCTTATTAAATATTTTTTCAGCTTCTCCCTTGTCCTCAAATCTTCCCTGAAAATGAACTTTAAAAATCATTTCTTTTGCCAGTTTTACGCACTTAATCACCGACCGTAATCTTGGGTTAAAAAGCAGTTTGGATAACATGGCTAATTTTTGGGGGAGATTTTGGGGCCCTGCCTGCCAAATAGTGCTAAACACGCTGGTATGCCACTTCTCAAAAGGTCGCACCGTCAAAATTACCTTGGCATCGGGATACTGTTTCATATGCTCCTTATACCATGGATATGCCGGAAAATCCACCGTAGCTCTGTAACCTTTATAAAGTTCATCCCAATTAGTTGTCCCCGTTTCTTTGAGCATTTGCCAATAGTGAAGATTTTCGGGGTGTACCAGCAGCTCCTTCATGTGATAGGTCTTTTTATAACCCAAAATTTCAAGAGCTTCTTTAAGAGTGTTTGTGCCGGTTCGCGGTAAGCCGGCTCCGATAATTTCGATTGACATTTTTGAGTTGCTTTTTAGTTTAGAAACAATGTGTTTATTAATGCGATTTTATTTATACAGTATTAATTATTTAAATTTAAAGATATATCAGTAAGTTTAGTTATACTATTCAGATTATTTTCGGAAATATCTTCATCTATAAGTTAACCTCAACCTCAACATGAAAAAGACGGCCATTATAGTTCTTTTGCATCTTTTAACAGGCATATCAATAGCATCATTCTGCCAGGTCACCGGCAATATGAATGATACTTCAAAGAAAAAGCCGGCACCTCCTAAAGACAGGAATATGTTCGGACAAGGAATTCCTCGCGGTTTAACCCTTAACTCTGCCGGACTTGCTGACGGCTACGTAATGTTCGGGGTTCCTAATTCTGCATTGGTTTATCTTATTAACCGCAAAGGTGAGGTCGTTCATCAGTGGAAAGGAAATTACGGCGGTCTTGAAAGTTCACCTTATCTGAATGATGACGGTTCGATATTTCTAAATGCTACTGATCCTGATTTTCCTGTGTTTGCCGGTGGCGGTGAAGCCGGAAGAATACAAAAAATTTCGTGGGACAGTAAAATGTTATGGGACTTTGAATACGCGAACGATACAGCTCATGCTCATCATGATTTTGCAGTGATGCCCAATGGGCATATTCTTGCTATTGCTTGGGATGCGATGACTATGGAAGAAGTGCTGGCAGCAGGCAGAAAACCCCAATCAATCCCAAAAGCCGGATTATGGCCCGGTAAGATTGTCGAAATTGAGCCACAGGGCAACCGTGGAGGTAAAATTGTTTGGGAATGGTATCTGCGGGACCATTTAATTCAAGATAATGACTCCAAAAAAGCTAACTACGGCAAGCCGGCAGAGCACCTTGAATTGTTGGATTTCAATATAAAAGCAGATGCTTTGCCATCCATCACTCCACAGGACAGCCTTGACGCCCAAAGAGCAAGAGGAGGCATGGTTTGGAGAAATCAAACTCCTGAAAATATGCATTCGGATGTATATCACATCAATGCAATCGACTACAATGCAGATTTAGATCAGATAGTGTTTAGTTCTCCTGCATTAGGGGAAATTTTTATCATAGATCATAGCACAACCAAGAAACAAGCCGCCGGCCATTCCGGTGGAAGACGTGGAAAAGGCGGAGATTTTCTTTATCGCTGGGGCAATCCGCAAAATTACCGACGCGGAAAACCCGGCGATCAAAAGTTATTTGGCCAACATCATATTCATTGGATTGAAAAAGGAATGCCTGGCGCCGGTCATTTAATGGTTTTTAATAATAATGTTCCTTTTAAGAGCGATAAAACCGAATGTTCTGCGGTTTACGAATTTCTCCCGCCTACAGATAGTAAAGGATATTATTTACTACAGAAAGATAAATCCTACGGACCCGAAAAACCTGATTGGTCGTATGTTGCTCCAGATTCTTTATCCTTTTGGAGCGGTTTTATTTCCGGTGCACATCGTATGAGCAATGGCAATACTTTCATTAATGAAGGAGCCAAGGGTCGTTTTTTTGAGGTTACCAAAGAGGGCAGGATTGTTTGGGAATATATAAATCCCTTTCGGGGTGACATACTCCAACCAAACGGTGATCCAATCCCGGCAATGCCGCTCACTTATATTATATTTCGATCTACATTTATTTCGGCAAATCATTTGGGCCTGGCCAATAAGAAATTAGAACCTTTAAATCCACAGCCGAAAGTTTTTTTGATGCCGCCACCACCTGCGGGCAGATGAAAAATATCCCTGATGCCAACCTGAATAATTCTTAAAAGTTATATAACAATTAATTCATTCACTATGAAAAACACGCTTCTGCTTCTCTCCCTTTTGGTGAGTATGTCAACAGGATCATTTTCTCAGGTTCGCGATAGTACAAAGGATTCTGCTAATAAAAGACCCCCTGCCCCAAAAGACCGAAATATGTTTGGACTTTATATTCCACGCGGTTTAAAAATTAATAGTGCCGGGTTAGCTGACGGTTATGTAATGTTTGCAGTACCCAATTCCGCATTGGTTTATTTACTTAACCGAAGGGGTGAAGTAGTGCATCAATGGAAAGGAAATTATCGTGTAATGCAGGCCTATTTGCAGGATGACGGATCTATCATGCAAGGTGCAGATGATCCGGACTTTCCGGTGTTCGGTTGTTGCGGGCCGTTTGGCCGGATACAAAAAGTTAGCTGGGACGGTAAAATGTTATGGGATTTTGAATATGCTAATGAGGACCACATTGTTCATCATGATTTTACGGTTATGCCTAACGGACATATACTTGCTATAGCCTATGAAAAGATGCCTTATGACAAAGCTGTTTCAATGGGAAGAAAACCTGAGATGATACCTAAGGCCGGGCCGTGGTTAGAAAAGATTGTGGAAATTGTGCCTGAAGGAAAGAGCGGTGGCAAGATTGTATGGGAGTGGCATCTGAGAGATCATTTGATCCAAGATTTTGATGCCAAAAAAACCAATTATGGTAGAGCCAAAGATCATCCGGAATTGTTAGATTTCAATGTGGGACACCCATTGCCCCCGGCTATGACGCAGGGAGCTTTAGACAGTTTAAAGGCTAAAGGAATGGCACACAGAAATGCCACTGTCGAAAACGCAGGAGCAGATATTTATCACTTTAATGCTATAAAGTACAATCCGGAGTTAGACCAAATTGTTTTCAGTTCACCAAGTCTAAGTGAAATTTTTATTATTGATCACAGCACTTCTATAAAAGAGGCAGCATCTCACAAAGGTGGCCGGGGCGGGAAAGGCGGTGATTTTCTTTATCGCTGGGGAAATCCTCAAAACTATAAGCGAGGTGAATCACATAGCCGGCAATTGTTTGGGCAGCATGATGTGAGATGGGTTGAAAAAGGAATGCCCGGAGCAGGCAACCTAACTGTTTTTAACAATCATCCTCCGGGAGATCCGGACGAAAAGGTCATGAACAGTGATTCAGGAAATTACTCAGCGGTGTATGAATTTACTCCTCGTAAAGATCTAAACGGCAAGTATGTAATAGAAAAAGATGCCCCGTACGGTCCTGAGAAACCTGTATGGGTTTACATTGCTCCGGATACACTTTCATTCTACAGCAGTTTTATATCCGGCGCACATCGAATGCCTAATGGCAATACTTTTATAATAGAAGGGGCAAAAGGGCGTTTTTTTGAAGTGACACCGGATCGTAAAATAGTGTGGGAATATTTAAATCCTTATCATGGTGATATACGCGAGCTAAACGGCGATCCAATTTCTCCCATACCGTTTGCCTATTGGGGCTTTCGCTCTACTTTCATACCTGCCAATCATCCTGCATTTGTAAATAGAAAGCCGGAGCCAATTATTCCACAACCGAAACCATTTTTTTTACCGCCACCTGAGAATAAACATTGACATCGGTGGCCCTCAGCCCATGCTGAAAAAGTTTAAGTGCTAAAACATCACAGACATTTTACACTAGAAACAAGTAGGATGTCGGTGATTGTTATAAGCATGAAAAGTCCTTATCATGCAAATCATCGGTTTACTAATATCACTCCGTTATCTTTCACGTAATCCCTCCAGTGTGCTAACATTTCTTTGTATTTTTCCGGGTATCGTTTAGATAAGTCCTTTGATTCAGTCGGGTCCTCTTCGATATCGAAGAGTTGAAAAACACCTCTACCGAAGGGACGTTCCATTTTTGTTATTTTCCATTTACCTTTTCTAACCGCACACCGCCCAAAAAGCTCCCATCCCATAACATACTCTTCATCATGAACAAAGTTTTTTTTCTTATTTAAAAAAGGAAGTAATGAAACACCTTTGTAAGGTGCTATTGGTCGTTCATTATACAATAAAGGATGGGTACCACCGGCCAAGTCAAGAAATGTCGGTGCCAAATCCATAATGGTGCTGAAAGCGTTTACAATTCCCCGTCCTTCCTTTTGAAACGGCATTTTTATAATCATAGGACTGTGAATACCCCCTTCTGCACTATATCCTTTATATAGGCTATTGACAGCACCGGAGGCATGCGCCCACTGGGGGCCATATGCAATAAATGAATTAAAGGTACCCATGTAAGGATAGGGGTTTAGCCTGTCGGGTGTTTCATTTAAATCAAAAACATCCGGGCCGTTGTCTGATAGAAAAACGAATAAAGTATTGTCATATTCCCCTATTTCCTTCAAGTAGCTTATAAGTCGCCCAATATTAACATCCATGTTATCAACCATCCCCGAATAAATTTCCATTTTACGGGCTTCAATCCGTCGCTCACCTTTATTAAGAGATTTCCAGGGTACCAAAGGGCGATTGGAAATATTATACAAATTACCTTTAACAGCAGGAAGTGCCGGCAAGGTTACATCCGCGGCAACTATGCCTTTTTTCTTTAAAGAATTAAAGCGAAATAATCTAAGGCTGTCATATCCGATGTCATAAACTCCATGATATTTTTCGATGTATTCTAAGGGTGCCTGTAGAGGCCAATGTGGAGATGTATAAGCAGCATAAAGAAAAAAGGGTTTATTATTTTTGCGATCTTCCCTGATAAAACCTATCAGTTTATCCGTGTACAGATCATTTGAATATGCACCGTCAGGGTAGCTTGCAAACTGTCCGTCTGCCCAAAAAGGATTTACCTCGGTGTCGGGTTTGAAATGATTAGCGCAAGCATCGAGTAAGGAAAATGTTCTTTCAAAACCTTTCGAAGAAGGGCTTTGATCAGCCGTAAGGCCGAGATGCCATTTTCCCGCCAAATAAGTATGATATCCTGTATCTTTTAACAATTGCGCAACAGATACCACCCGGTCATTAAGATATCCTTCGTATCCCGGTTTGCCAATCTGTTCAGGGAAGTGGGGAACCTGCTCAGCCATATTTCCGAATCCGGCAATATGATTATCCGTTCCGGTAAGTAACATGGCCCTGGAAGGGGAGCAAGCAGCTGCGGTATAAAAATTAGTAAATATTTGCCCGTTTCTTGCCAGCGCATCAATGTTTGGGGTGGCAATTTCACTCCCAAAGCATCCAAGATCTGAATACCCCAAATCATCCGCCAAGATTAATACAATATTAGGCCTCTTATAGCGCTTCTGTTCTTTAAACGAATAAAATAAACAACAAAGAATGATGAATATGAGGGTAATATTTTTCAACGATAAGTAACTTTAAATTTATTCCGGTTTTTATTAGCTAAAGGTAATCATTAGCAGGTAGCAGCATCAAACCTTAAAAGTAATTTAGTAGGATAGTAAATAGTCAAGAAAGATGCCGTTGTGTTTGTTAGAACATTTACCTTAGACCAATAGCTTAACCTTGTCGCCGCAAAAGAAATAGATGAACCTTAAATAGAAAGCAAATTCATGGAAAATAAAAAATGGAAATTGAAGCTTACGCTCCTTCTTGTCAGCAGCCTAACCATCATGTCAATAATTACCATTTCTCCTGCATTACCTCAAATGGCTATGTTTTTTCAAATGTTGAAAACGCAGCGTTCCTCGTTAAATTAGTTTTGACAATTCCGGCTCTAATGATTGCCATATTCTCCCCCGTCACCGGTCGGCTAATTGACCGTTATGGTAGATTAAAACTTTTATGGATATCCTTAGTGCTTTATGCTATATCAGGAGCAGGCGGATACTTCCTGAATAACATTTATCACATTATAATCTCCAGGGCTATGCTCGGCATATCAGTGGGCATGTCTATGCCTATCGTTATTACACTCATAGCCGATTACTTTGAGGGCATAGAACGACAAAAATTTGTTGGCTTACAGATAGCATTCATGTCATTGGGTGGAATTTTGTTTATCGGGTTGGGAGGTATCCTTGCAGACTTCAGCTGGCGATATCCTTTTCTTATTTACTTATCTTCTCTTCTAATCCTTCCCTTAAGTATTATGTTTCTTCATGAACCCACACCGGCAAATAAAAGAAACCAAGCAGACCAAAATATAAAGGCACCGCAAATAATCCGGCTGTTGTTCGTCAATACTATGTTTATGTGGATTATTTTTTTTCTGATACCTGTACAAATACCTTTTCACCTTAAGGCCATCGGAGTTGAGAAGAATGCTTTAATAGGAGCCGCTATTGCAACAAGTACAGCATTTTCTGCGGTTTCATCTTTTTCTTATTCGAAGATTAGAAGCAGATTAAACTTTCTTTCTGTGTTTTCTTTGGGATACTTAATCATGGCTGCAGGATTTGTTTGCCTTTCATTATCTCAAACCTATGTAACAGTTGTTATAGCAATGATGTTATCCGGCTTAGGTATGGGTATGATGATCCCTAATACTAACATGTGGGTAATGAAAACGGTTCCCCCTGAAATCAGAGGGAAGGAAATTGGAAAGCTTACTACATTTTGGTTCATGGGGCAGTTTTTATCTCCAATACTTATTTTTCCGGTTTTAAATATTCTATCCCTTTCGGAAACATTTATGCTGGCCTCGGGGTTACTTTTCCCGGTTTCTATTGGCTTCCTGATTTTTCATTTCAGCAAAATCGGAAAATCTATTACGCAATAACCTGTCTGAAAAATGCTTTTTGTAAGCAATTCGCTGTGCGCACCTATATCATTAACTTTAAATCTTAATTTTTATATTACCTCAATTGATGAAGCTAATTGATATAGTACTCTTGAAAAAACGGCCGCAGTAAGGAACTTCGTCCTTTCAGGATCGTCGGCACGAAAGTCTTTAGTTTCCTTGAACATTCGAACATTCTCATCCAAACAGTTCCATCCTCTTTATCATCGCTTTGAATTACAAACCAAGCGACCTAAAGAAGTTGGCAAACCAAGGTTTAGCTTTGCTTTAAACTTGGTCTTTAGTTTGTCTACTTGTTTATTGAACAGCTTCATCTATTAAATCACCTTTAAATCACCTTCATGAATAGGCATTTTAGAATACTCGAATTGAACGGCTTCGGCGTGGAGTAAAGGCAAATCTTTACCACCTTGATGGCATCTCTTTTACATACACATCGATAAATCTTGCTTCGATGACAAATAACAGCAAGACAAACTTTTAGAGCTATTTCTAACCGTCGCCAAAAATAAAAAAGGTTTTAAATAGAACAGACAAAATACGGACGATGAAGAAAGTAGTATTCATGGTTGAAAAAACTAACACAGGGTTTTCAGCTTATGCAGAGGATTTCGAAAAGTATTCTGTCGGAACAACCGGCGCAACTATCGAAGAATTAAAGCGCAATATTTTGGATGCGTTAAATACTTTAAGCGAACATAAAGGAGAAAAAGAGTTTAGTGAGGATGATATTTCTACTAAGTTAGATTTACCGAACCTTTTCGAGTTTTATCAAGAGTTAAATGCCACCGCGATTGGCAAACGCGCCGGCATTAATAAAACATTATTATCGCAGTACGTTAATGGCCACAAGTCTCCGTCACCGAAACAATTACACAAGATTGTCGATAGCATTAAGCAGCTGGCCAAGGAGCTGGAGAGTTTAGAATTAATTGAAGCTTAAGTATGACAAAGAAAAAGGACACTGAAACGCCTCCAGTCGAAGTAGAAGGGCTTAAGCCTTGCTTTATAATTACTCCGATTGGTGAACCGAACTCATCCACATTCTTGAAGGCCAAAGGCTTAATTGATACTGTTCTAAAACCGGTATTAAAAGAGCATGGATTCAACGCTTTACCAGCGTACGAAATCTCTGCAGCAGGTTCTAACAAAGGTAAAAGGTTTTGACCCCGAGGGAACGCGATTTATTACGGGGCTGGTTCAATTTCAATATTCTTATCTTGGTTCAACCCTGCTCATCGGGTGCTTATCCAAGGTCTTGGCCGGCAAGTATGATGCAACCAGGGGCTACTTGGTTGTTAAGGTAGACGACAGGATTTTATGATGTCATATCTACACAAATAAAGAATTTGAAACCTCGTTATTAGGGAACACAAAGCTTATTAATAAGTTGGTGCTAGGCATTGGAAGAAGTTCTGAGCTTTTTAAAATATCTGAAGAGCCACCTAATTATTAGATATTAATCCTCTAAACTTTCGTTCCGAGATCAATTTTCAATATAGCTTTCCAGCAGCTTGAATTTTTGTATCGGACGAATTGTTATCTCCTTAATTACATTAGGTATAAGCAAGCATTCGCCGATTTTCAAGTAAATAGGTTGGTGTCGTTTCCACAAAACATACAATTCTCCTTCCACACAAATCAGTATCACAAAAGAGTCCAGTCGTCCGTAATTCCTTGATAATTTTTTACTTCCGTCGATTATATTAGTGGTAAAGTATGGACAGCTTACAACCTTGATTACGTCGTTTCTTTTGACGGAATACTTTGTTTTGTAATTAGGGTAGTAATTGAAATTTATCGCGGTTAGAGCATCCTCGGTATGTAACTCTCTTTTGTTTCCATCATCGTCAACCCGATCATAATCATAAATGCGGTAAGTAATATCCGATGTTTGTTGGATCTCTGCAATTAAAAGCCCTTTCCCGATAGTATGAATTCTTCCTGCCGGCAAAAAAAAGACGTCACCCTTTTTAGCTGTTTCTTGGTTAAGAATTTCGGGAAGACTGCCGGAGTTAAGATGACTTGTATAAGTATTGGCATCCATATCGCGATTAAACCCCGATATTAGAGAAGCGCCTTCGTCGGCTTGAACCACATACCACATTTCGGTTTTGCCCAATGAGTTATGCGTTTTTAAGGCTAGCTCGTCGCCCGGGTGTACTTGAATTGAAAGATCATCATTGGCATCAATAAACTTAACCAAAAGCGGAAATTTACATCCGAATTTTTCAAATACTGCGTTTCCTACTATTTGATCTCTATAAACAGAGATCAAGTCGGTAAGTAACTTTCCGCGAAGAGTGCCGTTAGTAATTTCGGAAGTGTCTCCGGCAACACCTGAGATTTCCCAAGCTTCTCCGCAATTTCTATAAGATCCGTAGTTTTTCCCCAAAACGGTCTTAATCTTTTCTCCTCCCCATATTTTTTCTTTGAAAATAGTCTTAAATCTAAAAGGATACAGTTCTATCATGAGTTTAATATAAAAAGGTGATAATTAAATCCATAAATCGAAAGTTAGTGGCAAAACCTGCGACATTCGCCCTTGCATTTCAGCTATTTTAACTAAAAATAGCATTTTAACCCAACTTGACTAGTCAAATTTAACTGTTTTTACATAAAATCATGGATATTTTGTAATAAAACTTCAATAAATTTGCTGTTATTTTAATAATTATCTATTTTTATTAAAATTATGGATTATAAGTGACTGATTTTACCGGTTTAAAATAAAATATAATCATAAACAGTCAAAAGAACTAGAGATGTCAATTAATGATATGGAATGTTGAAAAATATGGATCGGGAAAAGAAGTGGATTTGGATAGAATAGTTCATCTGCTGAATGTTACGTATAATTTCCCCTCTTCCGAATACTTTATTTATAAGGACGCTGCTTATTTGCCTTATCTACGCTTCGTTCTTTCCAGTGAAAGCCAAATGGCGTATTTGTTAACTGATGAACGTCGAGAGCTTTGTGGGTTTGCCCACCTTAAAATAGCAGGTTCAACAGTTTTTGTGATTAATGTTATTATAAAGGCTGCGTATAGGAATGCGGGATTGGGCACCAAGTTACTACTGTTTGCTCTTAAAGATATTCTAGAGCGAAAGGCGAATGTTCTAGTTAGGCTTCGATTGGATGTGTTTAAATCGAATTCTAAGGCATTGAATTTATATTTAAGATGGGGTTTAAAAATTGAAGCGACCTCCTACCGCTATCAAATACCTGCTCCCGAACTTTCTGCAGATGATTCTACTTTTTATTACAAAACAGACGGCTTCGGGTTTACTCAACTTTATCAGGTAGATACTGCCGTGGGCTATCTTATCAATAACACCAAGCTGGTGCTTAAAGAAAATTTTAAAGGCAAGCTAAGCGAAATACCTCAACCTAAACCTCATACTATACTCTCAGCTTGCTTAATCTCCCTTGAGCCGAAACCGATGCCTTTATTAGATCAATCATTTTCAATGTGTGCTCCTTTTAGGGATATGATATCAGCATTATCACAAATCACAGCCTATGAATAGCAAAAATACTTACTCCGTTATTACCTGCAAAGAACAAGAAGTGTGGGCAGAGTACTTAAAAAAATCTCTGTCATACGACTTTTACCATACCGGCCATTATCACGCGCTCGAACAATCCGGAGAGCCCTTTCTCTTTATCTTTCATTCCGGTGAGAATTTCGTTGCACTTCCCCTAATTAAAAGACAAATTGAGGGTTCCGGATATTTTGACTGCACCTCGGCTTACGGATATACGGGACCTGTCTCTAATCTGGAATTCGACGAGATCGAAGAAAGCCTAATTGCAGGTTTCCATGAAACACTATCGCGGTTTTTTATAGCCGAAAAGATTGTTTCAGTTTTTTCACGTCTTCACCCCCTCTTAAATCACGACAATATAGTTGGGCATGCGGGAGGGGTGTTTAAGAACGGGCAAACTATTGCAATTTCATTGGATAAGCCGGTAGAAAAAATTCGCTTAAACTATAGAAGAGCTTTTCGGCAAAAGATCAATCAATTGCGTTTAACCGGATTTTCGGTGCGGGAAAGCAGACATCCTGACGAGATAAATGCTTTTTGCCGGATTTATAATGAAAGCATGAAGAATGCCGGAGCGTCACCCAGATACTTCTTTAACGAAAACTACTTTTTTAATTTTTTGAGTTCGAGGGATTACGAAAGCAAATTACTGCTATGCTATCAAGGCGAAACTATCACCTCCGGCATTATTCTCACGCTTTGCAATAAAATAGCCCAAATTCATCTGGCAGCTACAGATCCCGCTTTCATGAGCTTCTCACCGATGAAATTATTATTTGATGAGGCTGTTGTTACGGCAAAAGAAGAGAACATTGAATTTCTTCATCTGGGAAGCGGAGTCGGCGGCGCAGAAGATTCTTTATTTCACTTCAAGTGCGGCTTTTCCGATTTGCGGTTTAATTTTCTTACATGGAGATATATTGCTGACAGCAACACCTACAATAACCTGGTAGAGCAGCGACAGCAGAACGCCCGAGAGCTCCCGGATTTATTTCCGCTTTACCGTTCGGCCTGACTTAACGCCCCGACTTCAATCTTCCCATACAGTTCTTATTTAACTTAATCCAACTCGAAGCTTATGATACCTGTAACCAAACCTTTTCTGCCGCCGATTGACGACTACTTACACTATGTTAAAGGTATTTGGGAGCGACAATGGCTAACGAATAATGGTCCTTTGGTTAATCAGCTGGAGCTAAAAATAAAAGACTATTTAGACGTAAAGCACATGCTTTACGTCACCAACGGCACACTTGCGCTACAGTTAGCAATTAAAGCTTTAAAGTTAAGCGGGGAAATTATCACAACCCCACTATCTTATGTAGCTACAACAAGCAGTATCGTTTGGGAAGGGTGCATTCCGGTTTTTGCAGATATAGATGAAAGGTCACTGAATCTCGACCCTGAAAAAATTGAAGCTGCGATTACTCCTCAAACAAGTGCAATTCTGGCTACTCATGTTTACGGAAATCCATGTGATATCGACGCTATAACGGCCATTGCCGAAAGGCGTAACCTTAAGGTAATATACGATGCCTCTCATTGCTTCGGCACAAAGTATAATGGAAAGTCGGTTTTTGATTACGGAGATGTAAGCACCACCAGCTTCCACGCCACAAAGCTGTTCCATACGATAGAAGGCGGCGCCATTTTTACTCAATCTGCGGAATTATTGAAAGAGATTGTTTTCCTGCGGAATTTCGGGCACAATGGGCCTGAAGAATTTGCCGGCCTAGGGATAAATGCAAAAAACTGTGAGTTCCACGCGGCTATGGGCTTGGTAAACCTGCGATACGTCGACGATGTGTTAGCTAAACGAAAGGAACTGTTTAATTATTACTCCGAGAAATTAAAGGGCCTAAAAGTTGCACGTCCGCATTTAAACCCTCGATCCGAATGTAATTTTTCTTATTACCCGATTGTGTTTGAAACGGAAGAGTTGCTTTTAAAAAGCGTGGAGCAGCTCAACCTTAACTGGATTTATCCCCGGCGATATTTTTACCCCTCACTGTCATCGCTCAATTACGTGAAAAAGGGAGAAACACCCACCGCCGACAGTATATCTAAAAGAGTTTTGTGTTTGCCGATGTATCAAGATTTTACGTTGGAGGAAGCTGATTTTGTATCTAGAATATTGCTGCGAGTGCAAAATAATTAACAAGTTACAGAAAGGAGAAATATGAATCTGCATGTTTTTAATGATGAAAAATTTTTTGATCCTTTTGTTAATAAACTGGAACAACTCCAACTGCTTGGTAATAACAAATTTATTGTAAGAAGAGGCGGAAACTACAAATACATTAAACGTACCGACGCAGTATTTGCCTCTCTTGATTCTGTCGATTTTAATATTCTGGTAGGAAAGGTTGAGCAGTATGACCGCGTTTTCCTGCACGCATTTACCAGCGATTTAAAGCGTTGGGTTGTCAAAAACAAGTTTCGAGAACTTAATTGGATGATATGGGGATCGGAACTTTACGAAGCAAAAGGTTCACGTTTTCCTCTTTTTGAGCCTGAAACTCGCGATTTAAAATATCGGTTGGAAAGCTTCGGCCCCTTTAAATATCTTCTGCATAAGGTTAAGCACTTTTTACAAGGTACATCCGGAAAGCAGGTTTTCAGTAAAGTGGATTACTTATTAACCTGGATAAAGCCGGAATACGAGTATGCCGTAAAAAGTTTAGCCGGATTAAACGCCAGGCAAAAATATTTTTTGTACGGCTTTGACATGGACATTGAAGAACTTGCTAAAAAGTTCGACGTTAACTCATCCTTAAAAAGAATTGCCCAACGTAATTTAAAATGCATTGTAGGTAATTCCGGTGCTGTTACCAACAATCATATTGATGTATTCAAAAGATTTAAGGGCATCTATTTCGAAGAAATTCTGCTTCCCGTGAGCTATGGAGACAAAAAATATGTGGGGCTTTTAAAAAATCAAGTAGAAAAGCTTTATCCTCATCTCAATATATCGTTCATGGAGCGATTTCTCTCTTTCGATGAATACTTGGAGATCTTTGACAAATACTCCATTTTCATCAACAATTCATTGCGACCCTTAGGCATGGGAAACATTTGGCTGGCCCTACTTACGGGTAAACTTGTTTTCATGAACCCCGGAAACTTCATGTTTCGGCACATGAAAGAGCTCGGCTTACAAGTTTTCGATATCGATCAAATTAACGACATCGACAGATTAGCTGCAACACTCGATCAAAATAAAAATCGTCGGATCGTTTTAGATTATCTATCCAGAGACAAAACAGACCAACTATACCGAAAGCTTTTCGGAAGGAATTGATCGTAATATGAAAATTTTAAGAACTGTATTTATAGTCGCACTTATCTTAAACCTGTTTTTCACATCGCTCGTTCGCTATGTTATTATAACAGTATTTGGCAACGAGTTGTTGATTTACGCAGTTAATGCGGTAATGCTTGTTTTAACTGCAAAAAAATTCTTGGGCAGCCTAAAAGTCATTCGCCCTGCCTATATTATATTATATGCTTGTATTTTTTTTCTTATTGTTTTAGGGTTATTTACGCAAAATCTTCCGCAAACCTTATTTGCTGTGTACATTTTAATTCCTGCATTTTTTTCTATTGCATTCCACAAAGACATAGCAACATTTATTCAAGCGAATTCTCGTTGGTTTATTTTCATATACATCGCTTTGCTGGGCGGTGTTATTTATGATTATTACTTTGATTTTGTTTGGAAGACAGCACTATTTACCGTGGGCAACGTAGAAAAGGAAATTGCCAAAAACTGGACTGCAGCCGGTGTCGAACGCGTTGCCGGCTTTTGCCGATCATCATTTAGTGCTGCACTTGCATTGATAATTATGATGATGATCCTATTTTATAATCTCAAAAGCTTCACTTGGAAAACACTTGTTTTTATATCTACCATAATCGGAATTTATATTACTACCACCAAAGGATGCCTAATAAGTGTTTTCGTTATATACGCCGCATACTTAAGTGAATTTCTACCCGGTAATATTAAAAAGCCAACGCTTTCATTTACCGCAATTTTATTTGCGACTATTTTAATTCTACTCCCTATTTATCTCTTTAAAGTCGAAGTACCTTATTTAAGCAATGACTCGCTTCTCGACCGAATTAACACCACATGGCCTTTGGCATTTACCTTATTTAAAGAGCCTTGGCATTTGATATTCGGTACCGGGATTGGAAGCTTGGGCGCTCCGCAATTGTTGTTTGGTAACCCAAATCTCTATAATCCGGGAGATAACTTATTTATTTATGTATTTGCAAATTATGGCCTTCTCGGTCTTTTTCTCATTCTTTTTCTACTTGGAAAGTTTGTAGAATTCGGCAACCAAAATCGAATAGCTACATACTTCACTATGCTGATTTTTACCTACGGAATTACAACTAATCTGATAGAATCGCCGGAATGCCAAATCCTTTTCGGTTATCTAATTGCTTTCTATGGAAGTCGAAGTTCTTTGTCAAACTCATTAAGCTACTCCGGCTATATAAAAACTCCGGCTTTAAGCTTTTTCAGATAATCGCAAGTTTTTCTACATAAAAATCCATACTGGCGGTTAAAATTTAAGATTTATTGAAAAATATGGCCTGATTTTCTATTTCTTCGTCAAAAGAGGTTTTTGTCCGAGAATATAGCAACAAAAAGTAAATTATTTTGCTATTTTTAATAAAAAGTGGTAGTTTTACTAGTGATATTCAAAAGTTATATCTATATGTTTAACAAAACTGCAAAATCCATATTCTTTTTCTCTATATTTTTACTCTATTCTTGTGGAGTATCCAAAATAAGGTACTTTCAAGACATCCCTAAAGAGTCCGCTGCCGACATTATTAACTCCACAAATTTTGCGGATCCGCTAATTCAACCCGATGATATTCTTTCGATAACTGTTAACACGGTCGATCCGGCAGCCTCGGAAGTGATAAACAGCGGCAATACCCCTAAACCTACAGGTGGGGTTAACGTGGCCAACAATGTGGGTCAACAATTAATCTCGGGGTACTACGTAGACCGAGATGGAAATGTAGAAATACCGATTCTCGGTAAGATTAAACTTGCCGGATTAACTACTCTTCAAGCTCGAGAAACAGTGCGTAAACAGGCCGCTCGTTTTTTTAAAGAACCGGCGGTAAACATTCGCTATGCGAACTACAAAATCACCATACTGGGAGAGGTCGCCCGTCCGGGAACTTACGTGGTTCCAAATGAAAAAGTCTCGCTGCTTGATGCTCTGGGCTATGCCGGAGACCTTACCATTTACGGAAAACGCAGCAACATTTTGGTGATAAGAAAACTCGCCGACGGTAAAAGCAGGGCTGTAAAGTTTGATTTAACTAAAAAGGAAACACTCAATTCGGAGTATTTTTTCTTAAGTCAAAACGATGTGGTTTATGTTGAACCTGCAAAGGCAAAATATATGAATTCAGATACTTCTTTAGTACGGTATTTAAGCCTTGGCGCCTCGCTGGTTTCCGTGTGGGTGCTGTTGGTAACACAAACTTCTTTGGGAGATTAACACAAAAACGAAACGCTATGGTAAAACAACCGGCAAACGAAAAAGCATTTAATTATAAAAGGTTTCTCAATACCGTCCTATCTCATAGGCTATTGTTTATGTGCGGCATTATTACGGCTTTAATCGCCGCGTTTTGCTTTAATCGCCTGGCAACTCAAGAGTATAAAATATCCGCTAAAATCTTGATAAAAGAGCCGGACAAGAGTAATGAGAGCAAAGTTGAACGGCAATTCAGCAGTAATATCTCGTCTTTTTTCTCTAATCAAAGCGACAGCAAAAACGAACTTCAGATATTAAAATCTCGATCAGTTTTAGAAAAAGTTATTAAAGACCTGAATTTGAATGTCAAAGTTTTAAAGAAATCAAACTTAACAACGAAGCAAGTCTTTAACGGTTCCCCGTTTAAAGTGTCAATACTATATAAGCAAGCCTACTTCTCAAAGCACAAGTTTGAGATCGAAATACTTGATAATAATTCTTTTAGTTTGGTTTCAGACGGCGGCCCGGTGTCAACTTCTTCATTCAATAAAATAATATCTACCAAGCCGTATAATTTTGTATTACTTACGCAGAGTTCCGGTAAAATCCCAACCGGCAAATACACAGTCGTGGTTTCGCCATTTGAAGAAGCAATTGAAGAATTATCATCGCGATACGAAGCGGTTTTTTCAGACAAAGACGCAACTGCCATCGACTTAGCTTTAAACTATCCCGACCCCGGCTTGGGCGAAGCGGTGCTCAAGCAGATTATGTTCACTTACTTAAGCTTGAATAAAAGAAGCAAGCAGCAACTAGCCGATTCAGCCCTAGCTATCGTAGATAACAGACTTGCTATGGTTAGCAACGATCTCATCACTATAGAAAACAAACTCGCAAATTATCGCAGCAGTAATAACATTGCCGACATGGGCGAGCAATCAAAGGTATTAATCAGCAATGCCGGGGATTACAACAAAAGGATTCAGGAGCAACAAACCAATTACAACGTCATTGAAAAACTCGAGCAGTTTTTGACCGAATCCGGCAACCGAAGGGCCATTCCAAGTTCGCTCACAATAGAAAATGCTTCGTTTGAAAATGCCCTGACCACTTACAACAGTTTGTTGCTCGACAGAGAAAAGCAAAGCCTATCGTATACCGAATCAAACCCTGTAATCGAAAATATCGACAAGCAAATTGTGAATGCTTACGAGAGCTTGTTGCAAAACATTCGGTCGTATAAAGGCGAATTGGAGCTTGGACTTAGGGATGTAAAGGCGGAAAATGCTTCGCTGAACAGCCAAATTAAATCCATTCCGCAGAAAGAACAAATGTTCGGCGATTTCAGTCGTCAGCAAGAATTGAAACAAAATCTCTATTTATATCTGCTTCAAAAGCGTGAAGAAATAGCAATTTCAAAACTCGCCGAAACCGATAATTCGAATATTATTGACGAACCAAAAAGAAGTTATAATCCGGTAAAACCTCGGAAATCGCTCAGTTATTTAATTGCGCTTTTTGCCGGCATTATTATTCCCTTATCGTATGTGGTTGTTAGCGACAAATCTGAATCTCGCTTGATGTCTTTAGAAGATATAGAAGATCTTACTGAGATTGATATCATAGGAGAAATAGGCCGAAACACTTCGCCTGTTTTGGACCTTTCGGGCCCGTCAAACTCTGTCACTACTGAAAACTTTCGTAACCTGCGAACCAACTTGTGTTTATCCGACGACGGAAAAGCTCAAGTAATTATGATTACTTCGGCGACTATCGGCGAAGGCAAGACTTTCGTAACCAATAACTTGGGAGGTATTTTAGGTTTGGCCGGAAAGAAAACTTTGCTTATTGATTTAGACTTCAGGAAGCCGCGGCTCTCTTCTTCTTTGGGAATAAAGCATTCTTCAAAAGGAGTATTGAACTATTTATCCGGCAGTAAGGAAGAAATTTCGAACTATATAATACCGTGTGCAGATTTGGATAATTGTTACATTCTTCCGCCCGGAGATTCTCAATTAGGTAACAATGCCGATTTGCTGTTAAACGAAAAATTCAGCTCCCTTATCAACATTCTCCGCCAAATGTTTGATTATATTCTTATCGACACATCGCCTGTTGGGCTTGTGTCCGACGCCTTGTTGATAGCTAAAGCCGCTGATACAACCTTATACGTTTGCCGACAAAATTACACAAGCAAAGCTCACTTAGCTATCGCAAATAAGTTGGCAAAAGAGAAGATTAAAAACATGTATCTGGTGATTAATGATATTGATTTTCGCAAGTCGGGATACTATGGATACGGGTACGTCGGTTACGCTTCCGAGAGCAAAAGTCGTAAGTTAATTCCGGCACTTTCTCAAGTTTTCTCCGGTTAAATAATCCTTTTGGTTTGAAGATTTTAATTTTCAATACGTTTTACTTTCCCAAGTTTGTGGGCGGTGCCGAAATCTCGGTACAATTACTGGCCGAAGGTTTGGTAAAATTAGGACATAAGGTTTTTGTAGTTACTACCGGGGCAATTAATTCGGTGCAGAAGTTAAACGGAGTTATAATCATTCGCGTGAAGCAGCACAATATTTATTCGTCGTTTTTTGATAAAACAAGATCTCCGCTGTTAAAAACCGTTTGGCATATACTCGATTCTCACAACTTTTTTTTCTTCCGAAAAATATCACGGTTACTAAAAAAGATTAAACCCGATATCGTTCACACGAATAATATTCAAGGCTTTTCTCCCATCGTTTGGAAAGCTGTTAAGAAAGCGAATATTCCGCTTGTTCACACTTTACGAGATTACTATTTGCTCTGCCATAAAACATTGTTGTTTAAAAACGGAAGTTGTTGCGAAAGCCTTTGTGCCGATTGCAGAATTACCAACAGCATTAAAAAAAGTCAAATGCTTTTGCCGGATTGCTACGTAGGCATAAGTGATTTTATTTTAGAAAAACACGGCGAGTTTAATTCAATTCATGGCAGGAAAAAAGTTGTTTATAATGCTGTTGCCGGCAAAAAGAGCACTTTTAATCTTGTCGAAAGCGAAAAAATAACTTTTGGTTACATCGGACGAATTGCCGCCGATAAAGGCGTAGAGTTTCTTGTGAAAGAACTTGCAGCCGTAAAAAAAGAATATCGATCAAAATTTAAAGTACTATTTGCCGGCAAAGGCGACTCGTTTTACATCAACTATTTAACAGAGCTGCTTGAAGGAATAGACCACGAATTCTTGGGTGTAGTTAAGCCGGATGAATTTTACAGCCGGATTAATCTAGCGATTGTTCCCTCTCTTTGGTATGAGCCTTTCGGGAGAATTGTAATAGAATCTTTGGCGGCGGCGGTGCCGGTATGTGGAGCCCAAATAGGCGGTATAAAAGAATTGCATAACGAAGATTGCATGTGGGCTTTCAAGCCGGAAGCCGGGCAATTATTCCCCTTGCTGCAACAAATTATTGAAAAGCCGGAACAGATCCACCATAAAAAATTACGAGCGGTAAGCTATGCAAGCCGGTTTTCAGAAGAGGTGTATTTGAAAAATTACCTGGATATATATAATGAAGTAGCACCTGGTGAAACCCGTTGATATTACGATATGCCTATGAAGATCCTGTTTGTAGTGGGAAAATTTCCAAAGTTGTCGGAGACTTTTATTTTAAATCAAATTGCTTGTTTTTGCGAAAATGATGATGATGTTACGATTCTGTCTGAGAACCCGTCCTACGAAAGTAAAGTTCATGAAGGCGTATCCAAGTATAGTTTAAACAAAAAAACAGTCTACTATAACTTCCCGACCAACCAATTTAGAAAACTGATCAAAACAGCTGTTCTGATGTCGGAGAATTTGTCGAATAGTTTAAATCTCCTTAAATCTGCTTCAAAAATAAAATCCTTTCATCCCATCTTCGCAGCTCCGGCACTTAAGAGAAACAAAAAAACGGACTTCGACATTATAATTTGTCATTTCGGACCGAGCGGAAATTTAGCTGTCGCCTTACGCGATTTAGGGGTGCTAAAAGGAAAAATTATCACTGTTTTTCACGGCTTCGACATGAATGCCTATCTAAAAAGCAAAGGGAAAGACATCTACAACGGCCTATTTAGAAAAGGCGACGCTTTTTTGCCTATTAGTAATTTTTGGCGACAAAAGCTGATTGATTTGGGCTGTGAAGAATCCAAAATCACAACTCGCTACATGGGTGTAGATGTAAATATGTTTAATTACAACACCACCGTTCCCGACCAAAAAAACATTAAAATTTTAAGTGTTGCCCGGCTTATCGAAAAAAAGGGAATTGACTACGCCATAGAAAGTATAGAAATCTTAGCAGGGGAACTGCCTGAAATATCTTACAAGATCATAGGCGATGGGCCCTTAAAAAAGGCCTTAGAAGAAAAAGTCCGGCATTTAAAAATTGTCCAAAATGTTCAGTTTCTTGGTTCATTATCTCAAGACGAGATTATTCCGGAAATAGAACAAGCCGATTTCTTTCTCTTACCCAGTGTTATTGCAGCCGACGGTGACATGGAAGGAATACCCGTTGGGCTGATGGAGGCTATGGCCATGGGCAAAATCGTAATAAGCACACGTCACAGCGGCATACCCGAGCTTATTCAACATGGGGTAACCGGGTTTTTAGCTCCTGAGAGAGATTCGAGTTCGTTGGCAAGGCTGATAAAAGAAGTGCTTGATTTGAGTAAAGAACAACTGGAGCTCATAAAGATAAATGCCCGAAAGCACGTTGAGTTACACTTTAACCAAGAGCTACAAAACGAGGTGCTGTTGAATGACGTTTGCTTGCTCAGTAGTCAATTCAAGATAAAATAAATATGTCTTTAAAAAGCAAAGCTATTTCCGGTGTTAAATGGACAACGATTTCTACGGTTGTAATAGTTGCTTTTCAAACGCTTCAGTTAGTTTTTCTTGCCCGATTGTTGGATACTGCGAGCTTTGGCTTAATAGGAATGGTAACAGTAATTACAGCTCTGTCGGAGATATTTATGGACTTGGGAATTTCAAACGCTATAATTCAGCGAAAGTCGGTAACCCCCAAAGATTTAAACGCCTTATACTGGTTCAACATAGTTGCCGGAATTGCTATCTCCTTAATAATATTTATTACGGCACCTCTCATTGCAGCCGTTTTTAAGCAGAACGAACTCTTGCCTTTAACCCGATTGATCTCGGTAATCTATTTAATAGTTCCGTTTGGTCAACTATACAAAGCGATGCTTCAAAAAGAGTTAAAGTTCAATTCAATTACAAAAGCCGAGTCGGCCTCGGTAATAGTCGGCACTTTGGTTACTTTGTTTTTTGCGTATACCGGCCACGGAGTTATTTCTATTATCTATGGTCAAATAATCGCCGCCTCGCTTAAAACCTTTTTATACAATCTTTACGGAAGAAACTTTTTTAAGCCGCTGTTTTTTTTTCGCTTTAAGCATGTTAAGGAGTACTTGAAATTCGGATTGTACCAAGCCGGAGAAAGCCTAACAAATTATGTAAATACGAATATAGATACTCTCAGTATCGGTAAACTCTTAGGAGCAAGTGCTTTGGGCTTGTATAATTTAGCCTTCAATATTGTTATTATCCCGTCAACGAAAATAAATCCAATTATCACTCGGGTTTTGTTTCCGGTATTTTCAAAAATCCAAGACCAAAATGAAAAGTTGAAGGCCGGCTTTTATAAGTTACTTACAATAGTAGGTCTGATTAATTTTCCTCTCTTTTTCGGACTGTTTGTTACTGCTCCCACATTCGTTTTGGTTGTATTCGGTTCAAAATGGATGGATAGTGTACCCTTGCTCCGGCTTCTTTGCGGGGTAGGATTGCTTAGGTCTATCGGAAATCCCGTAGGATCTTTACTAATGGCAAAAGGACTTATCAACAGAAGTTTTCGGTTTAATCTTTTTAAGATGATCTTTCAAATTCCGGGAATAATAATAGGAGCATACTTCGGGGGATCTGTCGGAGTCGCTGCTGTTTTTTTGACCCTTCAGTTATTCTACACCTATTTCAGCTACTCATATTTGATCAAGGCAGCGATCGGCTCAAGTTTGCCTGAATATTTACTTAGTCTCAGACTTCCCTTGCTTTTAAGTTTACCTATGGCAGCCGGAATTTGGATAATACAAATACTGAATTCAGAATTACTTTCTACCCGGTTGGGCCTTGCCGTTCAGATAGTCGCCGGAGTAATAATCTATTCCACACTCCTTTTAATAATTAAACATCCGTTGATTGAGGAGCTAAAAAGTATGTTTCTCAAAAAGTTCGGTCGCTTGCATTTAAACACTTCAGCTTAATTTATTGCTTATGAATATTCTAATAATTAATGCTCATTCTTCGCTAAATAAAGGGGACGCCGGAATTATTATCGCTATAATCGACAGCTTGAAAAAATATATTCCTGAATGCAATATTATAGTTAAAAGCAGGTTTCCGGCATTAGACGCCAACGCTTACGACGCTTCGGTATCAGAATGCATTTGTAATATAAATATCAATGAAAAAACCGGCAAAATCTTTAAACTGAGATATGCTTTGAAGTTTGTGCCTATTTTGCTCGGGTCGAATAATCGAGAAAGAACCATTGACAAAGATTACGAGTGGGCAGATGCCGTGATTAGTTGCGGTGGTGGGTTTCTACTTACCCACGGGTTCAGCGTAATGACTTTACAACATCTAATCCAGATTAAAACTGCCTTTAATTACAACAAGCCGGTAATAATCTATTCTCAATCTATAGGCCCCTTGTATAATAAAACCATCTTAAATCTAACCAAGAAGGTACTTAATGGGATTACAAAGATTTTTGTTCGCGAAAAGATATCGTATAATCTGTTGAAGCAAATCGGTGTTACCTCGCCGGTCGAAATTGTTCCCGACGCTGCTTTCGGAATGTTAAGTAAAGAAACCGACACCGTTAACAAGGTTTATAACGATATCAAAACCAAATTTGACGGTAAATCGCTTGTGGGAATCACTGTTAGAGACTGGAACTTCCCTGAAGTGAGTGATCCGGAAGTTCGAAGAGTAACCTATAAAAAAAGTATTGCAGCGGTAATAGAACTTTTTACAGGTAAGTATAATGCGGCCTGTATTTTAATGCCTCAAGTATTGGGGCCGAACAAATTTAATGATGACCGAAATATAAGTCGTGAAATATTAGCGGAATTGCCGGATTCGTCCAACGCGATGCTTTTAGATTATGATTTTCATCCTCGCGAGTTAAAATATTTGTATTCAAAAATGGATATGTTTATCGGCACTCGAATGCATTCTAATATTTTTGCCCTATCAAGTTTAATACCTACTGTTGCTATTAATTACGAGCATAAAACTCAGGGCATTATGGAAATGCTTGATTTGAAAGATTATGTGTTGAACATCAGCGATATTACTCCCGAAGATTTGATTAACGCAACAGTAAATTGTTGGCAAAACCGCGAAGCCTTGAAATTGCACTTAGAACAAGGAATTCCGAAAGTAATTGAACAAGCGCAGTTACCGGCACAATACCTGAGTGAGCTTCTCGTGAGGCAGGCTCAAGTGGGCTAATAAACACAAAAGGCGCTTAAACGCGCCTTTTGTGTTTATTGATAGTGTAAACTAATTCGTGTAATATTGAATGATCGATTTATAACTCCATGAGTCGTAAAGTGTATTAAACTTAATCAAACCCATGTGTTTTTCCCTTTCTAAATTATGTACTAATTCCGGTTGATCTAACAGCTCATAAATGAGAATTGCTTTAACAGCCGGCACCTGACTTAATTTACTGATGAAGTCATTTACGATTAATCCCTGTGCTTCCGGTGCCGGATTGTAGCTACCGTCCTCCTTATTTAATTCGGTTACCCAAATAGATTTGGTATTATTCCACACGGCGGCTAAGTTCTGTACTATCTTAATGTAATCTGTATTTTGTCGCGTTGATTTAGAATACAGGTGATGTGCAATAACATCAATATTAACGTCATAATATTTTAGCAGTTCAAAAAACCCGTAATTCCATCCGCAGCCGTTAACCATTGTTTTTGCTCCGGAATCTCCCTCTTTTATACCTTGAATCATACCCCGAAGAAAAGCGGCAAACAATTTAAATTGAGATTGATTGTAGCTTTCTTTATAACGGCCGTCGGCCCCTGCCATTTTCAACTTTAAATCGTACTCGTTACCCAATTCATAATAGTCGAAATGCTGACCGTATTTAGCTGCAAAACCTTTTCCTAATATTTTTCCTTGTGTAAAATTTGCAGATTCCGATTGAGCATAATCCATTCCTCTTAAATACAGTGTAGGCAGAATTTTAACATTGGCGTTGTTTACACCGGCAATCAAATTGTCGAACTTCTTTTGTTCGCGGATATTTCCTTCGAAGTCGGTTCCAATATCGACGCGATAGTAATTCATGCCGTAATGTTTCAACATATCCATCTGTGTAGAAACCGAAGTTTTAATATACGCAACTTGGTTCAGCGGATGCCCGTTAATGCCGAATATAAGTTGATCTTCCTGTAGCGCTGTTGCAAATTCCTTAAAGCTCCAACCGGAAAGGTCGCTCGTCCATTTTATTATTCCGGCATGTTTTTTTGAATCAGAAGAATTTTGAAAGGTGATGGGCTGATCGAGCAGATTATCGATAATAACACATTTTACTGCGGGATTGCTTTCGCATCTTTTGATGAAGGCCTGTATCCAAGTTTTCTGTTCTGGTTCTTGATTAGGGTAACTGCCGTCTGTTCTGTTTATTCCGGTAAACCAAATCGGTTTTTGAAACAGGGATGCAAGTTTCGCTACTATATCACTGATTCCGAATTTGGCCGCGGCATCAAAGTCGAACTTCGAATACCAATTATATCCCACCACATCATAAGCTACACCGGCATCTATAAGCATTTGGAGGTATGCGTAGTGGAGCCAGCCCGCATTAATAATGGTTTTTGCACCGGCATCGTTAGCTTTAATTCCCTCGTCCATCCCTTTTAAAAAGGCGGCAAGAACTTTAAATTTTTCTTGATTGTAGTGGGAGGGCCGATTGCCGGCAGTTTTAGGGTCTAAAAGCGGGTTTTCTTGCAAATTCCCCAACTGGTAATATTCTAAAGATTTACCGTAGGAAAGGCTGAAACCTTCTCCTAATCTTTTTCCTTGAGCATATGCAGTTAAAGTAGTTGAGCTGTAATTCAGACCTCTCAATTGAAGTATGGGAAGCAATTTGACACCCTTTTGGGTAGCTGAAGCTATGATTTTTTCCAAAGTTGCCGGGTTCGATAATTTACCGTCGGACGATATTGGAAGATCAACTCGATAGTATTCCATGCCTAACGTATCCACAAGCTCTATCTGGCGTTCAGGAGCAATACTTGCGTACTCTGAGTGATAGTAAGGATAGCCGGTTACTCCGGTTTTTAAACCGGGCTCCCCGAAATTATTCAAGAGCGATACTTCTTGTTGGCTTATCGAGATGCTTTCTAAAGCTCTTTCTTTTCGACATGAAGAGAAAGTTAAAGGCAGAATAAATAAAAATAAATAAAAATGCGTTCGTTTCATTTGTTTTTAATCAAGGCCAAAGGGATAGCGAAAGTGCTAAGGACCTCAGGCTTATTTACTTTAATTTTTGTGAATTACCGGTAGCTAAACCGGGGCGGGATTGTTGAAGCGCTATGACTTCGGAGGAGGGTGCGAAATAGCGAGCGTGTGTTGCGGATTTTTCATCTTCATAATTTTTTTGTGGTTGTACGAGAAGACGACTTGCGGGTTTCCGAGGAGCGTTAAGGAGGATTGCGAAAAAGATAGGCGACGCGAGTAAAATACAAAATTTGTATTTAATCGGCTTTAAATTAAAAAAACTGCATTTTTGGAACAGATAATGCAGTTTTTTTATGAAAAATAATACTTACAGGGCTGCCCTATGGACAAAGGTGTTTGCTACAGGCTTTAATGACCAAGAACTATACAACAAATTCCACTTAATAACACCCATATGCTTTTCTCTTTCTTTAGGATGAATCAGCTCCGGTTGATCCAGAAGCTCGTATATAAGCACTGCCTTTACTTCGGGCACTTGCTTCAATTTATCTATAAAGTCATTCACAATTATGTCCTGACTTTCTACCGATCCTACATAGTCACCGTTTTCTTGATTAAGTTCTGTTACAAATACCGGCTTTTTGTTTTCAAAGATGCCGGCAAGTGTCTTAACAATGTTTACGTAATTTGTATTTTGATTAACTGACTTTGAATACAAATGATGTCCAATAATATCCATATCTAAGTCCGCTTGCTTAAGCAATTCAAAATAGCCGTAGTTCCAGCCGCAACCATTTATTATCGTTTTTCCGGTAATGTCATGTTTTTTAATTCCTTTAATAAGGCCACGCATAAAGGCTGCCAGCTTTTTAAACTTAGCATGATCGTAGTTGGCGCTGTATCTGCCGTCGGCAGAGCTTGGTTTAAGTTTTAAATCATATTCGTTTCCAAGCTCGTAATAGTCAAAGTACTTCCCATATTTACTTGCGAAGCCTTGCCCGAGAGCAAGCCCGCGGTCATAGTTCACATCTTCGTTTTCCAAATAATTGAGCCCTACCAAGAACAAAGTCGGCAGAATTTGAATGTTCGAAGAGTTTGAAACACTGATAAGCTCATCAAACTTTTTTTGTTCGCGAATATTACCTACGCCGTCGGTACCGATATCTACTCGGTAATAAGTCATCCCCATAGATTTCAAGATACCGATTTGCCGACTTATCGGCGTTTGAATATAAGCGATCTGATTCAAGGGATGACCGTTTATGCCCAAGATAAAAGGTGCTTGCTTATAAAAGTATCTGGCAAAAGATTTTAGGGTCCAGGAGGAATCGTCGGTTTGCCACCTTGCAATGCCTTTAAATCTGTGTTCCGGAGTCGCAGCCTCGGCGTTGTCTACCAAACCTTCCACAAAAACAGCCTTTACTGAGGGCTTATTCCTACAAGTATTTATAAAATTAACTAACCATTCTTGCTGATCGGCCTCCTTTTCCGAATAACTTCCGCCCGTTCTGTTTACTGCCGTAAACCATATGGGTTTTGTAAATAAACTTGAGAGCTTGTCGGCAATATTTGGAATACCGAACTGTTCCATTGCATCCTTTTCATACTTGGAAAACCAATGGTAACCTATTATGTCGAAAGTTACACCTGCGTTTTCAAGCATTTTAAGATAAGTATAATGTAGCCAACCGGCGTTAATAATGGTTTTACTCGTCATGTCTTTCGCCTTAATACCTTCGTTAACCCCTTTTAAAAACTGAGCTAAGATTTTAAACTTGGCAGCATCGTAGTCGCTCTCTTTTGTCCCGGCGGTGTTTAATATAATTAAAGCGTTTTCTTGCTCATAGCCCAACTCGTAATACGTAAAATATTCACCGTAGCGTGTTGCAAAGCCTGATCCCAATGCCTTTCCTTTTTCGTAGGAAGCAGTTTCGGTAAGGGTATAATCTAAACCCCGAAGATATAACGTTGGTAAAATCTGAAGTTTTCTTTCGGAGGCGGCTTTAAGTAACTCTTGCAAAGGAGCCGGCGAACTTAGACTTCCGTTTGCGGAAACCGGTAAGTTAATCCGGTAAAAATCCAAGCCCAAACCCTTAATTAGGCTTACTTGATCGATTACCGGTATAGCCGAGTATTCTTTACGATAGTAGAGTTCTCCCCCAATTCCTAAAGTGAAATTTGTTTGCGGTGTTTGAATTGCTGCGGCAGTTTTACCTTTTAGCGATGCAGTTGATAATAATTTCTCGTTATCTGAAACATCTTTCTTACAGGAGAATAAAAATAGCGGAAGTAGACCCAGTACCAATAGGTTGGTTAATTTTGCCTTCATTTGTTTTTTAATCTTATTGCGGATAAGAGTAGTTTCAGCTTTTATTCAATACAGAAAAAACTAATTTCTTCGAAATACTGAAACTTGGATTTTTAACGCGAAGACTTCCGGTATATTGTAAGAATAGAAGATTTAACAAATTCGCAAAAAAAAGGCCCCTATCGAAGCTCGGTATCTCGAAGGCTTTTCCCGGCCTTTTTATACTCCCATTTGGTGTGGGGTGTTATCCATTTTACAATCCCGAAAGTCTTTTCTGTTTCTTTAGGATGAATCAGACGGGGTTCATCTAAAAGTTCGTAAATAAACAATGCTTCTACGCCCTGAATAAATCTCGATTGTTCTACAAATTGTGATACTATTAGTTCTTGGAAATCTTCTCTTCCGCCATAGCTACCGAATTGTGAGTTGAACTCTGTAATCCAAACCGGTTTTTCGCCGTTAAAAACTTCTGCAGTTTCATTTATTATTCGAGGTAATTTCGAGGATGCAAAATCGACTTTCGAATACCAATGAATGCCGATAACATCGAACTGAACGTTATATTGTTTCAACAACTTGAAGAATCCGTAATGCCCTTCCGTCATGTCGATTATTGTTTTGCTTCCGGTATCGGCTTTTTTAATTCCGTGGTGCATGCCCCTGAAAAAACTTGCCAAGATTTTAGTTTTATCTATTTTATAATCAGTAGTCTCTTTTCCCGACAACGAGCGTTGTTTCAAAACTTTTAAGTCTTGTTCGTTCCCTAACTCGTAGTAGTCAAAGTGATCCCCGTATCGGCTTGCAAATCCGCTGCCTTCAATAAACCCTCTCTCATAGGCGGCAGGTTCGGTTTTCATGGTATCAAGGCCGCGAAGCCAAAGTACCGGCAAAAGTTTAATAGTATGTTTTTTCGCTTCCCGGGTTAAGCCGGCAAATCTAGGCTCATCTTTAAGTTGCCCCTTATAATCTGTTCCACCGTCAAAGCGATAGTAAGTCATTTTCATACTTTTCAATAACTGCATTTGCTCGGCTACCGGAAACTCTTTATAAGCAGCTTGGCTTAAGGGATGCCCGTTAATTCCTAAGATGAACCCTTGGGTTTTTTCAGGTATTTGCCCCTTCGAGTTCAAAAAATATTCTAAAAACCAATAATTGTTGCCAAAAAACGGGAATAAAAGAATTACTACGATAATAAAAGTGAAGTTCCTCATATAAAAACGTTAAAAAAATGAATACGACAACAAATTCGGAGTTATTTTGACCTAATTAATTGCAATTTATGAAGAACCATCGAACTTTTGATTGATTTTCAAAGTATTCTCAGCATTTTTCTCAACAGTATAGCAAATTTTTTATTTAAATGATAAATATATTTGTACTATTGTATAAATAATTCAATAGAGTGTCATGTTTGTTATCAAAAATGAATTATTTCTAAGGATACGTTTTTACCACAAATAAAACTTTGCGCTTGGAATCTGAAATCTATATCAACGGTCGCTTTTTGACTCAAAAAATTACGGGAGTACAACGATTTGCGTATGAGCTCTCCAGGAAACTTACGAGCATGTTTAATAAAGTCACGTTTATTGTACCCGGAGAAGCTTTACAAAATTCGGATTACGGAATCGACGGTTTTAATATTGAATATACGGGCAAACATAGCGGGCATTTGTGGGAACAATACGACTTGCCGCAACTGTTAAGAAAGAAGAACAATCCGCTTCTACTTAACTTTTGCAGCACTGCACCGCTTAATTACACCAATCAATTGGTTACTATTCATGATTTAGCTTTTAGGCACGGTAAGTGGCACAGCTTCACTTTTCGTGCCTTCTACAACTTCTTAATCCCAAAGATTGCGAAGAAATCTCGCCATGTTATTACGGTCAGTGAGTATTCTAAAGATGACATAATAAGATCTTATAACTTAAATAACGATAAAGTTTCGGTAGTTCCGGGAGCAGTGTTCGATGAGTCGGGAATGATTCCGGGAGCCGGGATAGAAATGTATAGAGAGCATTTAAAATCCCAAAAGTATATATTGAGTGTCGGCTCAATAGATCCCAGAAAAAATATAAAACGTATTATTTATGCTTTCCTCGAAGCAGAAACTGCAGATCTTAAGCTGTTCCTTATCGGGGCATACAACAAAAATTTCCGGAAAGATCGCGAACTGGAAAATTTGATATCAACAAATAAAGAGAGAGTTTTTTTTCTAGGATATAAAAGCGATGAAGAGCTGAAAGCGCTTTATGAAAACGCCCAACTGTTTGTGTATCCGTCGCTTTTCGAAGGATTCGGACTGCCGCCCATAGAAGCAATGGCTTCAGGCTGCCCAACATTAGTTTCTAATTGCACCAGCTTGCCGGAAGTTTGCGGAGATGCCGCGCTTTATTGCAATCCACACTCGGTAAGCGATATTAAAAATCAAATAAATACAGCGCTTTTTGACGATAGCGTTCGCGGTTCTCTGCAAACGAAAGGGCCGGTACAAGCACAAAAATTCTCTTACCTGAAATCGGCAGAAAAGCTTTCGCAAATACTTGAAAACATGCCGCCGCTATAAATTAAACACGAAATCCTATTCCCTATGAGCAGTAAAACTGAAACACCGGTCTCTAAGAAAATTCTAATCGTATCAGAGCTTTCGTATCCCAGTTACGGAGGGCAAGAAATTCGTTTCATGGAACTGGGATCGTACTGGGCCAAATCCGGACACGACGTCTCTATGGCCGTAATAGATCACACGGGAGAATTGCCGGAATACGAACAGCTCGAAGGGGTAAAAATTTACAGACTTCTTAAAGAGCCGAAGTATTATAAAAACGGCCGATTCGGGCGAAAACTTTCTACTATTTTTCTGTTCACGCTTAAGCTGCATAAATTTTTTAGGCAGGATTACGATATCATAATCTTCAATCAATTTCCGGTATTGCCGGCTATCTATCACGGCCTCTTTTTTAAAAGTCGAAAAAGTAAAACGGTGTTAGATTTTGTTGAGCACCGAAGCTCGAAACTTTGGATTAAAATCAATAAGATTTTGCTAAAATCCACCGGAAGTGTAGTATGTATCAGTAAACACGTGGCAGAATGTGTGGGTGACTACCGCCGAAAAAACATTTCGGTTGTACCTAGTTTAATCAAACTTGAAAATCCCGAAACGGCAGAACAGACCTCTTATCTTTTTTTAGGGCGCTTAGAGCATCATAAACACCCGGAAGCAGCGATCGAAGCTATTCTTAAATACAACGAAAAGTATCGCGAAAACAAAAACATAAAAGTTTTGGGCGGCGGAACGATGTATAAAGGGCTGGTGGAAAAATACGGCTCTAACCCGAGCGTGACTTTCTTCGGGAGAATAAGTGACGAAGAAAAAATCAAAGCCCTTTCAGAGTCGCGATTATTGGTATTCCCGTCCGAAAGGGAGGGTCTACCCAAAACGGTGATTGAAGCCATGGCATTCGGCATTCCGACAGTTACTACCAACTACATCGATAACGGCACCAAGTATTTTGTTGAGGATGAAAAAATCGGATTGGTAGCCGAACCCGACATTGAGAGCATTGCAGATGCAATCCGAGGTGTAGAAAATGATTACTCGAAATTCCGGCAAGAATGCTTGAACAAACGCTCGGAATACTACCTGTCAAACAACGCTGAAAAATATCTTAATTTAAACATGTCCGCATAATATGAAAAAAGACGACCCTATTTTAGTAACCGGCGGAAAGGGCTTTATCGGCTCTCACATGGTTGACTTACTTATAGAAAAAGGCCATACCGCTGTGTATTCGATCGACAATCTTTTGGGATCGAACAACGGCAACATGATCAATGACAACCCCAAATGCACTGATTTATACGGCGACATTTCGGAACTGCAATTCATGGATCAGCAGTTTAAAGAACATAAGTTCAAATACATCTATCATTTTGCCGCTAACGGAAACGTGCCTCTTAGCAACGACTATCCGTTTGTCGACTTTAAATCCAATGCCCAAGGTAGTTTGAATCTCTACAATTTATCTTTAAAGTACGAAGTAGAAAAAATTGTATTCGCAAGTACAGCAGCTGTTTACGGAACGCCGGAAACCATTCCGGTAAAAGAAGTTAACGGGTTGAATCCTATATCGAACTACGGATTAACCAAGCTTTACGGCGAAAAGCTTGCGATCGGATATTACAAAACTTACGGGCTTAAAAGTGCTGTTATCAGAATTTTTAACACATACGGTCCCCGGCAGCCGAGATATGTACTGTACGATTTGATTCGGAAATTGAACTCCAGTGTCTACAATTTAGAGGTGCTTGGAGACGGGGAACAAGTTAGAGATTACGCCTACGTATCCGACACCGCATCTGCGTTCTACAATGTTATGGCCGCAGAAAACACTACCGGCGAGATTTATAATATTTCCGGAGGCAAGCCCATTAATATTAAAAAACTGATCGAGCTTATTTGCCTCAACCTCAATATTACTCCAAAAATTAACTATACCGGCAAAAGCTGGCCCGGCGACATTAAGGTTCTGCATGCTGATATTTCTAAGCTAAAAAGCGATGTTGGCTTCGAACCGCAAGTGCCCATTGAGGACGGGTTAAATAGATCAATCAGCTGGTTTCAAGCAAACGGATTTATTTAATACAATTGTATGGCTGCAAAGACATTGAACCGAAGAATTTTATGGGTTGATTCTTTAAGAGGGATTGCAGCTCTCATGGTAGCCTTATTGCACCTGTGGCTCCACCTTCGCTTCTTGTACCCAACTGTTTTTGCGCAACCTGTATTTAAAACTGCCGGCCTTTTTATCAGTGATTTTATTGACATCGGCAAAATAGGAATAGTGGTTTTTTTTATGATAAGCGGGTACGTTATTCCGTTTTCGCTTATCGGAAAAACCCTTTCCGGTTTTGCAATTTCCAGGTTTTTCCGCCTGTATCCCGGCTACTGGTTTTCAATACTGCTGGTTGTGCTGATTTCCGGCATGCCGCCGCTAAAACAACTACTCCTGAATATTACTATGTTTCATAAATTCTTAGGGGTGCCGGATCTAATAGGAGTTTATTGGACCCTACAGATTGAACTGGTATTTTATCTGATTTGTGCCGCATTATTCTACCTGAACCGGCTGGATAAAATTCGTATCATAACCAAGCTTTTCTTCCTCGTTTTGGGCATGGCATTGGTTCTGTCCGTTGCACGATTTACATTGAACATGAAATTGCCGGTAGCACTTCCCTTAGCACTAGCATGTATGTTTCTGGGAATGAGATTTAGATATAACGAAACCGCAGAAGACGGAACACTCAGGATAGTGCTCAAGTATGTTTACATTTTTATTCTTGTGCTTTTGCCGGTGTGCGTTTTTGCCTATAACCGTGATTTCGGCTATAATGAAAAGTGGTATAAATATTTTGTTTCTTACAATATTGGTTTTTTCCTTTTTATCTTTTTCCTGAAAAAAAACATCCACAATTCTTTTTTTAAGTTTTTGGGAAACATCAGCTATTCTCTTTACCTGATTCATCCTGTTGTGGGATTAGAGCTTACCGATAAACTAATGAATAAGTATCCTGAATTTAATAACCCCGGCGCTTATGCATTGCTGTTTTTGATTCTTACTGCTATTGGATCAATAATTTCTTTTTTCTTTATCGAGCAAAGTATTTTAAAGCTTTCGAAAACGTTATTTGTTGGCAAAAAAGAAAAATCGACAATCAACACTCCCGTTGTTGGATAAGCATTGATGCGCTTACTGCTAATTCGCGTCTATAAATTCTTAATACTTCCAAAACCAAGACATTTAATAAGTCTGTGTCACCTGATCTATACAAAATCACGCTTAATTCTATTAAAAAAATACTAAATTTTTTATTTGGATCGTCTTTTTTTTAAGAGTAAGGTCAATATTTAGGTATAAAATTATGTTATTATCAAAATAAGTTCACTTTGCCTGCAATTATGTCAACCTATACAGGAAAAAAATTGAAACTTTATATTTTTTTAGCTACTTTTATGAAAGAAACAACAGTCTACTTATGAAAATGCAACACAAAAACACTGACTGAATCTACCGTGTGAAATTTTTGATTTTTTATTTAAAACCCCGGCCTTATGAAAACTCGCTATCTGTATCTCTTACGATTTGTATTAGCAATCTCCGATCTTCTAATTGTCAATCTTACCTTTTTTTCGGCCTTTTATTTTGTTCAACCTGAAGTTATAGACACCAATCCTTATCAACAATACTTACTTATATCAAATCTTCTATGGTTGTTTTCATCCGGCTTCAACCATCTCTATCACGAACAAACGATTAGAAATGTAGAAGCAATCTATCGATCCACAATCAGGTCGTATATTACTCACGGAGTGCTTTTCATCTTCTATCTGGCGTTTACAAAAGATCATTCCTTTTCGCGGCAATTTATTGTGGTACTCTATATTGAAATGGGCTTAGCCTTTTCTGCCAGTCGTTTTATGGGTACCGGATTAGAAGTTGTTTTAAAAAGGTATTTCAAGATTAGAAAGACGGTTGCCGTTTTAGGAACATCAAATATGGGATTGCAATTAGCCGATTTCTTCGAAAAGAACAATAACAGCTTTTATTTTCAAGGATTTTTGGATGACAATGACGGCCTCGCTGTTGATGATAAAGGGAGAGTCTTTCAATCGGCATCAGAGCAGATCCGGCATGCAGCAAATAAAGGGATACAAGAAGTTTATGTCCCGCTTACCGCGGAACGAATGATAGAAGCCGAGCATTTACTGGAAGAAGCTGAAAAACAATGTGTACGACTAAGGTTTGTGCCCGAAATGAAAGCTGCTTTCCCTACATCCAATATCAATTATTTTGATGCTTTTCCGGTAATTAGCACACGGCGAGAGCCCCTGGATGACATAGAAAACAGATTTAGGAAACGTGTTTTCGACATTGTATTCAGCAGTTGCGTTATTTTATTCTTACTGAGCTGGCTGTACCCTATTTTAGCCCTTATCATTAAAATACAAAGTCCGGGTCCTGTTTTATTTGCTCAGCTCAGAAACGGCAGAAACAACAAACTGTTCTGGTGTTATAAATTCAGGAGCATGCGCATAAATTCGGACAGTGACTCGAAAACTGCGGTCAAAAACGACGACCGAGTTACACCGATTGGCCGGTTCTTACGCAAAACCAGCTTAGACGAAGTGCCTCAATTCTTTAATGTGTTTTTAGGAGACATGAGCGTAGTAGGCCCCCGCCCTCATATGTTAAGCGTAACCGAGCACTACTCAAACACCATCCATCAGTTTATGGTGCGGCAGTTTTGCAAACCCGGTATTACCGGATGGGCCCAAGTAAACGGATTCAGAGGGGATGTGGCTGATCCGATGCAAATGGAAAAAAGAATGGAAGGTCGAGTAAAGCACGACATCTGGTATATGGAGCACTGGTCATCTATGCTTGATGTAAAAATTATCTTCATGACAGTTATCGATATTCTAAAAGGTGAGGATAATGCTATCTAAATTAATCCCTCAATCATAATCCGCATTGATGGCTAAAGCAAGTATCTCTACCGACTTTTAAAGGTAAGATTCTCTTCAATGAGCGGGAAGCGGCAACAAGCAGTGTTCATTTTTGGATGAGTAAGTACATTTCTCTTTTAGAAGATTACAACGATTTGCTGCTAAAAAATTCCCGGGAACGCCTGCAAGCGAAATAATTAACAAAAGTTTCTCACTTAAATTAAATTTATGAACATTAACCACTATGCAGTTATAATGGCCGGAGGTGTGGGCAGCAGGTTTTGGCCCGTAAGTCGCACAGCCCATCCTAAACAGTTTATCGATATATTGGGAACCGGAAAAACATTAGTTCAATCCACTTTCGACAGGTTCGCTAAAATCGTCCCTAAAAAAAATATATACATCATAACCAACGAGATCTATCTTGATCTAGTCCACGATCAATTACCTGAACTCACAGATAATCAAATACTCGCAGAGCCGGAAATGAAAAACACGGCGCCCTGTATTGCCTATGCCTGCTTTAAAATATTCTCTTTAAATCCTAATGCCTCAATTGTAGTTGCTCCCTCAGATCATTTGATTTTGGATGTAGAAACTTTCGTATACACTATCAATTCTGCGCTACAATTATCCGAGCACAACGATTGTTTAATTACGCTCGGCATTAAGCCAAAACATCCTGATACAGGCTATGGATATATAAAAGCTTCCAAAGAAAAGTCAACGGGATCTTTTCAAAACGTAGAAAAATTTACTGAAAAGCCGTCACAAGAAACAGCCAAACAATTTTTGGCGGACGGCTCGTATTATTGGAACTCCGGAATTTTTGTCTGGAATGCCTTGGCGATTTGTAAAGCGTTCGAAAAATCAGCTCGTCATATCTACGAGATTTTTGTAAACGGCATGCGATACTATAATACACCGGACGAGCAGGAATTTATCTCGGCCAACTACTCCAAGTGCTCGAATATATCCATCGACTACGCAGTAATGGAAAAAGCAGATAATGTGTACGTGCTTCCGTGTGACTTTGAGTGGTCTGATTTAGGAACCTGGTCGTCGATTTATACGCTCGCCGATAAAGATTCAAGCGGAAATGCAGCAATCCCGGCAGAAAAAGTTGTGCTATACGATTCTTCTAATTGCATGGTAAATGTACCGGGAGAGAAATTGGTTATTTTAAGTAAGCTAAAGGATTACATTGTAGCCGAATCCAACAACACGCTACTCATTTGTCCGAAAGACGAGGAACAAGCCGTTAAACAATTTGTAGCAGATGTAAAGGGGCGTTTCGGTGCCCAATATATTTAATGATTCAAGTCCTAGCCACATTAATAGGAAGAGGAGTAAAAGTCTGAAAACTAATTCGCTGTCGATCTAATTTTTAGCCGCCATCGACTTTATACTATCGGTTGAATACGGAAAATCTGAGTTTCCGCCGGATAACTTTTCTTCCTTTTTTCCAATACGGAACAAGGGGCTTACTAAAGTAGAAATAATCCATCCTAAAGCTACTCCCAGGGTTAATATTACGATTACTATTGCTCCAAAGAGCCATCTGAAAGCTTTTGCCATTTTATAGATTTTTTAGGTAGTTTACGCGAATTTCGGTTAATAGGTTGTGATAAAGTTAGAAAGAATAATTGTTATTATCGCTGATAAACTTTTCCCGAAATACTGAAGAACCTGTGAACGCCTCAATGAATTCCTACTTAAGATTTCGAAAGTACATTAGCGTTGAAATTACCCTAGCCGGTAAGAGTCGCATTACACCTTCAAGGTAAGAATGTGATTAAAATTTGCCTTTATATTAGTGCTAAAACCAAAACTCCGGAAATGCTACAATTCGACGTTGTTTGGTGTGATTTGATTAGTAACCGGCGGAGAAAGAGGGAACAATTTATTTTAAATCATAACCTCACAATCAGCATTTTATATTTTTAGAGCCTTTAGAGGGCACCGAATAGGGCACCTTCAAATTCGACCAGATAAACGCTATTGCTTATTAATGTCAAATATAGTGAAAATCTTAAACTGTTTTAAGGCTACTTGTTTGCGTTTTAACCCATATTGGCTTACAAAGCAATAATTTCCTAAATTGTTGTTATTTTTGTAAATTTTATGCATATTTGAATCTAATTTCTGGAAAATATGTTATTGCAATTTTATGTTACCAATTATAAGTCCATTAGGGATCAGCAGTTATTTACACTTTTAGCAGATAAAAGTGTAAAGGAAAACACCGCTTCTGTAATGGTGCAAGGGAATAATAATGCATTGAGTTCGGCCGTTATTTACGGCCGTAACGCTTCAGGGAAAAGCAATTTATTAAAGGCCATAAAGGCTTTGCAGTATATGGTACTCGCTTCGGCGGATTTTAAAGTTGGTACCAAAATACAAGTATATGAACCTTATTTGTTAGATAACTTATACAGGGACAAACCTGTTGAATTTAAAATAGAGTTTATTGCAGCAGACAATATTAAATACAGCTATGAAATAGGCTTTTCGGAACGTGCGATTAATTACGAACGACTGTATTATTATCCAAAATCGCAACCTGCAAGATTATTTGAGCGTGAAGGTTTGCGCATCATTTATGGTGATCGAGTTACCGGTCGGAAAAAGGATATCGAAGAAACACTGTATGAAAATCAGTTATATTTATCAAAAGTAGGCTCTGAAAGGCTGGAAGCACTTTATTATCCTTACCATTTTTTCAATAATGTGTTGTTGACTTTTCTGGATATTGATAGAAAGCATGAAGAAGGATTCATCGAGCTTTTTACCGACAGGATGCGGCTGGATAATCATTTTGCTGACAACCTGATAAAATTGGTGAAAGCTTTGGATACCAGTGTTAATGCAATCAATCTTTATCCGATTAATATTGACCCTAAAAGTCTTCCCGAGGACATGAGTGATGAAGAGCGGGACGAATTTATTAACAGGTACAGGTATTCGATCCGCACAAAGCATACCGTATTCAAAAATGATAAAGAGGACGGCGAAATCGATTTTAAATTATCCGACGAATCGGTAGGAACCGGAAAATTATTGGTACTTGGCGGGATAATCTTGGGCGCTCTTGCTGAATCCCAGGTATTGATCATTGATGAACTGGATAATAGTTTGCATCCTAAACTGACTAAAGCTTTGGTAAAACTCTTTAACGACCCATCCACCAATCCTAAAAAGGCGCAACTTATTTTCACTACCCATGAAGTATCCTTATTGGATAATGAATTGTTTCGGCGGGATCAGGTATGGTTGACTGAAAAGGAGTTCCAGGGCTTCAGTCATTATTATACGCTATCTGACGTTTCGGGTGTCAGAAAGGACACGCCATTGGAAAAATGGTATATGAGCGGCCGTTTTGGTGCAACGCCTGTTATTAATGAGTTTGACCTTGATTTTAAATTCTAATGGGAGGATTCAGAAAACCAAGACCCAAAATTGAGTTCCTCAAACGTGGTCTGATTATTTGCGAAGGACAGACGGAAGAAATTTATTTTAAAGGTCTAATTACAAAGGACGAATACCGCCGGCAATTTGCGGCAATTGACGTCGAAATATATAAGCCTAAAGATCATTCGCCAAGAGGACTTGTTATGGAAGCAAAAAATAAAATTAAAGCGAATAAAAAAGACAATCCTTATGATTTTGTGTGGATCGTGTTTGACAAAGACGGTCATGCTAATGTACCTGATACCTTTGAACAGGCTTTAAATTCAAAGCCTGAAATCCGTGTAGCCTTTACCGCGCACTGCTTTGAATATTTCGTTTTACTGCACTTTGTGCGGACAACAAAAGCTTTTACAAGATGCGATGATATCATTGATGATGTTAGGGCACATTTACCTGACTATCAAAAAGCTACCGATATTTTTACGACACTGACCCCATATATGGATACGGGCCTTGCAAATAGTAAATGGTCGCTGGATAGAAATCAGGCTGACCTAGATGCCGGACAAAGGCCGTATCAACTTTCAGCCTATAGCAATATTCATGAGTTGGTTAATGAACTGCTGGATTTGATTAAACCCCAAACGGTAGTAATAGCTGCACCAGAATAATAAAGCAAGGTACCGCTTAACTATATTATCTATTGAATTTGTCACAGAATTAGGGTAAATTCTCTTGTATTTTGTAATAGAACTGGGGTAAATTCTAAGAAAATCTGTAAATCAATTAGATTTCTGCTAAAGATAGTCCGGCCACTTCCCAACCTGCTTTAGCACTTCTTCAACAGCTATGCCGGGATAGTGCTTAACAATATAGTCCCTGAATGCGGATTGTGTTTCCGGCCTTTCCAACTCCATCGCTGTAAGGATTAACATCGGCCATTTTTTGATTTCCTCCATAAAACCATATAGGGGCAGGTAAGGAGGCGCATAGTACAAGGCGTTTTCTATCATTTCATTGTATAATGGTTTTTGGAACGCCCTTTTCAAATCCCTGACCATCTCATAGGCACTGCATGATTTAGCGCCTTCCCTGATAACTGTAGCAAGGTTGGGCATTCCTTTGTCCTCAAAAAAAGTATGCAAATAATCCAGGAATCCATTCTCCGTCACATCGCACAAATCCTTGCTATAATAAGCGTATGCCTGTTTAAACACTTCTAAAGAAAAATCATCTCCGTGTTTCCCAATAATAAAGTCCATAACCTCATTTTCTTTGGCAATGACTTCTTTAATAGACGGGCTTTTGGATAATCCGGCTACAGATAAGATATACCGGGACTTTGAAAGCAACTCGAAATAATAGCTTTTGAAAAAAATAGTTTTTCTTTCAAAAGTAAGCTGGATGTATAAAGGATAAGTGAGCTGCCCGTGAAAGTCAACCTGTTTCAGACGGTCATTCAAATAAGTTTTGTAAGTGATCTTATATACTTTATTCATCAATGATTAAATCAAATTTAGCTTATAACCTTACAAAAATACAAATTTGTTTTGATATATTTTAATTTATCAAAACAAATTATTACCTTAGCCTTACCTATCAACCTTCATAGATTTTTTTCATTACAAATAACTCATTAATGGGAGACTATATCAAGCAATATAATTTACGATGGTTTATTTTCGGACTAACGACGCCAGCTGCGAAAATTACCAATCTCGCATTGGACCGAATCGTTTCAATTCAGACAGTTCCAACCCCCTATGTAGAAAATACGGAAATCGATTTTGTAAATTACTTTGAGGATGTTGTTGGAGTGACTATTCCTAAAGGAGCCATTTCTGAAAAAATTGTTTTGCTTATTACGGCGGAACGTTGGCCATACGTCATGACTAAGCCTATCCATGACTCGCAAAAAGTGATTTCTCATGCGAATGATGGCGTTCAGATCGAATTGGATGTTATTATTAATCCCGAACTGATCGCCAAAATACTCTCCTACGGTGCCGATATCAAAATTATAACTCCGACGCATCTCGCCGAAATGATAGGAAAGCAAATTCAACTGCTTTTTGAATATTACAAAGCCGACAGCAAAAAAATAGTATAATCATGCCCTTAAGCAACACCTAAATCTTAACGTATTTGAAATATTGAAATTCACCTCTACGTCTACAACTAAGCTATATACCGGGGCCGTCCCATTGGCAATCATTTTTGTCTTCTTCACGTAGAAGAGCAGTCCAAATGTTTTGTTCATCGCATTAAAGCTTTAAGTGAATAAATTTAGTTTATTTCATATCTGCCATCAAGATGTTCAATGATTGAACATGCTGAAAGACAGTAGCTTATAAGCTTTCTGGTGCCCTATTACCTTGCTGACCCTGATAGGGCACCAACAGGGCACCAGAAGTATGCGTTTATTTGGTTTATTTTGGGTAGGACTTTAAACAAAAACGCCTTAAATAATGCATTTAAGGCGTTTTTGGTATTCTTTAAAATATAACCGGCGGAGAAAGAGGGATTCGAACCCTCGGTACCCTTGCGAGTACACCAGCTTTCCAAGCTGGCTCATTCGACCACTCTGACATCTCTCCGATAAAGTTTCAAAAATAATAATTAATCCGGCATTTGATTTCTTAAATCAGAAAACAGATTTAGACCAAGTTATAGGATCGAGTTTACTAAGCTCGCCTCGCAGATCCGTTTCCAGCAATACGCCTAACCGATCATCGGAATAGCCTTTTCCCACTAAAAACATCAGCTTAGTTACGGCTGCTTCGAACGTCATATCATAACCGCTAATCACACCCATTTCTTTAAGTTCAACGCTGGTATCGTATCTTCCGAGTTCTACTGTGCCCACTTTGCACTGCGAAATATCCACAACTATTTTGCCGCCTTTTATCGCGTCTTTTATACAGTTTAAAAACCATTTAACGGTAGTGGCATTTCCGGCTCCAAAAGCTTCCAGCACAATTGCCTTGGCATTTGAGTTTACAATAGCGCCAACAGTATCTGCACTTATACCGGGATATAATTTCAAGACTGCTATTGAATTAACCAGACGTTTATGGACTTTAAAAACACAATCTTCGCACTTCCTGATATTTGCGTCGTTGAAGCGAAGGTGAACTCCCGCCTCTGCGAGAACAGGGTAATTAGGAGAGCGGAAAGCCTCGAACTTAGCGGAATTGTATTTAAAGGATCGATTTCCTCTAAACAATTGAAAATCAAAGTAAATGCAAACCTCCGGCACTCTGGCCCTTCCGTTTAATTTCGCTGAAGCAATTTCTAAAGCAGTTATAAGGTTTTCCTTTGCATCGGTACGTATTTCGCCGATCGGGAGTTGAGAGCCTGTAAAAACTATGGGTTTGTTCAAACCTTCGAGCATAAAGCTTAAAGCAGAAGCTGTAAAAGCCATCGTATCTGAACCGTGAAGAATTACAAATCCGTCAAACTCATCATAACGCTCCTCGATCTTTTCTGCCAACTCGACCCACACTTCGGGAGTCATATTAGAAGAATCGATAATAGGTTTAAAAGAGTGTACGGTAATTTCGTAATTCAAGCGGCGCAATTCCGGAACATTCTTTATTACCTGGTTAAAGTCAAGAGGCACAAGCACTCCTGAAGTAGTGTCGTGCATCATCCCGATGGTCCCGCCGGTGTAAATTATAAGTATTCTCGTCATGAATTCGCCTGCCCCAATTTCGTATTATTTAATCACACCTTAAAGCTACTATACACCAAATATTTTTTTTGAATTTTCTGTGGTAATTCCGGCAACGTTTTCTACGGAGGTATTAAATATTTCGGCTACTTTTTTTGCAACAAATTCCAAATAACTGCTCTCGTTCGGTTTGCCTCGAAAAGGGACAGGTGTTAAATACGGTGAGTCTGTTTCGAGCACAATATCATCTAAACTTAGAGTGGATACTACTTTATCTAAACCCGAATTCTTATACGTTACTACTCCCCCTATTCCCAAGTAAAAGCCGAGGCCCTTTATTTTTTCGGCATGATCATGCGTTCCGGTAAAACAGTGAAAAATGCCCCTCAACTTATCGTCTTTCTCTGCCTGCAAAACTTCGTAAACTTCGTCAAACGCTTCGCGGCAATGTATTACAATAGGAAGATTTAAGGCTTTAGCCCAAGAGATTTGAATACGAAAAGCTTCTTGTTGAATCTTTAAAGTTGCTTTATCCCAATGGAGGTCGATACCTATTTCGCCGATTGCAAAAGGTTTGTACCGGCTCGTTGCTTCTTGTATTATTTCGAGCTCTTGTGCAAAGTTTTCTTTTACGTGGCAGGGATGAAGTCCCAACATCGGAAAGCAGTTCTCCGGAAACTGCTCGGTAAAGCTCATTACCAAGGGGATTGATTCCGGATCTACATTAGGAAGAAACAAGCGGAGAACATTTTTCTCAAAGCAGCGCTGCATCAATTCCGCTCTTTTTTTTGTATCAGCCTCGTAGTAAAGATGGGTGTGAGTGTCGGTTAAAATCATAGAATATAGGCGGGCGAAGATATGGATAAACACAGGAGAGGACAATGTTTTGTTGCCGGTGAAAGCTCTTACCGAATGGTTCCAACCGACTACGTTCACTCGGAGGGAAATCTCAAAGTTAAGGCTCCTGCTAAAGTTCCTCTACTACATCTCAGGCACCTTATATCCTTTTCGTGCATCGTCAAGAATCAGCACCCAATCCTTTTCTACACCTTGTTCCGGAGACGTAAAACTCACTTCAGTTTTATCAGCAATTTCAACTAAACCCTTGGGCAAAGCCATTCCGGTTCGGGGATTAAACCAATATGCCTTTATTTTATTTGTTTTAAAAGAGCTCAAATTAAGTGTAATCATTTTTCCTACCGGAATGTAAATCATAGCGTAAGTTCCTGCTTCGTCGCGAGTAGCGCAAATGTGTTCCCCTTTTTCTCCTTGCCCTTTTACAATTATACTTTGGTCGGGAATACGATTAAGCTGAGGTCGAGATTCTATCAGCTTCTTTAAATACCCCGATTGAAAAGCTCCCGGGCGATCAATGGCTTCTGTCCAATGTCTGTCCGCAAAATTGATTTTTTCTTCCCGCGGGTTGTAGAACTGCCAAACACTATGATGCCCGTAAGTAACACCGGCCGCACCTGAAAATACAGACCGGTAAATTTGTTTTCTAACATCGTAATCGCGGTAATAGCCGTTTGCCGGATCCCACTTCGGCCATGGGTTGACGGGATGGTCTTCGTAGTTCGGTTCAGCATCTAAGGTGGGTTTTGCCGGTTTTATATTGTAATCGCGAAGAATGGTGTTCCACACCGGCACATCATGTCCGCCGCCGTGCCCGGATTGCATCATATTCATATCTAACCAACCTTCATTGTGTATCAGCTGCGAGGTTGAAGGATCTCCGCCTTGCGGATGATAGGTGATAAAAGCCTTATTGCCGGTTCCCTCCGAAATACCTTTTGCCATTTCTCGCCAAATAGTTGTCCAGTCCGAGGTATCTCGCCGGGCGGGACGATCTCCGCCTAAAATCCATAACAGGTTTTTGCTGTTTTTATAGCGTTTCCCGATCCACAATCCATATTTATATGCATTTTGAGGGTTAAAAACGGCGGGACCTTCGCCCCATTTGGCAGTAACTTTATCGCCCCAAGTTGGTAGCAGCCCAATAAACATGTTTCGTTTTGCGGCCAGTTTAACAACGGTGTCAATTAGTTTAAAGTAGTTATCGTTGGGTGTCTCCGGATTTAAGTCGATTAGCGGCACTTCACCGTATTGGTTTGGCTGACGAAGCCCGTTGAATTCTGCTAATGCAACAGCCTGAATCACATTCATGCCTTTCTTTTGCCGGTTATCCAGATATTGAATTATTTCTTCAAGCTTTAGGCGATGAAACAGCTCCCACGCAGTATCTCCCAACCAGAAAAAAGGCTTTCCGTTTTCAAACTGAAGATAGTGCCCGTTTTTTGATACTATGATTCGTCCGTTTTGAAATATGGATTGTGCGTTTAGGCTACCAGAAATTGCGAGCAAAAACAAAAAAATAATAATCTGTTTTCTCATAAGATTTCTTTTAAAAGGGTTACGGCTATCGATAAGGCCTAAGAAATTTCTCTTCTTCTCCGAAAGGAATATCCCTGTGTTAGTCTTTATACGGCGACGGACTCACAGCTGTCCAACCTCCGTCAATTACCAAACTCTGGCCCGTAATGTGTTTTGCCTTGTCCGAAACTAAAAACAGAACCGAATGTGCAATATCTGCAGGAAGTGCCGTATGGCCGATAGGGGTAATTTCAGACCATGTTCTATCATATTCTGCGTCCTCGGCAGTTCGCTCGGTCATGGTGGCTCCCGGTGCAACGGCGTTAACCGTTATCCCGTAAGGAGAAAGTTCGATTACTAAATTTTTTGCTAACATTTCGAGTGCAGCTTTCGTCATTCCGTAGGCAGCAAGATTCTTATGAGCCTGATGACCCGTTACTGACGACATAAACAAAATACTCCCGCCGCTCTTTTGTAATATCATTTGCTTTGCTGCCGCCTGAGCCAAAAAAAAGCTGCCGCCTAAATTGGTGTCGAGCACTTTTTCGAACGAATCTTGAGGATAAGTCAAAAAATCGCCGAACAAAGTAATTCCGGCATTTGCTACCGCGATATTAAGGCCCCCGAATTTTTCGACCGCTGTTTTTACCATTTGCCTGATGAATTCGGGTTCGCCGGCATTTCCTGTTAACCCGATACATGAATTCGGAGTTATAGCGTTGACATTTTCAACAGCTTTTTCCGTTAGTTCGTCATTTACATCGTTGAGCAAAACTTTACTTCCGCTTTGTGCTAATTGCCGGCAAATTTCCAGCCCGATACCTTGACCTGCTCCGGTTACAATAGCCACTTGATTTTTAAAGGAAACATTCATGTTTAAGTGTATGGTTTATAGTTCTTACAGTTAGGTAAGCACCGAGCAATTAATACAAATTAACTGCAAGTTATGCAAGATCATAAAAAAAGGATGATTTATAAAAGTATATGGGCTAAAAAGAAATTTATCGATCAAAGAATAAATCGGTAGAAGGCCGGTGATTTTTTGCCTTTGTGCATTCTAAATATCAACCGGATTCAACTAATAAATTACTGTAATTGATCCGCTTTTTTTGCTTTTACCCCCGTCATACGTTATTAAATAATAGAACGTTCCGGCAAGTACCTTCTTCCCCTTAAACTCCCCATTCCATGGCACAAACGCCCCTTTGCTTTCATAAACAATATTCCCGAAGCGATTGAATACTCGCACATGCACAGTAGCATCGTCAGCAGGCACGGGCAGGTACCATGTATCGTTGATCCCATCGTTGTTTGGCGAAAATATGTTAACACTATTGTTAAAAACACTAACCGCAATCGGCGAAGAGACTGCCGAGCAAGTTCCGCTAAATGTTTTCCGCCTGAAGAAAGTTGTTTCCGAAAGAGGAGGGGGTCCGTAGTCGTTTGAAGTTGCATCGGCGATTGTTTTCCAATCGGTATTATCCGCTGATCTCTCCCAAACAAAAGTATATTTACCTGTTCCTCCTAAAGGTACGTCACCGATTATTTTTTCCGGAGTTTGCATCTTTGCCACTTTTTGGTCATCGCTTAAAAGGCTATAATTAGTAAGAACGGGTCGGACCATAATTGTTACTTTACCGGAAGTATCAGCGCAACTTCCGCTAACTACAATACGCCTAAAGGAAGTGCTTTCCGGCAGTTCTCCGGGCGTATAGTCTAAGTTTGCAGCATTTTCAACTTCGTTCCAGCCTGCGCTGCCCCACCTCATATATTCCCATCGATATAAATAATTCCCGGTGCCACCTGCTATCAAATCCCCTTTTTGTGTTATGGGTGCGGCACGATCGCCGAAGCAAATATCTTGGGCCCCGCTGATTACATTATTAGAGATAGCGGGAGCAATTCGAATCGTTTTACTACTCACAGCGGAGTCACAACTGCCTTTAACCGAGAGTTTTATTAAATAATTTCCGGGAGTATTGTAAACGATAGGTCCGGGGTTTGTAGAAGTTGATGACGAAGGAGTGCCGCCCTCGAAAGTCCATTTATAACTAAGATCTGTATTATAGCAGGAGTTTAAAATTACCGCAGGTAAAATCTCCGAGTTTTGACAAGCCGTACTGTCTAATGCCAAGGTAATATTAGGATGATCTTTTACTTCAATTTGCGTTGTACCGGGAGATGATACACAACCGCCCGGGCTTGTTACCGTTAAAGTTAGGCTATACGATCCGGGAGCATTGAAACTAAATTCAGGATTTTTTGAAGTCGCATCGGTACCGTTTATATAAGAAAAAGTGCTGCTGCTTCCACAGTTTAAGGGATCAGAAAAAGACACTGACCAATTGTAAATATTATTTCCACATTGTGGTAAGGTAGATGTATTAGCTGTTTTCACAACAAGAGGGAAACAGCCGGTGGTTTTGTCAACATCAAAAGAAGCAAGGGGCTGCGCATTAACACAAACAAGTTTTTGTACTGAATCAGTTCCGCAAGCTGCATTCCCGGTTTTTAAGGTAACCGTATAAGTATCCGGGCCGATAAACCTTACTTTAATCTTTTTAGAACCCTCACTCCAATTTATATGATCGTTGCTCGCATCAGTACCGGTGCTGCCGCTGTCGATAGTAAACCCTGTTGCGGGAGAAATTTTCCATACTATTTTATTGAGCGAGCCCCTACCCGAGGATGATACGCTGTTGCCGAGAATATCATTGTAAGAGAACTCCTTAACAGTATTTACGCAAACGGTATCAGCAGAACTTGTAAACTTTGCCGGTTGTCTTTCCGAAACGTAAACAGGCGCAATAGTATCTGTATCGCTTCCGCAAGGATTTAAAGCTTCTACAACTACAGAATATGCGTTATTAAAGGTAGACGCGTTAAAACCCACCGTTTTCCCGAAAGAGCCGGTTAAAAAAGCATGCATCACGGTGTCTGGCAAAGTAGGGTAAGTTCTTACGCTCCCGTCGCTATACCTTACACGGTAAACTGTGCCCGGAGAATTTCCCGTGGCGCCGGTTATCCGAACACTAAAGAAATCTCCCGTACATAAATTTGTAGACGAAGGAACACCTGCCGATATTGAAGGACTTTGGCCCACAAAAACAGAATACCGCTGGACACGAGTACACCCGTTATTGCCGGTAACGCTGAATCTTAACGAATAAAACCCCGGGCGATATACATGAGAAATGTTTTGAAAAGAGGCGGCTTGATACGCAGGCGAGCCGTCTCCCCATTGTATTTGGTAGTTTGTATTCGTACTTACGGTAGAAGAGCTATTCGTGAAATCAAAAGTGACGTTACCGGTTGCACATTGCGCAAAATAGCGAGAGCCGTTAAAGGTTCGTGAACCTGTACCCGTGAGCCGCGCATCCGGCGACTGCTTCATGGTAATATTTGCTAAAAATTGAGCCGTGGCACCTGCAGTATCGGTAACCGTAAGTTTTACCGCAAAAGTCTGTGTTCCGGCGCCAAATGTCCCTACAAAAGTATGAACGGGATTAACCGCCGTGGATGTATTGTTACTTGAAGTAGCATCGCCGAAATTCCACAGATAAGTAAGTGAATCACCGGAAGAAGTATTGGTAAATCGAACGGCGGTTGAAGGGCAATCGCCCGAAACAAAAGTGAAACCGGCAACAGGCACAGGAGACGTTGAATTATTTTTTACGAGCTTCAGTCCGTCATTTTTATCTGCCTTGGTTTTATCTATCGAATACCCTTTTGCATTATAAACGCCTTTAACGGTTATAAAAAGAATTAAAACCAATAAAAGCTTTACTAAACGATTACGCATTAAATTGTGTACAATCTACAAGTAGAACAAAAAGACCGGTGCTCGAAAAAGTACGTTAACGAATTTTAACGGTTAAGGTTCGTGATTAATCACTACTTGTATGGCTTTTTTAAAGCAAATGATGAAGCCGGAAATAGGGAAGCAGGTAATTGGGTTAGAATTTTGGGGATGGGAAATGTTTCGGTTCGCAGGGGGAGAAAAAGTGACAGGGGAGCGGCTTTTGCAATTGTTAACGTCTTGCTACAAGAAGTTGGCGATTTCGAAGCACAAAACTGTCTGCTAGCACTAGACCTGATACGAAGCACAAATGCTCATTTAACCACTGAACGCCAATTTCTTAAATCTGGTGTTACCAGCTCGTTCTGTCTGTTATTACATTGGTGCGACTTGTCAATGTGTGTGCTTTGTGCATGGGCTAAAACAATTTCGTTTGTAATTCTATCTTAGGTTGAAACGTCCCGATTATGATAAAGGGGTTTAATGAAACATGATGATGTGCCTGTGTCGTGCCTAAGAAAAAATGCAGGTCTTTGGTTTTGGCAAAGTCGTCAAAGTATTTTTTGCGAACATCTGCAATGGCTTTTTGCTCGTCTCCTTCGTGTCGAGAAAGGCAGTTCCAGTAAAGTTGTCCTGTTTCCCAATCTTCAATCATCATACGGCTTTCAGTTCCCTGATTGTCTTTGAAAATGAACCTGAATTTGTAAGGCAATTTTTGCACTACTTCAAATTGTCCTTCTTTGTTGGTTTCAAAAAGGTTGAGTTGGTTCAGTTTGGCTAATTTGTCTTTGTCCCACTCACGGTCCACCAACTCGGCTGTGAAATCTAAAATCTCTGTTGGCTTGAAAACGGCTAACGAACTGCAGGTGGCTTTGTTCTTAGCTTCTGCTATTAGCTCTGTGAGGTTGTAATAGATTTTTCCTAAGCAGATTTTTTTGCGTTCCTCCCAATTGTTGGCGGTGTCAATGTGACCAACAACTTTTATTTCGGTGTCAATGCTTTTGGGACGGAAACTATTAGGTCTGAAATCGCTGGTGTTTTTTACCAAATCAACTTCAATCCAATCGTATTTTTTGTATTGCTCGTTGTAAGATTTTTTGCGGAACGGAACTGGGTAAAGTCGTATCCAAGTGCCATCTTCTTTAAAACCTGCTGTGCAAACCAGTTCATCATACTTGGCGGAAAGTGTTGGGTAGGTCTTTACCGTGATCAATACTTTCGTTAACGCCATCAGTTAGATGTGTTCTACTTCATAATTGAATTCAGGTAGGGTTTCAATCGCTTCGGCCAAATGCTTGCGGTGGCACTGACAAATGTTCGCCTCAAAACAAGTTAACGCTATTCGTTTGTGTTTCTTCAATAATTTCAGGATGTCGTTTTGCGAATCAGTTGTTTTACTCAAGTTATTTTTACGGTAAAGGGTAAACAACTTATCGTAATCACTTTGTGTGTTCAGTTCCTGGCGTTGGTCAGATTGTATGCCTACTTCGGGAATATGCACATATTCAATGCCCAAACTTGCACAGTATTTTTTCAATTGACTTTTGCTAAAGCCGTATTTCAAGCTCAACGGATTGTTACGAACATCCACCAAAACCTTCACATCATTCTTCAGCAACCGAACCAAATATTCTTCCAGCGAAATGCTTTCGTAACCGATGGTAAAAAGCACTGTTTTGTTTACGTCTGGTTTGGCTTTAGTTACTTTTTCTAATTCGTCTTTGGTTAAAATATTTTCAGCTGCTTCGCTCCGTGTGGCATAAAATGGAAAGTTGATGTAGGTATGCTTCATCAAAGCCGTTGCACTCATTTTTCCGTAAATGGCTTTTACTTCTTGCAGCAGTTTAAGGTCGGCAGGTTTCAGTTGTTTCAGGTAGTCGGTTTTGTCTTTCTTTTCAAAGATTTTCTCATCCTCATTTAAAAAGCCCCTTGTTACCATTGCCGTCATATCGGCATTGGCGGAATAGGAGTAACAACCAAACTTATAAGGGATAAAATCATACTCAGCTTTGGCTTGCTTGTTGGCAAATAGGAACAACAACTTTTGGAGGCGAATTTTATCTAATTGACCATCAAATAGTTGTAGTAAAGACAAGATTACTTTTCTTCTATAAAACACAATACAAAAGTACTATTTTTAAAGGGGCCCATCAAGCGAAACCGTTACTTCTTTCGATGTACTTTTGTTCATTAGGTTAAACAATGTCTATACATCTGCACTACTTCATCAGGTGTAATATTATTACTTTCAAATACTCTTGCCGATGGAGAATAAGGAACTAAAACTTCAATCTCTCTTTCTTTATAAATAAAACCTCCTTCCAAAACTTTGTCATGCCGTTTTTCAGGTTGTTCTAATTCTAAACCCTTTTGTAAAAAGTAAGTTTTCAAAAGCCCTAATGCCCCAAATATTTCTGTTCTGCTTGTAAGAATTATACTTTTGATAGAAGTGTTTTCATCCAATATTGAAAAAATATCTTTCAGGATAATTGGAAACAAGTTTTCGTCAATGGAAAAGTTATTTTTTCGGTAGCACTTTTCGTACATATCTGTTATACCAATTTCCCTTGATTTAAGAAATGTCTTTCTTTCCTCTACGGCTTTATCTCCATCGTTGTATTTAAAGGAATGATTAAAAACCTTTTCAATAATGCTCCAAAATGAATTGTCTTTTCCTGAATAGAAAAACTTAAACCTGAAATTGTCTTTGTGAGTTGGGAATGTGCCAATGATTAAATATCTGGCATTTGAAGGAACGAACGTTTCAAACGGATGTTCCTCAACTTCGTAAGTATCTTTCTTTTTCCAACTCATACTTTAACATCTTCCTTATGTCGTGAGCTAAGTCTAATTTTTTACTCGTCAGTTTAATGGTTGCAATGACGAAAATAACTTTAACTCTTTTGCGACCGCTCATAAAGTTCTCGCCTAACAGCTTCCACTTCAGTGTCGATTACCTCCTGTGACAGATCATCAGTCTTAAAAGAAGTGAGAATGTGTGATAGCTTACTTTCAATAGCCTCTCTTTCCAACTCTTGTGTTAACCGGATTTTTTGTTGCTTCGGCAATTGCTTTACTAAATTTAAAATTTGACTAAATGTTAGCGATATGTTAAGGTCTGCTTTCATAATCCGACTACTGAATCAAATATACAAAAGCAATCTGAAAATGAAGAGATAAGGCGTGTCATGACTGTTCAAATCCTTTACACAACCCTCCCAAACTACCTCTCAAACCCAAATTCCACCTCATTCGCCCAATGCTCTTTCCAATCCACATGAAACGAATTATTTATTTTAGAAACGCTTCTTCCCCGAGCTAATTCCATGCAGCCGTCGGATCTGTTAAATACCCATTCCAAAAAAGTACCACTTAGTTTCAATTTCCGGATAGCAAAAGGAACTATATACTTTCTTCGTACAAACCTTATGTCTCTGACTTTAAAACAGGTAAATGATTAACAACAACGTTCCAAATAATTACATCATTTACATTGTCGTAAGCATGAATTACTTTGTTCCGAAGGTTTACTATTTGTCGTGCAAAAGAAATATTTATCTAAGGATTAAGTTTTAAAAGTTTGCTCACCGCTTCTCCGATGATTTCGAGCTCCCTTTCTACTGCTCAACGTTTTGTTTTATTCGCTTTATACTCAGAAAAATTTCTCTTGCCTTCTAAATGTTCATCAATAGAGAATATGCCTGTTAAGATGTCTAAGAGCAGCTTTTTTTCTTCCAAATTCAAAATAGTGGTAATTTATTGCTATTAATACTTTGAAGTAAATACGGACTGCTGATTGTACTTTCTTCAAGCAATTCAACTTCACGATTCAACAGTCCTTGCAGGGAATACATCAGGTCGAAATAATTTTCGGCATATTTGATCACATCTTTATCGGCCGAGAAACGAATTAGAAAATCAATATCACTGCCGGAGTTCATCGTCCCTTTTGCAGCGCTACCAAATAAATAGGCGTCTTCGACATCATGGGCCTTCAGTATCCGGCGAATTTGTTCAAGATTCTTTTCAATTAGCTTTTCCATATCCGTTTTTCAAAAGTAATATAAAGGAACAAGAATAAAATCCTTCCTACTTCTCAAACCCAAACTCCACCTCATTTGCCCAATGCTCCTTCCAATCCACATGAAACGAATTATTGATTTTAGAAACGCTTCTTCCCCGAGCTAATTCCATGCAGCCGTCGGATTTGTTGTCGTTAACCCGGAAAGAAAACTTAATGGTTTGGCCCTTATCTAACCGTTGCTTTACATCCGGAATTTCGGACCACGGAATTGCGGCTTCTACAATTCGCGTATTCCCTTCTCGAGTTATTGCCAGATTTCCGTTTTTTACCGGACCGTCAAATTCTGAAGCGCCTTGCCGCGGGAAGAAATGCTTGTGAGGCATTCCCGGAACTTTCAATCGCCATATTTCAACACCGCCTCCGTATTTCGGGGAAACCGGATTCAAAGCATATTCATAATCTGTACATTGATAATTGGTAAATCCCGCCATTGTTCCCGCCGGGAAAGTATACATTTCCTTCTCTTTTTCCGGCACTACATTAAAAGCTATTTGAACATTGTCGTGGTTCTGAAAGTTCCCGGAAGGTAATTCCGGATCGTTCCGATACGAGTAGCGCCGAACGCCCTTTGGCCAAGTAAGTTCTACCAACGAATCTTTTGTAAATTGTGCATCAGGCGCTTCGCTTTCTTTCCACCGGAAATCAATTTCTGTATCCGTTCGTGTTACTCGCTGCACGTTAAATTGCGGACCGTTATAATATTCGCCTTTTAAGCCGTCGCCTTCTTTACTTTTCGAATCTGCAGAAGTATAAAGCACATTTGCCGGAATGATTTCTTTTTTCGTTTTATCACTCTCCCAATTCAAGCTCACCTCCGCATCGCCGACTTCATTTTCTAATTCTAGTTTAACCGGCACAGCCTTTTTTGCATCCAACATTACCTTTCCGGCACCTTCAATACGTTTGTTGTTTACCCAAAATCGAACGGGTTTGTTTGAAGAAACGGATATAGCGTACTCGCCGGATTTTTCGGGCTTGATGAACCCCGTCCATCTTGCTGAATAAGAAATTCCTTCACCTTTCATTGCTCCGCCAAAGCGAAACGCATTATAAGGCACATGGACTTTTTCGGGATAGTAAAACTCGTCGTCGTTTCGGTTTTCGAAACGGATCATGCCGCTGTCGGGTGTTTGATCTGCAACTTTAGAAGCAAAGTAAAAGTACTTGTCGTCGTAGGCTAAGTAGCCGTTTGCCAAACCGGTTTTAATGTTTGCATCGAAGTTTTTAAATGGGAACCAAGCCGCTTCCGTTAGACTCAACGACGGGTTCTCATCATCTTTAATAGTTTGGGTAAAAGCATCTTTCCAATCGTCTAATTTACCGTCGACCTTAATTGTTCGTTTCGAAATCACGTTTACATGTACATCCTCTTCATGAACTGCTTTCCCGTCTTTCCCGGCAGCAAAATTTAACGCAATCGGATAAGTATTATTCGCGGTAGCACTGCCTCCGATTATCTTAACATTTAGGATTTTCTCTTCGTGAGCTTTAAACGTTAAGGTTTGAGTCGGTTTCTCTAATCTCAAATTCCCGAGCTTTAGATTCAAGTTGCCGGTAACAGTCCGGTTTAACACATTAGTCAACTTTAACTTCAATTCCGGCTTGGCCGAAACAGGAGCGAGCAAATCGTAAACAACGGTTTCAAGCGGTTCTATTCCTTTTATGTCCGAAGTTTTCACCGCTTGCAACAATTTTTGAAATGAACCGGCACTTCCGTTGCTACGCAAAAAGAAACCGCGACTGTCTAATGGAACGGTTATTTTATTTCCGACTTTGTTAACCGGATTTCCGTAAAAGTCGAACAAGTTGAACTTCCCTTCCTGATTTGCAAAGGTTAGAGAGGCGTCTGCTAAAACTTCGAAAGCCGAAATTTCTTTCCCGGCTTTTGCAATTTCTTCTTTTTGCGTTTCGGGATTTAATCCTGCAAGTTTCTTCTTCAGTTCTTCTTTATGAGCCACTTCTTTTAGTCCCCGAGCAGTTCTAAAAAGAATATTGTTGGCCCCGAATTCTTCGCCGATATCACCTACAACAACTAAAGTACCGTCGTCCGGGTTATCTATTCCTTCAAAAACCATTACCCAAGGCAAGCCGTTCTTGAATAAGATTTCTTTGAACTTTCTTTCTCCTAAAAAGTGTTGCGAAGCACCGATCGAAGCCGCAACGGACCAAGCACTAGTAATTTGCGCTTCTTTCTCAGCGCTTTCAGTTTTATATCGCTGCCAATTTACGTGGGCAATGTTTCCGCCGTAAATTCCCATGGCTCTATCGTAGCCCGCTGCTTTATTAGTTGAAACTACAGCGGCAACTCTATCGTCGGTATTTGCAACCCAACTTTCGGTATCCCAAATTTTAACTCTTCCGCGTGGAGATTTTCGGTCGACCCAATCCTTTATCCCTGCAAACGATGCCATTCCCTGATAGTGAATGCTGCAAAAATCAAAACGGTCTTTAAACGTGTCTTTGCCGTCGCCAAAGAATTTATCCAAAGCGTTGGAGGTAGAACTTCCGCCTCCTATTAAAACATCAATACCGTCTTTGCTTCGGGCTTCTTCAACCGCTTCGGCCATTTTTGTATAGATTTCGCGGTAGCGAGGCATGTCGGCTCCCCAACCTGAAATTGAAATGCCTTCCCAGGGTTCGTTCCATAAGGCCATTGCGTTAATCGGCCCTTTCGGCCAACCGAAATCGCGAACCAGCATGTAGCAAAGTTTTTTAAAATCCTCGTCATGTTCGGGCAACCAAGCCATATCAGTTTTAGTGTTTTGCATCACACCTTTCGCGTTAAGCCAAGGGCGAGGCATACCTAAAGGATGAATTTTACCGAGTGCATCGGGAGCACCCATTTTAATCAGCACGACTACGTTAGCTTTAGAATACTCGGCAAATTTTTTACGCAATCCCTCGTACCAATCCTTAAAATCGGGTGCGGTAGTCGGCTTGTATTCTACACCCGAACGAATAGCCTGTGCACCTAAACGGCTTAGCACATCAGGCGAAATATCATCTAAACAAAAACTTGGATATTGTAATTTACCGTTTTGGTTTGCGAATGTACGAACACAGCTTGTTATAAACTGGCGACCGTCTTTCCCTAAATCGGCCACTAACCCGTAGGCTCCAAAAACCTCGGGTATTGTTGGATTTAACTCGATATTTTTATAGCCCTTGGCGGGGATTTCAACTTCAATCGGCGCAGAACCAAAGTCGCCTGCTTTAAACATTTGAGGCTTCCAAATATCACCGGGACGACCTTTTGTTCCATAGCCTATAACTTCTAACTTGCCGGATATCTTTGCCGGAATATCGGAGTTATTAACCAGTTGAACAGTTAAAACTGCTTTGTCATTCGGCCAAAGAATATTTGCCGGAACTGAGCTCTTAATGAGATAAGCTTGTACGTTAAAATCTTTTTTGTTGACATCTACGCCGAATGTTTCGCCGAATTCGGGAATCTCGGTTCCTTCTACCATTTGGGCTTTCGCAGTGATTGCAAAAAAACCGCAAAAAATGAAAAAGGAGAAAGTAATTATTCGTGTTAAAAGTTTCATGATTTAATAATTGATTGTTTGGTAGAAAAGTCAGATAAGAAAAAGTCCCGCCCGCTCAAATATAATTTTTTAATCGTCAAAAACGGTTTGATCGACAAGGCATTCCACATTCGGATGAAGCCATAAGAACGAAGCCGGCAATCGGGTTGTAATCTTTCCGGAAAGAAAATCACGGACGATTTCCTTTTTTTTGCTTCCGGTTACCGCTATAATTATTTTACGAGATTGCAGAATTTCGGCCATACCTAAAGTTAACCCGAATGAAGGTTTTTCATTCATCTGCGAGGCCATTGGATGCTGCATCGAAGTGCCTGAAAGTTCGGCGACATGTGCAAAAGGCTGAAGAAAATTTGCAGGCTCGTTGAATGCGATATGCCCGTTGAGCCCCAAACCTAAAACGCATAAATCTATCGGCCCGTTATTCTCAAGATAAGTGCTCACCATTCTGCATTCGGCTTCTTTATCTTTCGGATTTGTTTGAAAAGTTATATATCGGTCGGGATGTATCTCCATAGGCTTGAGCACATGTTCTTGTAGGAAACTTTCGCAGGATTGCGGGTTATTCATCTCGATTCCTCCCCATTCATCAAGCTTGATTATTCGTAGTTGCTCAAAACCAATCGAATTATTTTCAGCCAGTTTTCTGTAGGCACCTAAAGGCGATGAACCGCTCGCAGCACACAATAATAAATCGGGCTTGGCTATAATTTTTGCTGCAATCTGTTGCGAAGCTCCCTCGCTCATTGCCTCGTAATTAACAAAATATTTTATCTGCATGATGTTTAAGTTCTATTAAAGAATTGCCTTGATGAGAAATAATTGAACCATTAACATGGCTTTTGTCATTCCGACGATAGGAGGAATCCAAACACGTATAGACATTCCCGACTTATTCACTCGCCCTTCAAGATCCCTCGTGCCTCGGGATGACAAAGGGCCCGGCTTCCGGACTTTCCGGCTTCACCGACTCCCTAACTTCTCCAACTTCCAAACTCACTTTGACACTACTTGGGATTTAATCCCGCCCAAAGCCTTTAAATTTCGCGTTCCGCACAATACAGCTCCATACAAGCACTCATTTAAATCGCTGCCGGAAAGCCATTCGTAAATAAATCCGGCATCGAAATTATGCACTGCTCCGGTTGTGTCCACTAATTTCATCCCGCAAGTAAATTTGGTAGAATTTTATATTCCTTTACTTTTCCTCTCGTAAAAACTAACGCTCCATCGGCTCCGCATTTTATCACTACTAAGGGGCAAAGTAACCCTAAAAATGTTCCTGCCGCTAAAACCGCTTCTTTGCCGCTAATTGCTAAAGCTTCGGATTCATTGGGAAGAAATTTCAATGTTGTCGGTATTTATTTCGGCTTCCGGCTAGGGTTACATAACGCTTTAACCTCTTTAAGTACGCTTAAATGCGTTGTAAAAACCGATTCTATATGAAGTTTTCTCGGTGCTCTTGTAAGTCACTTTATGATCAACAGGATTCTTTCACAAGAAATATCATACGGTGATTTGCCGGAAGTTTCAATTATTCCGAAATATGCACCCTACTCTTCATTTAATGTTTGGAAAACTTCCTTAAAATTACCCCGATACCCAACCTTATTAAAAATTTCAGGGATTTTTGTGCGAAGCAGCAGTCTATTTGCAGGATCAGTTACCAAGGAATTTTGATCCATCTTCATTCTTTCAGATCTGTTGGTTGCATACATATGAAGTATTTCCTGAGACACTGAATTGCTGTAAACCATATTTCCACGAAATTCTACTATACCGTTTGCAGTATAATACTTTTGAAATACGGAATTATAGGTTTCTTTTTTTTGTAGCGGTATTTCCCCGATAGGATTAATAAAACTAATATTATCGGCAACAAAGGTATTTTCACTAAAATGAATATTAGAACACAACTGGTTTGTAAGCCTTTGCTTTGTTTGATCTATAAAAAAATTATTCCGGATAATAATGCCATCAGCCATATGATTGTGTACCGGATTAATGGTGTTGAATGCGAGGTTGTTTTCCATAATGCAGTTTTTCGATTGTTCATCGAAATAATAAGTCCACCCTTCCCTTGTATTACTTGTTGCAGAAAGTGCAGCATTGTTACGGTAAACAGTTGAATCGCCCCCATAACAATAAAAAGCACCACCATCTTCAAGCATTGTTTTAAAATTGTAGATCAGGTTATATTCTGCAATTGAGCGTTTTCCCAACCCATTGATGCCGGCATAGGGTAAGTTGAACAATTCGCAATGCGAAACTATATTATTTTCACCATCCCCGTTAATCCCTACTGATCCATTATATAATTTACCTATATCATGAATCCCGCATCTTTCTACCCGGATATTTTTGCCTTCAAAGGATATTCCACCGGCATAGGTACTTGAAAATTCTGAAGCCGTAATTGAAATATCAGCACCTTTAACCTTGATAGCCCAACCACTAGTATTTTTCACTGACACATTCCTGAAATTGATATCATTGACACCATTTGCTTGTATTGCGCCCTGAATTTCATTTGCTCCATAGCCTGCATTTGAAATTGGTGCGCCTGCACACGATAGCTGAATGTTTTGAATATTTATATGATTGGCTCCTTTTTCCAAATTGATTATTTGATTTTTAGTTGGAACCAAAGCTTCCATATTTTCTAATTTCTCATGCAAAAATGGCCAGTAATACAATTTTTCGGAGGTCCGATCTAAATACCATTGTCCGGGTTGCTTCATCCCTTCTTTTGTATTCCAAACAATATATTGTTGCGCCTTTTCTACTCCAAAATTCTTAAATGATCCCGGAGGATGCGTTGCCGGGAAACCAAATTTCAACTGGTGTTTAACGGTATCAATTGATTTTAAATTTACATAAGAATCATCCCACATGTGAAACACTGTTAACTCAGCATTATTAATATCAAGCCGGCTTCCTAAGTCTTTGGGATTATAAATCAGGGTACTCAAGTCTTCAGTTGACGGTTTTTTAGACCAGCCTCCTTGGGCACTCATCCACTCGTAATCCCAATTACTTAAATGTGTTAATGCTCCCGCTTCCCGCAGCCGGGCACGGTTGCGTAAAGTATCATTCACCATTAAAAGTCGAAAGTCCCAACTCTTATTTTTTACCCCGGCCACATCTGTTACAAACCAATTACCCTCTTTGCGCCAATTCTTTAATAAAATCCCACCATACAAATTCACATTCTTTTTTGCCTCGCCTGAAATGGTTAAACCGGAATCCTTAGCAAGCAGATTAACAGACACATCATAATATTTACCTTCTCGAATAATAATCTTCTCTTTGAGTTGATCACGAGACAATTCCAAGGCCTTTTGAATAGACGCCACGGGCTTCGAACTTGAACCCGGGTTATGGTCATTACCCGTATTAGCAACATAAATAGCAGGTGTTTTGCAAGAGAAGCAACAAAAGAAAAGGGATATAAAATATAGATATAGGCATCTTTTTACTACAACGCTCATGGTTTATTTTTTTTTAAATTTTAAATAAAGGGCAATTCAATATCTTAAAATATCTTTTTAACTCATTTTCTTTTCTCATACTCATTTAGGCATTTATATTAATTAACTATATGGTTATTGCGCGGCAGTTTAACAAACATGCTCTCCCCAAGATTTAAATTGACTGTTTAAAGAACACTAAGGAATACCCGGCCTTTTCATTGCTTTTTCGCAGGAAGAATCCAACGTTAAACTTTCTTAAAGGATGGTTAAAATTTGTTTTTCGTTAATATCCCTCTTCGCTAAGGCTATGGTTAATTTTCCTGCTGAATCATAGCTCCAATTTTTAATTTTATTACCATCCAAAAAAACCGACGAAGGCACTTTTTCCGTGTATATTTCAATGATATAAGTTCTTGAACTAAGTATACCCTTGTACTTACCTAGTGTTGGGTTTATTATAAATTCAATCTTGTTATTTCCTTCAATACAATTGAACAGTGTTTGGGCAATATTGCCTTTCTCAAAATCAAACGAACGCCCATCATCCTCATATAAAGTGTACGAACCTGACTTATTTGGATAAACCTTTAGAATTATGGTATCCACAGGATTTTCAGTGATGTATTGCGACGGCTTTTGGTATGGAATAATAGCTCCGCTCTTAATAAATAAAAGCCCCCCTCTGGTTTCCGGCACTTTGCAACGAATGGTTTTTTCTCCGGTATATTTTTCTCCTGTCCAATAATTTATCCACGATCCCTTTGGAAGGTAAATGGAATCACTAAACACTCCCACCAATAGATTTTCACCGAACATGTATTGATAAATCATGTTATCCACTTTTCGGTCGTCCGGAAAAACAAGCGGCAAAGCTCTCAAAATTGGCATACCGGTTTGGCTTCCTTGTATGGCTGCGGAGTAAATATATGGTGCCAGACTATTTCTAAGTTGTGCATAATAACGAAAAGTTTCTTTTTCCTCAGGCTTCATATACCACGGATGATGTAGGCTGTACCAACTGTTTACCTGAACCCAAGGAAGAAAAAAACCAAGATGAATGCCCGCTTTATTATCGTCAATTCCTTCTAAAACATCGGCCGAGGTATTTAAAGCACCACTTAACCCAAGATTTAGTTGATCAAATAAGGCATCCTTTCCACCGCCATTATCGCCACCGGTAGATGCCCCCCAGTGCTGCGTACCGGCATAACCGCCACAGTAGTGATGAAACGACCGGATGCCTTTGTGGTCTTTGAAGGTATTGTACATTTGCTTGGGAAGAAGAACCTGGTTCAGGTTATGCATCTCTGCATCTGTCTTTTCGTTGAAATATTCTCTGTCAGGATGTTGATCAAGTGTACGGCCCGGATCTAATTTAAACCCATCAATGCCCTGATCTATAAAACGGGTGAGATGCGGAAACCAATGTTCTTTTCCCGATAACGGCTTTCCTGCTTTTTGAGCAAGGTGATCTTCTTCTTCAATACTCAAGTCGTGATCAATACATAGCCATAAAGCCAGTTTAAATCCAAGGTTGTGCAGTTTAGATATAAACAATGTCCTTGATTCGTATTTTTTAAAATTACTAACCTCCCAAAAAGGCTCTGCCGGAAATTTGTCTAGGTTCCAATTTTTAGTGGTTGAAAAATCATAGTTTTTAGCCATCCACTGGGGCTCCAACCAGAAAATTTCACAAGGGATTTTTTCGTCCCTGAAACGTACAGCATCGTTCATTACATCAAACTGATTTTCCATTGTATTACCGCCAAAAGCCAGGCCATAGGCCCATTTAGGCAAAAGGTATGGTTTGCCGGTAATGGTGGTGTATTGGTTAATAACCTCCTCCATAGAATTACCCATCATAAGGTAAAAATCCATATCCCCGCCACCACCTTGATTGTACACAAACAACTTATCATTCTGAAAACGGCCTATATCAAAATAGTTGAGTGAAGTAGTATTATTAAAAATTCCCCAGCCGTTTGAACTCATAATAAACGGCATTGGAAATTCAGTTTTTTGATAGGTGGCCAACATACGCAAGGCTGTGCCACGATGCTGAATATTTTTACGGCTGGTATTTCCGCCTCCGTAAAATCGTTCATTTGCTGAAAGCGATATTTCTAATAGTGAGGATGAAGGACTGCCTTTAGGGTTACCGGAAATTTTATGTGAATAATTCGGGTCCCCTATAATTCCGGTTTCCTTTTCCTCATTTCCAAAATATCCATCAAATGAGTCTTCCAGATTTTCAGCAACAATTTGGTTTCCCTCAGGATGAATTAACACACTGTTTATAATTGTTTTTCCCTTTGAGTCAGCTATCGAAATATCATTTTTCTTTTCGTTAAAGACAATTTGAAATCCGTTAGTTTGAAAAATTTGAACACCTTTTTCATTTTTGGAAGACATTTTCACACGCTCCCAATCGGTTTTTAATATTCCGTAACGCTCCATCAATGTTTGAGGGAAATCAGGTTTGGAAGAAACCCTTATTCGAAAAATTTTATCCGCACAGGCTTCAATCTTCAGATACTTGTTGTTTTTTAACGAAATAACATTTAAGTCTTTTTGATCTAGGGCCAAACAGGTATTATAGATTAATACCCATGCAATAAATATTCTGATAACAGTATTGACAAAACCTGATTTATAAAATTTAAAAGTCTTCACGATTTTTAATTTAAAAGTACCGCGTATAGCTATTTTCAGGCTGTGAACTAGGTTTTTTCTTCATCAATTTTTAAAGAATAATTATTTTTTTTACCGTCGAAGCCATTATCCAAATTAATATTTAAAACTTAGGTTGTGTGATAAAAAATGTATGAATAAAATTTCGCTAAATGCTGTATTACTTTATAGCGCACCTTCTTTTTCTACAATAAAATTGAAAACAAGAAACTATCAAGGTCTGCACCCTCTTTATAGGATAAAATGCTTGCAGCTAGTGATTGCCGGAGCTATGTAGGTTGTTTTATAATATCCTGATAATACTTAGTCATTTGCTGTTTGTTTTTGTAAGACCTGCATTTTTACACCACCTAATGCTTTAAGGCTGGATATAGCACATTCAAAAGCCAGCTCAATACAGGTGCTTAATTTTTCATTTTGCAACCGGTTAAATAAAAACCCGGCATCAAAATTATCCCCTGCCCCGGTAGTGTCAAGTATCTGCAAGTTTTCTAAAAACCTCACAGGGATTGGATACTCAACCACCTCGATATCGGTAAAAACTATAGCACCTTTTTCACCACATTTAATTACAACTAACGGGCAGTATGTTGCCAATATGCTTCCTGCTTTTGAAATGTCATCCTGTCCGGTAATTGATAAGGCCTCCGATTCGTTGGGAAGAAACACGTCCACGTGCGGCAAAATATCGGTAATGGTTTTCCACTCTTGGTCAGGATCCCAATTCGTGTCTAATGAGATTGTCTTTCCGCTTTGCTTTAACTTTTTTATCTGTTCCGGCCAGGCCGAAATCAATTTGTTCAGCAAAAAATACCCGCCGATGTGCACATGCGTAGCTTCTTCAAAAATATTCTCTTCAAAAACAGATGCGTCTATCAAATTCAACGTACCTAAATAAGTAAGCATCGCTCGGTCGCCAAGGCAAGAGAGATTTAACCCTAATGGTGTTTTTTCGTTAGCGGAGATTTGAATCTTGTCGGTATTTACACCTGAGTCCTTTAGGGTTTGTAAAACTATTTTACCCTGAAGATCGTCACCGAGGCTTCCGACAAGAGAAATTTTCCCGCCCAGTTTAGCTATTTGTGACGCGAAAATCCCGATTGAACCGCCTAAATCCATCGAGTAATCATCTACCAATTTTTCCACTTGGCCGTACTCGGGCTTTACTTGTGCATTAACTAAAACGTCAATACACAAATCGGCTATTGAAACTATATGAAAACTCATTACAGGTTTATAGAAAATATTGAAGATATCATAATCCTTATTTCAAATATTAAACTTTTGCCATTTCCTCGAGCAATTCTTCGATTACCGAAGCACAACTTTCGCAGCCGGTTCCGGCACCTGTTGAAGCCTTTACCTGATCTAATCGAGTTAATTTGTCGGATCTAATCGCGTCGGTTATCGTTCCTTTAGAAACCTGCTCGCATATACAGATAGTGGCTGTATCCGGCAAGTCCGAAATCTTTGTCAGCCCGGTAAAACTAGCTTCGCTTACTAAACTTTCGGGAGACCCTTGTATTTTTGTTTTATTACGATACAGCTGCAATAGCGCCGAAAAGCCTGAAATATCTCCCAACAATGTTCCTCCCAATAAATACTTTCCGTCAGGGGAAATATTAACTCGGCGGTAAATTCCGCGTTGCTCATCCTTGTAAATTGCAGGAAAACAGGTTTGATTTTCGCCCAAACTGTCCCCGAAGAAAGCAACTTTAGTTTCAAGAATTTTCAGCTTAGAAAACATTGAGTTACCGGAAAATGCTTTAAAAATATTAGCCAGTCGGGATGCAAGAATATCGGCCATTTCGAAACACGGCGCAGCCAAGCCCCAAATTTTCCCGAGCGAAAAAGCGCATTCGCCTATTGCGTAAATATTTTTGTCGGAAGTTTGTGTGTATTCATCAACCACAATTCCTCCTCGCGGGTTAACTTCAAGCCCGGTAGCTTTAGCAAGTTCATCTCTAGCCCTGATGCCGGCAGAGATCACTACCATATTTGCGGGAATAATTTCTCCTGAATCCAACTCAATTCCTTCAACTCCGGCTCCGCCTATTATTTGCCGGGTTTGTGCTCCGGTAACAATAGTCAGTCCTAATTTTTTAAGACTGTCGCTTAGAATTTTTGCCGCTTCTTGATCTAATTGCCGGCTCATAATGTAAGCAGCCGCCTCGACAACGGTTACCGATAATCCGGCGTTTAATAATGCTCTTGCAGCCTCAAGGCCCAAAATTCCGCCGCCGATAACAATTGCCTTTTTTATTGTCGGCATCAAGGCTTTTATTTGCCGGAGGTCTTCAATGGTTCGATAAACAAACACTCCTTTCAAATGAAAACCGCCCAGGGGCGGAACAAAGGCATTGGAACCGGTAGCAAAAATCAGTTTATCATATTTTTCTATTCGTCCCGAAAGGGATCGCACTGTGCCTTCTTCCCGGTTTATTTCAACGATCGGATCGCCGGTAATCAAATTGATTTTATTTTGGGAATACCAAGAAGCAGGAGCCAAACAGAGTTGCTGAGGTGAATCGAGTTCAAAAAACTTGGTAAGGTTCACACGATCATACGCCGGCAAATTTTCTTCGCCAAAAACAGTGAGATCGTATTTTTTAAACAGTTTGTATTTGATGTACTTTTCGCAAAACTTAAAGCCGGTCATCCCGTTTCCGATCAGCACCAATTTTAAATTCTTCTTTACCTCCGCGGTAGTTCGCTTCATAAACCGGCCTTCAAGGTATCCAAATACCACTCGTGGAAGTTCACCACGTCACTTTCTGAAGGTGCCATCGGGCCGGGAGTATATTTCGGAGAATTTATTCCCTTTTGATTGTTTTCGCACAGCTCCCAATCTTGTTCGCCTGTTATTTTCCAAAATTCGGTTAATCGCTCGGCGTCATAATCCACCCCTTCCTCGGCTTTGCCGTCAACCAGCCAGGTTATGTCTACTATAGAATGTGTGGCGTCTTTTGGAGTAATTCGCATTACCCAGATGTAATCGCTCACACCGTCCATCCAAAAATTGGGGTAGTTGATTAAGCCGACCACGCCGTTATCGTAGTCTGTGTAAGTGCCCATTACCGGGGCAACCGACTTACCGTTGATGCTGTAACTTTGATAACCGGGCCTGAGCGGATACCGTGTAGCGAAATGACAGGCTCCTGCAACCTTTTCGATAGTATCAACAGCTAAGCCTTTCTCTGTCCAAGCAATGTTTTGTTCTTCCCAGAAATCACCTCGCTCTTCAACTAAATTGGCACCGACTACTGCGTTGCAATATTCAATATGTACCGGACCGCAGTGATAACATTCTCTAAAGTTTTCACCAATAAGCTTCCAATTTGCTTCGAGCTCGTATTGGTCGCGATAAGCCACTTTTGCATTGTTTATTTCAAAAGGTGCTAAATACGGACCAAGACCCAAAGTTTCTTTCGAGAAATCGGGCGGAGTGTTCGAAAAGGAAATAAAAATTACCCCTTCTAAAAGTGTCACCTTTACGGGATGCAGACCGAAAGCGCTTTTATCGAAGTCGTCCGGCATTAACCGAGCATTGCGCAGATTGCCGTTTTTTTCGTAAACCCAATTGTGATACGGGCATTT
>JAYULL010000029.1:0-4740 GCA_043763625.1 Sphingobacteriaceae bacterium | reverse complement strand
TTTTTATAGTAACCGACCTCCCTTACGCATATTCCGATATCAAAGCAACACGAAAGCAGGCAAATGCGTGGATCGAGAGCGGTTGGAGCATTTTACCGGAAGAATTCAGCAAAATGAAATTCAGCAAGAATTATTATTGCTCAGCACTTGTTTACGAGTTTATTAAACCTGAAGCCCGAGAAGCGTACTTTAATATTCCGGGCAGGTTCGATGCCTATGAACATCTGCAAAAATCAGGATTATTGAATTTTATAAAAGCACAATGAACAAGATACTAACCCGAGAAGCACAGAAAAAGCTTGCCTTGCTATGGTTCTCGAATGCTGCCTTACTTGGGATTTTATTTATCCTTTTCACGGTTTTTAATCGCTTCGACGGAAAAACTTCAGAAGGATGGGGATGGTACATTCAGAATATTATCCCCACGTTAACTCTAATGTTGGGCGCTTTTTATAACATTAACAAAAGAAAAAGTGAAGCCAATAAACCGATAGATACGTTTTACTATAAACTATCTTACTATATCTCGCTGTTTTATTTATGCATACTTTACCTTACCGTACTCTTGGCACCCCTAGCAATAAGATTGGTGAACGGCTCTTTTTTAAATGTCCTGAATGAGTCGAAAATCTACCTCACAATAATGCAAGGACTTGTGTCCTATTCTATCGGCATGTTTTTTACACAGAAATAAGGGTGTATAATTTTAGCTGCCGGCCCATCGTTTATAGGCTCTTAGGAAAAGATAAATTAACAAGAGAGAGCCCTAGCGCCGGCAATAAAAACTGCTCGCTTTCAAAAATTTTTTTACCGGTACGGGCTCAAGGCAGAGAAAGCCTTTATAAGGTAAGGAACGTGAAAAGGAACCGAAACATCGTTAATCCCCAGCATTTCAGCCACTTCCTGATCCAGAAAATAGCACATGAATTGTTTTGCCTGCTTAACATTTACCGGATTTGCGGGATCAATAGTTGTAAACGATTTTAGCAGAGCCCGAGTTAGTTCGCGGCCGTGATCAGAAGCTTTAAATTGCCTTTGGCGAATACTCTTTTCTAATTGATTTGCAGCTTTCCCGTCCGAAGGAATTAAATCTTCATCTAAACCAAGCTTAAACCCAATGATATTCCACAGATGCAAAAATGCTTTCTGCTCGGAATAGGAAATGCCGGTGCCCAACCTCCGCAAACCCCTGATAACAATTAATGAGAAAGCGAGGTTAGTTCCGGCCATGTCTTCCTGATTGACGGGCGTTCCCCAATCTGCATTCCAATTGTCGCATTTTAATGTGTAATACCGAGCGGTTGCGTGGATGAGCCGGGTTTTCAATATAGCCATGAATCCTTTCCCCGCTATCGAAAAAGCATTCGGCTCAAGCACCTCTTGTACAAAAGTTCCCGTATCGGCAAGTCGTTTTGCTGTATCACTTCGTAATCGCTCCGACAAGTAAATCACCCTTGCTCCATTTGCTGCGGCATAACAATACGGAAGAGATAAAAGTCCCAAAAGTTGCATAATGGCAGCGGAATGTCGCCGGTAAAATTCCGCTCCTTGCCGGAGAAGTGAAGGCTCTGCCCAAGCCGGTAAACTTGCAGCGTCCATTATAAGCTCTTCTTGCTTAAAAGCCTCAGGAATGTTTTGAAGCGAGGCATTAGTGCTAAGGGTACTGAACCAAGCGTAGAATTCGGATGTTGAAGCAGGATCGGCAAGGGCTTTTTGGATAAGACGGTCTGCTTTACAGTCGCCGTTTAATCGTTTGGCCGTTAAAAACTCGTCGGTATAAACTGCTTGCTGCATTTAGATTTTAAGCCGAAACGCTTTTAAGATGCGGCAAAAAAGTGTCTGTTTTAATTATTGCCTTCAGCTCGTGCAAAATATTATACAAACCGAAATTAGTACGGTTAGTGTAAATAAAATGCTTAACTCCCCTCGCCTGTTTAAATTCGGGCATTTTAGCAATTCGTTCGCCGTACATGTAAATACGATCAAAGAATTCTTTTCGACCAAAGTCAAACAGCGGAACGGTATAGGGCTTAGTGAATAATTCAATCATTTCTGAAAAGTTTTCGAAATAGAATTCTACTTGTCGGGGCGTGTCGTTTGGAAGGACCATCTCGAGTGCCCGAAAAGCTTCCAACGTTTGTGCCTTATCCTCAAACACCCCTTTCGCGGTAAGCGAGAAAAAAGGATAATAAAAGTCGTCAGGGAGTTCTTTAATGCAGCCAAAATCTATTATACCAAGTTTACCGGCGGGAGTAATTAAAAAGTTGCCGGGATGTGGGTCGGCATGTACTGCCCGAAGTTCGTGTTCTTGGTAATTATAAAAATCCCATAAGGCCTGCCCTATCCTGTTTCGATCGTCCTGCGAAGGATTAGTTTGTAAATATTCTTTAAGATGCATGCCCTCAAGCCAGTCCATTGTAATAGTACGTTTACTCGACAGCTCGGGATAATACTTCGGGAAAACAACATCGTTTAAACCGGAACAAGCTTCAGAAAACCTGATCGAACGGCGCACTTCGAGTTCGTAATCGGTTTCTTCCAACAAGCGTTCCTCAACCTCTTTTAAGTAAATTTCGAGCTCTTTTTCGCTCATTCCCAATAATCGGAACGCGAAAGGCTTCACGAGTTTCAGGTCTGATGAGATGGCATCGCCTACTCCGGGATATTGAATTTTTACAGCCAACTTTTTACCGTTCAACGTAGCTCTATGCACTTGCCCTATAGAGGCTGCGTTTGATGATTTATGTTCAAAAGTATCGAATACTTGATCAGGCATTTTGCCGTAATACTTTCGGAAGGTTTGAACAATCAGCGGCCCTGACAATGGCGGAGCGTTATATTGCGATTTTGAAAATTGATTTACATACGCCTGCGGCAGAATGTTCTTATCCATGCTGAGCATTTGCGCAACCTTTAAGGCACTGCCTTTAAGTTGGCTCAAAGAATTATAAATGTCGGCTGCATTATCTTCGTTTAACTCGTCGCGATTTAGCGCCGGATTGAAGAGCTTCTTCGAATAATGCTTAACATAATTGCCGCCAATTTTGAAACCGGTTTTTACAAACTGAGTGGAGCGCTGTACTTTCCCGGTCGGGATACTGTCTTGTTCCTTGCTTTTGTTTTCGCTCATCTTAAAACGGCATTTTAATGCCGGAGTTTTTGGCTAAGAATTTTCCGTATTCTACTATTCCGTCCAGCGGAGAGCGTTGAAACAAGTCGAAGGTTACGTTGAGGCCCTTTTCGATAGCTTCGTCTGTCTTTTCGAAGTCGGCAGATGTATCTTTCTGCCAAAAGTTGAGCACAAACCCAAATTGCATCGATAACGCGTCTTTATAGCGTTTGCTGAAAAAAGGTCGGTCGAGCAATTCTCCGCCTTCTATTCCTTCTTGCAGCACTTCGGCTGTAAAATATTCAAACTCTTCTTTTAAGCCGTTTAAAATTTTGGGAAAGCCTATTGATTTAGGTGCCTCTTTTAAACTGAAGACGGCATAGCTCCTTTTTCTTTTTAACATTTCGAAGAAGCTGTAAAAAAGTGAAAGTACTTTTTCTCTTGCCGAATATTCAGGCCAAACGGTTTGAGTTTTTACTTCAGCAATTACTGTAGTCATAAAATCTCTCCAAATTGCCTGCTCTATGCCTTTAAAGGAACCGAAATATTTATAAAACTCCTCTTCGGCCATATCGTTTTCTTTAGCGAAAACATAAACCGTTTTAGGCTCTTCGCCATGCAGGAGAACATAATCCATATAAGCCGATTGAAGTTTTTCTTTTTGTTCCATCTTGATGAAAATTAGAATCGAGGTAGTTGTTAAAGTATTTACCACCTTCACTGAATGAGATAAAGATCGGGGGTTTTCGATTGTTGTGTAGTAGTTTTGCGAGATAATTGCTAAAAATGATATGTAGATGAGAGAAGGGAAATGGTGATGTAAAGGTGAAAGGTTTGATTTAGGGGCTCGCAACTCGCGGGCTATGATTTTTAAGTAAGAATATTAAAATTCAAACAACAGCAGTATATTTTGATTCTCGTGTTTTTCTATCAATCGTGTTAAAACCTGCAATGAAGCTTTGGTGGTAGTAACCGGTAATTTTTCTTCTAACGATTTCGAGCAGCACGGCCGGAGAAATACCAAGGGAAGCGACGACCGGATTTTAGCCTCGCAAAGTTCATTAGCTATGATGGCGGATGGCGGAATAAACCTGATATGTGTTGCCCTGCATGCTGCCGAACGGGCCATGACAGGTAATTGGCTTTATTTTTGGCTACGGCACAGTTAAGGGGCCGGGATTTAGACAGCGAACGGGTTAGAAGAATAGGAATTGGAGAAATCGACTATTGGTTTCTATTACGTCAAGATTTACTGATGCTGTACTGAACAAAGCCCTACCGAATATTAATCAAATACATTCAGGCCTTTTAGAGCAGGATTACTTTTACGGGAACACTTCGGAAGTAAACCATCCGCACGGAAAATACTTTTTAAATAATTATTTCGTATTATAAAAATCGCTGCCGAGAATGCTGATCAGTTCTCTCATTTAGAAAACTTTAATGTTTGGGATACGATCTGTATTGGCTCACACTTTGACGGCTTGATAGATCCTATAGACTTTTGTCGTAATGTTTTAGAGTTCGGAAACTTGAAGGCTTACCTTATAAATAATATCCAAGTTTATGCGGAACATTTTAATGTAGATATCTCCGGCATGTCGCCTCAAGTTATAACAGACAAGTTGTTA
>JAYULL010000028.1:0-18389 GCA_043763625.1 Sphingobacteriaceae bacterium | reverse complement strand
AAAATTTATGCAACCCTACGATTGAACAAGGCCTATGAGTTTGACCCGGGGCGAGATATTACCAATATCGCCCGTGTTAAGGGGGGGCAAGCAAATTTATGGAGCGAGCAGATTTACAACATGCGCCAAGCGCAGTATATGACGTGGCCTCGGGGCATGGCCATTGCCGAATCAGTATGGTCGCCGGCAAACAAAAAGAACTGGAAAAGTTTTTATCCAAAAGTTGAGCAGCATTTTCAACGTTTAGATGCGGCTCAGGTTAAATATTCACCGGCACTTTACGACCCGATCTTTTTATCCTACTCCGGTTCGGGGAATGCATTATCGGTTGAGTTAAGCACCGAAATACAGGGGCTGGATATTTATTATACTTTCGATAATTCTTTCCCTGATAATTTTTACCCTAAATATACAGGGCCGCTATCGGTTCCTAAAGATGCAGTTACTTTGAAGGTAATTACCTATCGAGACAATAAGCCGCTTGGTAGAATGATAACCGTGGAAGTAGCTGATTTAAAAAGCAGAGCGAAAAAGAAGTAGAAATACTTTCCCGGTCTTTTTCGCGGAAAGTATCTGTTTTTAAATAGAGAGAGGGATCGGGGGAGTTTTTCTACAAATGCCTTTATTTTATCTAAGGCTTGCAGCCAAGTTTTCATAAAATAGTGTTTGTACTTAGCTCTGATATCCGTTTAAACGCATTCAAAAGCTGATAGATTTCTTTTCCTAAAAGAACATCCCATACTTTTTCGCGTAAAGCTCAAATGGCGATTTCAAATGTTGGTTTTAGTGTAAGTGTCTATTACTGTTGCGGCATCTTACTGAAATCCATATGCAAAACGCTCCACCTGTGTCCGTCTAAATCTGTAAACCCGCAGCCATACATCCATCCCTGACTTTCTCCCGGTTCTCCGTAAACGGTCCCCCCGGCAGCCTTTACCTTACGTGCAAGTTCATCTACTTCTTCTTTGCTTTCCGCATCAATAGAAAATAATACTTCAGTTGATTGTTGAGTATCAGTAATTGCGTTCCTGCTGAAACCTTTAAACATAGAATTTTCAAAAAGCATAATTACTATGTTTTTTTCTCCGGCGAAAACACTTGAAGATTGTTCGGTTTCGGGAAAGCGGATATTTAAAGTAAAGCCGATTTTAGCATAAAATTCCCTCGCGGCTTTTACATTTTTTACCGGAAGATTGATCCAAAGTTCTTTTGTCATGGTTTTTCGTTTCGTTTATGATACAAATTTATATCGTGTGACACAAATAAATGCACTATAAAAACGACAATAAAGGGGTGCTTTGCGACGATGTTCGTTATTATCTTAATTTTATAAATTGCTTTTAATTTCGGTTCTATCCTACTGCTGCAAGTGTTACCCTAGAAGTTCCGGCAAACCGGCATGAACAAAGGTGTATTATTGGATTGCAACCTATACAACTGATGGCGTTAAAAGAGATGTACAGAAGGGAACCGTGGCCTTATTAAGATAATTTTTGTGTTTACTTACGATATTTTAGGCGCGAATAAGCCTCTTACTTGCCGCAAACACACACTCCTAATAATCGTTTGAAGCTTGATATTTGATTAAATTAAATTGGTAATCATGAAAAAGACTAAAACGCTTTATTGGATTTTTACGGCTCTGTTTGCCGCTTTTATGGCTCTTACTGCTATCCCTGATATTTTAATGAGCAAAGATGCCGTTAAATTTATCACCGACTTAGGCTACCCTAAGTATTTTATTCCCTTTATAGGCGTGGCTAAGGTATTAGGCAGTATAGCTATTCTAATCCCGGGATATCCTCGAATTAAGGAATGGGCGTATGCCGGACTGTTCTTCGACTTAGTTGGTGCAACCTACTCGCAAATAGCTCAGGTAGGATTTAGGCCACAAATGTTATTTATGCTGTTGCCGTTTTTGTTGTGGTTTTTGTCCTATAGTTTTTATCACAAATATTATAACCCTTTCCCAACAGTGAGTACCCAATCGAAGATAAAAACCGGGGCCAAGGAATTTAAAGTTTACTGACATAGGGTTGTCAGTGACTTCTTATTTCTTTGCCTAACAGAAAAATAAAAACATGGAAACAAACCATTTGACAGCCGCGGAAACTTTAGTAATAACTCCCGAACAATTATTAAAACATTGGCAAGGGCACCGCGCTCTTACAAAAAAAGTGATTGAAGCTTTTCCGGAAGACAAACTTTTCTCTTATTCTATAGGGGAAATGCGTCCTTTTGTTCAACTCGTTATGGAGATGATCGACCTTGCGGAGGGAGGCATTTCGGGAATAGCAAACGGAAGTTGGTCCAATCCTCAACAATGGCGACATGTTCGCGGAGATGTACCTGCTTCTAAAAAAGATTTATTGAAACTGTGGGACGAAATAACAGCCCGTATTAATAGCCTTTGGTCAACTATCCCAATAGAAAGGTTTCAGCAAACAGACAAAGCTTTCGGTATATATGAAGGACCTAATTTTTCTAACCTTTTATATTTTATTGATAATGAGATTCATCATCGGGGACAAGGCTATGTGTACTTACGATCACTTGGTATAGCACCTCCGGCTTTTTGGGAAAGGGCTTAAAGTTAATGTTGCTTCTCTTGAAGGAAAGGAGAAACAACATTATATTCCTATTCGCTAAAAGGTAAAATAAACCGGAATATAGAACCTTTTCCTTCTTTACTTTCTACCCCCATCTCGCCTACGTGGCTTCAAACGTCTTATAGTTGTTTTAAGTAAGGTAGTGATTTATTGTTCGATAACTTTAACCAACGTGCCCGCAGTAACACGCTCTTTTAAGCTCATGCCGTTTAATATTGCATGTTCTTCCAGTCGCTTACCTGAAACTTTGTATCCGGATAAAATTTGTTCAAGCGTGGCGTTTTGTTTTACAGTTTTTATACGCACACGATCCGGTTTTTTATTCAACTTGCCGGGATCCATCAACACCCTGAAGTTTTCCATACTGCTTGTAAAATATCTGCTGTAGGCGTTAAAATTATTAGGGTCCGAAACGCCTGCTATTAAATAGATGTTGTTTTCTTGTTGGATGAGGGTGCATAAAGCTCGAATAGAACTTTGTGCTTGCTGTTGGTTTTGTTGTTGATCGGCAATTATAGTTATAGCAGGCAAGCCGTTAATTGTTTGCTCTCGAGAATCTACAGCCGTTAATTTATATTGCTGCAATACATTCGATGCTGCTTCTCGCAACGTTTTGCCGGGCGCCATAGTCAGCATCATCATTGCTTTACCGCCTTTGGGTGCCATTTGAAACTGTGTAGGCGAATTTTGAAAGGCCCATCCTTGCGGTATTGGGAGCTGAAATTTTAAAACAGGATGATAGAAAACCGAATTTTCGACATAACCTTGTTTGGGGTCCTCCCCAAATATTATACCGTCTATTCGTTTTAAATAAGTATTCCGGTTCACTTTGGCATTAGTTAAAGAAAGCTTTTGCTTCCATTCAGCGGCTGTTTTACTTACGGCATTAAAGCGGTTTCCGGGAGAAGGGTGAGTGGATAGAAACTCCGGCAGTTCACCGGCACCGCTTTGGGCGGATTGTCTTTCAAGAGTTTTAAAAAAGTTTGCCATTTCTTGGGCATCGAAACCTATTTTAGATGAATATTCTACTCCCAGTTGGTCGGATTGACGCTCTGCATCTCTACCAAATTTTAGAAATAATAAACCCAGTCCTTGAGAAGCACTTTCGGCAAATTGCGCAAATTCGGGAGAAATAATAACCCCGGCAATTAAACCCAACTGGCCCAACATAGCATTACGTTGCTGAGCCACAGAATGTCGGGCAGTGATATGGCCGATTTCATGTCCTAAAACTCCGGCAAATTCAGCTTCATTGTTAAAATGGGCCATAATGCCCCGAGTAAAGTAAACGTATCCTCCCGGGACGGCAAATGCATTCAGAATATCCGAATCCACAATTCTGAATTGATAATTTATTCCCGGTCGATGAGAAACGGCAGCCATTCTTTTTCCTTCCTCGTTAATAAATGCCTGTAGCTCTTTGTTGTCGTATAAACCGTATTGCTGTAGGATTTGGGGATCAGCATCTTTGCCCATGGCCATTTCTTGGGCTTCTGACATCAGCACAACCTCTCGTCTGCCCGTAACGGGATTAACGGCACAAGTATTAAAAAGAAAGAGAGTTGATACAGCGGCGATGCAATATAAATATCGTTTCATAATTTGAGTATTATAATAAAAGTCGCTCAATGATTGAATGACAACTTTATATAAAGACAATTAATTGACCTAAAGTGTTTGCTCTACAAGTAGAAAGCAAATTTTATAACAATTTGTTGCACTAAAAAAATAGCTATAAGTAGCTATTTTTTCTCTTGCTTTCGTTCGTAAATTAGTAGGTTATCACAGCAGTTTACTTCCCGAAAGTCTCCTAGAAATAGCACCATGTTCAACCATCCTATTTTAGACATTGTTATCGGCCTTGTCTTTATTTACTTGCTCTACAGTTTGTTTGTAACCACTATCGCAGAAATTATTGCTACTAAACTGGGGTTGCGGGCAAGAAACTTAAAAGAGGCGATAGACCGGATGCTGAACGACGAAGCTGATATGAATATTTTGCAGCGTTTGTGGGATTCGATAAAAATTCTTAAAAATCCGAATAATAAAATTGTCAGAAACTTTTATGCCCATCCGGAAATTAAGTACCTCGGCAGTTCCGGTGTGTTTAGAATTCCGTCCTCATTCAAGGCGGTGAGTTTTTCAAAAACCCTCATCTATTTGTTGAATTGCAGTAATTCGGTTGATCCTCAAAAAATAGACGAAGAACTGAGGCTCAAAGCTCCAAAAGTTTTAGGTAAAGAAACTGCCGACTATGTGTTAAGTATGTGGGAAGATTCCGGAAGGGAAGTAGTAAAATTTAAGCAACAGCTTGAGGCCTGGTTTGACCGGACGATGGAGCAAGCAACAGAATGGTATAAACGCAAGATCCAGATAATACTTCTGTTACTTAGTTTTTTTGTGGCTTGGATATTTAACGTTGATACCATTGGCATTGTAAAAAATTTGTCGAAAGATAAAGATGCCCGCGACCAGATGGTTAAGTTGGCAACCGCGTATATAGAAACACATCCTGAAAGTCCGAAAAAAGTAAGTGCTCTGCTCGACTCGGCAAATGCCGAAGAATATAAAAGACAACTCGACTCGCTATTGGCGGTAAAAAAGCAACTTGAAAACGACATTGCAGGTACTCAAATGCTTTTAGGTTCGAGTAATTGGCTGCCCGATTCAGCAGTGGTAAGAACAGAAGCAAAAACAGGTAAAAAAATTCTCGACTTGAACATTGACGCAGGATTACTACCGGCGAATAAAATTCCCAAAGATTATAACGGCTCCATACAATTTTCCCGGTCGGAGAAATGGAGATATTTTTTCGGAGCGTTGGGTAGCCGGTGGCCCGGTTTCCTGATTACGGCAATTGCTCTTTCTTTGGGGGCTCCTTTTTGGTTCGATCTTTTAAACAAGATGATGAAGTTGCGTACATCAATTAAGCAACCTGTTGTAAGCACAAATACGAATGCCGATAACACAGTACTTCCTTCCGACAGTATAAAAGATTAAGCTATGAATATAAACGAATACCGGCTTGGAGATACCAACAATGAAGTTTTTTTAACCGTTAAGGTTTCTACTCCTGCAATTTCGGTTACTAAAATAGAAGTGACTTCCGTTGCGGGCGACAGCGAAGAAAAGGCCGTTTCGGAAGACGGAACCGGCAATATTTCAAGAACTTCGTTAGGCTTTTCAGAAGATCTTAAGGGAAGTTTACTCGAGATTTCTACAGAGAGTATTCTCGATCATATTCCTGAGGAAGACAAGCCGGTGTGCTTGAGGAATTTAACCGTCCGCTATGAATTGGAATACGGAGAAAGCAATCAAGCGTTTCTAGCTGAACAACGAGATAAAAGCATTAGCGATTCCGGAAACACAATATGTGTGGAGAAGTATCTTCAACTCACCTGAATAAATATGCAACTCAAAAAAGTTTTTCCGGCAATAATTCTGTGCAATTTAATTGCATTGAGTTTACGGGCACAAAATGTAGATTTATCGGGATTGAAAACGCCCAATTCTCCCGGCTTTCAAATTCTGGATATTTCTCCTTCAAGTATCGAACGGCCCACAAATCCTAAAGCTTTTGCCTTCAGCTTATTTAATTTATCTAATGCCGGAACAGCGCTTCCCAAAAATTTTGCTTTCGAGATCTCGCCCTTTTGGTACTTCAAACCCAAAAATGCAACTGTTTATAAATACCTCAATATCCGCGATAAGGAACATCAAAACACTTTTACCGGAATTTATAATAAATTGAGTATCTCAATCGCGTCTTCATACAGCGATTCTACAGCCGGAAGTTTACTTAAGAAAACAAATTACCTGGCTTTCGGGGCAAGCACCAATCTAATAACGCTTCGCTCACCCGAGCAACACCGACAACTCAACGAAAATTTGAGAGCAATTTCTCAACGAATTTCATCACTTAGCAGCGACATCACAAGAGACAAAAAAAGAAATTTAAAAGCAAGACTTGTTGAGCTGTTTAAAGAAAATCGTGAAACGGAAAATCAGTCAGAGAAACAACAAATAGAAAACGAAATAAAAGTTGTTGAAGCAGCAATCGACAGCCTTGATAAAGCAAAACCCGAAGAGTTAGAAATGGCGATATCGAAGGACGCTAAAATCCGGGAATATTTGAAATCTCTGTCGCAAGTGCCTCTCTTTCAATTAAATTTAGCTTACGCTTACTCAGCCGCAGTTCCCGGAAATACGTATAAAAACAGGCGTTTTAACAGAAGCGGTGTTTGGTTAAACGCAACACTTTCAAGCTTCAGTTTTAATCCGCAAAAGCTTCAAGATAATCTATCAATGTCGGGCTCAGTAAAGTACATTAATGATAATGTTTTAGCAGATTCCGCGACAAACCGGTTTGAAAAAGAAAAGGCATTTGATTTTGGAGGAAGGATTGAATATTCACTCAGGGAGTTTTCGCTGTCAGTAGAACATCTTAAAAGAAGCTACTCAAGTTCCAATCTCAAAAGTGCCAGAACCGTTGCTGTTGTCCAATATAAAATAAGCGATAACTTATATCTTGCGGGGAGTTTTGGAAAAAATTTCGGGGATTTAAACAACGTTTTTGCCCTATTCGGATTAAATTGGGGCTTCGGGAGGTCATCCCTGGTACCCAATTCACAAGAATAAATAATCGAAAGAATGTATGGAGATTAAAGTTATACGCTCTGTTTTTAATCCGAACTCTACTCTTGGTAAGATGTATGTCGACGATACTTTTTTTGCTTACACCTGCGAGGACACTGTCAGGGATTTAAAAAGCGATTGTTCCGGCAAGATCAAGAACCAAACCGCTATTGCGTTCGGGCGCTACGAATTAATATTAAGTTTCAGCAACCGTTTCCAAAAATATCTGCCCCTGCTGCTGAATGTAAAATGTTTTGAAGGAATACGAATTCACGGGGGCAATACTTCTGCTGACAGCGAAGGGTGTATCTTAATTGGCACCCAAGGCGATATGAAAAGCAAAATTTGGAATTGTAAGAGTAAAGTGAACGGTTTGGTGAGCTTATTGAAAAGCGCAGAAAAGAAGGAAAAGATTTGGATTGAGATTGTTAAGGCGGACTAAGTTGAAACCGGCAGTATGAAGAACTTTTTCTCTTTTAACAAAAACCGCTCGCTGTTATTGGTAACTGTTTTTTTGGTGACGCTGTTAGGGGCCGGTTATTTCTTTATACATATACCAAAAAATGCGAAATACGTAGAGGACCGGCACTTTCGGTGCCTGCAGAATGTAGAGACTAATATTCATGCTAAAATCGATAATTCAATAGGGCTCCTTAATAATTTGCTCGAAACTCGGATTAGTAACAGAGCTAATTTTAGCCGTGATTCGATCGACAATTACATCAAAAGATATTCTCGAGAAAATTTTGTTCTGCTTCCGATTGATACAGCTACTCTTACTAAAGACGCTAAGCAAAGCGGTATTAACGCAGACAGCATTTGTAAGATTACCTTCAAGAACCGCGAGTTACTGATCGAACTGTACAAAAAGAATTTTAAGATTGGTTTGGTTTATAAAATCGAAAAGTTTCTCACGCCCTTACTTCCTGAAGATAAGTTTAACGAGTATTTGCTGCTTAGCGATGAAGCTATAGTTTACCAAACTTTTCCGTCGGGGATTGCCGGAATTACTAAAGACTCGCTACCAAGCAAGAAAAGTGCTTTTTTACGGAAAGGGAACATTAAGAACATTGAGCTAAGCGGAACCTCTTATAAATTCTTCCCACAACAAGTAAATTTGGCCGCTGATCAAGCTTCGTTAACACTTGTAGGGCTATTGGCCAAAGACAAGTATGAATACTTGAAGAAGAAGCTGCCGGAGAATATTTCACTTCTCTTATTAACTCTTGCCATTGCGCTTATACTTTCTCTGCCTTGGATAAAACTCTATCAAATGGGTAATCGCGATAGGCTCACAGTTACCGACGGGTTGTTCTCCTTCGCCGTATCAATGCTGCTGATGTCCACGCTCTTTTTCATGTTTTTAAAGTACAATGCATACTTAAGGCCCGGGAAGAACGGATCGGAAATCAGTCGAGAAAATCTTGCCGGGTCAATTCAAAAGGCTTTTGATAAAGAAGTGGCAAGCGCTTATAGAACGCTCACCCGGCTCGACAGTTTCCGCAGTGCCAAAAATTACAAGGACAAAAGTGTTGGAGGTAACAGCAATTTCAAAGATCCCTTAAATCGTTCAATTGATTCTGCAGTTAAAGCGGCGTCCGGAAACTTAGGTGTTAATTACACTTTCTGGCTTAATAACAGAGGAGAAGAGTTAACCGCCTGGTCGCTTCAACGAGACATATCTCCTCCGGGAAATTTTGCAGGGAGGGCCTACTTTAAGAGAATACAATCCCCCAATACCGCCTATTCTTTCGGTGCCGACAGTGCTTTCTATCTTGAACAAGTGGCTTCGTTAACCCGGGGTACTTTTACAACCGTTATTTCAAAAGCTTCGATAACAAAAGGACAAGTTGCGGCCCTTTCTTTCAACTTAAAGAGCGTTGATAACGCGATATTGCCCTGCGGATATTTATTTGCTGTAGTAGATAAAGAAGGCAAAGTTCTTTATCATGCTAACCGATTCAAAAATCTAAACGAAAATATTTCTGAAGAATTTACCGAAGGCAAAACTCTGAAAAACATTCTTGCTTCCGGCGGTGATGAATTTTTTACTACCGAGTATTTGGGCAAAGAGTTTAAAGTGTTTGCTAAGCATTTTTCAAACTACCCCTATCACATAGTAGTGTTGGAAGATACTTCATATAAATATTTGAGAGATACCAAAACCTTCGGTTTCAGTTTTTTAATGCTCTTCAGCTTCTTTCTGGTTCTCATTCTTGAATTACTGGTAGTTTTCCTGGTCTCCCGCCGACCTTCTTTTTTGAAAAAACAATATTCGGATATTTCGTGGGTAGGTCCTCATGAGTGTTTCCGGCAAGAGTACAAAACTGCTGTTTTGTTGAATATTGCCGTTATAATCTTACTCTGTATTTTTCGGTTTTTTAACCTCGGTTTTTTACAATATCTTTTTGTTTTGCTGGTGTCGTGTACTGCAATTACCATCGCTCTAAATAACCTTTATCTTAATACCTATAAAAAAATTTCGCCTGAAAAATACCGCTTAAAACTGTCATCGCAGAAAGCACTCTTAGCTCTTACGGTGGTGATTAACTTAATTGCATTAGCTGTTTTGCAGTATCAATTTATCGCTTTCTTACTGTTAGAAGTGCTCATATTGGCGGTTACTTTTTTTACCCTGAGATTCTCCGGCCGGATATTTAAAGTTCTAAAGAAGTATTCAAGCACTTCAAATCTAAACTTCGACTATTGTTCGAGCTATTCTTTAATGTTGTTTACCCGTTTAATTGTCACCAGCGGAATTCCTGTAGTGCTTTTTTATACCTCTGTTTTTGATTACGAACTGAAGCTCACGGCTCGGTATAAACACGCTCAATTCGTTTCCGAATTATTGGCAAAAGGCAAAATAACAGGTTCAGGCGAACTTATAAGAGAAGGGGTTTATAACGACAGTATCTGGGTAAAAACTTATGCAACAGCCGGTACCGACTCAGAATTTATCAGACCCGACAGTAGGGAAAGCTACTTTACCGGCGAGCTGTTTAAATACTTCACGGCCTTTAATACGTTTAATAACGAAGAGCCGGAACAAACTTCTTCAAGCGGGCAATTGGTATACAACAGCATAATAGATTCAGCAAGGGCCCAAACCTTTTATCCCGCTTTTTCCGGCAAGCATTTAAAACTTTCCTCTGCAATCCTTAAATACGGTTTGCCTAAATTCGACCTGAAAGGTTTACTCTTTTGGCTGCTCTTATTAGCAATTCTTTTCTTTTTTTGGAAAGCTCTTGACAGCATAATCAGAAAGTTATTCGCTGTTAATCTGCCGAAAGCTACCGGATGGGAAGATATTGATGAAGTGCTTTTAACCGATCCGGAGCTTAATGATTTAATTTTTATGATCGGGTCGCCCGGCTCAGGGAAAACAACACGACTGAAAAATTACATTAACAACGGTATTTTAAAAGGCAAAAACAGCGTTGATTTGATATATAACGAAGATAAACCGGAGTACAATAACGTGTTTATACTCGATATTATTCTTATCCCGAGTGACTTGAGCGAAGCAGGAACTGATCCTGCCTGGTTAGCTGCTAAATCGGAGGTGTTCAGCGGAAAATATGAGTTAATCATCGTGAATCATTTTGAATACGATATTAAAAATGATGCAACAAACAGAATTAAACTCGAATTTCTCGAAACTTTACTACAGAAGAATAAGGGCAATATAATAGTTGTTTCAACGGTACATCCTATCAATTTTTTAGATTCTTTAAACGATCAGGAGTTTTATAATTCAGGCGAACAACGCTTACCTAAACACGATTTAGAGCGCTGGCACGTGTTGCTTGGCCACTTTAAAATTGTAATTGCTAAAATCACTTCCGGTGAAATCAAAATACCTGCAAATGTAGAAGGTTGGCAGAAAGGCCTGTTTCTCGAAACTGCTTCTACACAATTTTCAAACAAGATTTACCGCCCGATTAAAAACAAGCTTGAAGGCATAAAACCGGAACCGGAAGCCGATTCACTTGCATTTAAACTACAAATCACCTCGCATTACTTTTACATGTATATCTGGCAATCGTTAACAAAAGAGGAAAAGTTTTTGCTGTGGGATTTGGCTGAAGACGGCTTGGTTAACTCTTTCGACGATTATAACCTTTCCCTATTGGTCTGCAAAGGAATAATTGTAAAAAATGAAAGCGGATTGTCGCTGTTTAATAAAGGCTTTCGCAATTTCATTCTTACTGCTATCGGTAAGGCCGAGGTAATGTTGATACAGAAGCAGATAGAAGATAACGGTAACTGGCGAAAACTGAAACAGCCTTTCTTTATATTGATAGTGGCTGTCTTAGCCTTCTTGTATGCCTCGCAGCAAGAAACCTATAAAACGTTGCTTACATATTTAGGAATTCTCACTGCTGCTCTGCCTGTAGTGTTAAAGTTCTTTACCCTTTTCGAATCCAACAGCCAAAAGAACAGTTAGATCCAACAATTATTTTATGAAAAGAATTATTACCTGCAGTGACGGTACGTGGAATTTGCCGGGAGATATAGAAGGAGGAAAATTAATCAGAACCAATGTGCAAAAAACTTTTGAAGCAATCTGCAATGAAGACGGTGCCGGAATCCACCAAATTAAGTTTTATGATGAGGGAATAGGAACTTCCGGAACCCGCACAAAGCGAATGTTCGACGGAGCCACGGGCGCCGGAATTGATCAAAATATTATTGATATCTATAAATTTATTTGCTGGAACTATTCGCAAGGCGACGAGATTTATTTGTTCGGTTTCAGCAGGGGAGCCTATACCGCCCGGAGCCTCGCCGGCATGATCAGAAACTCCGGTTTAGTTAAAAATAATAATTTAGTTTTAATTAACAGAGCTTATGAAATGTACCGTGATCGTACGCCGGCTACAAATCCCGACTCGCCCGAAGCGGTTGAATTTAGGGCTCAATATTGCCAGCCTGAAGTTCGAATAAAATTTATCGGAGTTTGGGATACGGTAGGTTCATTAGGTGTTCCGGTACACATTTTCGGCAACAAAAGTAAATATGAATTTCATGACACTACTTTAAGCAGTTATGTTGATTATGCTTATCATGCTTTGGCTATTGATGAAAAGCGAAAATCTTTTCAGCCTGCCCTTTGGGAACAAAGTTCGAAGATAAAAGAACTCGGTATTTCTCAGCTTTTAGAACAGGTTTGGTTTCGGGGAGTACATTCTAATATAGGAGGCGGGTATCCCGATGAAGGTTTAAGCGACATTGCCCTACAATGGATGGTAGAGAAAGCCGTTTCTTCAGGTTTAGCCTTCGAAAAAACTTATCTCGAAAAAAACATTAACCCCGATGGTAAGGGTAAACTTTACGATTCATTTGTGTTTCCCTTCAGTTGGCAAGGAGCATATAAAAGGCCGATGCTTCAAACTGAAGCAGGCAACGAAAGCGTTCACCCTTCAGTAGGTTTAAGAGATAAAGGCAAGCTTTAATTCGAATTTTCCATTCTTAAGCAATTTCAGAAAAGTAAACCATAACCCCGCTTGCAGTACTTGGCGGAGATTCGGATATGGTATGGGACTCAATTAAGCTTCTAAAATTATCGCGCTTCAAGGCGTAGAAACCGGTTTTCCTACGAAAGCAGGAGAGGAATCTACATTCTATTTCACTTTGCCTTTATATCAACATTAGTATCGTTATCGCGTTGCAGAAATCTAAGTTGCTTCAGCGAAAGAGTTGGTGTTTAATTATATGCGTTGTTTGCTATTTCAACTAATATTTTCGTGACTATGCTTTTGTTAAGTGGCTTTTCTATAAAGTCTATAACAAGTGGATTTAGTTTTGAGCGTTTAATGTCGGCAGAGTCAACCGAAGAGGAGAGCATGTAGATATTGAACTGATTTTTTATTGAATCTTTGAATGTTTCAAATTTTTCGAGAAATTCCCAGCCGGTTAAGTTTGGCATATTAATGTCTAAAAAGAGAGTTACTTTTTCTTCAGATTGTTTATTTTCAAATTCGGTTTCGATGTATTCTAATGCTAATTCCGGATTAACAAAATCCTTTATTTCTACTTCTCCGAATATTTGTCCTAATATCTTTTTTGATAGGAAATTGGTTAAGGGGTCGTCGTCAACGAGTAGAAATCTTTTTGCTGATGGTGTCATGTTTTCTATAGTTTAGTTTTTAAATACAATTGTAAATTCTGTTCCCTTATTGAGTTCGCTTGCAACGGTTATTTTTCCGCCTATTGATTCTACCTGTGTTTTTACCATGAACAAGCCCATACCTTTGCCTTCTACGTGGGAGTGGAATCGATTGTAGAGTCCGAATATTTTACCGGCTTGTGTTTTCATGTCAAACCCTAATCCGTTATCTTTAAATGTGAGGATTATTTTTCCGTTTTCTTTTTTGCTTTTTATTTCAATACGCGGTTCTTCATCCGGTTTGCTATATTTTATACTGTTGTTTATTAAATTGTAAAAAATGCTGTGCAAATAAACTTTGATCGAATAAAATTCATCGACTTCTGAAAAGTCGGATTTGATGCGGACGTGATGTTTTGCTATAAGATTGCCGATGCTTGTTGAAACGTTGCTTACTAATTTTGAAAAGGATATTAATTCTTTTATTTCGTTGACTTCTCTTTTTACTTGCAGTATAGCGTTGATGTCTTTGATCACGGTGTCAAGTCCGGATATGGATGTTGTAAGTCCTTGCAAAAATTCTTTTTGCTCTTGCGGGGTAAGTGTTTCATCTTGCAAGATTTCTGCCAAGCCAATAATGTTTGCTGCGGGTGCGCGAAGATTGTGTGATATGATGAATGTGAATTGCTCCAGGTCGTGGTTACGTTGAATCGTGTCATTAATTAATTTTTCGCGTTCTTCTTCAGCAACTTTTCTGTCGGTTATATCTTGCAGAATGCCGTAAATACGGATTGGTTTTTTGCCTTCGTCAAATTCAAATTTCCACTCTGAATACACATGTCTTATATCGCCATTTTTCCTTTTAATTTTGGCATTAAAGAAACCTGCAACAAATGTTTGAAAAGATTTTTCAGCACATGCTTTAACAAAACTATAATCATCCGGATGAATCATTGACAAAAATACATCGTGTGATGGTTTTATATCTTCGCGCCTAATTCCGAAAATCTTATAAAGCTTATCTGACCATATCCTTGTATTACTGACCAAATTTATTTCCCAATTGCTGATATGTGTTAATGCCTGTGCTTCTCTTAATCGTGCTTCGCTTTGTATCAGGGTCTGTGCTGCAAATTTGCGTTCAGTAATATCGGTGTGTGCCACTACAACCATGGGTACATCACTATTAAACTTTATGGCACGCATTCCAAACCATCGTTGTTTATCAGGTGCATGGCAGGGATATTCAAGATAAAAATCTTTATTCTTTTCATCCATAACAGATTGCATTCCCACTAATACCTTATGGGCAATTTCATCACCTGCTTCGGCTGCTTTATTGCAAACACTAAAGTAATTTGCACCCTCTGCGGTGCGTTGCAATTTAGTGTCGCCGTTTTCTCTTGCAAAGGTTTTCCAAGATTCGTTTACCGCAACAATATCTCCCGAGGCATCTATTACCGAAATATTCGAAGTTAAGGAGTTAAGCACTCCCCGATTAAATACTTCACTTTTTCTCAGTTGCAGTTCGTTATTTTTTATTCCGGTAATGTCTTGCGAATGGCAGGCGGTTCCTATTATGTTATCACCTTTTCGTATCGGGTAGTATGAAGTTTGCGTCCACAATTCAACAGGAAAGGTAGCATGTTCGATTTCGGTGAATGATTCTCCCGCAAATGCACGTTCGTATAATTGCTTAAAACGGATCATTTTTTCAGGAGTATTTGCTGCTGAAAGAACACATTCTCCTTTAACAATTGCCTTACCGGAATTAACTTCGCATGCTTTATCAAATGGGAGGTTCGAGGTGATGAGATTAAAATTTCTGTCGACACTCCACATCAAATCATTGGTGTTATTGATTAAGGCGTTTAGATTATTTCTGTCGAATTCCTGTTGATCCTCTATTGCTTTCTTTTCAGAAATATCTCTGAAGTTGCAAACTATTGCATTTACATGCGGTTCGTGAAGCAAATTGGTAACAGTTCCTTCGCACCATATATAGTTTCCGTTTTTGTGTTTCAGGCGGTGCCGGGAATAAGTTGAACTACCCTCGGTTTGTAAAATATTTTTTACGTCTTCAAAAGCTCTTGAAATATCATCAGGATGAATAATGTCGGTAGCGGGTGTATCTCGAAAATCTTCGAGTGTGTATCCCAGTATTTCGGAAATAGACGGGCTTGCGTAAAAAAGTTTTCTGTCAAGAGTTGCCAGCGCTTTCATATCTGTGCTGCGTTCAATCAAGGCACGAAAACGATTTTCATTTTTTATTATTGTTTCCTCTGCTTCGCGGTGTTTTTCTGCTTTTTCGAAAAGGTCGAGGGCAAAGGAAATGTCGCCTGTTACTTCAATAAGTAATGTAATATCTTCTTCGTTGAAAAAATTCAGTTCGGTTGCATAGAGATTAAAAGTTCCGAAGACCTTGCCGGATTTTTTTATCGGTAATACGATACCGGAACGAATGTTATGCTTTGCGGCGTAAGGTTTCCAACTTTCTAATTCAGGCGTATTTTCGATATCGTTGCAGAGGAAATATTCGCCTGTGCGCAACACACTATCCTGCAAATCATTGTTTACGTAAGGTGCCCGGGTAAATAGTTTAATGTCTTCCGAAGGGATGCCGCATGAATCAAGAATCGTTATTTTTTGTGTAAGGTCAAATCTTCCCATCCACGCCATTTTAAATTGGCCGCAGTCAAGAGCAATGCGGCACACCTTGCGAAAAAGTGTTTCGGCATCTTTTACATGAACAATGGTTTGGTTTACCTGACTGATGAAAGCGTACTGTGAAGAACGTTTTTTTACTTTTTGTTCTAACTCTTCGTTCAGTTTTCGAAGGGCATATTCGGCTTTTCGAAGTTCTCTGTTAGCGATAGCTAATTCTGTAACCCTTTTTTCTTTTTCTTGGTTTTGAAAAGCAAGCTTTCTGTTGGCAATGATAAGTTCGGCCTCGCGTTTTTCTTTTTCTTCGTTTTCAAAAATCAATTCCAGATTTGCAACGGCTAGTTCTGCTGCCCGTTTTCCCCTTTCCTCGATAAGAAAAGCAATTTCTTTGTAAGCAATTAGTAATTCTTTCGCCCGATTACCTTTCTCTTGATCTAGAAAAGTAATTTCAGCGTTTTCAAGGGTGAGCTTACCGTCCTTTATTCCTTTACCCATTTTTTCATTGTAGATTATTTTATTTACGAATCGCCTGCCCAAATGATGGATAAATGATATTTATGTCTTTTAGAGAACTGCCCGTGTAATATTGTAATGGTTAGGTTTGCTACTATAAATTTCTCTTAGCACAGCATGATAATTAACATAAACATGATAATCAACAATATGTTGCAGGTAGTAAAAAAGTGGTACGATCCACACCTTGTAAGGTTACTACTAAAAAACGCATTGTAGGCTTAGTTTTAGGCAGGTTGCCCACAAGGGGCCGATTGGGGCGGCTGTGCAAGGTGCCGGAGGTAGAAGTTACTACCGAATCAACAAGCTGAGCGCCTGTTTAGCGATGTGCAAGCAAGTTCTTTCCAACTACTTAAATACAATCCGGTAGCAATGAGAACGGTAGTACACGGATCTGATACAACATTAATTTTACAAAACTAAGTAAAAGCATAGGTGTTGTCGGGTAGAATCCCGGTTGCCTCGGTTCGTGTACCCACGAATCGGTTTAAACTCTATTGACTCCTGTTTCTGTCGATATAAATTCTGAAGTTTCGGTATATATTGTTGGGGTAGAACACAACTCATATAAGTTAATATCTGCATGTATCCTTAAAAACACAGAATAATTTGTGTTGGCGCTCGGTTTCAAGCATTTTCTTTTTTCCGGGGAGTATTTATTAAGGACCGGGAAGATTTAAAGTTGGAAGTCCTCCTTAGTTAATCAGACTGAGGAGACAAATGTTTTTTAATGTATTCGTTTCGACTTAAATCGCTTTTTCGTCTCGTCCTTGCGAGGAGGTACGACGAAGCAATCTCTACGACTTACTTTATATCTTCACATAAAACGCCGGCTTTACTCTTTGTAACTACCCTAGGTCCGTTTCTGCTGTTTCGAGCTGCCCGTGGCTTTTACTTTCTTCGGTTAGGTTCCTGTAATTCTTACACCGTACGTAAGCAACACCAATTTCTGCAACCTGCTGCGTCTTCTATTTTTCTTCGATTAAAATACCGGGCTTCGCCCCGGGGTAAGGCGTAGCTTCAACAACGTCGACTATAGATTTTATTTGCTAGTCGGTTTTATATCTATTCTTTGTGCAGAATATTCTTTGTTGCCTATTGCAGGCACCAACTCACCAACTTTACCTAAGCCATATCTCGGCATGTTGTTATATATGGATTCATATTCACCCGCCTTTACTTTGTACGTTTCATGCCAAATTCCAACATCTCCATTACTTTTAATCTTTTTATTAAACGCTTTCCACGCAGGATAATGATGTCCTTCTCGGTCTTTAGCGTAAGCTTCAAGCTGCTCAAAAGATTTCCAATACTGAACAATCACAGGAGGCATTACTCCATATATTTGAAAGCCGAGAAAGCCACTCTCAGGTTTCTGCGATAATTCGATTAGCATTTTAGGCATTGCTTGAGCAACAGGAACCCATTTATGTAATTTCCACAACCGGTTAATTCGCATTCCTATAAGGAACACAACAAAATCTCCCTCTAAGTTTGCGGTCATACGTTGGTTAATTGTCTTTGCCATATTGAAGTTCTTCAGATTTGTGAAATGTCTGTATCGGAGCTGATAGTAAGTATTTAGATTATAGACGCAGAAAGCACTCCTTTGTTACCCGGCACAAAAGGTAGTTAAATGTAGAAAAAGTTAGAGAAAAACGTCACCAGCCATTTTTGCAAGAGGCCGTGTTACGTGTAGCCTCTATTTGTCCTTTGTAGCTTTTATTCGCGTTCCAATAGAATGAGAACTTGATTTTTACTTGTGGTTGGTGTTATCACCATACCACATTACCTCAGTATTCTGTTTTGTTGTCAGTCATTTTTACTTGTTCTTGGTGTTATCACCATACCACATTTAC
>JAYULL010000027.1:0-1375 GCA_043763625.1 Sphingobacteriaceae bacterium | reverse complement strand
CCAAAAATTAAATAGTAAAAATATTTTTTTAAGCCTTACAGGTGTAGAAATATTTATGCCGATACCAACATTTAGTTTTTGCAGTTATGATTTAAATGATGAAGATAAAATACGATTGTGTGCATTACAAAAAATGGAATAAACTTTTCATTTCTTTCAGCAAAGCCCAATCGTAATAATCAAAAACGGTTGGGCTTTTTTGTTGGATAAAAATTGAGAAAATGAAATTTATTGTAATTGTAATTGCTATTTATAAAATGGTTGAATGGCTAATTGAAAAAGACAGGTTTTAAAATTATTAAGCAGGAGGAGGAATAAGAGCGTTCCCTGTGAGATGCAACAGGGGCGCTTCTTTTACAACTGATTTTAAAAAATAATCTGTTCTTCTAATGGTTAGGATATCAGGCTTTCTACTTGATGATACGGGAGTTCTCCCGCAGAATTGCGGGATCGTACGGGTTACTTAAGGTTCGTTGGTGTAACGGCTAACATTACAGATTGTCTATCTGACGACAAGGGTTCGACTCCCTTACGAACCGCTTTAAAATATAGTAGTATTCTCCCGCAAAAGGCGGGATCGGATACTCCATTTGGATTGGAGAGGTTGCAGGTTCTCCCGCTGAATGCGGGATGTCTACTATACAAAATTGTTTGGTAGTGCAACGGCTAGTATGTCAGATTTTGATTCTGAAGATATTGGTTCGAGTCCAATCCGAACATCAGATGTTGTTTATAGCTTAATGGTAAAGCGCTACTCTGTGAAAGTGGAGAACAGGGTTCGATACCCATAAACAACCGATAAAGAAAATGCGATTTGGTGTATGGGTAACATATTTTTCTTCCTTCTTTTCTAGAAGGCAACTATAAGAAAAATGTATTCAGTTCAAGTCTGAAAGTCGCACAAATAGTGGCTCATATCTGCCTGCCGGTAGGCAGGGTTCAACGGATGAGAATGCTTCATTACGGATGAAGTGATAAAAAGCTTGTTCGCCGAAGGAGGATTCGAATCTTTCTGAGCCAACAAAATAATATTGCGACTTGGTGTAATGATAACATGTCGGTCTCATAAGCCGAGCGTTGTAAGTTCGAATCTTATGGTCGCAACGAATAATGATTTAGCTCAATGGTTAGAGCAGTACGCTTATACCGTACAGGTTGAAAGTTCGAGTCTTTCAGTCATTACTAAAAATGTGATTTAGCTCAATGGTAGAGCACTACCCTGATACGGTAAAGGCTAATGGTTCGAGTCCATTAATCGCAACAAAAAAATTGGCTCGTAGCTCAATGGTTAGATGCACCGAACTTTTAATTCGGGGGTTATGAGTTCGAATCTCATCGGGCCAACAAAGGAAATATAGTTCAAAGGAAGAACGGT
>JAYULL010000026.1:0-1381 GCA_043763625.1 Sphingobacteriaceae bacterium | reverse complement strand
AAGCGTAAATGACTGGAATAATGATTTTTCAAGATTTTGATTTTTACTGAAAAAGGGGTTAAAAAGGCTGTTTTTAACCCCTTTTTATTTTAGCCTGTTAGTTTTAGCCTTTTTTATAAAATTATATTTTGTGGTAGTCATTTCCAGTCATTCACGCCCGTTAATGACTGGAAATGAAGCGTTAATGACAGGAAATGCTTATTTAACCATAAAATAAGCCCTCTATACTGAGGGGTGAGTTCAATAGGAATAAGCAGTAGTGCGCTATCAGCAAAGCAGCAAAAACCCCTCAATAGCCTGTTTTGGGCTAAAATAGCCCTTTAAAAACGCACATGCTGTGGAGAAGCCTAAAAACGATTTATCGCCCCGTAGGTCAAATTTTGACTGTATTCCCAATTTTGGAGTATTGACCAATGTTGGGTTTTACCCTACCCAATGCCTGTGGTGATTTTGACCTCGTTCCCATATCCCACATTTACCCATTTTAGGCCCAAAAATACCCCAAAAACAGCAATGCAGTCATTTGGCGCAAATGACTGCGTTGCACTAAGCGCAAAATGCCGTGATTTGTCGACAATTTGTCGAGAATTTGTCGAGAATTTGTCGAGGTTTACCGAGAATCTATCGAAGGCTCTGATACCCACTTTGAAACGGTTTTGTAACGATTTATAAAAAATGCAGTCATTTGGCGTAAATGACTGCATTTTTCGATTTTTGTCGAGAGATTATCGAGAAATTATCGAGAGATTCGATAGTCGTGAGCAAAATTGCTAAAATGCAGTCATTTTTAAGTCATTTGGCGCAAATGACTGCATTTTTCGATTTTTTGTCGAGAGATTATCAAGAGATTCGATAGTTGTGAGTAAAATTGCTAAAATGCAGTCATTTTTAAGTCATTTGGCGCAAATGACTGGACTGTATCACGTATCGAATACGGTATATTATCGAGAATACTTGAATCGTTCCCATAGTAACGGGGCCTTTCGACGAATTGTGCGTGCGGTGTATGCAGATTTCAGTAATCGCTTTGGCACGGTGGGTACTTCTTTCGAGTGTATCTCGAAGGCTATTCGAGCATCCTCGTCTATTCCCGATAATCGCTCATTGATTAGCTGAACGTATTCGGCTCGGAGTTGCCTGTTTCTGGCTCGTAATCTTTTGATTTCGGCCTGTAAATCTCGAAGCCGTTCGATGTCGGCGTCGATGATGTAAAACACCTGTGCTACCAATGGGTGTTCGAAGCATCCAAGATAGTATAATCTGATTTTGATGTATTCGTATAGTTTAATCATGGTATTCGTTTTTGCTCCTTAAATTCGGGTTGTGTCTCGAACGATGGCTTGGTAGCTCGGCAACCTAAAACACGTTAACCTTATCGTTA
>JAYULL010000025.1:0-18935 GCA_043763625.1 Sphingobacteriaceae bacterium | reverse complement strand
TTTATATTACAAAATTTCCCATTGGTTCGGATTATTGAAAACTCTTTGAATCTTGGATTTGCCGGAGGATACAATGAAGCGCTTAAAGAAGTAAAATCGGATTATTTCATTCTTTTAAATTCGGATGTAGAAGTTGAACCCGACTGGATTGAACCGATAATCGAACTGATGGAAAGTGATACGAAAATTGCCGCCGCCCAGCCAAAAATCAAAGACTATAACCGAAAAGAATACTTTGAACATGCCGGAGCTGCAGGCGGCTTTTTAGATAAATACGGATACCCTTTTTGCCGGGGAAGGATATTCGACACAGTTGAAAAAGATAAAGGACAATATAATAAGTCGGGAGAAATATTTTGGGCTTCGGGTGCGGCTTTTTTTATAAAACGAAAAGCTTGGGTTGAAGCCGGAGGTTTTGACTCTGATTTTTTCGCTCACATGGAAGAAATTGATCTTTGTTGGAGGCTAAGAAATTCCTCATATAAAATAATGTATTGTTCCGGCTCGAGTGTTTATCACATCGGAGGCGGTACCCTATCAAAAGAGGATCCGAAAAAAACCTTCCTCAATTTTAGAAATAACCTTTGGATGCTGCAAAAGAATCTTCCCAAAGATCGTGTTTTCAAAACTATTTTTATTCGGTTCTGGCTCGATTTTATTTCGATTGTAAAGTTTTCAGCCGAAGGAAAGTTTAAAAACGCAATAGCGGTGAGCAAAGCGCATTTTGCGTTTTTCGGGAGTTTGCATAGAACAAACAGAAAGAGGAAAAAGTTAAAAAATCAAGAGACAATAGGTAAAGGCTTTTATTTCAAGAGTATTGTTTGGAAGTATTTTATTGAACGTGTAAAAACCTTCAATAAACTATAAAAACCCGGCGAGATAACCGTCGGGTTTTTTATATCTTAATGTTAAGCCAAAAAATTAATACTCGTCTTCGTTAATGACGAATACTATCTGCTCTCTAAACAACCAAGTGCAATAGAACACTCGTTTAGGCCGACAATCATAAAGATGTTAAAAAAAGATTTCTTTGGATTTTTCCTAAAAGAAAGATGTAAATTAATCCAGCATATAGTTGAAGAAAGATTTAAAAAAATAAGAGGATAATTAAATGTTAGGTTATATAAAGCGATTATTTTCCAAGTCAATGGATGGGAGTGATCTACAAGTTCACTTACCAGAAGGTGCAAATGCTACATTCAAGTTGAAGGTCGATAGTATTGTAGTAAGAACTCTTCATTGTGAGTACGGCGAATGGATATTTAAATATACTGAGGAATTCAAGAAAAATAGCGACAAATACAATCCCATAGCTGGTTTTTCTCAACTAGACAAGGTTTATCATAATGAGACTCTTTGGCCTTTTTTTCAAACTCGTATTCCTGGTTTAAAACAACCAGCAGTAAAGGAAATCATTGAAAAGGAAAAGATTAATATTTCAAACGAGTTTGAATTGCTTAAGCGGTTTGGTAAAAAGACTATTTCTAACCCTTACGAATTGGATTTAGTTTAAGCGTGGCAGGAAACTTCCGTTAATTTACGGAAAAATACGGGAGGCAAAGCGGGCGAGGGAACCTCTAATTTGTTGTAAATTTGGAATAAGGTTTAGGTAACCTGCCGAAAGGCAAGAGAGCCGGTGTAAAAGCCGGCTTTTTTATTCGAAGATATCCGGTAGACGAAGCTAAACGGGGCGCATATTAATAGGAGCTTTATTTGAATGCGCAATGAATTGACCGATCAAAGAGACTGCGCTCTGAATTCGGGTCAATCGAAACACCTTCTAATCCCTTTATCAGCTCTGCCTTGATTATTTAAATGTTCATTGGGCCGTAATATATTCGTAAGTGTCAGTCGTATTTTCTACTGTCACCGTCCCGTCGACAAACGTTTCAGTTCCTTTAACTAAGTCTGATGTCGGAAATCCGTTAGCGTCGAAAGTTGTAGTGTGCTCTGTTTTAGAAGAACCTCTCTCATCGACATATTCAGTCGACTTAACATTATTAGGCGAATAAAAGTCCAGCTGCAATACCCATACGAGAAACTTCGGGCGGCTGTTATAAAATGGATTTTTCTTATCTGAGTAGGAGTAGGTTCCGGTTGATACTCCGTATCCTATTGGCGACTTAATTGTTTCCATGTTTCCTGCAGCATCATAGGTGACTGAATAATAGAACTCAAATTTGTTTATTTTCAATGTAATCTTAGTCACTCGGTTATTTGAAACTTCGTAAGTTATCTCGCCTGTGCTGAACGCTTTGCCTTTATAGATTTTCGACTCGACGCCAGTTTTGGGTAAACCGTTCTGATAAACAAAGGTGTAAACTGTAGAGTCACGGTCACCCACACTCTCATCATGGTATTCCTTGAACTTTATTACGTTTCCCGTTGCATCATAAGTGTACTCATTATTTAAACCTGTTGAATAATGTTTGTTAATCAACCGGTGTTTGGAGTCATAAGTATAGTTGATAGTATAGATGCTGCCCTTTTCAGTGTGGGTATTTTTTGATACTAGAGTCACTTTTGCAGGTTGTGGCGGTTGTTTGTCTTCTTTCTTTTCTTTTTTACACGAAACAAGAAGCAGAGATAGTAATAAGAATAATAAAAGTTTTTTCATCTGGGAAAAATTTGCGATGGTTTTTTAATTAACTCAAGTTGCCAGATAATAAGGTTATAAAAAGTGAGCATCAAAGAATAAATTTGGTTTACGAACAACTAAATAAATTCTAAGGGATGCTCACCAAGGATAAAATTATAGGAACATTTTGCTTTATAGATGATTTATTGAAAACGGGCAAGCATTATGAAGATAGCCGCCGACAGGTGAGTGACAGCGAAATTATGACCACTGCGTTGTATCGGCACTTTATTTTGGCGGGCATCAGGATAAAGCAAGGCAATTCATGAAAATGACGGGTATGATACCGGGAATGCTGGATAAGAGCCGGTTCAACCGCAGGCTTCATGCTGTTGCTGAATTGATCTATAGTCTGTTTATGCAGGTCGGATATTACTTTAAGTATATCAGTTGTGAGATGAGTTATGTGCTTGATTCGTTTCCTGTGGCCGTTTGTGATAATATCCGGATCATGAATGCCAAGATATTAAAAGGCAAACAATGGCATGGTAAACAGACCAGTATGCGCAGATACTTTTATGGCGTAAAGGTTCAGCTATTAGTAACCAAAGAGGGCATTCCTGTAGAATTTGGTTTTGTTCCCGGCAGTGAACACGATGCCCAAGCTTTAAAGAAACTACCAATGGAATTACCGGCTGAAAGTGAAGTGTTCGCAGATTCTGCTTACACCAATTACGAGATCGAAGATATGCTGATGGAGCATGATCAGATCGCCTTAAAAGCGAACCGAAGGTCAAATGCCAAAAGAAAAGATAGCGCAAGTGCAGCCTTCATCAAAGAATATATGCGTAAAAGAGTAGAAACAACGATCAGTGAGATAAAAGGCTTATTTCTCAGAAAGATTCATGCTGTGACTTTTAAAGGCTGGCTGCTAAAAATCACCTTATTCATCTTTTCTTTTACTCTAAATAAAATAATACCTAACTAACAACTTGAGTTAATTAGTTTGCTAAAGGTAAAGAAAAAACTGTGAGTGCAAAGAATGGAGGAATTTGATTCGCAACCTACAAACCTTTGGAAATAAAAAAGCACTCATAGACTAATTTATGAGTGCTTAACTGTATGTTGTTTGCAAACTGTCTGCAACCTGGAATACCGAGCTACAGTAACAATCTGATAATCAAAGGACTAATTACTTAGTATTCGTCTTCGTTAAAAAAGAAATCGTCTTTTGTAGGATAATCCGGCCAAATTTCTTCAATATTTTCGTAAGGCTCGCCATCGTCTTCAAGTGCCTGTAAATTTTCAATTACTTCAACCGGAGCTCCGGAGCGAATTGCATAATCTATCAGTTCATCCTTTGTAGCGGGCCATGGAGCATCTTCTAAGTGCGACGCTAATTCTAATGTCCAATACATATTACCAGTTTTTTATTTTAATATTTGCGCAAAAGTATAATTATAAAAATTAGATTTTAATATTTTTTTACCCTTTTGTCTGCCTCGGAATCCAAATGTTTTCTTCAGCACCTGTGTCTGAGGCTATTTTCCTCGCAAGCACAAATAGGTAATCGCTCAAGCGATTTAAATAAATAATAATCTTTTCGTCCACAAAACTTTCTTCGGCTAAATGAACAACCAAACGTTCGGCTCGCCGGCATATACAACGTGCAACGTGGCAAAAAGATACAAAAGAATTTCCTCCCGGTAAAACAAAATGTTGCAATGCCGGAAGCTGCTCGTTCATTTTGTCCATCTCGTTTTCCAACAGCTCTGCGTCTTCAATAAATAAATCCGGGATTTTTTTAGTTGATTTTTCAGGATCGGAAGCCAAAGAAGCGCCTAAAGTAAACAGTCTGTCTTGAATTTCTTTGAGTACCGATCGATAACTTTCTCCGATAGATTGATCTCGAATTAAACCGATGTAAGAGTTAAGCTCATCTACTGTTCCGTAGCATTCTATTCGCAAATTGCTTTTCGCAACTCTGGTTCCCCCTATCAGCGATGTATAACCTTTGTCGCCCGACTTGGTATAAATTTTCATAATTTTTAGACATTAAGTTTGAGATATGGGGTCAGATTGCTATTTAATCAATTGGTATATATTCAAACGGCATTTGATCGCCAACTCGCTTTTCTCCCCAAAAACCTTTTATTAAAAAAGTTTCATAGTCGTAAATACTGCCTCTTTTGTCAATCAGTGCCTCATCGAGGTGCAATTGCAGCAGCGACCGGCTCCAATTGAAATCAATCTTCTTTTCGCCGGCCGGTAATTTTGCAACTTCCGTGCTCAAGCTCTTCTTAGGGTTATACGTAACGTACAAGCCGTTTAAGAACTTTAAAGAGATTAAAGATGAATCAGTTTTAGAAATAAGCGTATCGAAACGCACCGGACGCGGGTCAATAGTTAATCTGTTTCTCTGTTTATTCTTCGATACTTCGACCGCAAATTGTCGCATAGCTTCAAACTCTCTTATACTTTCTATCCCATATACTTGGTTGGTTATAAAACCTTCTTTTAACACCGTATTGTTATAAACAGATCTAAGAAAATGCATCAACGATCCCGAATATGCCGCTTTTCTGTTTTGGTAATATTTTTTTCTTTGCTTTTCGGTACCCGGCAACTCTTCAAAACTTGTCTCACCGTCGTAAACGGTGGTCTCCGTATTGCTGTTGTATTCAAAATTTTTTAACAAATATTTAATTCGGTATCCGAGGCTTCTATTTTCGATAAGTAAAAAGTCATCGGTGTTTGCTGTTAAAATTCCTTTCCCGGCAATCTTATTAAAGTTTAAAATTTTCGGATTTATAATTTCACAGCGCATAGCATTCTTAGAAAAGCCTAAAAAATTTTCTTTAAACACTTCATAGTTTTCTTCCCAAACACCTTTTGTTCCAATAACAACCTCTTTTAAATTAATACTTCGAGGTTGCAGCTCAACTCTAATATCCGGCGATTCAAGGCTGATAATCAGGTTTTTAGCAGCGGGGAAATAACCTAACATCTTAATAATCAATTGATACGTTCCCGGTTCGATGTCGGTTAAAATAAACCTGCCTTCATCATTTGCTACTGAAATTTTTTGTGTACCGCTTAAAAAGACTGTAGCCGCTTTTAAGGGCTCACCCTTCTCGTCGACTATATTTCCGGTTATCGAAACAGATGTTTGCGCTTTCGCGAAGTAGAATGAAGCAAAAACCGTGATAATCAATAAAAAAATCCTTTTCACTAAACAACTAAAATTTCGCTCAATATAAAACGAATCTTTGCAAGATTAAAGCCATAAAAAACAGCCCGGGATGAGGTATTGAAGAGACGGATATCTAAGTTCTTTTAATAGGGCATCCGTTGAAATCCAAGTTTTAGTTATTTTGCAGCATTAACTCACCTGATGTAACATTATGAATTTTCATACCAGAAAGTGGATAAAACCCGAAGATTTGAATCCGAACGGTTCGCTCTTCGGCGGAAGTTTGTTAAGATGGATAGACGAGGAAGCTGCAATTTATGCAATAGTACAGTTAGAAAACAATTTGGTAGTAACCAAGTATATCTCGGAAATTAACTTTGTCAGTTCGGCACGCAAGGGTGATATTATCGAACTCGGCATTACTGCTGTTAATTTCGGGAGAACCTCACTTACCATGCGTTGCGAAGTGCGCAATAAGATTACTCGTAAAAGTATTCTAACGATTGATCAAATCGTTTTTGTAAATCTTGACGAAACCGGCAGCCCGGCTCCTCACGGAAAAACGAAGATAAAATATATCGAAGATCAGTTTAAGACAGAAAACGAGAATAATTCGGATCAATAGTAGCGCGGCTTTAGGCTGACAGCTGTTCTTATTATTTGATGTAAGCGAAATAAAATTTATCGGAAGCAAAGGTCATGTTTCTGCAATTCTATCCGGCAAAAGAGATATTACGTTGAAAATGGCCCGGAAATTAAAGAACTTTTTCCACATTCCGGCGGAGGTATTTTTGCACGGTGTTTAGTTGAACGTTCGTTATTTGATGTACTCATTAATCAAATGTATTTTTTGTTCGATATGGTTGTATGCCGTTTTAGCTCTGAGTTCACTTTGCTTAAAACCGTAAATATCTTGTCCACAACCGCTACAATATGTATCAATGTCATTATTCTTACCACATTCACAAGTCCAAATTTCTTTTTCCTTTGATGATAGAATTTGCTTTTTTGTCGTAAGTGTACCTCTCATTGTAAATGTTTCTTGAAGATATTTCCGAATATTTTGCAAATCTTCGATGTCTTGTTGGTTATAAAACGGTTTGTCAAAAATAACTATACGAACACCACGTTTTTGAATTTGAAAATTTTCGTTTTTTAAAATCTTCATGATTGCGGGAAAATCGAAAAGGTTTAATTCCTTTATTATTTCAGATAGTTTCACCGCGATCTGTTCGCTTTGTTCTGTGAGCCCGCTGTATAAAAGGTCTAATTTTTTTTGTTCGGGCAAAGCGTCAATATAACTAACAAGCAGTGTATAGAATTTTTCAGTACTTCCTGGATTGTAGTGCTCTTCTGCCAATATATCATGAAACTTTTTTATAACATGAGGGAATACTTCGTAGACTTGGTTCGAGGTAATGAAATTCCAAACATCGTCATCAAATGTTAGACTATCTGAATTGGCTTTTTCTATAATGGTTTTTCTACTTCGTAAAGCGTTAATTTTTTCTACTCCTACATTCTCAAGTTTTTCATCTGATATTAGCAGTGTTTCTTTTCCGACAACTTCTTTTTCTAGTATGATTGCCGTACCAACTGCGGTTAACATAAACATAGACTTACCTTTACCGGATATTTCATCCATATCTATATTAAGTCCCAAAACGCAGTTTGCTCCGATCTCATAAGCGGCATATTTTACACGTTCAATAGCTTCGTTATACAGGGAAGTCAGTTGTTTTTGGTAAGCTTGCGAACGTCCGCCAAAAATATCTGTTAAACCGCCTAAAAAGTCACCGAACACATTTGTACCTGCAACAACGTGAGCAGACACAGGTTTTAGGTAACGTTTTACTTTAAGTCCATCGACCGAAGATGTCGTAACTACTAAAATGTCTTTGGGACTTGCCATAGGTATTAATTTAAATTTAACGTGCGATTTTTTCTAAAAATCACAAATATATATACTATTACATTATATAGAATGCTTACTTTATCCCCTCCAAATCCTTTCCCTCTTCCCGCAAATCCTCCAACCTCGGCGAAACCGACTTCACTTGCTCATTCCGGTAATCCTTTTCAATCAAACCATCTCGCATGCGCACAATACGATGAGCGTGTTGAGCAATATCTTCTTCGTGGGTAACCAAAATAATGGTATTTCCTTTTGAGTGAATCTCTTCCAACAAGCCCATAATTTCTATCGAGGTTTTGGTATCTAAATTCCCGGTAGGCTCATCGGCTAAAATAATGGAAGGATTATTAATCAAGGCCCTGGCAACTGCTACACGTTGTCGCTGTCCGCCCGAAAGCTCGTTAGGTTTATGCTCAACGCGGTTTCCCAAGCCTACATTTTCTAAAGCCTTTCTTGCCCGCTCCATTCGGTTGGTTTTGTTAATTCCTGCATAAATCAAAGGCAAAGCAACATTATCCAAAGCGGTTGATCGCGGTAATAGATTGAAGGTTTGAAAAACGAAACCGATTTCAGAATTGCGGACTTCAGCTAACTCATTATCGCTCATTTCGCTTACCCGGATACCGTTAAGAATGTATTCTCCCGAAGTGGGCGTATCCAAGCAACCCAAAATATTCATCAAAGTAGATTTACCGGAACCGGAGGGGCCCATTAAGGCCACAAACTCACCTTTATTAATTTCAAGCGAAACGGTTTTTAAAGCATGAATAACTTCGGCGCCGATAACGTAACGTCGTCCGATTTCTGTAATGGCAATAAGGGGTCCGGTCATGTTTTTTTAGATAGAGTTTACCTGCACAAGTTACATTAAATCAGGATTTGTCGATAACTTTTGCAACCTTAAAATACTGCCCGTCTTGGTTCGGCGCATTTTGCAAAGCTTCTTCCAACGTAATTTCTTGCTTAACCACATCTTCTCTGTACACATTAACTTCGTCGTTCAGATAAATTAGTGGTTCAACGCCGGTAGTATCAAGTTCGTTCAGCTTTTCCATAAAACTCAAAATCTTGTTCATGTCTTTCAAAAGCGTTTCTTTCTCGGCCTCGGTTACCTCAAGTCGGGCCAAATGAGCAATTCTAGCTATAGTTTCGTTATTTAATTGCATGTAATTTCGAATTTATTTTATCGTAAACCTGCTCGCGAAGCAAGTCTGCGTCTTCCAAAGTTAAATCTTTTGTTTCAATCGGAGGATGTATATAAACAGTGCCCAGTCCGGGTTTTGTTCCAAACTTTACGCCGTCATCCCACATTATTTTCCAAACATCAGTTATACTAACAGGTAGGATCGCAATTTTATGTTCGATCGCCAAACGAAAAGCGCCGTTTTTAAAGGACTGTAGTATAGGCGGATATGCTTCGGCAATGATACCTTCCGGGAAAATTATTACGCTGTAACCTTTCTGCAAATATTCTCCCGCACGTTTAAATGCCCTAAACGCACTTATTTTACTGTCTCGATTTACGGGAATATCTACCGAACGGAAAAACAGCCCGGTTACCGGATTATTCAGCAAATCATCTTTTCCCATGAAAGCAAAATTGCGCTTTACGAACATAGACACAGCTTGAATATCCAAGTTAGAGCTGTGATTGGGACAAATAACATACGGCTTGCTCCAATCAATTTCAGTTTCGCGTGTGTATTTAAAAAAGATTCCGGCGAAGGCCGTAGTAAAAAAAGAAAACACCCCTTTCAGCCGGTTCAACACCGGAAACCGTTCTTCTTTACGAGAATAAAAATACAACAAGGGGTATAAAAGCAAGAAAGAAAATACAACTACAAAAATATAACAGTAACGGTGCGCTTGCTTTAAAAGACGTTTCATCCTCATCAAAAATATAAAAAATACTTACTTTCGCCGGGTATGGAAACTGTTGTAAGCGGAATCAGAAGCACCGGGAAACTTCATTTGGGCAACTATTACGGAGCAATTCAAAACTTCATAAAGATGCAGCATGAATACAATTGCTTCTTTTTTATTGCCGATTACCATTCGCTGACCACTCACCCTACTTCGCAAAATTTACACGAAAACGTAAGGCAAGTTTTAATCGAATATTTGGCCGCGGGAATTGATCCGGAAAAGGCAACGATCTATATCCAATCTGACGTTCCTCAAATTGCCGAACTCTATCTTTTTCTGAACATGAACGCCTATATGGGCGAGTTAGAACGGAGTACTTCGTTTAAAGATAAAGTTCGGTCGCAGCCGGATAATGTAAATGCCGGATTGCTTACTTACCCGGTTCTAATGGCTGCCGATATTATTATTCATAAAGCAACCAAGGTCCCGGTAGGAAAAGACCAAGAGCAACATTTAGAAATGGCCAGAACATTTGGTAACCGCTTTAATCGTTTATACAAAACAGACTACTTTCCGGAGCCTTATGCTTTTTCTTTTTCGGATAAGTTGGTGAAAATTCCCGGATTAGACGGAAAAGGGAAGATGGGAAAATCGGAAGGCGAAGCTAATGCAATATTTCTTTCGGAAGAGCCGGAAGCAATTCGTAAAAAAGTAATGCGGGCGGTAACCGACAGCGGTCCGACTGAACCCAATCAGCAAAAACCGGAAGTAATTCAGAACCTGTTTGATTTAATGAAAATAGTTTCGCCGGAAGATACGTACAAACACTACGACGATTTATACAACTCACGGCAAATCCGTTATGGCGACTTAAAAAAGCAGTTAGCTGAAGATATGATTCAAGCTACTGCACCGGTAAGAGAACGAATAAAAGAGATTGCGACCGACCACGACTACCTGCGAAAAGTAGCCAAACTAGGCGCAGAAAAAGCACGTGAAAGCGCCTCGAAAACAATTAAAGAAGTTCGTGAAATTATCGGATTCAGAAGTTTGTAGGAAATTTGTATTTTGGGGCGGGGTCCGATCTCTCACGCTGATATCGTGAAAACGTAACACTTGAAACTAAACACTATACCTGAAGCTGAAAGCTCATAGCTGACAGCTCACAGCTAATCAAAAACCATGCACATTGCAATTGTAGGAAACATCGGTGCCGGAAAAACCACATTAACCGAGCTGCTATCTAAATATTTAGGCTGGGAAGCTCAGTATGAGGTAGTCGACAATAATCCGTATCTGGAAGACTTTTACAGCGATATGAAACGCTGGAGTTTTAACCTGCAAATCTATTTCTTAAACAATCGTTTCGAGCAGATGATGGAAATTCAAAATTCGAAGAACAACATCATTCAAGACAGAACGATTTACGAAGATGCCTACATCTTTGCCGAAAATCTCCACGAAATGGCTTTGATGACGTCTCGAGATTACGAAAATTATCGTGCTATTTTCGATAATATAACTTCATTTATCAGGCCGCCGGATTTGCTTATTTACCTCAAAGCTTCCGTTCCGACTTTAGTTAGTAACATTCAGCATCGCGGCCGCGAATACGAAGCCGGAATACGACTGGATTATCTATCGAAACTAAACGACAAATACAAAAAATGGATAGACGGTTATAAAGGAGGTAAGCTATTGGTGCTGGATAAAGACAAACTCGACTTTGCCAATAATCCGGAGGATTTAGGTTTCATCATCCAAAGTATAGAACGCGAATTGCACGGCCTTTTCTAAATCGTAAATCGTAATTCTAAAATCGTAAATTCTGTGAAAATTTTAGGCGTTATCCCGGCCCGTTACGCTTCCACCCGATTTCCCGGAAAACCTTTAGTTGATATTGCCGGAAAAACAATGATTCAACGCGTTTACGAACAAGCTTTGAAATCAGAAAAATTAGATGAAGTTGTTGTTGCTACTGACGATGAACGAATCTTATTGCATATTCAGGAGCTCGGTTACCGAGCAATTCTAACTTCAAGCGACCATCAAAGCGGCACCGACCGTTGTGCAGAAGTTGCTGAAAAACTCCCGGGATTTGATGTGATAATAAATATTCAAGGCGACGAACCTTTTATTGATCCTAAACAAATTGATTTGCTCTGCTCCTGCTTTGCTGATGCCGGAACCGAACTGGCAACCCTAATAAAACCGATAAAAACGCTTGAAGAACTGAATAATCCAAATTCTCCGAAAGTAGTTTTAAATAGAAACAACGAAGCAATATATTTCAGCCGGCATGCAATTCCCTACTACCGCGGAAAAGATGAAGCAAATCAATTAGAGGATATCACTTACTATAACCACATCGGCATTTACGGTTATCGAACCGAGACGCTTAAGGCAATTACTAAACTTCCGGTTTCGATGCTTGAGCGGGCTGAGTCTCTTGAGCAACTGCGTTGGATAGAAAACGGGTATAGAATTAAAACGTCGGTTACGGAGTTGGAGACGTATGCGGTGGATACGCCGGAGGATTTGGAGAGGTTGAGGCGGAAGGCAAATAAAGATATGGATATCCTTTAACTGCAAGCGGTGTGTATATATACTAATTAGCTTTCATTGTAGCGGACAATCCAACAAGATAAAAAGGATTTACTAACTGAAAATCGGATGAAAAAAATAATAGTGGTAGCAGGTGTGACAGGAAACTTAGGTGGTAAAATTGTTAACGCCTTGTTAACTAGAGAAGCCGAAGTGAGGGCAATTGTCCGTTTAAAAACGGACATAAATAAAATAAAAGAGTTAGAACAAAAAGGTGTCAGCGTCTTTCAGGTCGACACAAATAATAAATCTGAGATTTCAAAGCACTGTATAGGTGCACAGTGTTTCGTATCAGCTATAGCGGGTTTAAAAGAAACGATTGTTGATACTCAAAAAATATTTGTGGATGCTGCGGTTGAAGCAAATGTTCCGAGATTTATCTCCAGTGATTATTCAATTGATTTTACAAACCTGAAAGAAGGTCAAAACAGAAATTTAGATTTAAGGAGAGATTTCCACAGATATCTTGAAAAAGCACCTATCAAAGCAACAACTATATTTAACGGTGCGTTTATGGATTTATTAACTACCGATATTCCATTGATACTTTTTAAACAAAAGCGTATTCTATGTTGGGGCAATCCAAATCAGATAATCGAATTTACAACTACCGAGAATGTAGCAGAATTTACAGCAGAAGCAGCGATTGATGACAGTACACCAAGATATTTAAGAATTGCGAGTGACAGGCTTTCATGTAACGACTTCGTGAAATTGCTTAATAAGCTTACATCTAAACCTTATAAAATATTCAAACCCGGGGGTATTTCAGTTTTAAATTTTCTTATCAAACTGACAAGATTTTTTTCACCTGCAAAAAACGAACTTTATCCGGCTTGGCAAGGAATGCAATATTTAAGGGATATGATGGAAGGAAAAATTATTTTCCATAATTATGACAATGACAGGTATTCAAATATAAAGTGGACATCCGTAAAAGAATTTCTAATTATCAAACAAGCAAACCTTAAATAGACAAATTAAAACCCAACCGAAAACAACGTACAGTAACCGGCACATTTGCAGTAGGGGGCTTCGTGCTATGCAATAGGTTTTGTAAGCGAGTTTTGAGGAGGAAAAGAACAGCTCTATATGAAAGTATCAGGTTAGATTTTGTAGGGATAATTGTAACTCTTCAGCAATTTTTTAACTTGAGCGTGTAAAACAAAACGAGCTGAAACATTCTTGTCAAAGCATATAAATTAAAATCTACTTATATGTTTTACCACGTTCAAAGTTTAATTAATCCAATTGTTGACGATCAACCGGATCCGTCGGCAGCTAATGCTCTTCAAGAAGGCCTGGGCGGGCAGTTTGGCGAAATGCGGACCATGATGCAGTATCTTTTTCAAAGTTTCAATTTTCGAGGAGACGGGATTCCGTATCTTGATTTAATTCAAGGTATCGGCATCGAAGAAATCAGCCATGTTGAGTTGATAACTAAAACTATTTCCAGACTTTTAGATGGGGCGCCCGAATATCACGGAGGGAAGTTTGATGTGCCGGGAGCGGGAGGTGTTCCGACTATGGATATGGCGAAAGAACAGAAAAATCCCCATCACTTTATTGTTGGTGCTCAATGCGCTTTGCCGGTAGATGCTGCCGGAAACCCTTGGAGCGGCTCGTATGTTCACGCCCACGGAAACTTGGTATTGGACCTGATGGATAACTTAGTTTTAGAATCTACCGGGAGACTTCAAAAATGCAGGATTTATCAAATGTCGTCGAATAAAACGCTTCGTGCTACTGTGGCATTTTTAATTGCCCGAGACGAAGCGCATGAAATGGCCTTCGCCAAAGCGCTCGAAACTTTGGGGATAGATTGGGCCAAAGCCTTACCGATTCCCAAATTTGATTCCTCGCAGTATCCTGAAGTTAAAAAACTGATTGATGCCGGAATCAACCGAGAACAATACCATTTCAGATTGGATAGTTCGCAAATGGAAAAAATATTCAGCGGAAGCGCTCCGGCAAACGACGGGACCGAATTGACTACCCTAAAAGAACCCAGAAATGCTTACCCGATTCCGACCGCCCCCGAAAGACCGGAAGAATTTGCTCCCGGGCTTGATCCTGAATTACAGAAAATGGCTGATGCCTTGTCTGAATTTAAAGATAAGACGATTAAGGACATGAGATCAAAAGCAGGTTCGATTTCGTCGAAGAAAAAATAAGTACCTGTAAACAAAAAAACCAACCCGAGAGTATCTCGGTTGGTTTTTTTTGTTGCCTAATTTCCGATTTATTCGGCTACGGTAACAGCTTAACGTAAATATCTTTAAAATAAACTTTGCTCCCGGGATCGTGAGCTTGAAGCGCAAATGTTCCGGCAGACAGTTTTTTAGTAGCCGACGAATTAGAAACCGATTCCGGCTCTGTATAATCGACCACAGTTTTATCGTTGATTTTTATGACAATGTGCTTGCCTTCAACCTTAACATATTCGGTATACCACACATTATCCTTTACGTAAACTTCTTTTACATCATCAATGGAATATAAGCTTCCGGTTCTTCTCCAGTCTGACTGCGAATTGTTTACCTGAACTTCATAACCTTTAGCCGGCCAACCGTCGGGTTGATAAGCTGTATGAATAAATATGCCGGAGTTAGCGCTCGGAAAGGTCATTACTTGAGCTTTGAACTCGAAGTTCTTGAACTCATGATTATTCACAGGGCCGTCGTAAAACAAGTGCGAGGTTTGTCCGTTCACAACAATCTTTCCGTCTTCAACCTTAAAGCTTTCACCGTTTTTGTTGGCACGCCAACCGGATAATGATTTCCCGTCGAAGAGGCTGATCCAAGCGTTACCGGACTTCCCGGATTTCATGCTTGAGCACGAGAAAAAAGAAACTGCGACAGCAGCGAGTAAAGTAGTTTTTGTTTTGGTTAACATGACTTATCAGTTAGTTGGTTTATTTACTTTTATTAATTTGTTTACCGTTGATTTGTTTATCCCATCTCCTCTTGTTTTCGCTTTTTAATTCTGCCTTTTACTTTAAACCCTTAAGTTTTTGCGCTCGCCGTTCTTTTATTTTAAACTTTTTACTTCTTCACTTTTTACTTTTCCCTCTGCCCCGTACATTTAAAACTATTAAGCTTCCATGGGCTATATTTAAGGTTTTGCCGGGAGTGATGGTTAATAATCTTCGTAAATATACATCTACAATGCCTTTCATTATTTTTATTTGTGCTTCTTTAAATTCAGGCAATATTTCACTTTCCGGTTCTACAAACGTTAGATTTCCTTTAAAATCAATTAAAGCCGAAAACGAGTAGTTAAAATCTTTATATGCTTTTTTTATGGAGATATTATAAGTGGGATAAAGGAACCCGTCTGAATAATCTTCATCGCCGGAATTTTCGTTTTTAACTATCGGTTTTTCTATCGTTATCCAATCTACTTTAGGCATTAAAACAACCGGGACTGTTGCCGGAAAAGAACTTTCTACCGAATCCGGCTTTCTGTTAGCTTTATCGGCTTTAGTTAGAATAAACATTGTATCCCTTCGCGAAGGCTTTCTTAGTTTTTCTACATTTAAACTCCTCTTCTTGAGATAATCTCCGGAATAAAAAGTCATGTAAATATTAGACCGCGTATTCGAAATTTTCATCAGCGTAACTTCAAGCAGTTGTATTACGATACTGTCTTTAGTGATTCTTTTAAACCTTACGAATTCTTCATGCATGTTAAAAACAGAATCATGGTCAAAGAATATCTTAAACTTAAAATACTTTTTCCTCTCGGGACTCCAAGTCTTCATTGAGTCTTCCGAAAGAATATAAAATTGCCTCTCGGGATATAATTGAAAACCCTCTTTGTTAAAAACCAGGCCCGAATCAAATGTACGCTTCACCTCAATAAAGTGAGTTCCGATAACTTCTTTAAAAGAAGGGCGCTTTTTAGAGTATTTAGGGATGTTGTCATTACAAGAAACCGTTAGAATTGAAAGAAACAACAAAAATTTAAAACGATTTTTAGCCATTACTGCTTAAGAAATTTATCGGCGAAGGTAAAAACAACAGGGCAATCAACAAAAAAGCCGGAGAGAATCTCTACGGCTTTTGTACTATTAACACGAATTAGTTTAAAACGGATTCGTCGGATTAGTATGGCCCGGTTGACCGAATTTAGTCTTTAGCTGATCAATATAGGGGCGTGCTTTTTCCATCCATTCCGGCGCTTTTTCCTTAAGATTATCAACCATAGAACGGCCGTCGGCACGTTTTTTTGTAAGTTCGTTAACGCCGTAGGCTGCTGCTGCCCCTACCGCTAAAAGTTTTATCAAATTCATAGCTTAAAAGTTTTAGTTTCTATTAGACTTTGCAAGTTTAGTGCCAATGTTTTAGGCGCCGCCGTTGCAGGTTTTAGTTCTACATTTTTCGGGTTAAGGTTTTTCTCGCTTGTCCGTACTGCCGGTCTGTTGCATTGGCCTAAAGCATAATAAATTACTATAAAAATAATAATCGTAGAAAAGCAACCGCCTCCCAGCTTTTTGGCGCCGTAACCGGCAATGATGGTTCTAAAGAAATTGTTCATTTGTTATTAGGTTTTTCTTTAAAACTCCAATCGGAGTAAAAAGTTTTGATACCTCAAAAAGCCTCAATACCGAATAGGAACGCTGACAAAGGTATTATCCCAACCAAAATACATCTCACATTGCCTACTGCCCGATTCGGTGAAATTGAGAGTAAAGTTTTCAATATCTCGCGAAATTTTTCGGGACGCAACTTTAACTCTTACAACATCTTTACTTTTATTGTAACTGTAAGCTCCCCAGTAGTCCAAATCTTTATTCAAAATAATTTCCCACTCCTTTTCTCCGGGAACGGTAAACAAAGAGTAAGTTCCTGCAGCAACATTCTTTCCGCCAAAGTTTACCGACCGGTAAAACTTAATTTCGGTTGCTTCATTAGCTCCGGTACGCCAAACTTGTTTATACGGAACCAATTTTCCGAATATTTCTCGGCCGTTTTTTACAGGGCGGCTGTATATTACTCGTATAATCGGCTTTTCTCCCGGTTTGCGATCATGTGCATAGTTTTCAGGGAAGTAAGCAATGTCAAGGGGACTTTTATCTAAATCGGCATTAGAAATACGAGGGTTGTATTCTTTTACTTCTTTTAAGCCTTTCAAATAAGCCATGGTTTGAAGAACTTGCTCACGAAAACGAGAGCTTTCGTCTTCTATAAAATAATATTCTACACCTACTTTTTTTGCGGCGCTTAATGTTTCAGGAATATTGAGCTGCCCGGTACCTAAAGCCACATCATTTTCAACTGAAGTTCCTCCCGTTAAATCGCCGGGTACACCCTTCTTTTTGTCTTTTAAATGCATTAATTTCCAGCGGGTCGGGTATTTTAGCAGCAGCTTAGCAGGATCTTGCCCGCCATGGAAAACCCACATAATATCCATCTCAAAAGAAACAAAATCAGGATTTGTATTTTGAACGATATAGTCAAAAAGGGTTCCGTTTTGATAAGGTACAAATTCAAAACCGTGCGTGTGGTAGCAGAATATGATTCCTTTTTCTTTTAAAACTTTCCCTGCAGCATTAAAATCTTTTACTGTCTTTTGAGCATCCGCTAACGTGAATTCTTTGCCGTGAGGAATCCATGCCGTCATTACATATTTTGCACCTATTATTTTCGCTTTTCGGGCAACCTCTGCCGGATTTTTAATCAACTCATCATACCCAACCCCTACTGACGGACTTTTCAGGCCGCGTTCGTCAAGCAACTTCTTAAACTCTTCGGGAGTAAGGCCTTCAGGATTTGTACTGCTTTCCAGAACAGTTATTCCCATTGATTTAATTGTGTCCAGCGAGGCCGGAACACTTTTCTTAAAGCTCTCTCTGAAGGTATAGGTTTGTAGTCCGGGTGTATTAGGAAAAAGAGGCTTCCCCGACTGCGACAATGCATTGCTCGAGAAAAATATAATTAATAAAAAAACTGACAGGATGTGCTTTCTCATTTTAAGTAGTTTAATAATAGTAACCGAAATAGGTTTAACAGATTAGATTTTATAGCAGTTGCAAGTTAAAAAATTTTAAAGAAAGTCCGCATAACCCTTGTTAAACTGCCGAGTGTAATAGTTATATTTGAACAACCGACTACCTTTCTTCATTTTAATTTGCTTCAACCCGTGAAAAAGAACACTCCTGTTAACTGGATATTTGTTTCGCTTGCCGGCATTGTGCTCTTTATCGTATTGTTGTTTCTTATTATAAATTATAGCGATAAAATAAAAATTTCGGTTCCGCTCTACTTTTTTTTAGTGGTTTTTATCGCCTTGATAAGTTCTGCTCTTTTATCCGGAGCATTAAAATCGGTAGCGAGATATAACTCATCCATCAACAATAAAACCTTATATATCTCCGGTCCGGCGGTAATATTCTTTATAATTCTTTACGTGGCGTATAAATATAAACCTTCAGATAGTCACGAATCTTTAAGTCTCTCTATCTTGTTTAACGGCCCGGGCAAGTCGAATGAATTAATAAATGACGGAAATGTAAGTATTCGAATTGCCCAATATGCTTCTATCAAAAAAATCAATGAAGAAGGAACAGTGGTTTTTACGGGAATAAATCCGGAATACAAAGGAAAGGAAATCGATTTTTCTATAAGCATTCCGGGTTATTATTTAAAAACAGATACCTCCTATACTCTGGATCAGGAGGAAAGCTTTACCAATCTTCATCTTTACCTAAACAGAACACTTGAAACCACAAAAGTAAAGGGCCGTCTAATTAAATTACCTGCACGAGAAGGAATAGC
>JAYULL010000024.1:0-4905 GCA_043763625.1 Sphingobacteriaceae bacterium | reverse complement strand
GTCAGTAACTGAAAGTGCCGAAGCGGTGTGTAAATTGCTTTCGGTAAGTGCGCAGGCTACAGTTGTCGTTTTAAAACCCGGGAGTCCCGAGTTTTCCGTGAATACTTTACCTGCCGGCACTATCAGTAAACTTAAAGAATCAACTTCGTCGGTAAAAAAAATCGAACAGCCTTATTCGTCTTTCGGCGGAAAATCTCGCGAAAAAAAGGATCAGTATTATGTTAGAGTAAGCGAACGGTTACGTCATAAGGCTCGTGCAATTACCATTTGGGATTACGAGCATTTAGTGCTTTCCACTTTTCCCGGTATTTATAAAGTAAAATGTCTCAATCATACCAAACTTATCGGTACCGATTATAATGAAGTTGCACCGGGGCATGTCACGGTAATCACGATTCCGGATTTAAAAAATCGAAACGATGCAAACCCGCTCAGGCCTTATACCGGTCAGGATTTATTGGTAGAGATTAAGAAATTCCTGCAAAAGAAGATAAGCTGCCACGTTCAGCTGCACACCGGCCAACCTCAATTCGAAGAAGTTTACTTGGAGTTCGAGTTAAAGCTGCATGATAATTTGGAGTTTAACTTTTACCGTGATTTACTTAAAGAAGAAATAACCAAATTCTTAACTCCTTGGGCCTACGGGGTTGCGTCTTCTATTGATTTCGGCGGCAAAGTGCATAAATCGGTTTTGATAAATTTTATCGAAGAGCAGAGTTATGTGGATTATATAACCAATGTTTTTATGTATCACCGAATAGATGAAAATGCTCCTCTTCAAAAAACAAATACAAATACAGATTTAATAGAAGCCTCAACTGCTCGATCAATTTTGGTTTCTGCCCCGGCCTCGAAACACGATATCACTGCGATTACGGTAATTGAGGAAGTTGCAAAAGCGGAAGATTGTATAGACGAGTATAATTCAGCACAGTAAAAAAGCCATGGCCGAAAATATAATCCTACTAAAAAACCCCGATTTGGCACCAAGCGAAGACTACAATTTTCTTCGCCAAAAAGGGATGGAATATATTGAAGCATTAGGAAATAAGCTTTGGACAGATTATAACATTCACGATCCCGGGATTACTATACTCGAATTGCTTTGTTACGCCATCACCGACTTGGGTTACCGCACTTCGTTCGATATTAAAGATCTTTTAGCCGTTCCCGATGGAGAAGAGTATAAACCTCATGAACAGGCTTTCTTCACCGCAAGGGAAATATTGACGGTAAACCCGTGGACCGTGAGCGATTATCGTAAGCTGTTGATTGATATTGACGGAATAAAAAACGGCTGGTTGTTTTACAAGCAATGCCCGTGTGATGAAATGTTTCTGTATGCAAATTGTGCCAAAAGCATTTTACAATATTCGCCGGCAACGGAACATAAAATTATTATAAAAGGCTTTTACGATGTATTGCTTGAATTTGAAGACGCGGAAAATGCCGGAGATTTAAACAGCGGAAAGATTAAGTATAACTTCAGTTACATTACTAACGTTTCGGAAAACACCTATTCGACAGCCACTATCGAAATGCGTTTGCCTTCGTGGCACAACATTGAGTTGGATAAACCGAAATACAAAAACTTCAGAAACACAAAAAGCGAAATAGTAGACGTTGAGGTAAAATTCATTTCAGGCAATAAGCAAGATGATGCGGATATTCATCCCGACGATTTAAGCAGGGCATTGCGGCGGCCCTTGTACATCACGATAGATGTCGTTTTCGCTCCCGACAGTGCTGATATTACCATTATTGAAACGCTAACGCTCGAAGATATCCCTTTTACGGTTTGGTTTAAAAGCGACGGTGACCGGAAAGCACTCAAACTCATCGACATAACGAAAGCGGTTGAAGATAAATCGACGTCCGGCATTTTGGCTAAATACGTCGAAAAGATAAAAATTGCTGATGAGGTTATTGCTAAAACCAAATTCGAACTGCATGAACACCGAAACTTGTGCGAAGACTTTTGCACTATCAAAGCAGTTGAGGTTGAAGACATTGCAATTTGTGCAGATATGGATGTGGCGCCGGACGCCGATATAGAAAAAGTGCTGGCGGAGGCGTATTATCTCATCGATCAATATTTCAGTCCGGATATTAAGTTTTACTCGTTAAAAGAACTGTTGGATGCCGGGATTCCGGTTGATGAAATTTTTGAAGGACCTAAGTTGAACAACGGATTTATTGATAACGATCAATTAGATTCAACTCAACTGAAACGCTTTTTGCACACCTCGGATATCATTAATTTACTGATGGATATTCCCGGCGTAACGGCAATCAGAAACCTGGCGCTGGTTCGGTATGATGATGAAGGAAAGTTAGTTGAAAACCAATCGTGGACTTTGAAAGTAAGCGACAATCACCAGCCGCGTTTATACCTTGAAGGTTCAAAATTCTTAGTTTTTAAAAATGGCTTACCCTTTCTTCCCGACAGGCTCGAATTGGCCGATACTTTACAGGTAATCAAGGGCATACATACTCAACCTAAATACGCACTTACCGATTTAGATCTCCCGGTTCCGGAAGGCGAATATTACCCGCTCAACAACTATTATTCTATCCAAAATTCTCTTCCACTCACCTACGGCGTTGGTAAAGAGGGTTTACCGACCCATGTTTCTAACGAAAGAAAGGCACAGGCAAAGCAGCTTAAAGCGTATTTATTGGTTTTTGATCAGATGCTGATAAACTACCTGACGCAATTAAGTAAACTCAAAAACTTATTTGCATTAAATCTTAGCGAGTCGCAATCTTATTATTCCGCCATTCTTGACGAGACGCACATAACCGGTATAAGTGATGTGTATAACGGTGTGGATATAAGCGCTCTGAATGCTTTAGCAGAAGATAAAACCACTTATCTCGATCGCAAAAACAGATTCTTAAATCACCTAATGGCTCGCTTTGCCGAACAGTTTAACAATTATGCACTCATGCTATACTCGTATGCCGGCAATAAAAAAGTGGCAGACGAAATATTGATAAAAGACAAGATTCTTTTCCTGAAAGAATTCCCGTTTATGAGCAGTAATCGGGCAAAGGCATTCAATTATAAAAATCCGGATTTAGTTTGCAGCAACGAAAATATTGCCGGACTTAAGAAGCGCATAGAACGTTTGCTTGGATTTAAACAAGTAACAAACTATTTCGAGCTGTATGAGGAATTTGATGTAGATCATCAATCGTTCGAAAGAAGATGGCGGCTTATAGACAGTGCCGGCAAAATTTACATCAGCGGAAGCACTCGCTATGTTGACTTAGATGTTTTAGTAGCAGAAGAAAAGGCTCAAAAAGAAATTTCGCAAGTGCTGAAATTTATCACTCGCGAAGCATCTTACGAAATTAAAAAAGAAAAGAAATGGGTCGTTAATTTAAAAGACTCGACTAACGAAACCATTGCAACTCGAAAGCAAGCGTTTAGCACCGAAGCTGCCGCAATTGCCGGCAGAGACGAAATTATAGCTTACGCAAAGAAAATTTTATTGGCCGAAAAGATTTTTATAGTAGAACATCTGCTGCTAAGGCCGATCTATAAACCGGAAGATGCTTTATTGCCGATTTGTATTTCTTCCGAATGTGAGGTATGCGGCGAAGAAGACCCTTACTCGTTTCGGTTTACCCTAATAATAAACGGAGAATCCGGCTTGGCAAACGAAGGAATAGAATTCCGGCGTTTTGCCGAAGAAACAATCCGTACAGAAACTCCTGCCCATTTAGGATTAAAAATATGTTGGATCAGCAATGAGCAGATGGAAAAGTTTGAGCCCTTGTATTGCGTATGGCTTGCCGAACTTGCTAAAGAAGAACTTGATAAACCGGCCTTAATTGCCGCCCATACAGCCTTGTTAGGCGAATTTGTTCAACTGAAAAGTGTATACCCGAGAGCTTATTTACACGATTGCGAAGACGGGAACGACGAGAATCGGGTTTACCTGAACCAAACCATTGTATAAAAATAAAATTTATAGTTATGCTACCTGAGCACATTAATTATCCGCATTTTGTTCCTGATCAATTGCTTACAAGCGAACATTTAAATCAACTCTTCAACTATGTTGAAGAGCAGGAGCGACTTACCAGAACAAACCTGATCGGTGTGGGCATTGTGTGCGGCTTACAGGTTAGCATTAATCCGGCGGGTACAGAAATCACTATCACAAAAGGTTGCGGTGTAACATCTGCCGGTTATCTTGTAGTTTTTGAAGACAGCTTGGGTGCACAAGAAATCACGTATTCGCGATTCAAAATATTCAATCCCGTTCAAGATAAAATATACGACAAGTTTGTAGATGCAGAGTTGAACGAGCGTTTTAACCTCGACGAATTGAAACGTGCTTCGGTGGAAGATGCCGTTCCTTTTCCTGCCGGATATTTTAATGATAAAGTAGTATTGCTTTATGTGGAGTTGTTGGAAGAAGGGGCAAAAAATTGTAACCCGAATTCATGCGATGATAAAGGCGTAACAGTAACGGTCACCATTCGCCCTTTAGTTGTTCATAAAGATCAAGCGCCGGCTTTATTGGCAACTCAAAATGTAAGCAAAAATTATAGCAGCCTTCCTTGGTTAAAACTTCGGCGGTTTGATGTTTTAAATCACGAACCCGTTACTTCCGAAGATATTTTTGACGCTTACAAAATTATACTAAACGCTTCGTTTGTTACTGCTGTAGAAAGCGCTTTAACCGATTCTTACAACCTGTTTTCGTATGCTGTTTCAGAAGAGATTCCGGCAAATCCTTTTCAGGGATTAGCGGCCGACTATGCGTTTTTAAACGATGGAAGTGCCGGTAGCTATAACTTAGTTCATATTCAATATTACTACGATTTCTTTTCGGATATATTACAAGCCTACGACGAATTCAGAGAGGCAGCAATTGAACTGTCGAGCAA
>JAYULL010000023.1:0-5009 GCA_043763625.1 Sphingobacteriaceae bacterium | reverse complement strand
TCCATTACCGCTTACTTATTTTATTTAATGAAATGCCTTTTTGAAGACTGCATTTAAACCGGGATATAGCGGAATTTCTCTTTTGCGCATGCTTTTGGCTGATGCCGGTATTTACTCGCTTTCTCCACAAGTTAAAACTGCTGCGCTTTAACTCTCTTCTCATGAGCGTAATTACATCTCCTTCCGAAAAGCCAAACTGTATTTTAATAGCTTCAAATGGAGTTCTGTCTTCCCATGCCATTTCGATTATTCGGTCGATATCTTTTTGTTCCATCTTGAACTATCTAAAATAAAGTTCTTTTCCTGTCAACAGTGACTCGTGAACCTTCTGCGAGAATAACCGAATCGGGTTGATGATCATGTAGGAGGGAAAAGTCGTTTCCGTACATTGATTTAAAGTCGCACCGGATCGAATAATCTATTACTTTATTCACCTGCCATCGAGGATGATTTACTTTGTATTCTTGAGAAAGGCGGCTGTTAATTCTTGTGTATCCGTAGTAATGTTCAAAAATGAATTCTTCGATACTTTCCGGTTGCATTTGCTCATTTTCTGCGGAAGCATTTACTGTAATGTGATTCCATTCTTTATTTATTTTCCATTGATAGTTGATGTTTTTGGTAGAACCGAAATTGATTATCGAACTTTTTGTAGGAATAGCGATATAATGCTCTTTGTATAGTTTGTTGGCAAGCCAAGCTACCGGTTTATACGGAACGGTTTCGTTTATGAAGACCACACCTCTTTTTACGGTATCACCCTCAACTCTCTTCACATAAAACCGCAGATTGATTTCTTCAAACGTTCCCAGAAATGGGATGGGTATATTAAACAGTCTTGTTTTTTTAAATAGAAATCCGACCAGGCTCACGTAAGCTTTGTTTCTGTAAAAATCGAGTTCAACTCCATAGGGCAAATAGGGTGTCAATACTTCAGGATCAACCTCATAGTTTGCCATGATTAAGCTTTCCCAGCGAGCGGTAAGAAAGGTATCCATCATCTATTTTTTAAAAGAATATACGATAAATACTAACTCTTCAGTGACGACATTCCTCCATCTACATGTAAAATTTGTCCGGTTATCCAGTTTGCTTGGGGAGAAAGTAAAAAGGCCGCCATGTTTGCAATGTCTTCCGACGTACCAATCCTTTTTAAAGGATGCCGTAAAGCATTGGCTTCTCTTTTTTGGTCGGTGTTTAAAAAGGAAGCAGCTAAAGGAGTATCTGTTAATGAAGGCGCAATACAGTTTACTCTTATTTTAGGGGCAAACTCAGCCGCCAGCGCTTTTGTAAGCCCTTCGATAGCGCCTTTAGAAGCTGCAACTTGGGCATGATAAGGCAAGCCGGTTTGTACAGCAACCGTAGAAAATAAAACGATTGAAGCGTTCTCCGATTTTTTTAATCTTGGTAAAACTGATTGAATAATCTTTATGGCTCCAATAACCTGAAGTTTGTAATCTGTTTCAAAATCAACGGAACTTATTCTTTCAAAGGGCCTGAGATTGATGCTGCCGGGACAGTAAACTAATCCGGTCAATTCATCGGGTAGTGAATTTATTGAAAAAGTTTCATCCAAAACATTCAAATGATCAAAGCGAATATTCGGCTTTTCACCGGCAGGTTTATTTTTATTGTAAGTAGCTGTAACTCCGTTGCCGGTTTCAGAAAGCTGTAGTGCCAACTGCAGTCCGATACCGCTTGAACCTCCGATTATTAAATAATGCATTGCTTTATAAATAGTTATTACAATGATAATGAATAAGGGAATTTATTTACCGTTTCACTCACTATCTCGGTTTTTTTTTACATACTTCGGTTAATTGAGGGAGACACACACCGATAGCATCCGTAAGCTTCAGACGAAGATGAAAAGTAATAATTTGCTAATTGCTGCGTAACCTGCCATATTTTAACAAACAATTTTGATATACCGTGCATTTTATTTGCCGTTTAAACATTAGCATTAAAAAACTAGGGGCTTGAATTTCTGTTTTAAATATAGAAAGTGAAATTCGCGGTGGCGATAGCAATAGCTGCAAGACAATATACAGATCAATTTCTCATGAAAAAGAATAGCAAACATTTACAATTTCTAATATTCAGCTTCGTGACATTGGCAGCTTTTTTTGTTGCTTGTGTTGGCGATGAAAAACTTAAAAATAATTCCGAAAACAATTTGATTGATAGAGATGCATCGAAAACTTCAGTTTCTGCCGATACCGGTTTAAGAGACAGTATCGTGGATTTTGGAACTGAATTAGTAGGAACTCCATATGTTGCCGGCGGTTGCAGTAAAGACGGTTTCGATTGCTCCGGATTTGTATATTTCGTTTTTCAACGTTTTAATATAAAGGTGCCCCGCAGTTCAGGAGAATTTGAACATTTTGGAAAAGAGATACCTGTTGAAGATGTCGCAAAAGGAGATCTAGTATTGTTTTTAAGTCCGACGAGGAATGTTATTGGTCACATGGGCATTGTATCAAATCCTAAAGGAACAAAAAGCGATTTTATTCATTCCACATCGGGTCGGGAAATGAAGGTAGTTATTACAAGCTTGACTAACAAAGGATACACTAATAGATTTGTAAAGGCAATTCGTGTTTTATGAATTTGAGTAACACCAAATCTCAATCTTCAGTTTCGGCATTGGGAGCATCTACAGGTTTTGATTGGGGCGAACCGATTTCACGTAGATAAATAGAAAAGAAAATTATCGCAAAAACGGATAAAAACTCACTCTGCCAATTTTGAAAAGATTCAAACCAAAGGCGGCTGTTACCTAAATAAGCAAGCATAGTCTCGGTTTGTTTCCCTTCTAATAATTGCGTTTCATTATAATCTCTATTACTTCCGTACCAGTGTAACCAGAAGGATAAAAAAAATAGCAAGAATAGAGAAAGTGTTAATGAATGTTTATAAACCTGTAAAATCCATCCCCCTTTTTTTACAGCCCATGGAGCCTTCGAATGCGGCTTAGGCTCTCGGTCTACCTCTTCCTCTCCGGTAAGTTTCTTAGATTCGGACGAACCTTTTTGTCGCAAAAATACGGTGAACCATACAAATAGACCCATTTGTAAAAATTCACTTTCCCAATTCTCAAAAGTTGATTCAAAAAAGTGGCCTGTTTGAAAATATGGCCAAAAATTTATAGAAGGTTGATGATGCTCTTGAAGAAATTCTAAATATTGGTGCCAACCCGATATTACCTGCCCGATGAAGCTGGCGACAAACATTACTATAAATGCAATACTCAGGCTGTTCTTGTAAACAAACGATTCTTTCTTAGTTTTCATTTTTTTGATTAACAAAAAAAACCAAAACAAGTTTAAAGCCCTCCGGTAAGGTGCTGATAGCTAACTTATTGTCCCTTCATTTGCAACCCGGATAAGGGAGAAGTGAAATTGAACTGATCCTTACAAACATTATAGATGTATTCGCATTAATTATTCGTTATAATCGAGGACAATTTTAAGTTCGATCGGATAATTGATGTATTTGTGCCGGATATATTACCGGTTTAGGGTCGGCGGGTTATAGCTTAATAATTATATTCACATCAGAATCAAGCCTTTTCTCGGCTAACTCTAACCGATTATCTAATGTATTTATATTATTTTGAAGATCAAGGATCAAGGCTTCTTTACGTTGAAGTTCCTCATTCGAAAGTGTGAGTCGGGTTCTATCTAAATTTGATTTAATTCCTAAAAGTTTATTTGCTGCTAACCTTAAAAGCGCTTCGCTATACGACATTCTTTCCCAAGTCTGCTCATACGTGTTAAATACATTTTCACGAGCTTTAACATAGTCAGACGACCAACGAGAAGAGTTGTTAACCGCACAATTTCCCATCCGGTCGCCATGATTCATATGTGCTTTTAAAGCATTTTCAGAAACGTTAATATTAACGCTGTTATTTTCACCTTCGCCGGGCTTATGACAAATTGAAACTTTTTTTTGATTTTTCGGATGTTTTCTATTTTCAAATTCGTTCAAATTCCAATCAATATCTCTGTCTCTCTTTCCATTCATTTTAGAGCTGTTTCCATTTCCGTATTTCTTCTTAGCCTTATAAGAATAAGAGTCATCACTAGCTTTGTCCCGATTCCACTTGTCTTCATGTTTATTTCCATGCTTATACTTTTTCCCGGTCTCGTCACCGGTTTTCCCATGCTTATAATCCCGGTCGTCACTCTTGTCATCCCGGGCATGATTTTTATCTTGCTTATGTTTCCCGCCTTTACCTTTGTCTGATTCTTGTTCTTGGCCGTGGCTTCCCTTATCCTCTTTTTTCTCCTTCTTCTGCTGCAAATCTGTAAATGCAACAATTGTAAAAAGCGTTGCCGAAGCAATAACCACAGTTAATATATTTTTTGTGTTCATAATTTCTTATTTAGATTTTTCAAATTCCTTGTCAGCCTTTTCTAATGACGCTTCTAATTTCTCAGTTTGCTCGTCCAAACTATCATTGGTATTGGCCAGTTCTTTCGATACAGAATCCATTGTTGCCACTTCAGGCTCATCCGCTTTCGAAGAATTACTCGAGCACGAGCTTACCGAAAGTGCAAGCACAGTAATAAGAGTTAAAAAGTAAATTTTCTTGGCCTTCATTGATAATTGATTAGTTGTTCTGCAATAGAACATGTTTAGTACTTAAAGGTTTAACTTATAAAAGCCGGGACTTAGATGCGGGGGGGCGGCACATGTCAGTTCCTTGGTTCCAAGGGGGGAGATCAGCGTGTTCCGGCAACGAAATTAGCGATTTACATAATTCTCTATGTCATTCCCACAATGGAGAAGTCTATTCCGTTTTATCACTTATTTTCATCCACACGGTTTTTATCCTTTGAAAACGTGCGGCACTGCTTTTCAATTTTTGCAGTCGAGCTTTTCGCTGTAGCCCCCTCGTGCCTCCTACTGTGAACCCACATCTATAGCCAGTTTCCATCCATAAAAAATATCGGCAAATTTATCCAGGCCTCTTTTAAGTACTATGATGCCGGGAGGTCCCT
>JAYULL010000022.1:0-1441 GCA_043763625.1 Sphingobacteriaceae bacterium | reverse complement strand
AACTCTTTTCGACTTACTTAAAGCCGAAGAAGCCACCGGAATTTACTTAACCGAAAGCTTCGCAATGCACCCCACAGCAGCGGTAAGTGGATTTTACTTTGCGCACCCTGAATCACGCTACTTCGGATTGGGTAAAATCCAAAAAGATCAGGTTGAGGAATACGCAAAGCGAAAAAATATGCCTTTAGAAGAGGTGGAAAGATGGTTGAGTCCGAATTTAGGGTATTAATGAATAATCAAAAATAATCGATTTGTTATTTCAAGAATTATTTCGCGGACAACTTTTGTAAATCCCACTTTGAACAGTTTTGGAATACTTTCTCGTTTTCATTTGAAATTCATCTAACCATCGGTTCTTTGTATAGGAGAACCTGCAAAAAGATTAGCGAGCTTGTATTCTCTTGGACTGACTAGTGCCGTGAGGGTACAATGATATTAAAATCTTCACGTTTAATTAGATTGCCTCGGTTATCAAGGCGAACTTTGTTTATTTTTGGAATAATGAAAACTACTGCCTGTGCAAAGATCAGGGCTCTAATATTAATTACACTTATCTTCCGGGTATCATTGCCGGAGGCAAATGCGGCAGTTCCGGAGAAAACTTTTTCTACCTTAGAGTTGTTTCAAAAGCCCGGGATCGAAGCACGAAAGCCTGCGCAAATTAAGCCGAATACAAAGCAACCGACAGTAAAGCAGGTTCCAAAAGCCAAACGGCAAATAAAACCTAAAGCGGTAAGTGCAAAGCCAAAAATAAAACCAGCACATCTACCTAAAGTCAGGTCGCCCAAGCCTCGTGTAAAGATCCGGTAATACTACCGGTTAATTATGAAGTACAGTTTGTTTTTAGCGTTCACTGTTTTTATAACGACAAACTGTTATGCCCAAAAACCTGCCGAGATTCAAAAAAAGAAACATGCCCCTACTCTTACTGCAGCCTTGATATATGGCAATGACGTGAATTACTACGGGCAAGCTGCCGAAGAAAAACTGCCTTATGTATTCGCTTATACTAAAGTGAAATTACATAACGGATTGTTCGCTTCTTTTGATGGATACAAACTTCTTAACACACCTGAGGGCGGTTCCGCCGGGGACCTAACGCTGGGATTCGAATACGATCTCAGTAGAAAAATCAGCGGAAGCATTGATTACAGCCACTCTTTTTTTCCCGCGGGTTCACCGGTGTTGCAAGCGGCAAATACCAACTTCATATCTAATTCATTTAATTTCGATTGGACTCATTTTACTACCGCTCTTACCGCCGACTATGCTTTTGGGATACAGAACGATGTTTTTTTGAGCCTCTCCAATTCAAAAGCTTTTGATTTGGGAAGTTTAATAAATGAGTCCGACTATGTCTCGTTTGAACCTTCGCTTACTTTAATTGCCGGCACACAACACTTTTACAAAACCTATTACACCACCGTGTTCAACAAACCGG
>JAYULL010000021.1:0-19528 GCA_043763625.1 Sphingobacteriaceae bacterium | reverse complement strand
CCAAAAAAATGTGAAGACACCATGACAACAGGTACCGAAACAGCTACTCGTTCATCTAATGCAGCTAATAGAAAGCTCTGAGTTCCGCCACCGGATTCGCCGGTAACCGCGATTCTCTTTTTATCTACCTCGGGTAAGGCATATAAATAATCAAGCACTCGCATACTATTATTCGTTTGAATTGTTAAAGCATCCCGGTGTTCATGTGATGATTGATCCGCGTCGCCATAACCTATCATATCATAAGAAAATACAACAGCTCCCATTCTTGAGAACGCGGCACACCTCCGTTGAACGACTTCTAAACGCCGCATATCCGGAGTCTGATTATGCCCGTGAGGTGCTAAAATTGCTGCATACGATTTAAGCTTTTGAGTAGGCTTGTAAAGGTTTCCGGTTACAAAAAAACCCGGAAAGCTTTCAATCGCAATATTTTCCACCGAATATCCGTCGTATATCCGTTTTCCGGAAAGGATAGGTTTTAGCGGGTTTTTAGTTGGAAGGTTAACTAATTCGCCGCCTGAGATAATTAGTTTTCGGATTTCTGCAGCTCTTTCTTCCCAACCTTTTCTATTGGAGTATTGCGACGCGAATTTCTCTAAAGAAGCACTCCCTTGTGCTTCGGTATAGTAATTTGCCCGGCAAAGTAGGGACGTATCGGTGGTGGACTGAGCCACACAAAAGCTTGCAAGGCCTTGAAAAAACGCGGTCACAAATAGAAGAAGGATTATTTTGTTCATTTAGATAGGATGTGAATTATAAGAGATTTATAATATTTGAATTGAAATCTATTGTTTTTAAAGCTACCGGATTCTTTTATTTAATCCGTTAAAGCGTTTAGGTTTGTTATATAACTTTCTTAATTAGGTTCAAAATGGACTGCAAAGCTATCTTATCAACATGAATTTTATGGGAGTAGCCAAAAGATAAGATATTGTTTTCAAACTTTCGATCTCCCTTTTTCTAATTTATTGGTATTGTAAATTGTTCTTCATAATAGTAAACCGGGAGACTAGTCTTAAAGCTCCGCAGATTCACAACAGATCTTCATACCGGCAGCGTAGGTTCAATTAAGAAATCCGCACATATGATGAAGTATTCGGCCAACTTAAGAATGCCAAAGGCGAAAGCACATGGGCAAAGTTCCGGGTAAAGAGTGATAATACCTTACCTTATAGTTTGAAAGAGCAATTTCCCGACTTAAGATCACTCCAACCACCATAAATTGGCCAACTCTTTTTCCTTTTCAGACAACTACTATTGTGATAGCGATGCCTCTATTCACAGACACCACCGGATGTAATTCCGAACGAGTAGGTTGAGGCGAATTCGAGTAAATAAAACTGCTATGGTTTTTTAAAAAGCTCCCTGCCGGAGATTTCCGGGTTCAACCGGAAGCATGGATTCGGAAGATTACGCTGAAACCGGAGGCCTTTGGGAAGCTCTCGAAGGCAAGGGAAGGCGTTTTATAGAGCTTAGATTAGTTGCAGATACATTTAAGGGACAGCTCTTGTCAGTCTGTTCAGTTCTAATTTTCATTTATTTCTTTTTCCTACAACATTCGAGAAAGGGATTAGCCAAACAGGAAGATTAATTATTCTGCAGCCGCAGTTTCCCTGCTCTCTTTGTAGGTCGTAAAGTTTAACAAATAGCGGTCCGTTCTCAACTCAAGTGAGATGTCCTTTACCTCCTGGTTATCCAAAAGAAAACTTTGCCACCTAATATTCTCCATATCTTCCCGATGCGGAAGTGCGATGCTTTTATCGTGTCGAGTTCTTTTGACTTTAGCAATCGGGATAATTTTTTGAGAAACCAAATGGCCTGCGAAAGCATTTAACGTTAAAATAATACAGCTGTTTATAAACAGTAGGGTTTCATTATTAAAAGTGTTAAACGCAAGGCTTATTGCCACTAAAATAATAGTTACGGTAACTAAAATTGCTGTGGTTTGAAGATGAGAAAAGTTAAGATCAAGCAAGCGATGGTGAATGTGATTTCGGTCTGCAGAAAATGGCGACTTCTTTTCTATTATTCGAACAGTAAAAATTCTCAACGTATCGAAGATAGGAATTATCAGCAAAGAAAAAATAATGGCAGGTGCAGAATGAAATGAAGCATCCTTACCGTTTAGCAATTCAATTTTGTTTACCTCGGTAAAGCGGATGGCCAAAAGGGCGATTACGAATCCTAAGAAGAGTGATCCGGTGTCTCCCATGAAAATTTTCGCCGGTGTTTTATTAAAATAAAGGAAGCCCGTTAGCGCTCCTGCCATCGAAATGCTTACTACTACTAAACCGGGTTGATTTAAGCGGTAAAAGAAAAAGGCCAAGCCGGTTGTACAAAGTAGTCCTATTGATCCTGCAAGCCAATTTACTCCGTCTATTAAATTAAACGCGTTAATTATCAGCAAAATGAACATGGACGAGAAAAACAGGCTCGCGTAATAAGGCAGTTCATACACCCCCAAAAAGCCGTAAAATCCGGTAATGCGTAAGTCAGCGAGAACAGTAATTATTAATGTAGCAGTTAATTGACCTAGAATTTTTTTATCAGGTTTAACGCCAACTAAATCGTCTGTAATTCCTAATCCAAAAAGAATGATCGAAGCTGCAAATATATAGCCGAGTTGAGAGATAGGGACGTAATGAGGAAAAACCGAACTCACCAATAAAACAGCTCCATAGATTCCTATCCCTCCTAAATTGGGAATCTTCACATTGTGTATTTTTCGTTCTTCGATCGGATCGTCAAACAAATGTTTTTTGGCCGAGATATAAATGATCTTTCTGATGAAGAGTGCAGATATAACTAACGATGACAGGAACGCAATTGCAGCTGAAAGAAGCATTTTAACTTGATAGATTTAACTATTCAAACTTACGCCATGCACCTATATCGGATTTTATCGGTACAACATCTTTTTGTTAAATTTTTTCAATTTTCGGCGATGCGGATATACACTATAATAACATAGAGTTTACAATTTGATAAGTAAATCATCCTATTTTTCGGTGATGAAGATTTTCCGGGTTTTTATTTTTATTTCGATCAGCCAATTTGTACAAGCGCAAACCAAAAATGCAACTCAAATTCCGGTAAAAGGATATGAATTACTTTGGAACGATGAGTTTACAGGAAAGGAACTTGATTTTTCTAAATGGATTTACCGAGGATTAGGAAGGAGGGGAGATGCCTATAATGTACGGGAATCCATATTTCTTAACGGTAAGGGACATTTAGTGATTGAAGCTCGGCAAAAAGGCGACTCTGTTTTAACAGGGATGATCGCTACCGAGGGCATTTTCGAAAGCCAGTTCGGTTACTTTGAATGTAAAGCTCAGCTCAATAAAACACGGGGGATTTGGTCAGCATTTTGGCTTCAGTCTTCGATAAATACCGATTTCGGTACCCCTCAACTGAATGGCGTTGAAATAGATATTTTCGAATATTTTATTCACGACAGCAAAGATTCGGTGAGCCATACCTTGCATTGGGGCGGATATAAATCAACCCATAAGGTGGCAGGGCCGGTTAAGGGAAAGTTAAAGAAGACGAAGGACAACTTTCATACTTTCGGTTTAGAATGGACCCCGACTTATTACGCTACTTATGTTGACGGCACACAAACTTATTTTTATCAAGGGCCTCTGATATCAAAAGTAAAAGAGTTTATGATATTAAGTTTACATGTCGATAAAAAGGTTGCAGGGCCGTTAAAAATAGAAAACCTACCGGATTCTATGCGGGTAGATTATGTAAGGGTTTATAAAAAGATTTCCGGCAAATAAGAGTAGCTCATTTGCAATAACGCACTGTTTCAACATCGTTACTACATACATGGATAGAAACTATACAATTGATACGTTAAGAACTCTTTGCGCCTGTTGCATCGTTTTGATACACGCTTCTAATTCTTATCTTGAAAAAGGGCTTCAAAATAACCGGTACGACTTTTTTTACTTTTTTGATTCTTGCTGCCGGGTTAGTGTGCCTATTTTTGTTTTAATAAGCGGCCGTTTTTTGCTCGGAAGGATTGAACCGATAGGAATTGCGCTGAAGAAAAGATTTACCAAAATTCTTATCCCGATAGCCTTTTGGAGTGTACTGTATTTGGTCTATCAATCGCTCGGAAATTACTATACAAAGGGCGATTTCAATTTGCCGGCATTAGCGATAAAGTTGATTAAAGGCAAGCCGTTTGATCATTTATGGTTTTTGTACATGATCTTGGGTTTATACTTTATTGCTCCTTTTTTAAATTACAGTTTGCCTCACTTATCTCGCAAAGGCCTATTTCAACTGGCTTTCTTTTTCACGGCTTTAGGAGCCTTTCTTCATCTTTATGACTCGATGATGGGTAATAGCGTATTTTTTGCCTTATCGAGCGTAAGGTTTCTCGGATTTTTTCTTTATGGCTATTTATTGAAAGATTCAAAATCTGTTCCCATACCACTTTTAGTAGGTATGTTTCTACTTTGTAATGTGATAATTGCCGGTATTACATACTTTGCGGAAGTGAGGTTAAGCGCACTATATTTTTATAACAGGCTATCCCCATTTATAATAATAAGTGCCCTTTGCGTGTACAAGATTTTCTGTCAAATCGAAATTAAACCCAATTGGTTGTCGCGAATTGCATATCTCACTTTCGGCATAAACTTGATACATGCCGGAGTGCTTGATGTGTTAAATTTTACTTTGAGAAAAAAGGGGATTCTTATTTTCGACAATCCGTTGCTCGGAATTCCGGGAAGGTTTGGTTTTGCAATAATTGCTTCTTTAGGCATTTCTTATTGTTTTTATAAAACGCCTTTTTTACGCCGATTAATCTAAAGCTGATGTTCGCCGGGTTCGGCACTTTTTGAGTATAATATTCTAAACTCTCACTAGGAAATACTAACCTTAGCCGGTCTTAGTTTGGTAGAATCCGGACCTTGTCGATTTTTAAAATGACTTATAGGCCTTTCAATTATATACCAAGATAAAGCTGACATTGTAAATAAAACTATCAGATTTATGGTTAAAGTAATGAAAGTAAAATAAGGTGCTAGATTAAGCGAAGCATTACCCCGAGATATGGAATGGTGCAAAATCAACAAGGTAAATTATGTTCCTTTGGTGTTTCCGGGATTCAGTTTGGGAAATTTAAAAAAAGATTATGGCGCTTATAATTCTACACCAAGAAATAGCGGGGATTTTCTATGGAAACAAGTAGCCGGAGCAGAGTTTGCCGGAGCTAGATCTTTATACGTCGCGATGTTTGATGAAATAGACGAAGGTACGGCTATTTATAAATGCTTACTCCAAAAACACGTGCCTCAAAACGAAGAAGGAAAGTTTGTGGGAGTAGAAGATAATTTGAGGCCGGATTATTACTTATGGCTTACCGGGAAAGCTGCAAACTGGCTTCACGGCACCGAAAAGCTTAATCAAATAAAACCCACACGAAAAAATTAGTTAACGTCTTAAAAGCGTTAGTAATTTATCCGGGGAACTTCTTAAAGCGTAATTACTTTGCCGGTAATTAATGAATATATCACAACGGTTGCAAAAGAAATAAAAAGTGCAATTGCGATATAGGGTAGCAGTTGTAAAAATTTAGACATGTTGTTCAGGTATTAGATTGTAAAGATAATTAACCCGGAATTTAAATTTATCAAATTCTTAAAAAACGCGAAGAATATGTGAATTAAAAATTATAAATACACATATTCTTTCTATATAATGAGTCACAGGCTTAAAAAAATTGAGGTATGACATACGATGAGTTCAAGACAAGCTTACACGGACAATATCCACCTTCGAAACTATCCGTACATCAAGAAGCTTTATGGTATGATGCTAAAGGAATTTGGAAAAAAGCGCATGAGCTGATACAGGACAATAGCGATAAAAACTCTGCTTGGATCCATGCTTATCTTCATCGGAAAGAAGGAGATTTTTATAATGCAGATTATTGGTATCGCAAGGCCCGAAAAAATCGTCCGCAAGTAACGTTGGAGGATGAATGGGAAGACATTGCGAAAGCTTTATTACTTTAAAGAATCTCCGAAATTCTCGATTGCAATTTTGTTAAAGTTAAAACAAGCGGGCAGTTTTTGAGGATCGCATGCTATTGATTTGTCAAAAGGTATCGCTTTAGTTTATATAATACTGTTAACGCTCGCGGATTTCGTAAAACTTATACCTTTGCGGTTTTACAAATTCACTATGGTTAATTACAACCAATTCTCTTTAGAGAACGGATTGAAAGTTTTGGTGCATGAAGACGCTACTACGCCCATGGCTGTGGTGAATATTTTATATGACGTAGGTGCACGAGACGAGCACCCTGAAAAAACAGGTTTTGCTCATTTATTTGAGCATTTAATGTTTGGCGGGTCCGTTAATATCCCCGTTTTCGACGAACCTTTACAGCGTGTAGGCGGAGAAAATAATGCATTCACCAGTAACGATATTACTAATTATTACGTGCAACTTCCCGCCGTAAATCTTGAGACTGCATTTTGGTTAGAAAGCGATCGGATGTTAAGTTTAGCTTTTTCGGAAAAAAGTCTAGAAGTGCAGATAAACGTTGTGTGCGAAGAGTTTAAACAACGTTATTTAAATCAACCATATGGAGATGTATGGTTGAAAATGCGGCCTTTGGCATACCGGGCGCATCCCTACCGATGGGCAACCATCGGCAAAGATTTACAGCATATAGAGCAGGCCAAAATCGAAGATGTTAAAGATTTCTTCTATAAATTCTACAATCCTGCAAACGCTATAATGGTTGTTGCAGGCCACGTAAAAACCCAGGAGGTTAAACGTCTTACGGAAAAATGGTTTGCCTCTATTCCTTTCAGAAAGAAACCGGTGAGAGATTTGTCGGTAGAACCTGAGCAAACTGCAGAACGGCGATTAAACGTCGAAGCAGATGTGCCTGTAAATGCCATATATATGGCTTTTCATATGCCTCCCAGAATAGAAAAAGGTTATTACGAAACTGATTTACTTTCTGATATTTTATCTCGAGGTAATTCATCTCGTCTTTACAATAATCTCCTCAAAGAGAAAAAATTGTTTGCCGAAATAAATGCCTACTCCACGGGCAGCATAGACTCGGGATTATTTGTTATAGATGGCAAGCCGGTTGAAAACGTCGATTTAAGTGTTGCTGAAGCTGCAATTTGGCAAGAACTTGAGAAATTAAAGAACGAAACCGTTACGGACGACGAAATAACGAAGGTTAAAAACAAGGTCGAATCAACAGTAGTTTTTTCGGAATTGAGCTTACTTGATAAAGCGATGAATCTGGCGTATTTTGAATTATTGGGGGATGCAGATTTATATAATCATGAGGTGAAAAAATATCTTTCCATTTCGGCGGAGGACCTTCGAAAACGTGCTAATGCTATATTTCGGAAGGAAAACCTTTCTGTGTTACATTATCTTGCTAAAAATTAAAAGAGCTTTTTATGATTCTCGACAGAACAGCTGCTCCCGGATTTAATTCGGTAGAACATATAAATATCATTCGGGCCAAACCGCTTACGTTACCCGAGGGCGTCAAGGTTTATGCGGTAAATGCCGCTGAACAGGACATTGTTCGCGTCGAATTCTTATTCAATAACATTAATTGGGACATCACTCGCCCCTTGCAGGCATTCGCTTCTAATTCAATGTTAATTGAAGGAACCGGAGCATTAACAGCTTCTGAAATTGCATCTAAAATAGATTTCTACGGTGCTTTTCTTCAAATCGACTACAATTTTGATTACGCATCTGTTACACTTTATACTCTAAATAAATACCTTAAAGTAACCTTACCAATTGTTATTGATGTGATTGCTAACGCCGCTTTTCCCGGAGAAGAGTTGGAAACTTTTATCCGTAATCAAAAGCAAAAGCTGTCGGTGAATCTTGAAAAAAATGACTTTTTAAGTCGGCGGGAGCTTAATAAGGCGATTTTTGGCAACACGATTTACGGTAATATCAGTACTGATAAAGAATTCGATTCGCTGAAGCGGGAAGATCTTATAAGCTATCATCAAAATGCCTACCTTTTTAGTAATTGTTGTATCATAATATCAGGCAAAGTAACAGATGACATCATAGCTGTCATTTCTGATCTCTTAAAACCTTTTAAAGCAAAAGCGGCTAATTCCGCTCAGAATTTATCTGAATTTCATCAGGGTGTAGGTAAAACGCATTACATTGAAAGGCCGGACGCGTTGCAATCTGCCATTCGCATAGGCAGGCTAGCCGTAAACCGTACCCATCCAGATTTCCCAGCGTTACAGGTGCTAAATACTGTGTTAGGAGGTTATTTCGGTTCGCGACTAATGGCCAATATTCGTGAGGACAAAGGGTATACTTATGGAATAGGTTCAGCAGTTGTGTCATTGCAGCAAGCGGGATATTTCTTTATTTCTACCGAGGTAGGTGCTGAAGTAACCGAGGCCGCATTAGGAGAAATTGAAAAGGAGATTGAAATCCTAAAAGCAGATTTAATACCCGAACAAGAATTAGATTTAGTAAGGAATTACATGATGGGTTCTCTTTTAGGTGGACTAGAAAATGCTTTCTCACATGCCGACAAGTTCAAAAATATTTTTAATTTGAATTTAGGTTACGAGTATTATGACTATTATATCAAAACCATAAAAACTGTAAGTTCTGAACAATTGCTGCAATTGGCTAAAGTTTACCTCGATTTTAGTAAAATGGAAAAGGTAATTGTTGGAAAAATGTAAATTCTAATAATAAAAAAGCAAAAGTCAGTTGTCGAACACTGAATTAATAATTTAGGGGAATTAATTCCGTCGGATTATTCTACCTTTGTCCGGCAAATAATATTTCCTAAAAAGTTATTTGCAATGCAGTTAGACCCCGAAAAATTTGTTGCCGAAGGACTTACCTATGATGATGTTCTTTTAATTCCGGCTTATTCAGAAGTATTACCACGCGAAGTAGATACGAGCTCATTTCTTACCCGTAAAATACGTTTAAATGTTCCTGTAGTTTCTGCAGCCATGGATACTGTTACCGAGGCGGAGTTAGCTATAGCCATAGCTCAGGCAGGCGGAATAGGCATGTTGCATAAAAACATGACCATTCAACGGCAGGCTGAAGAGGTTCGTAAGGTTAAACGCTCCGAAAGCGGAATGATACAAGATCCACTAACCTTGCATCGCGATGCAACGGTGGGTGATGCATTTCAATTGATGAAAGATTTCCGCATTGGCGGCATCCCGATTGTTGACGGAGATAATACACTGGTTGGGATTATTACGAATCGTGATTTGCGCTTTCAAAAAGATACTACCCGTCCTGTTGCTGATGTGATGACAAAGGATAATGTCGTTACCGCTCCCGAAGGAACAGACTTAGTTAAAGCAGAGGAAATATTACAAGACTATAAAATTGAAAAGCTTCCTGTGGTAAACGGGCAAGGAAAGCTCATCGGCCTTATCACCTTTAAAGACATACAAAAATTTAAAAACTACCCCACAGCTTGTAAAGACGAGCACGGGCGGTTAAGAGTTGGTGCTGCAGTTGGCGTGGCCGCCGATAATATTGATCGTGTTCACGCTTTAGTTGCAGCGGGAGTAGATGTTGTTACTGTTGATACGGCTCACGGACACAGCAAGGGGGTAATTGATATGGTAAGAAATATCAAAAAACTATACCCAGCTCTTCAAGTGATTGCCGGAAATATTGCTACCGGCGAAGCCGCTTTAGCTTTAGCAGATGCCGGCGCTGACGCGGTAAAAGTGGGAATCGGTCCGGGTTCCATTTGCACAACCCGGATTATTGCCGGAGTAGGAGTGCCGCAGCTTTATGCCGTTTACGAATGTGCTAAAGCGCTTAAAGGAACAGGAATACCGGTAATTGCAGATGGAGGAATAAAACAAACGGGAGATATTGTAAAAGCAATTGCAGCGGGCGCAAGTACTATAATGGCGGGCTCATTATTTGCAGGTGTAGAAGAATCTCCGGGAGAAACTATTATTTATGAGGGACGAAAGTTCAAATCCTATCGAGGAATGGGTTCAGTCGAAGCCATGTCTAAAGGATCGAAGGATCGTTATTTTCAAGACGAAACTGATGTAGTAACCAAGCTCGTTCCGGAAGGAATAGTTGGCAGAGTGCCTTACAAGGGGACTTTAGAGGAGGTGATCTATCAATACATCGGAGGGTTAAGAGCAGGAATGCATTACTGCGGGGCTGTAACAATTGAAGATCTTCAAAAAGCAAAATTCGTTCGTATTACTGCTGCGGGGATGCGCGAAAGCCATCCTCACGATATTACAATTACTAAAGAAGCGCCTAATTACAGTCGCTAGGATACACCATAGTCCTTTAATTCTGTTAAAAATAAATTGAATTAGGGGATGGAGAAAAATTCGGACAACAGCACCAAGTGGACGGTCGCTGCATTTTTGCTGCTGCTCGTTGAAACCTGCTTTTCAGTTTTGGTTTTTCTTTCGGTGTTTTTCCTTATTGTTTTTGCTCTTAAGCACGTATTTGTTACTTATCATGGTTTCGATACTGAAACATTTCTTTTTCTCAAGCAACATATCAACAAGCGGAACACTTCCATTATGCTTTTCTTTTCCGTCATCGGTAATTTTCAATTTCTCTTGGTTGCAAACTGCGTATTGATTGTCTATTATCTCTTTTATAAAAAACACAAATGGTACGCAGTTAAAGTTCCTGCAATTGCTTTAAGTAGCGTAAGCTTAATGTTCCTTTTAAAGCATCTTTTTGAGCGTGAGCGCCCGCAATTTCCGCTGCTAAGTCCGGCGTTAGGATTAAGTTTTCCGAGCGGACATGCAATGAGCAGTGTGACATTCTATGGTTTACTGATCTATTTGGTGGTACAATCCTCAGTTAATACTTACATAAAAGCAACGTTTATTTTGTTGCTGATATTTATCATTCTTTTTATCGGGATCAGTCGAATTTACTTAAGGGTTCATTACCCGACTGATATTTTAGGCGGGTACCTTGCCGGATTTATGTGGCTTTTTTTTTCTATTCAGATTTTGGGAAGAGTTGAAGCTTTCGCAAAAAAGGAGTAAGCTAAACCGGCTTAATTAATTTCTCCATTAGATTAACGGGGGATCCGGGTTTTTCTTACTCAACTTCCACATTCCATAAGCAGCTCCAGTAATCACTAAAAAAATTGCTTGGTTATCTATTGGCACAGGATTATCAGGGTCGTCACAAAACGGGTCAATATTCGGATCACATTGAGCAAAAGAAGTAGTATAGATACCAATCGTTAACAGTAATAAAAACAGGAATTTATACTTTTTTATCACCATACAACCAACTTAAAAACCGTTTTTATCTCTATCCTGTATAACGAAAAGATGTGGTTAAAGTTCCCCAATTCTTGCAATAACGTGTAATAATTACCTCGGTCTATTTCCTTTTTCAGCACAGCAGCTCGATCTATAGCTCATTTAAGCATATAAGTTTATGAATAGCCGGATGAGTGTTTCCGTACAATAGGACTTATAACTGACCGTGGTTGTTCTATTTTTTTTCGCAAAACTCTAATATTGTTGAAACGACTACCTTGTGTTTACAACTCTTTAAAAAATTCTTCTAGCCGTTATGTAAATTGATTTACGAGGATAGTTTAACAATGTATAAGATTAAGAATAATGCTTTTTTTCGTATAATGAACTCGGGTAAAAGGGAGATCAATGGTTTTAAAATATAGCCTCGGGGAATTGTAAATTGCGCCGTTAAATTAAATCACCATTTATTTGATTTGTCAAGACTTTAACATAAGATTCAGCAAAACTCTTAAATCGTGGGAAAACCTAACCTAATTAATACTTCTTTTAATAGTCCATGACCTCTGATTTAAAAACCTTAGCTAAAAATCTTTCCGGTGAGCTATATTACGGAGGATCGTCCCTTCATAATATGCAGCTGATTGCTTATTCTACTGATGCATCCGTGTATCAAGAAAAGCCTTTGGCAGTGGCCATTCCTAAAAATATACAAGATTTAAAAGTATTAATCGAATTCGCCGTAAAACATAAACAAACCCTAATTCCCCGAGCTGCCGGAACTTCTTTGGCCGGACAAGTGGTGGGAAATGGTATAGTGGTTGATATTTCGAAATATTTCAACCGCATTTTAGAAGTAAACGAACACGAAAATTGGGTAAGGGTAGAACCTGGAGTTATTCGGGATGATTTAAACAGTTATTTAAAGCCTTTCAATTTAATGTTCGGACCGGAAACATCCACAGCAAATCGGGCAATGATTGGAGGGATGGTCGGTAATAATTCTTGTGGATTGCATAGCATGGTTTGGGGGTCGGTTCGTGATCATTTGTTAGAAGTAAAAGCTGTTTTGAGCGACGGATCCGACGTTAAATTCGGCTTCGAGAAAATATTGCAGGGAGGAAATCCATTTAAAGAAAAGATATATCTAGAGTTAAGTAAGATTTTAAATGAAGATAATAAGAAACTTATAGAAGCAAACTTTCCTAAAGCCTCTGTGGTGCGAAGAAACACCGGCTATGCACTAGACAGTCTGATTAAAATGAAGCCTTTTTCTCAAGAAGGTGAAGACTTTAACCTTTGTAAGCTAATCGCAGGGTCTGAAGGGACCTTAGCTTTCATCACTGAAATTAAGCTAAATCTGTTGCCTCTTCCGCCAAGGGAAAGCGCTTTAGTTTGTATCCATTGTAATTCTCTCAATGAATCCTTACGAGCAAACATACTTGCGCTAAAGCACAAGCCTATGGCGTCAGAACTGGTGGATAAATACATTATGGATTTTACGATTGGGCACCCCGAATACGATAAAAACCGCTTTTTTATCGAGGGCGATCCTGCTGCTATGTTAATGGTTGAGTTTATGGCAGAAACGCCGGAAGACGTGTCTAGGCTTGCCCAAAAGCTTATTGAAGATTTAAAAATGTCAGCATTAGGATACGCCTACCCTGTTTTATACAATGCCGATACTAAATACGGTTGGGAAGTGCGAAAGGCCGGCTTAGGCTTATTAAGGAATTTAAAGGGGGATGCACAGCCGGTTAACTTGATTGAAGATTGTGCCGTAGCCCCGGATGAGCTGCCCGAGTACATTGAAGAAATAGAAAGTCTTCTTGCAAGAAACAATATCAAGGCTTCTTATTACGCACATGCCGGAGCAGGAGAAATCCACGTAGAACCTATTATTAACTTGAAAACCGAAGAAGGCATTAAAACGTTTAGGCATATTTTGGCCGAAACGGTGAAAATTATAAAGCGATACAAAGGATCATTGTCCGGAGAACATGGTGACGGAAGACTAAGAGGCGAGTTTATACCGGAAGTAGTCGGACATGAGGTTTATGAGTTGTTCAGAAAAGTGAAGCAAATCTTTGATCCTCATAATATTTTTAATTCCGGAAAGATTGTTGACACGCCATCAATGATCTCGCACCTGAGAAAAAAAACGGGAGAAGAACCTGCACCGATAAAAACGACTTTCAGCTTTTCGCAAAGCGACGGCATTTTAGGGTTGGCCCAAAAATGCTCCGGTTCCGGTGATTGTAGAAAAAGTGAAATTTCGGGAGGAGTAATGTGCCCGAGTTATATGGCTACAAGGAACGAGAAAGACACTACCCGAGCCAGAGCAAACGTGCTACGACAATTTTTAGATAACCCGAAAGATTTAGAGCCGCTAAACCACAAGGAAATTTTAGATGTAATGGATTTGTGCATAAGTTGCAAAGGTTGCAAAACTGAATGTCCTTCCGGTGTTGATGTAGCCAAAATGAAAGCAGAGTTTCTACAGCATTATTATAATGTAAATGCAGTGCCTACTCGGTCCAAGCTTATTGCCGGTTTTACAAAGCAAATGCAATTAGCTTCGTTATTTCCAGCCGGTTACAACTTTGTCTTTAAAAGTGAGTTACTAAGAAGAAAAGCAAACAAATTAGTCGGTTTTCATCCGGATAGAACAATGCCGTTGTTAGGAGAAACAACGCTTTATAAGTGGTTTAAAAAACGTAAGTCCGTTAAGCCCGGTAATAAAAGGGTGTATTTGTTCTGCGACGAGTTTACAAATTTTAATGATGTAGAGATCGGTAAAAAGACAGTTTTACTTTTAGAGGCTTTAGGATTTGAAGTCGAAATTCCGCAACATGAAGAAAGCGGAAGAATACATCTCTCTAAGGGTTTTGTTAAAAAGGCAAAAGAAATCGCAAATAAGAATATTTCATTGCTTGGCGGAAAAATATCAGCAGAAACACCTTTAATCGGTATTGAACCTTCCGCTATTCTTACCTTTCGAGACGAATATTTAGATCTGGCGAGTACTGAAAATCTCCCGAAAGCCATATCCCTTTCTGCAAATACCTTTACTATTGAAGAGTTTCTAGCTCGAGAAGCGAGCCGAGGAACAATTGACCGAAAATTATTTACGGCGATTAGCCGCTCAATTCATTTGCACGGTCATTGCTATCAAAAGGCACTTTCATCGCAAGAGCAAATTAAAACAATGCTTAGCATCCCGATAAATTATAGTGTTTCTGTTATACCTTCCGGCTGTTGCGGGATGGCAGGCTCCTTTGGGTACGAAGAAGAGCATTTCGAAGTATCTAATCAAATAGGAGAGTTGGTGCTGTTTCCGGCAGTGAGGAAATTAAAAGATGATGATATTATTGCCGCATCGGGAACATCATGCAGGCACCAAATTAAAGACGGGACTTATCGTATTGCTAAACATCCTGTAGAAATATTATGGGAGGCATTAATCAAATAAGATTTTAAATGAATTTACCTACTCGAAGATTAATGCCGGCATGTATTATAATAAATCGCAAGTGTTTATACTTATTTTAAAACTATACAAGTGAAGGTTTGTAATCTTATAACCTAGTTAAAAGAATCCCGAAGCCAATTATTTCAGCTGTATGCCCAAAAAAATAATGTGTGTAGATGACGATCCGGAAATTTTAGAACTGATTGAGTTGATTTTAACTAATGAAGGTTATGAGGTAAAAGCGCTAAGAGGCCCTGAGGACTTATTCCGGCAAATACGTGAGTTCAGGCCTGACTTAATAATGCTTGATATTAATCTTTACGGCGAGAATGGTTTAGATGTCTGTAAAATGATTGTTTCTAATCCTCCAACCGAGCATATCCCCGTTATCATGATTTCAGCCGACAACAGTATATACACAGCTACCGAAAGGTATGGTGCGTCCGATATTGTCTTAAAACCTTTTGATATAGATTATCTTACTGCCACAGTGGGCAAATTTCTCACTGCGAAAATTATTCCTTTATCCCCAAGGCCGAACAAAGGAAATTAGTATAAGGAACAGAAAGAATATGTTTAAGAAGGAGATAATCGAAGTTTTAAAGAATCTATATAAATAAAAAAAGCATCTCCCTTAAGGGGGAAATGCTCACGATTAGTATTTTATAGTGATTAAGCTACTTTTACATTTACCGCGTTAGGGCCTTTACGACCTTGTTCTACTTCATACTTAACGGTATCATTCTCACGAATGTTGTCAATTAAGCCTGATGAATGAACGAATACTTCTTTACCACCGTTTTCAGGAGTGATGAATCCGAAACCTTTAGTTTCGTTAAAAAATTTAACTGTTCCTTGTTGCATTGTATTATAGTGTTATTATTATATAAATGTAAGATTAATTCTTGAAACACAAGATTTTATTATTTTATTTAGCACAATTTATCATAATAAATCTATGCTTTCCGTAGCCTGATAATCCTAGTCCAGTGCATAAATTTTAACACGGGATAAACGGGATCAACTTCAAACCACTTTTGTGCAAAATTAGCACTGTTAGGGTAGCGATGGTGATTATTTTGGAAAAGCTCGCCCAACATTATAAAACCAAAGGGACCGGTATTCTTAGAATGATCATCGTTGTCAAAATTAGAGTAACCGTATTTATGGCCGCACCAGTTTACAATAGCGCCATGTATCGGTCCCATTAAAAAGTGAATAGGCAACAGTAGAAACATCCACCAATGAGTGGCAAACGCAATATAAAACCACGAATAACCTGCACCGAATAAAAGCCTAGACGCGATGCTTGACCCGATTCTGTCTATAATTTCCCATCGTGGATAAGTTCCGGCAACTGCAACAGAAGGATTTTTTACACGTTTAACATGGTCCCTGTATGTCAGCACAGTGGCACGAGTCATTTGAAATACATCAGTGAAAAAATGCGGCGAGTGAGGATCTTTCTCAGTGTCACTAAAAGAATGATGATCTCGATGCATTGTTGCGTATGCGCCCGGGTTAAGAAAGGAAGAACCTTGGCAGATATAGGACACTATATAAAAAAATTTTTCCCAAAATTTGCTCATGCTGAATACCTTGTGCGAAGCATATCGGTGTAAAAAGAACGTTTGACAGAACAAAGAAAGAAACCAGTGGCCTACAAAGAAAAGAAGGATATACATATTAATATTGTTATTGGAATTTTTAAAACGTTTAAAGCTTCTACAAAGAGATTGACTTAAAACTATGCGGCAGAATAAGTTCGCTTTCCCGAATTATTAAACGATTTTCTGAATTGGTTTTTCTTAACATGATTTAAAACGGGAGTAACAGTTTTTACCGGGTTGCCTAACGCAAGCATATATGGATGATCTTTTACAAACGGAATGCTCTGAGACGTAAGTTTATTAATATCTCTTAAAAATTCAAGCTCCTCCCGATCACAAAAAGAAAGTGCAGTACCTTCTTTGCCTGCCCTGCCTGTTCTGCCTATCCTATGAACATATGTTTCCGGCTGATTAGGCAGTTCGAAATTAATCACATATTTTAACTCATCTACATCAATACCGCGAGCGGCAATGTCAGTAGCAACCAAAACTCTTATTTTATCGGCTTTAAAATTTTGTAGGGCTTTTTGTCTAGCGTTTTGAGTTTTATTACCATGGATCGCATCTGCCTTAATATCTGCTTTATTTAAAACTTTCACCAATTTATCAGCCCCGAATTTAGTCCTTGTAAATACCAACACGCTTTCTATCTCTTTGTTTTTAAGCAAATGAACAAGTAAAGAAGGTTTATCTTTTTTATCTACACAATAAACCGCTTGGGTAATTTTTTCAGCAGTAGATGCCACCGGAGTAACCTCAACTTTAACAGGGTTATTCAGAATTGAATTAGCTAAGCCTGCAATTTCTTTCGGCATTGTAGCCGAGAAAAAAAGAGTTTGTCTTTGATGCGGAAGCCGGGCAATGATTTTTTTAACATCATTGATGAATCCCATATCAAGCATCCTGTCGGCTTCGTCGAGTACAAACATTTCAACATGCTTGAGGCTCAGTACTTGTTGGTTCATTAAATCAACCAACCTTCCGGGAGTGGCAATCACGATATCGATACCCGACTTTAAAGCATTTATTTGAGCACCGATCGGAACTCCGCCAAAAACGGCAAGGTGCCTAAGCCCCGTATGTTTGCCATATGCCGTAAAGCTTTCGCTAATTTGAATTGTAAGTTCGCGTGTCGGGCTCAGTATTAAAGCAGAAATATCTCTTCTATGGCTGTTAGTTTTCTCTCTTGCTTCTAACAAGTGTAAAATAGGAAGAGCAAAAGCAGCAGTTTTGCCTGTGCCCGTTTGCGCACAGCCCAGTAAATCTCTCTTATTTAAAATAGCCGGAATAGAAGCTTCTTGGATTGGGGTAGGATGTGTGTATCCTTCGGTCTTTAGCGCTTTTAATAGCGAAGCGCTAAGATTTAAATTCTGAAATGACAAATTATAATTATTAAATTTAAATGTAAGCTCCCAAATGTGTTCTACAAGGGGAGTCGGTTTCGCTTCTTCGTGAAGCCTGTACCGATTTGAAGAATTGTTTCTTTTGGGCGGTATTGTACAATAGTACGTATAAATTTGGTTTTTGTTGTGTTTGGTTATAAAAATCCTTTGTTTTAGGACCTTTCAAGATTAGGTAAGAGGTCTAATCGCATTTTTTAGTTCGGCTAATTATAGAATTCAAATGCATTGCAAGTGATAATACAGTCAAAAAATTAATTCTATATTCGACCTTTATCATAATTTAGAAATACCTACAAATAGAGGTTTTTCTATTTCTGTCGGTCTTTTGTTCTAATCGAGAAGCTCTTTTCCGGCTCCATTACACCGTATGTCAGGCGACAAACTCATTCCTATTCTAGTTGTTAAACGAGTTACCGATTAATAAAAACATTGATAGGTATGAATAAAAAGAAACCGTTAACGGGAGAAAAGCTTACGGCAGCGGAAGCGGCTTTTCCGTTAGAAATAAAACCCATGCTCGCAACCTTGGTCGCAAAACCTTTTGATGATCCCAATTGGATGTACGAGATCAAATGGGACGGGTACCGGGCTCTTACTTTTATTGATAACGGAAGGGTTAATATCGCTTCTCGCAACAACAAATCCTTCAACGATAAATATTACCCGCTCTACAAAACCCTGACCGAGCTTAAAGCTCGAATAATACTTGACGGCGAAATTGTGGTGCTGAGTGATAAAGGTTTAGCTGATTTTAGCCGTTTACAGAACTGGCGAAGCGAAGCCGACGGCCAATTGGTTTATTACGTGTTTGATATTCTATGGCTGAACGATGACAACCTGATGGATAGGCCGCTGAAAGAACGCCGCGAGATTCTTGAACAAACATTGCCGGTCTCGGATCAAGTACGTTTAAGTCAGATATTTGAGGCAAGCGGAACAGAGTTTTTTAAGGCTGCCGAAAGAATGGCTTTAGAGGGCATAATGGCAAAGAAAGCCGATAGTATTTACGTGCCTGATTTGAGATCTAAAGCGTGGCTGAAGATTAAAACGGAACAACGCCAAGAAGCAGTTATTTGCGGTTATACCAATAACGAAAACGGACGAAAAAGCTTCAGTGCCTTGCTTATGGGAGTTTATAAAGACGGCCAACTTAATTATATCGGTCCCGTCGGCACCGGCTTCAGTAATCAGCATCAGCAAGAAATACTGGAGAAGTTGAAGCCGTTAATTACTTCTCAGTGTCCGTTTCAAACAGTTCCCGATTTTAATAAGCCTTCACGTTTTCGTCCTAATCCTCCGAAAGCAACCGTAACTTGGGTTAGGCCCGAATTGGTTGGCGAGGTAAGCTATCGCGAAATAACTAAGGACGGAGTAATGCGTCATCCTTCGTTTAAAGGCCTCCGTGAAGATAAAAAAGCTACAGAGGTAGTCTTAGAAAAGCCGGGAAGCACCGAAGAACTTTTAAGCGAACACGATGACCGGGTAAAGAAGAAACTAATTGCGGCTCCGGCAGATAAAACCCGTAAGTCATTTTTAAATCCCAAAGACGAAAGTCAGGTTAGGAATGTATGCGGTGAAACTATCAAATTTAACAACTTAAGCAAGTTGTATTGGCCGGAAGATAATGTTTCTAAACGCGATATGCTTAATTATTACTATCAGGTTGCCGAGTATATTTTGCCTTATCTTAAAGACCGACCGCAGTCGTTGAACCGCTTTCCTAACGGGATACATGGAACTCATTTTTAT
>JAYULL010000020.1:0-70517 GCA_043763625.1 Sphingobacteriaceae bacterium | reverse complement strand
CTCAAAGCTCAAAGCTCAAAGCTCAAAGCTCAAAGCTCAAAGCTCAAAGCTCAAAGCTCAAAGCTCAAAGCTCAAAGCTCAAAGCTCAAAGCTACTTTTCACTCTCTACTTCAAACACCGTGTCGATCAACCACTCATTTCTTCTCGATGAAGCTTCTACGGCTAAGCGGTCGCAGCGTTCATTTTCCGGATGTCCGGCATGGCCTTTTACCCACACGAAATTAATTTGATGGAGCTTGTGAAGTTGAAGGAATCGAAGCCATAAGTCTTTGTTTTTTTTGCCTGCAAACCCTTTTTGCACCCAACCGAAAACCCACTTTTTTTCTACTGCATCAATCACATATTTTGAATCCGAATAAACGGTAACGTTTTGTCGCGGTTTTTTTAAAGCCTCCACCGCAACAATTACTGCCAACAGTTCCATTCGGTTATTGGTCGTCTTACGAAATCCGGCAGAAAGTTCTTTGTAGTGGTCGCCTGCCTTTAATATTGCCCCGTAGCCGCCCGGTCCCGGATTACCGCTTGAAGCGCCGTCGGTAAAAATTTCGATCATAGAAGGGGTAAAGATATGGAAATCGACTTCGTTTTAACGCTAAGCGAGTGAATACAACAAGCCCTCTTTCAATGCAAAGGTTGATAATTTCATTTCACGCACTTTTGTAAGCTCCAAAATATATTGTGTTAAAACAGTAGCCGAAATAATCATATCCACCCTTACAGGGATAATGTCCGGCATAGCTTCTCGCTGAGCATGAGTAGTTTTTAAAAGATTTACTGCAACGCGATTGAAGGTGTCGAGGTTAAAAGAAAAGGATGTTTGTTTGCTTAAATCGAGTGGTAACGAATCTGCCTTCGCACAAAGAGCCGCAAAACTCTCGAAAGCTCCGGCAGATCCGATTAAAGTTTCAGGACGATAACGTTTAATAACAGGAGTCAGCTCTTGTAACTGTTCTCTAAAGAAACCATGCATCTCTGCGACTTCTTCCTTAGATATAGGATCGGCGTGGTGAAAAAAAGCAGTTAATTTTGCCGCCCCTATCGGGAAGCTTTTCTTCCAAAGTATCCCGGTCGGATTACAAAAGACGAACTCGACGCTGCCGCCGCCTATATCAATAATTAATGAATTATCATCGATTTCTAAAGCATGTTTCACGCCGGTATAAATCAATTCCGCTTCAAGCCAACCCTCTATCAGTTCAATTTCAATTCCCGTTAGGTTTCTAACTGTTTCTATAAACTCACCTCCGTTTTTCGCTGAACGTAGCGCCGCTGTCCCTACAGCTCGCACTTTTTCAACTTTAAATCCTTTGATTTTTTCTGCAATTTTTTTCAATGCTTCGATTCCGCGATTGAAGGCCGGTTCCGTAATAATTCCGACAGCAATTCCGCCTTCGCCTAATTTAACGCCCTCTTCTGCATGAGTTATTTTATGGATTTTACCTTCCTTAATTTCCGCAATTAAAAGGTGAAAAGTGTTGGTTCCTAAATCGAGAACAGCGTATATAGGATTATTCGTCATTAGGAATTAATAGTTAGTAAAATAGATAAGCAACTAACTCTTCGCACTATGAGCTGTGCTTTTTGCAAACCATAAAGCAACTAATCAAATCATTCCTTGTAAAAAAACCACTTCGCTAACTCTTTATAACTTGATTTTTTGCCATACATTAAGATGCCTACTCGATAAATCCGTGAAGCAACCCAAGTTGTGAAAATAAATCCGGCAATTAAGAGAGAAATCGATAATCCAAGTTCCCAAGCCGGAACACCGAACGGGAAGCGCACCATCATGGCAATTGGTGAAGTAATCGGAATTATACTTAGCCAGAACGAAAGTGTGCTGTCGGGATTGTTAATGATGAAACTGAACGACAAAATATAGGTAAACAGCAGCGGCAGCGTTATCGGAAACATAAACTGTTGCGTTTCGGTTTCACTGTCTACCGCCGAGCCGACCGCTGCAAATAAGGCACTATAAAGCAAATACCCTCCCAGAAAGTAGGTTAAGAATACCGGAATTATCGACCCCAAGGGGAGGGCTTCAAATGCCTTAACAGCGCCAACTATCGGACTTTGATCCCCTTGCGGAGTTTGCAATTGCATGCTTCCTGCAACTTCGGTATTTGCTTTCTTGCTTTTATCGGAAGTAAGGAAAGTACTCGCAGCGGTTGTTAGTGCAAGTGTCAGTAATATCCACATCGAAAATTGAGTTAAACCGACTAATCCTATGCCGATAATCTTCCCCAACATTAATTGAAAGGGTTTAACAGACGATATTACAACTTCGATAATCCGGTTGGTTTTTTCTTCGATTACCCCACGCATAACTTGTGCTCCGTAAATGAATAGCGACATGTAAATAAGCACCGCACAAGCCGCACCTATACCGTAGGCCGCCGCCGAGTTACTGTCTTGCTCGCCTTCTTCTGTTAGTTCTTTTGATTGTATGATAACTTCCGGTTTTATCCGTTGTAGTACTTCAGGGTCTATTCCGGCATCGACCAACATTCGAGCCTTCATAGTCTCTTTAATTTGCTCTTCGATTGTTCCGGTGAGGGAAAAGCTCGGTTTCTTTTGCGAGTAGAGTTGTACCTGTCGCATCGAACTGTCGGGTTGCTTGGGTATGCGGAGCAAAAAAAAGGAATCGTCTTGCTTGATCTCTTTTTTAGCTTGTTCCAAGTTTTTTTCGGTTGATAAGAAATGAACAGTTTCAGTGTCGTGAAGCTTATCGGCGAAGTTTCCGCTTTCATCCAATACACTCACGAAATTCACCGTATCGCCGCCTTGCATAGTTAGATAACCAATTCCGGCATACATCCCGATAAGTAAAATCGGCACCAAGAAGGTCATCACAATGAACGCCTTCTTCTTTACCCGACTCAAATATTCGCGTTTTATAATCAGGAGTACTTTGTTCATGAGAGGGATTTAACTTTTTGGATAAAGATTTCGTGCATGCTTGGAATAACTTCAGTGAGGCGATGAATTTGTATCTGCGGAAGCAAAAATTGAAGAGCGTCGTTAGTCGTTTTTCCGGGATGAAGCTTAAAAGTGAGCTCATTGTATTCTCCGCCCTCGGATTGATTCAAAACCTCGAATATTTCGTTGGGAACAAAATCAACGGTGCCGGAGAATTCTATAACAAAAGTTTCATCCCGATAGGAGTTTCGGACGTTTTTTACTGTTCCGTCTAAAATCTTTTTGGATTGATGAATTAGGGCGATATGATTGCAAAGCTGTTCAACAGTTTCCATTCGATGAGTCGAAAAAATTATGGTTGCGCCTTTTTGGTTCAATTCCAGAATTTCATTTTTAATCAGCTCGGCATTAATCGGGTCGAATCCGGAAAAAGGTTCATCCAAAATAATTAACTCCGGGTCATGAACAATTGTGGCAATGAACTGCACCTTTTGTTGCATGCCTTTACTTAAATCTTCAACTTTTTTCTTCCACCAAGCCTGTATCTCCATTTTTTCAAACCAATACCGGATTTTTTTTTCGGCTTCTATACAAGATAGACCTTTGAGTCGGGCTAAATAAAGCATCTGCTCTCCAATCTCCATCTTCTTGTATAACCCGCGTTCTTCCGGTAAATAGCCGATTCTTTCTGTATGACTCGAATTCAGCCTTTCACCGTTAAAATATACCTCACCTGAATCGGGAGCCGTTATTTGATTTATAATTCTGATAAGGGAAGTTTTTCCGGCACCGTTCGGTCCTAAAAGGCCGAAGATGGTGCCTTTTTTTACTTCTAAACTTACATCATCCAAAGCTTTATGACTTGCGTATTGCTTGGTGATATTTCTTATACTTAACATGTTTGAATATATGCGAAAGTTGGACCGGTTAAGGGCAATAATATTACAAAAATCTTTTCAGCTACCCCGGATAGAAGAAGATATCGTTTATCTATTGTAGAGAAAGAATTTACTGCGCAAGTTTGACCTAAAGACCCCACACTTAAACAATTACACCTACGACATAGGCAAATAACAAAGCCTGCACGAGGGCAGGCTTCAATACTAATATTTTAATAAACCTTACTCGAAAAACTCTTTCATCCTGTCGAAAAAGCTTTTTTCGTTTTTGCCCGGCTGAGGTTTAAAGTTCGGCGACTGTTGCAGTTGTTCTAATAATTCACGCTCTTCCCGCGATACAGCTTTGGGGGTCCAAATATTTACGTAAACCAATTGATCTCCGCGGTGATACGAATTTACTTCAGGAACTCCTTTGCCTTTTAGTCGGAGTATTCTTCCGCCTTGCGTTCCAGGTTCAATTTTTATTTTTGCTTTTCCGTCGATAGTAGGCACTTCTACAGTTGAGCCTAAAGCGGCATCAATGAAGCTGATGTGCAGATCATAAATTACGTTGTTGCCTTCGCGCTTTAGTTGCTCGTCAATAAGTTCCTCAATCAGAATAATGAGATCTCCGGGAGTTCCGCCTCTGGGAGCGGCATTACCGCGGCCACCCATCGAAAGTTGCATACCTTCGCTTACTCCTGCCGGAATGTTGATTGTTATCGTTTCTTCTCCGCGAACAACGCCGTCACCATGGCAGGTATTGCATTTCGAAGTGATAGTTGTTCCTTCGCCGTTGCAGGTGGGGCATGTGCTGGTAGTTTGCATTTGCCCCAAAATTGTGTTTGTAACCCGGCGAACACTTCCGGCGCCCCCGCAAGTTCCGCAGGTATGAAAAGAAGATTTGTCCTTGGCCCCCGATCCGTCGCAAGTCTGACAAACTACTTGTTTATTTACTTTAATTTTTTTCTCGGCGCCTTTTGCAATTTCCTCCAGCGTAAGCTTAACCTTGATTCTTAAGTTAGTTCCTCGTGCTGCTCTTCTGCCGCCGCGGCTTTGTCCGCCTCCTCCAAAAAAACTTTCGAAAGGACTCCCGCCTCCGAATACGTCTCCGAATTGGCTGAAAATGTCTTCCATATTCATTCCGCCGCCGCCGCCCCCGAAACCTCCCTGCGTTCCGGAATGGCCAAATTGGTCGTAACGTTGGCGTTTTTCTTGATTGCTTAATACCTCGTAAGCTTGGGCCGCTTCTTTAAAGTTTTCTTCCGCAGGTTTATCTCCCGGATTTTTATCGGGGTGATACTTTATAGCCATCTTACGATAAGCTTTCTTTATCTCGTCCGCACTTGCATTTTTGGGGACGCCCAGTATATCGTAGTAGTCTCTTTTGGCCATGTTAATAATTTGCAAATTTGTTGATGTGCAAATGTGCAGGTTCTTTACACCTGATTATATTTGAGAGCGATCATGCATTTACACATCTGCATGTTCCTCTCATTTGCACATTTAAGTTTTATTCTCCAACCACTACCTTAGCAAAGCGGATAACCTTTTCGTTTAAGTGGTAGCCCTTTTCAACCTCGTCAATAATTTTTCCTTTTAAATCTTCAGAGGGCGATGGGATTTTTGTTATGGCCTCGTGAATTTCGGAATCGAAAACATTCCCTTTTGATTCCATTTCCTTAAGTCCTTTTTGAACTAAAATACTTCGCAGTTTATTATGAACCAGTTCAACTCCCTCTTTTACAGGAACTACATCGGTAGCGTTGTGCATCGATTTTAAAGCACGTTCAAAGTCATCTAAAACCGGCAGCAAACTCACAATTACATCTTTGCCGGCGGTTTGCAGCAACTCAACCCGTTCCCTACTTGTACGCCGTTTGTAGTTATCGAACTCCGCAAAAAGCCTCACATACTTATCATTTAATTCGGCAATTTCAGCTTTATGTTTTTCTTCAAGTGCAGCGATATCAATTTGCTCCTCGTCGTTTTTATAGTTTAGTTGTGCCTCACTGGCATGCTCAAGTTCTTCGGCAATTTCTTTCAAGCTGTCGGCCTGTGGTTCCAACGTATTATGCGGGTCTTCTTGATTATTGTTCTTTTTCTTCAACATGTCTGAAAAGTTCATAGTATTTTCGGTTGGTCAATTTTTTTGCCAAGTACTAAAAGCGGTCATGCTGTCAGTGAATTGTAAACCGGCGTAGAAATTTTGACTTAGTTTTGTTTGATAGAATTGACTTCTTTTTGTTGAATGATGAAAGTATCGCGAGTTGCAAGCTCTTTTTCAAGATTGTTAGGGACCAAAAAGGACTTTGGTAACTCGCTCAAAATCAAAAATTCTTTGGTGTTTTGTGTAAGTTCTAATTCTCTTCTCGTTGACTATATGCTCTTATTTTACTTGGGTCTTTCATTTCGCTATATTCGAAAACATTAGGACGAGTGAAAGCCTGAAAATCTCAGCTATAATAAAAGCACCTGTTTTTTTCCCAAAATTTCCATCGTTCTTACAAGTATAAAAGACTGTAATTCCCAAATTATTAAGGAAAAGATAGGGGTTTTAAATTGAATTTTTGGATCTATCCTCTTAATTAATTTTCGCATCCTCATGCACCTCACCGCCTTCGCATTTAATGATTCTGGAAGGATAAGTCCGAATAATATGATAATCATGAGTGGCCATTAAAACTGCAGTGCCGGAGCGGCTTATTTCTTTAAGAAGCAATACGATTTCTTCGGAAGTGTCGGGATCCAAGTTCCCGGTAGGTTCATCGGCTAAAATTATTTCAGGATCGTTTAGTAGTGCTCTTGCGATCACTACACGTTGTTGTTCGCCACCCGAAAGTTCGTGAGGCATTTTCTTAATTTTTGAGCGCAAACCCACTTTTTCCAAAACATCTCGAATCCGTTCGGAAATCAGCTTTTTATCTTTCCAACCCGTAGCATGCAATACAAATTGCAGGTTTTGTTCAAGTGTTCTGTCAGTAAGAAGTTGGAAATCCTGAAAAACTATTCCAAGCTTGCGGCGCAAGTATGGAACATCTTTATCGGCGAGTTTTTTCAAATCAAAGCCGGCTGCGTGGCCTTCTCCCGAAGATATATGCAAGTCGCCGTAAATAATCTTTAACAAGCTGCTTTTTCCCGAACCGGTTTGCCCGATAAGGAAAACAAATTCCCCCTTATCAATATGCAAATTTACGTGGGATAATACCAAGTGCTTCTGCTGGTAAACATCTACGTACTGAAGTTTTATAACTGAATTGCCAATCATTTTAGAGGTCTAATTTTAAAATTTTTCCGAAAGGAAGGTCCTTAACAAGGTTCATGATATATTCCGCTTTTTCGCCCAAACCTGCTTTCTCAAGAGATTTATCCGGTCTGTCGACACGGAAATAGGCGAGGAGCGTAAACTTTTCATCCCGAAGTTGTACGTAATCCGGAATTTTAGCCACTCCTTTTACTTTGATAATATACATCACGGTAAAGTTAGAATTTTTCACACAACGCTGACAGGGTTCTGAACCCTGTCAGCGTTATAAATTCTGAAGAAACTTCAATGTATCAACGCCGTCTGCGTAATCCCACAAGTCAGGCTGTTGGCTCTCGCCAAAATTGACGATTTGTGACGGAATGTTTAAAGAAGTTTTAGAAACCACGCACTGCAGCTGCTCGCCCGCTTCTGTCAGTTTCATCTCCAAAGCTTCCTTTTCTTTATACTCCTCGTGAAATATAACGGCTAGGGGAGAGGCAAGGCGTTCGTCCCTTTTTAACAACAGAAAACCGTTGTCTAAATGCTCTTCTCGGTTTACCAGATAAATAGACTTATTATAGTCGTAATTGTTGTTGTATTTATAATGCTCACTCACGAACGAGTATTTCTCTATGGCTTCGAAGAATTGATTGAAATTGTAGCCTTCGGGCACAAAAAGTTTAGAAACATTCCGGCATCCCAAACCGAAAAAATCGAAAATATCTTTCCCCAGGTTTTCAAAATCTTCGATGGTTTCGTCCCTTGTTAAAACTGCTACACTATTTCTGTTCTTACGTATAATATGAGGAACTTTTGAAAAATAAAATTCAAAATACCGGGAGGAATTATTGCTTCCGGTAGCAATAACAGCGTCAATGTCTTTAAGGCGCTCTGTGTATATAACTTTTTCTGCAAAGGCCGGCTCATTTTCTATAAGGCGATTAAGAATATGAGGAATTAGCTTTTCGTCTTGCGACGAAAGTTTAATGTACGCGATGTGCCCCGACGCAAGAACGCTTAAAACATCATGAAAGCCGACTAAAGGTATATTCCCGGCAAGGATTAATCCTACTTTTTTCGGTTCGTCAACTTCTCTAACGTCCGCAAGCCATCTTTCAAGCGCCGATCTATTTAGCGTTTTGCCTATTGATTCCACAGCACTACCGGTTTGAGTAGGGGTAAACCAGGCGTTATAGTATTGCGCCGAATTCATCAAAGCAGTTAAGTTCTCGTCCGGATTACGCATATAAAGCCCGATTTTTTCAAAGGCTGCCATTCGTTTCTCAAGTGTCAAAATCGAACTCATCGAACTTTAATTTTCAAATTGTGTTATATTTGTACAATTATTGCAATCGAGAATACAAAAGTAAGTTTTAGAATAAGATATCCTGTAGAATCATGGCGATTAAAATAACAGACGAATGTATTAATTGCGGAGCTTGCGAACCTGAATGCCCTAATAACGCTATTTATGATGCAGGTGCGGCATGGCGTTTTTCAGACGGAACTAATCTTCGCGGTATTATTGACTTTGGTGACGGCGTTACTTTAAATTCAGAAGAAGCACAATCAGCAATTTCGGATGAGTTTTATTATATTGTTTCAGATAAATGTACGGAGTGTAAGGGATTTCACGATGAGCCTCAATGTGCGGCAGTTTGTCCCGTTGACTGTTGTATTGATGATGAAGATGTTCGCGAATCCGAAGAAGAATTAATGGCCAAAAAAGCTTGGCTACACGCCGAGGCTTAATTAATAAGTTTTTGTATTAGAAATGCGACTTTATAGGGTCGCATTTTTTGTTTAATGATTTTTTTCCTTTTCGTTGGGGATTATAAGCACCGGGCATTTAGCTCTTCGAACTACCTTTTCGGCTACGCTCCCGGAAATAAAATGATCAAAACCGGTGCGTCCGTGAGTCCCTAAAATAATCATATCGGCATCCCATTCCTCGGCGGTAGCAACAATTTCTTCCTGCGGACTTCCGATTTTATGAAAAGTATAAATAGTAATGTCCTGCTCGTACTTCTCCGCAATTGTATTCAGTAACTTCTTGCTTGATTCTTCTTGTGCAAACATAACTTCAGGCATCAAAACCGACGTTTCGTTTACTAAAGAGTCTGTTATATAAGGGGTTCCGGTTACCGGAATTTCGTTAACATGTAATAATGCCACTTGGGCGTTCACTTTTCGAGCCAATTCAAATCCGTAAGCTGTAGCAAGAGTAGAATAATCGCTGTCTTCAACAGCGATTAAAATTTTATTTAATTGATTCAAGGTTTTCATGATTACAGAACAATTAAGTTGAAATGCAAAGTTTGTTTACTAAGTTAAGTCTTTTTGGGAATAAGTGTTAAGTTAGGAAGTAAAGAAAGAGTCAGAAAGACCGAAAGTTCGAGTCGGCAATTACTTTTTATTTTTACCTTTTTACTATTACCTTTCTACTCTTATGTACGGAATTTGTAACCTTTCTCTGATACCTCTTCGAGCCGAGCCCTCGGACAGAAGCGAAATGGTAAACCAGTTGCTTTTCGGAGATCACTTTGAGATTTTGGAGGAGAATGAAAAGTGGGCTTATATTCGCCTTGCATACGACTTTTATGAAGGCTGGCTGGATAGAAAGCAGTTTGATAGAATAAGTTTAAACGAATATAAAGGCTTAGATGGATTTATTTATATTTTACCTGCCGAAATGCCGGTACCCGTAAAAAGTTTAAAAACCGGCCGCTTTCTTCATCTTGTTGCAGGAAGCAGTATTGCCGGTATCAAAAATAATAGATTAAGTTTAGGGAACGAGTACTTTGAACTTCCCTTTAATCCTTCAAAACCCGGTATTTTTAACTTTTGTGAACAAGTAGAGGAAGTTGCCGAATACTACCTTAATGCGCCGTATTTGTGGGGAGGTCGGTCACTTTTTGGTATAGATTGTTCCGGCTTCACCCAAATAGTTTTTAAGCAATTCGGAATACGTTTAAAACGTGATGCTTGGCAACAGGCAGAACAAGGAGAACTTGTTGCTTTTTTGCAGGAAGCTCTACTTGGGGATTTGGCGTTTTTTGAAAATAACGAAGGAAGAATAATTCATGTCGGGATTATGTTAAGCACGTCAACTATTATTCATGCTTCCGGTAAAGTTAGGATTGATTCGATAGACAGTGAGGGAATTTATAATGCCGAATTACAAAAGCATACACATAGGTTGAGAGTGATTAAAAGGTATGTGTAAGAATTATACAATTCAATAAATTTATGCGAAGTACAAATAGATATTGGATATAATATCCGCGGAGTTTTCTAAAAACATTAATGAACAAATAATTAAAGAGAATCTGTGGAATTATGAGCCCGAAAGAATCTGATGAACCGGTGCCTTATATAATGGTAAGACTCATCTTAGTTTCAGTTATTGCAACACCTATCCTTACAGGGCTTTTTACGGCTTTAGCTATAAAATTTCTTGTAAATAATGCCGATCATAACAGTTCCCAAGCAAATTTTTACTTTGATGCTTACAGTTCTTGGGGATATACCATATTTTTTTTCACTTGGCCAATCTTCCTTCTTGTTTTAGCACCGTATGCAATTGTGTGTTATAACTATAGTTTTATTAGAAACAGGAAAGTCCTAAAATTAATTTTTTTCCTTTTCCTTTTTATAAGTCTGGGAGTTCTTCTTCCTGATGCATCGATACTGAAGTTAATATTACCCCATCCATATCCGTATATACTGCCGGTATACTTATTACTTACTTTTTCCATTACACCGTTCTTGGATTATATTATTAAGAAAACGCACCCTTAGTCTTCTCTAATTGTTTAGATGCAGCTTTTGCACAAGTGGTTAGATGGGAAGGAGTAAAATAATTCGCCATCGGGGGATCAGTATTTTAATTGGAGGATTACGTAAGTATTGAAAAGCTAAACAGATTAAGCTTCGGTTGAATAGAGTATTAAAACTCCACCTCCCAAATCATCACCATTTTATCATCGCCCACCGAAATCAGTTTATCTTCGTTCCAACAGATTTTATTAACAGATAAACTGTGCGATTCAATTCCTTTTTCTCGGCTTATATTTTTATGAAGCTTAAAGGTTTCCGCATGCCAAATTTTTATGCTCTTATCGCGACTGCAGGTTGCAAAATAGGGTTTGGTTGAATGAAATTTAATGTCGTAGACAGCAAACATGTGGGCAGTTATACTTTCGCTAAGAGAAAAATCCGGCAAAGTCCAGATATTTAATTTAGCGTCTCTTCCACCCGAAATCAGATATTTTCCGTCAGGACAAAACGTTAATGAAGTAACAGGAAGTGTATGGTAATTAATTTTTTTAATAAAGGAATAATCTTCCAAATTATAAACACTAATCAGGTTATCCTTGGCACCGAAAGCGATAAGTGATTCTTCGGGATTTATAGTAATGCACCTTACCATATCCGGCGAAACACTAAACTTAAAGAGCAAACCGAAAGTATTTAGATTCCAGATGGAGACAGTTCCGTCTTCAGAAGAAACAATTAATTCATTTTTTCTTTTTGTTGATGTGATACCGAAAATTGGAAGCCGATGATGCATTAGAACGGCAATAATTTTTTGCTCTGCTAAATCAAATACAGACACTTGTCCGCTTCTTTCTCCAATTATCAGGTAAGGTAGGTTTTCGGTAGTGTGAAGTGAGTAAACAGAAGTTTTTACCGGAACCAAAACTTTGATAAACTCTAATTTTTTTAAGCTCCATTCCACTACTCCTTTATCGTTTCCGGCCGTAAAAAATATTCCCGGTTTTTTTGAACTTTCAACAGTATAAATAGGGTTTTGGTGCCCCGGTAAAGCTGCTATCCGTTCAACTTCTATCATTTGTGGCGACTTGCAAGGTTATCGGCGATAGCTTTAAGATTTAAGTTTTTCTCTTTCAACAGCACTAATAAATGAAATACTAAATCGGATGCTTCGTTTATCAAATCATTTTCAGTTTCATTCAAGGCCGCAATAACGGTTTCAACTCCTTCTTCGCCAACCTTTTGTGCGATTTTATTTAAGCCTTTCGCCTTAAGTTTGTTTATATACGATCCTTCTTTTGGTTTTGCGTACCGATCAGCAATTATATTTTCCAGTTGGAAAATAAAGTTTTGATTGTATTCTGTAGCAAAACAACTCCTTGAGCCGGTGTGGCAAGTGGGGCCTGCAGGATTAACTTTGATTAAAAGAGTATCATTATCACAATCTTGCGAGATGCTTTTTACATACAGATAGTTACGGCTTTCTTCTCCTTTGGTCCATAAACGATTTTTGGAGCGTGAAAAAAACGTTACAATATTTTCGGTTGTAGTTTTCCGGTAAGCTTCTTCGTTCATGTATCCAAGCATTAAAATTTCAAGCGTGTGTTCGTCTTGGATAATTACCGGAACTAATCCGTCTGATTTAGTAAAATCAATATTCATTATTATAATCGTACTTCAATATTGTGTTTTTGCAGTTCTTTTTTAAGATCAGGAATTAGGATTTCGCCGTAATGAAAAACTGAGGCTGCAAGTGCAGCATCGACATTTGTTCTTTCGAAAACCTCTATAAAGTGTTCAACGCTTCCGGCACCACCGGAGGCAATCAGCGGAATTGATATAGAATCGTTTATCGTTTTTAAGACAGAGCAATCAAACCCTGATTTTGTTCCGTCATGATTCATTGACGTTAATAGAATTTCTCCCGCTCCTCGTTCCTGGCTTTCTTTAATCCAATTTTCAGTCTCTAGTTCCGTTGGTATTCTGCCTCCGTTAAGATGAACTAAGTTCTTTCCTTCAACTGTTTTAGTGTCTACTGCAATTACTACAAATTGTTTCCCAAATGCGTTGGCAAGTTCGCTGATTAAATTCGGGTTTCTCACCGCGGCAGAATTGATCGAAATCTTGTCTGCTCCGGCATTTAATAAAACGTCGGCATCGGCAATTTCATTAATTCCGCCTCCTATTGTAAAAGGAATATTTACTTGCCGAGCTACTGCTTTAACAAGTTCAACCATAGTTTTCCGGCGTTCATGAGTCGCGGTAATATCAAGGAATACCAACTCATCTGCTCCCTGCCGGGAGTATTGCCAAGCGAGTTCTACCGGGTCTCCGGCATCACGTAAATCAACAAAGTTTACGCCTTTAACTGTTCGGCCGTTTTTTACGTCGAGGCAGGGAATAATGCGCTTGGATACCATAAGGACCCGCTAAAACGAAATCAACGATTTTAAATTCCAGTCTTGAATTTCTTCTACGCTGATATGTCCTTCGTATATAGCTTTCCCTACTACGCAAGATTCAACTTTTATTTGTTGTAATGCTTCGATGTCCGTCATGGAGCTTATGCCGCCGGAAGCGATAAGTTTAATGAACGGAGAATGATTCAACAGTTTTTCATATAGTTCTACTCCTGCACCACCTAACTTTCCGTCTTTGTTAATATCAGTACATAAAAATCTGAAAAATCCAAGGGCTAAACATTTATCGATGTAATCCACTAGTTTAATGGGCGAACTTTCCATCCACCCGGAATATTTTATTACTTCATCCAGCACATCAATTGCAACAACAACTTGGTCAGAGCAGCTTTCTTTTCCGCATAATTCTTCGCTCAGTTCCTGTAAGAAGGTAGGATTTGTAATAGCTTGAGTACCCACAATTACTCGGTGTATGCCGCTGTCAATTAATTCTTTTACTTTTTCTATACTTCGAACACCGCCGCCGTACTGCACCTTCATCTCGGTTTTTCGGATGATATCGAACAAATATTTCTGGTTGGTAAAGTCGCCTTTAGCACCGTTTAAATCAATAATGTGAACGAACTCCGTGCCGGTGGATTGGTATTTTTCAATCATCTCCTCGAGGGTTACGTCGTAAGAAGTTACTTGCTTGTAATCTCCTTCTCGAAGGCGGACAACTTTTCTGTCTAAAATATCTACTGCAGGAATAATGTACATGCTAATTAAGGTTTGTAAAGTTTTTTAATATTAATTCTCCGCTTTCGCCGGATTTTTCGGGGTGAAACTGCACGCCGTAGAAATTGTCCTTCTTGAGCGCCGCAGAAAATTTTATTCCGTAGTTGGCAGAAGCAATTGTATAACCGGTTTGGTATTCAATGAAATAGGAATGCACGAAATAAAAGTATGAATTATTTTTTATTCCGTTAAACAGCGGGTTTTCAAATTCAGGCACTACTCTGTTCCAACCCATGTGCGGAACTTTTAGTTTTAACTTTTCTGCATTAAACTGCAAGGTGTCTAAGGGTGTGATCGCGGTAAGGTCGGAGTCTCCTTCCTCCGAAAATTGAGTAAGCAACTGCATACCCACGCAAATTCCTAGAACCGGTTTTTTTATGGCTTTAATAATCGGAACAAAACCGCTTTCCTCCAACTTTTTCATCGCCGCTCCGGCGTGCCCCACTCCCGGTATGATGTATCGATCGTAAAGCTCGAAGTCTTCTACTTTCTCTATCATTCCGTACTTTATTCCTAATCTGTCCAAAGAGGCAGTTAGAGAGAAAAGATTCCCGGCTCCGTATATTATAATCCCTGTCATGAGTTGTAAGTTATAAGTATTAAGTTATAAGTAGCGGGACTGGAAGTTATAAACCTGTTAAGCAACAGACTGAAAACTTACAACGTATAACTTAAAACTTCTTATAAAACTCCCTTCGTACTCGGCAGTGCCATATTATTAACATCACGTTTTATCGCCATTTTAATTGCTTTTGCGAAGGCCTTAAAGATAGCTTCAATTTTATGATGTTCGTTTTGGCCTTCTGCTTTTATATTCAGGTTTGATTTAGAGGCGTCGCTGAATGATTTGAAAAAATGAAAGAACATTTCGGTAGGCATTTCACCAATTCTTTCACGTTTAAATTCTGCATCCCAAACTATCCAATTTCTCCCGCCGAAGTCGATGGCTACTTGTGCTAAGCAATCGTCCATCGGCAAACAAAAGCCATACCGTTCGATGCCTTTTTTATCGCCCAAGGCCTGTAAAAAAACTTCGCCTAAAGCTATTCCGGTATCTTCGATCGTATGATGTTCGTCTATATGCAAATCTCCTTTGGCCTCGACAGTTAAATCTATACTTCCGTGCCGAGCAATTTGTTCCAACATATGGTTGAAAAAATGCAAGCCTGTAGATACTTTTGCTTCACCTTTCCCGTCCAAGTTAAGCTTTATAAAAATATCAGTTTCTTTAGTGGTTCTGCGATGCTCAATTTCGCGTTTACCAACTTTAAGAAACTCATAAATGTCTTTCCAGCTTTTTGTGTCAAGAGAGATGTAATCTTTTAATTCAGCTTTTTGTTCGTTGATTTCTGCGGCTCCCAGAGTTTCGTCATGTTTGATCCAAATGGCCTTGCAGCCTAAATTTTTGGCTAAAGCAACATCTGTTATTCGATCGCCGATAACAAAAGAATTTTTTAAATCGTACTTTCCTTCATCAAAATAAGCAGTTAAATGACCTGTTCCCGGTTTGCGGGTAGGTGCATTTTCATGCGGATAAGTTTTATCGATAATAACCTCTTTAAAACAGATACCTTCGTTCTCGAACGCTTTGATCATAAAATTATGTACGGGCCAAAAGTTTTCTTCCGGATGTGCCTCGGTACCTAAACCGTCTTGGTTAGTCACCATTACTAATTCGTAATCCGATTCTCGGGCAATCTTTCCTAAATAGCGGAAAACTTCCGGGTAGAAAATGAGTTTCGAGTACGAGTCGACTTGATAATCTGCGGGTTCTAAGTTTAACGTTCCGTCGCGATCTATAAAAAGTACTTTTTTCATCTTATCGAAAATTTTTCAAGCTCTCTATTAATGTCACATTCTCTGCAGGCGTTCCTACAGTAACTCGCAAACATCCTTCGCATAATTCTACTTTCGACCTATCTCTGACAATTATGCCTTTCTCAACTAAAAAATTATAAATTTCTTTTGCCGCGATAGTTTTTACTAATATAAAATTTGCGTCTGATGGATAAATGTCAACAACAAAAAGCATTTTTTTCAAATCTAAAACCAGCTTATCACGTTCGGTAAGTGTTTCTTTTATCCATTCATTTACCTGTTCCAAATTATTCAAAGCTTCAAGAGCTAATTGTTGCGAAGCTTCATTTATGTTATAAGGCGGCTTTACTCTATTAAAAACTTCAATAATCTCTTCGCTCGCAAACGCCATTCCTAAACGTAATCCGGCAAGTCCCCAAGCTTTTGATAAAGTTTGTAAAACAACCAAGTTTGCATATTCAGTTAATTCTTGAATAAAAGTTTTTTGACGAGAGTAGTTGATATAGGCTTCATCAATAACAACTAAACCGGGAAAGTTTGCTAAAAGGGTTTCAAGATCTTCTCGGTTCATCGAATTCCCGGTAGGATTATTAGGGGAACAAATAAAAATCAGCTTCGTGTTTTCGTCAATTGCAGCCGCGATTCCTTCTAAATCTAATTGGTAGTCGGCGGTAAGATTAACTTTTCGAACCTCAACGTCGTTAATATTTGCCGATACTTCGTACATACCGTAGGTAGGCGGGGCGGTAATTACATTATCAATACCGGGCCGGCAAAATGCCCGAAATAAAATATCAATGGCCTCGTCACTTCCATTTCCCAAGAATATATTTCTTGGCGGTACTCCTTTTATTTGACTTAGTTTCTGTTTTACCTTTAATTGGAGCGGGTCGGGGTAACGGTTATATTGCTTTTCTATCGGCGATCCGAAAGAGTTTTCATTGGCATCTAAAAAAACAGACGCTTCGCCCTTAAACTCATCGCGTGCCGAAGAGTAGGGCACTAGGTTTTTTATGTTTTCTCGAAGTATTTTTTGTAAATTAAATTCCATCTTAATTCTTGTTTTTGACATTCTGAGTAACGTCTTTTTAGATGTCTCCGATCGTTGACATAACAAACTAAATAATGGTTTTTAATCTCAGGCTAACGGCATTTTTATGAGCTTCTAATCCTTCAAGAGAGGCCAAAGTTTCAACTGTAGGTCCTATGTTTTGCAGGCCTTCTTCTGTTATGTATTGAAAAGTGATTTTCTTAACAAAAGAATCCACCGACACACCGGAATAAGAACGAGCATAACCGCTTGTTGGTAAAGTATGATTAGTTCCGGAAGCATAGTCTCCGGCACTTTCAGGTGTCAGGTTTCCCAGGAACACGGAGCCTGCGTTGGTGATTTTAGAAGAGATACTTTGCCACAAATGGGTTTGGAGAATCAAGTGCTCCGGAGCATACCGATTACTAAAAGCAACGGCCTCGTCTAAATCATCAACTAAAACGGCATATGAATTTTCGATTGCCTTAGCTGCTATCTCTTTTCGCGGAAGTACTTCAATCTGCCTCTTAAGTTCAACTAAAGTTTCGTCTAGAATTGTTTGAGATGTGGTAACCAAAACTGATTGTGAGTCGGTCCCGTGTTCTGCCTGCGCCAATAAATCCGCTGCGACAAAAACCGAAACTGCACTTTCATCTGCTATTACTAAAACCTCAGAGGGACCCGCAGGCATATCAATAGCGGTTTGTGTTGTAGATTGAATTATGGTTTTAGCTTTAGTTACATATTGGTTTCCGGGACCGAATATTTTATCAACTTTCAGGATGCTTTCTGTTCCGTAAGCCATCCCGGCAACTGCTTGTGCTCCGCCAACTAAATAAACTTTCTCTATTTCGAGTAGCCGGGCGCAAAAAGCTATGTACTTATTTATTGTTCCCGAAGATTGCGGAGGCGAGCAGACTACTATTTCTTTACATCCTGCGATTCTTGCAGGAATGCCGAGCATCAGGAAAGTACCGGGTAAAACTGCAGTTCCACCCGGGATGTACAAACCTACTCTTTCAACGGGTCTTAATTCTCGCCAACAAGTCACGCCTGGCATAGTTTCTATCTTTTCTTCTCCACTAACCTGACTTAAATGAAACTTATAGATATTGTTGTAGGCGGTTAAAAGAGCCTCTTTTTCTTGTTGATTTACTTCTTCGGCAAGGGCGTTAATTTCTTCTTTACCTAAAAAAAGTTTGTCAAGTTTAACCTTGTCAAATTTTTCAGCGTAGGCTTTTAATGCACTGTCTCCATTAGTTTTAACTTCATTAAGTATAGCTTCTACGCTTTCGCGGATATCATTTCCGGGATCTGTGTTTCGGGAAACTAGTTTCATAATATCTCCCTGCGAAAGTTGATTGAGCGAATATGTTTTTAACATAAAGTTTTTTATCGGGTAACTTGGGTCATCAATTAATACAGATTTCTCGCCAAGCTTGAAATGACGGAAAACTAAAATTAAAGTATAATTTTCTCAATCGGCATAACAACTATGCCTTGGGCTCCGGCAGCTTTAAGTTCGCTTATTCGCTCCCAAAAATCTCTTTCCGGAATTACCGTATGTACAGCAACCCAGCCTTCTTCTGCCAAAGGAACAACTGTAGGGCTTTTAATTCCGGGTAGGAGAGACCTGATTTTTTCGATCCGGTTTTTTTCTACATTAAGAACTACATATTTAGTTTCTTTAGCCCTTAATACCGACTGAACACGCTGAATTAATTCGACTATCAGCGGATTTTCTTCTTCGCCGTTTCGGCCTATAAGTACGGCTTCAGAGTGTAATACATCGGCAAAAGGTTTTAACCCGTTGCTTTTTAAAGTTCCTCCGGTTGATACCAGATCGCATATAGCATCACTCAAACCTAACCCTGGAGCAATTTCTACAGAGCCGGAAATAGTTCTTAATTCTGCGGCAATGTTATTTTCCGAGAGAAATTTTTTAAGGATTACCGGATAAGAAGTTGCGATTGATTTTCCGTTCAGGTCAGCTAAAGCTTGAATACCGCCATTATTGGGGACAGCAATTTTAAGCGAACATTTGCCGAAACCCAGCTTTTGCAAATACGCTACGTTTACTTCGGTTTCTTTAATTACGTTTTCGCCTACAATACCCAAGTCAGCAATACCGTCTTGCACATATTCCGGAATGTCGTCGTCCCTTAAAAAGAGTATTTCGAGCGGGAAGTTTGATACCGGAGAAATTAGCGAACTTTTATAGTTTTCGAAACTTAATCCGCAATTTTTAAGAAGTTCTACAGATTTTTCGTTCAATCTACCCGATTTTTGGATAGCTATTTTGAGTGTTTTCAATTTTCAATTTTATTAATCAGACCACAATATTAGTAATAACCCGGCTTCACGTGGAAACCTACAATCTTTATCGCCCTTGAAGGCGATGCAGTAAATGTAAGTGATGTGTGAAAACTAAAGTCATACTATTCGGCTTCCTGATCAACAATCGGGAGTGCAAATATACGATTCAAGCTTAAAAAACAAAAATTATAAGGGCATTCGATTTTAACGGTCTTTGCAAAAAAGATGTAGATTTTATTTTAAACTTGGTGGAAAGTTATATTTTTGAATTGTCTAATGTCAATGAGATTAGAAAAGAGGAAAAACCGGGTGTCAAGTTTTACTTAGGCCCGGTTTTGTTGTAAACATTACTAACTAAAAAAAATCGTATATGAAGTTGAATTTTTCAATAGCCGGCAAATCGGCTTTAATGCTAATTGCAGCAGGCACTTGTTTTTATACTAATTCCAAAGCCCAAACAGTACCTCAGCCTCCGAAGATGTCGCCGGAAATGACTGAATTTTGGGAACCCGAAGTAAAGGTAATTACTCCGGGAGCCGGTACTGCAGCTCCCTCTGATGCAATGGTTCTTTTCAATGGAAAAGATATGTCGCAATGGAAAATGTCAAAAGATAATTCACCTGCCGCATGGGAAGTTAAAAACGGATACTTTATCGAGGGTCGGGGTAGTATCAGTACAAAGAAAGATTTTGAAGATTTTCAGTTGCATATAGAATGGTCTATACCCACTGATATTACCGGATCAAGCCAAGGCAGAGGGAACAGCGGAATTTTTCTGCAAGACAGGTATGAACTTCAAGTTTTAGATTCTTACAACAATCGTTCTTATGCAAACGGCCAGGCAGCCAGCATGTATAAACAATTTCCTCCGCTGGTAAATGTAATGCGCAAACCCGGAGAGTGGAATGTGTATGATGTAGTTTATACCGCTCCTCGTTTTAAAGCCGACGGCAGTTTATTTACTCCCGGAAAAGTTACGGTTTTACATAATGGTGTTTTAGTCCAAAATAATTCAGAACTTAAAGGCCCGACTGAGTACATCGGCTTACCGAAATATAAAGCCCATGGAAAGGCTCCCTTAAGTCTGCAAGATCACGGTAATAATGTTCAGTTTAGAAATATCTGGATAAGAGAACTTTAAAGTAGGATTTATAAATTCGATAAAAAAAAAGGATCAAGACGGAAAGGTCCTTGGTCCTTTTTCTTTTATTTACATCTTCATTAACTTAGGATAAAGTCTTATAAACACCTCTCCGGCGATAGGATTTTTCCCGTAAAGAACATCTAAACGTTTATCAGCTTCATAACCTGTAACTTGTGCTCCTGCTGCCAAACGTAAAGGACCAAGATTAGTTAGATCATAATTGAAACCGAGAGTTAGTGCATTTACCGGAAAAACGGCATTATGCCCAAAAGTGCTTTCGGGTAAATCTAATTCTTCCGTAGATTTTTGCACCCATTCATACCTTGTATAAAGCGAGAGTTTTTTGAGTCTTAAATCTCCTTCTAATAAAGCGGCATTTTCGCCCGAATGTTCTTTGGTTTTATTCATTCCCCAAAGGCCTGTTAAATTAATCCAATTCTCGCTGCCAAAGGGTTTGCTGTAAATAGCCGAAGCGGTGGTTCGGTTCACATTTTCATCTCCGTGCAGCAATTCGGGACTTTTTATGAAGGCTTGGGAAATTTGGAGAGCCCAATTACCACTCGGGTTGAAAGACAGTCTTCCACTCCATGAATCAAACTTCGGTTTATCAAAATTGAATCGATGTTCGTCAGGTTCTAGTCCGGTAAAGGAGGAAGCTTCAATTTTAAACTTATTGTATCGGAAGCCCAAAGTCGCAACTCCGAAAGTAATATGTGTAGCATCAGTCCAATGATGTCCCAAAGGTGCGTCAGAATTAGAAAGTGAGGAAGGCCTGTGCATAAAGGCAACAGGACCTATGGCCGGTTCTCCGGGATAACCGAGATAAGCAAAAACATCTGCTTTTTGCGATAATGCGTGACTGTAGCTTAAAGAAAGCTCAGCAAATAAATCATGCGGATGCTGCCTGTCAACAATGGGAGCCTTCTTGTAGCTTTCACCTGATTGAAATAAAAGAGGATAACCTACTCCGCCTTCTGTCACCGGATCGAGCGAAAGCATAGCGTTCCAATGAAATAGGCCGTTTTTGCCAACTTGTCGTTGTGCCATCGCCATGAACCAATTAGGTGCATCAAACTTATCGCTTCCTCTGCTTCCTTTCTCAAAAATGTCATGGTTTGTATACCGTGCCTTAATATCTCCGTGCAACATGTACATCCATTTTGCAGTGTGGATCATGGTACCGTACATTGGCGAAGCGTCAGGAAGCCATGAAGTCCCAGAGCCGTTACGACTCATGGGTAAATTAAGCGAAAAAGCGTAACTCATTGGAGGCATATCCATACTCATGCTGTGCGCAAGAGAGTCCTCTGCCGGTTTATCTTTTAAAGTATCTTGGTCATGTATGTGCTGTGCTTTCAAACTGAACATGTTTAGCAGCAGAATAAGTAACCCACCAAGTGTCTTATATTTTATTTTCATAGTATAACAAAGGTAACGGCACCAATAGTCCCGTTCGTTACATCTTAGTGTTTAAAAGTCATAGAATTTTAGCTATATCCAAAAAGATGACGCAAAAGAAAAGCCGCCTTAAAAGGCGGCTTTCATCAAAAAATTTGTTTTAGTACTGATCTTCCAGTTGCCTTATGTTTTGCAGCGCTTCGCGTATTTGCGAACGTTGATGCAACAAAACTTGATGAACGTCGCCTTGCAAAGTATAATCTTTTAATACTTTGTCGTAGGCTTCAACTGCTGAAGTTTCGCCTGTGGCGACAGCATCTAAAACAGCTTTATCATCATTACCGCTTATCGCGGTTTTTATATCAATCCAAGTTCTGTGTAAAGCCCCTAAGGGTCCGCCGGACGTATTATCGGGATCGCCGCCGTTTTGCCTGATTAATGTTTTTAAACTGTCTGCGAATTCTGCTCGCTGAATAGAATAAGTAGTTAAAAGAGCTTTCAACTCTCCTGCATCGGCATTTTCCGCAGCATTTTTATAACCTTCTTTTCCATCGTTAGCAATTGACAGTAAATGTTTTAAGCCGTCGACTATGTTATTTAATGTATCTGCCATAACATCTCCTTTTGGAACTACGCTTTTTCTGCCTTAGCTGCCTCGTTCACAAATCCTTCGGCAATTTGAGTTAGCTTAACGTCGGTGCTTTTTTCCTCATCCAATGTTTCTTGTAATAAAGAAGCAGCCTCGTTTAACCCTAGGGTATTAGCCAAAGTGCGAAGCGTTCCGTATGAAGCAATTTCGTAATGTTCTATTTTTTGAGCAGAAGAAATAATAGCGGCATCACGTGTCATTCCTTCGTTTTCTTCCATCATATTTTTGCCTTCTTCTACCAAGCCTTCCATAGCATCACATTTTTTACCGGCAGCTTTACGGCCTATTGTTGCGAATACTTGATTTAACCGTTCTATTTGACCTTCAGTTTCGGTTAAGTGTTGTTCAATTGCAGCTTTTAACTCCGGCGACGTTGCCGATTTTGCCATTTTAGGTAAGGCTTTGGCCAAATGTTTTTCTGCCCAAAAAATATCTTTTAACTCGTCTACAAAGAGGTCTTTTAATCCTGATTCGTCAAAGTTAGATGTGCTGTTTTCCTGTTGATTTTTCATAATAGATATGCTTTTAAATTGATTAATTACTGTTATAAATTTCTAACAGTATATTGTAATAAGAGTTTTTCTTTATAATATTTTTTCCAAAAGTTATTCTTAAAATCTCGCGAGATTCGATTCTTCTACAAGAGGCGCAAGGTAAAAACGTGTAACATCTTCATTTCATTGTACGTATCATTGGCGATATCTATAAATCAATAGTAAACTTCTATGCAATTAACCACATTTCAGCAGCAAGTCCGACTGGGATTTGTAATAACACTCTTCTTTGTGTTTATTGTGGGTATAATATCCTATACCAGTATTAAAGGGTTGCAAAAGGATAGTCTTTGGGTAGATCACTCCGAACAAGTATTGAATTTAAACAGCAAGGTCCTCTATAATATTGTAGAAGCTGAAAATGCTCAACGCGGTTACTTAGCCACAGGATCTAAAGGTCAGTTAAAACTTTATAAAGAGTCGCTTGCCAAGGTTAATCCCGCCCTTAAGGAACTACACAACCGCGTCTCCGATAATCCTGCTCAAGTCAACCGAGTGGATGCATTAGGTTCGTTGGTTAACCAAAAAACCGCCGACCTGAAAAAGGTTCTTGATGTTTACAGCAAAGAAGGGCAGGAATCGGTAAACAAGCAGAGGTTGATCCAAAACGGTAAGTTGTTTATGGATTTAGTACGTTCTGAGTCAAGAAAAATCAGAGAAGTAGAAGAAGGACTGCTCGAAATCCGTAAAACAGAAAGTGAACATAACGTTGAAGAGGCTTACTTTTTATTTATCGTAGGAGCAATTATTATTCTTTTTCTTTTCATGTTGATGTTTTCTTTTATCAAGAAGAATTTCGAACATCAAAAATTGGTTGAAGACGATGTTCGCAAGACTAATACTCTGCTTCAAACGGTATCAGACGAAAATAAAAAACGGAATTGGATGTTGACAGGCTCGGCTAGTATCGGACAAGCTATACGAGAAGAACACGAATCTTCGGATTTCAAAGTCGATAAAATCTCCACAAGAATACTTACCGAGATGGCTAAATATCTCGGCGCACAAATCGGTGCTGTTTATATGGCAGACGATAGCGGAAAGCAATTGCAATTTACAGGGGGGTACGCTTTTCAAGCGCCTAAAGGAAGTCTTAACGTTTTTAAAGTAGGAGAGGGATTAATAGGTCAGGCGGCTCTCGATAGGAAGACCCTGGTATGCGACGACGTTGCCGACGGCCATGTCAAAATTAATACCGGCATGGGACAGTCTTCACCAAAATTTATTGTTCTTCAGCCCCTGTTTGCTCAAGGTAAATTAAAAGGAGTAATTGAGCTCGGTTTTGCCGGAGAAGTTTCCGAACAAACTTTGGAATTTCTACAATGGATGAGCGACACAATCGGCGTTGAAGTACAAACCGCTCAAAATAAAGTTCACGCCCAAGAGCTTTTTGAAAAAACGCAGCAGCAAGCAGAAGAGCTCGAAAGTCAGCACGAAGAACTGCGTACTACCAACGATGAGCTGATTCGAAAAACCAAGCTTCTGCAGGCATCTGAAGAAGAATTACGAGTTCAACAAGAAGAACTTCGACAAATTAATTCTGAACTTGAAGAAAAAGCAGAGATGCTTGCCGAAAGAAACAGGGCGGTGGACCAAGCTCACGAGGCAATTAGCCTTAAAGCGAAAGAACTCGAGCAAACCAGCAAATATAAGTCGGAGTTTTTGGCAAATATGAGTCATGAGCTTCGGACTCCTTTAAACAGTATTTTGATTTTGGCTCGTATTTTAAGCGAGAACAAACAGGCCAATCTTAACGACGAGCAGATAAAATATTCCAGTGTAATTCACAACGCCGGCAGCGATTTGCTTACACTTATAAATGATATTCTTGATCTATCGAAAATTGAATCGGGAAAAATAGACCTCACAATTGAAAATGTTTTGCAAGGAGATATTCAATGCGATATTGAGTTGTTGTTTAAAGAGGTAGCAAATAACAAAAAGGTTAACTTTAGTTATAATATAGATGAAGCAATTCCCGAGGTTTTAGTTTCAGACAGGGTACGTATCGAACAAATTTTGAAAAATCTCCTTTCCAACGCTTTTAAATTTACACCCGAAAACGGTTCGGTAACTGTGGATTTGACTGTTGCACCCACGGAGATTGAGTTCAACCATCCTGCTCTTCAAAATCTTAGGTCCGAAGGCGAACCTGTATTAGCCTTTTCGGTAACGGATACAGGAATCGGAATCCCTGAAGATAAACAAGCACTAATATTTGAAGCCTTTAAACAGGCAGACGGTTCCACAAGTCGTAAATACGGAGGAACGGGATTAGGGTTGTCTATCAGTCGAGAACTGTCAAATATCCTTGGCGGTGAGATAAAAGTAACAAGTGTTCCCGGAAAAGGAAGCACGTTTACGCTTTATTTGCCCGTTAATCATAGCCATGCTCCAACTCCGGAGTTAGTTCCGGAGCGTGCCTCTATTCCGAAAATCCCTATTGCATCTCCCACTCATACGCCTGTTATAAAATCGAAAGATAAGAAAGGGCAAACTATGCTTATTGTAGAAGATGATCCCTTGTTCGCCGAAATCTTGGTAAACTATGCTAAAGAAAGAGGATTTACTCCACTGCTGGCAAAACAGGGCGACACAGGTTTAGAATTGGCACTCGAGCATCTGCCCGATGCTATTGTGTTAGATATTATGTTGCCGGTGATGGACGGTTGGACGATTTTAAAACGGCTTAAAGAGGATCCTAAGACTCGCGATATTCCGGTACATATGATGTCGGCAGCGGATGAAAAACAGTTAAAGGCAGTTAGCGAAGGAGCTATAGGCTTCCTTAAAAAGCCAATTGCTAAAGAAAAATTAGACGAAGCTTTCGATTTATTGGGAGGTATCGGAACCAGCATTTTAAATAAGGTTTTAATTATAGAAGACCATGAAATTCAGAGCGACGATTTGAAGAATCAGTTGCTTGGGAAAAAGGTTCACGTGGAGCAAGCCTTTAACGGCGAAGACGCTATGAAACTTCTTGCAGAAAATAACGATTTCGACTGCATTATCCTCGACTTAAATCTTCCCGACATTTCGGGCTTAGACCTTTTGGATAAGATAAAAGAACAGGAGGGCTTAGGCCAGATCCCGGTGGTGATAAATACTGCCATGGAGTTGGATCAGGATCGGTTAGCTCGAGTTATGCGACACACACATGCAATGGTTTTGAAAAACAACAAGTCAAATGAGCGCCTTTTAGATGAAGTGCACTTGTTCATGAACAGGGTGAAATCCGATACTCAGCCGAAAGATTTTACACCGCGTTCTTTAGAGGGCGGGGCCAAAAATACCGCTACGCTGGAAGGAGCTCTGAAGAACAAACTGGTATTGGTTGTGGACGATGATATGAGAAATATTTTTGCTCTTACCAGCGCTCTCCAAGCTTATGATCTTAAGATAGAAATTGCCAATAACGGCGTTGAAGCGTTAAAAAAGCTTGAGGAAAATCCTGAGACTCATCTGGTGTTGATGGATATTATGATGCCTGAAATGGACGGATACGAAGCAATGAGCGAAATAAGAAAACAAAACAGATTTAAAAAGTTACCGATCATAGCGCTAACCGCTAAAGCAATGAAAAACGACAGGGAGAAATGCATCGAAGCCGGCGCAAATGATTACATCTCCAAGCCTGTTGATATCGATAAATTATTATCATTAATGCGTGTATGGCTAAGTTAAAAGATTTAACGATGATGAACGAGTTGGCAGGTATTTCTTTTGAGCAGTTAGACGATGTCGTTGATCTTGTTAATAAGTTGTACGGCTTCAGTTTCGAAGGCTATTCACGTGCTTCGTTAAAGAGAAGAGTTTCCAGAATTATGACTCTTTACAATCTCGATTTGTTTGACTTGAAAGCACTACTAGTTAACAACAAAGATTTTTTTGAGGATTTTTTAATGGAGGTTACGGTAAACGTGACCGAGATGTTTAGAGACCCCGATTTCTTTAAAGCAGTTCGACAAGAAGTATTGCCGTATCTCGCGTCTTTTCAGCGTATAAAAGTTTGGAATGCGGGCTGCTCCACAGGCGAAGAGGTTTATTCCTATTCAATAATGCTCGAAGAAGAGAATTTATATAAGCGTTCTTTTCTATACGGAACAGACATCAATACCAGTGTTCTTAACACTGCAAAAAAAGGAATATACGATTTAAAGAAAATGAAGCTCTATACTGAAAACTATCAGGCTGCAGGAGGCAAACACTCGCTTTCTGAATATTATGTAGCCCGATATGATGCTGCTTCTATTCAGTCTCAATTAAAAAAGAATATGCTGTTTTCGGTTCATAATTTAGTATCGGACGGGGTTTTCAACGAATTCCAATTAATTAGTTGCCGGAATGTACTTATTTATTTTAACACCGAACTGCAGGAAAAAGTTATCAAGCTTTTTTACGACAGTTTGTGTCCGTTAGGATTTTTATGTTTAGGCTCACGCGAAATTCTACGAGGAGACGAAATAGCAGGCCGATTTAGGGCTGTAGATAAGGACGAAAACATTTACCAAAAAATTGCTTAATCTATCTGACCATATTGTCGAAAAAATAAAACAAGCAGAAGTTTTAGTAGTGGGTTGCTCCGCGGGCGGGTTTAACGTTGTGTTTGATTTAGTCTTGAAGCTCCCTGCCAATTATCCTTTAACGGTAATTATTGTAATCCATCGCAGCAAAAAATTTAAGTCGTCGCTTGAAGATTTGCTTAACAGGAAAGCACACGTTCCTGTTAAACTTGTACAGGATAAAGAGCCCCTAAAAAAAGGGTGTGTGTATTTCGCTCCCTCTGATTATCATTTATTAATAGAACCGGAAAAAATTTTTTCGCTTGATTTTTCAGATCCGATTTTATTTTGTCGGCCGGCAATAGATATAACTTTTAAAAGTGCTGCAGATGTTTTTGGGGAAAAGGTAATTTCAATACTACTCTCAGGTGCTAACGAGGACGGAGCTGACGGCACCCGTTACATAAAACAGAAAGGCGGTGTTGCAGTGGTGCAAGACCCTGCTGTAGCCGAAGTAAGTACAATGCCCCAAGCGGCTATTAACCGAGGTGAAATAGATTTGATTTTAAATAATAATGATATATTTGAATTCGCAATCAATCTTTCCTCTATAGTAAGCAAATCGACAAAAGCCTTATGGATAACATAAATGTTTTGATTGTTGACGACCGATACGAAAATATCATCGCGTTGGAGGCTTTGCTGGCGGGGAAAGAAGTAAATCTTATTACTACAACATCTCCTAACGAAGCACTTAAAATATGTTGGGAGCAAGATATCGCCATTGCACTTGTTGATGTTCAAATGCCGGAAATGGACGGATTTGAACTGGTTGATATTTTAAAAAGCAATCCGCGAACAAAGGATATTTTGGTAATTTTTGTTACTGCAATTTCTAAAGAAACAAAATACGCCGTCAAGGGCCTAACTGCCGGGGCGGTAGATTACCTGTATAAACCATTGGATCCTGTTTTAACCTCAGCTAAAGTAGATTCTTTTTTGCAGCTTATTACGGCCCAACGCGAAGTAAAACAAAAAAACCTGGAGCTCGAAAAATATCAAATTGAACTAATAAGAGCCAAGGAGCAGGCTGAACAAGCAAAAAGAATTAAAGAGAATTTTTTGGCAAACATGAGCCACGAAATTCGCACGCCTATTAACGGTATTTTAGGTTTATCGCATTTACTGAAAAATACCTCTTTAGATGATGAGCAAAATAATCTCATCAACTTGTTAGAGATATCTTCCCAATCCCTTTTGGGTGTTATAAACGATATTCTTGATATTTCAAAAATTGAAGCAGGTAAGTTTAAAATTGTTCGTTCAGAAACTTCTATTAATAAAATAGCCGGGTCTGTTATTGATTTGCTCAGCTTTAGGGCTAACGAAAAGAAGATCGACTTGAAGGTTGAGGTTGATCCTAATATTCCCGCTTTGGTGATGGCTGATTCACTGCGGTTGAACCAAATACTAATGAATTTACTAAGCAATGCCATTAAGTTTACAGAACAAGGCGAAGTTACTTTAGAGGTTAAAGTTTTGGCAGATAAGGGGGAAGAAGTTGAAATTAAATTTTCGGTAAAAGATTCCGGAATCGGAATAGCTCCTGAAAGGATTAATAGAATTTTTGAATCTTTCGAGCAAGCTGAGGACGAAACCGCCCAAAAATTTGGCGGTACAGGGCTCGGATTATCTATCGTAAAAAAATTAGCCGAGCTTAAAGGCGGTAATCTTGAAGTAGAGAGTGAATTAGGTAAAGGCAGTACGTTTTCGTTCGTTAATGTTTATCCGGTTGTTTCTCGAGAAGCAATCGAGGAAAAAAAGCCTTCGGAGTCGGTACTTGTCAAATTTGAGAGCCTGCATGCCTTACTCGCAGAAGATAATATGATCAACCAATTTATGATCAAAAAAATATTAAGCAATTGGAATATCACCGTTGATGCAGTGGACGATGGCGAAAAAGTTCTTCATAAATTAAAAGATAAACATTACGATCTGATTTTAATGGATACGCATATGCCGGTTATGAATGGGCATGAGTCTATGCGTTTGATAAGATCCGGAAGGGTTGAAGGTAAAGCTGATATCCCAATCATTTCACTGTCTGCAAATGTGATGGAAGAAGAAGCTAAAGCTGCCAGAGCTGCCGGTGCCTCTGCAATACTAAGTAAGCCTATTGATTTAATAGCGCTCCATCAAACTATTGGTCGGCTGGTAAAAAGAACTTAAGCTCTTGCGGGAAGGTTACCGGCCAATTTGAAGGGAAGTTCTTACTTCCCCAAATCACAGAAACATTTATTTTTTTCTTGCACCATGGGGAGCAGAAATTGCTGTCTTATATTTAGTGCCGGAATTTTGTGCCGGAAGGATACATTTTTGTATTCTTTTAAGGGTAGTATAAAAAAATAATTTCCTAACATTTCCCTTTGTCCTTTTAGAAAAAACTGTATTTTTGCCGACCAAATAAGTAAAAGCTCGATGCGGAAGTGGCGTAATTGGTAGCCGCACCAGACTTAGGATCTGGCGCCGCGAGGCGTGGGGGTTCGAGTCCCTTCTTCCGCACACCTTCCCCCCGGATATTTTCGGGGGGAATTTTTGTATAAAGGCTAAAGTAATAAATATCAAAATGAATATCACACAGGAGAAAATCGATACCTTGAATTCGGTGGTTACTGTAAAGATCAAACCGGAAGATTATACCGAGCGAGTTGAAAAGGCAATTAAAGACCAAGCAAAAAAGGCAAAAATACCGGGTTTTCGGCCCGGAATGGTCCCTCCTTCACACATAAAAAGAATGTACGGTAAGAGTATTTTGGTTGATCAAATCAACACCATGCTTAGCGAAAGTTTGAATAGTTATCTAACCGACAACAAAATTGAAGTTTTGGGACAACCTTTGCCAAAACCCGACGAAAAGGAATTTAATTGGGATTATACCGACGAGTTTGAGTTTAACTATGAGCTAGGTTTAGCACCTGAATTTAATGTTAACGTTTCTTCTTCTGACAATGTAATTTCATTTGACATAAAAGTTGACGAGGAAACATTAGCTTCACGAATTAAAAATCTTCGTAAGAGTTATGGTAAAATGACAAATCCCGACGTTTCGGCAGAAGGCGATGTTTTATTTACAGAGTTAAAACAACTTTCAGCTGCCGGTTCTATTTTTGAGGGTGGAATTGCGAATGACAAAGCTTCTATTCGTTTAGATTTAATTAAAGACGAGGAGATTAAAAAATCGCTCATTGGGTTAAAGAAAGATGATGTTCTAATATTCGACGTAACAAAAGCTTTCGCCGGAGATGCTGCTCAGATTTCTAAACTACTTAACATAAACGAAGAAGATGCGGCCGATTTAAAATCGACGTTTCAACTGATGGTTAAGAATGTCAATCGCCTTGAAGAAGGAGATTTAAATCAAGAGTTCTTTGATAAATTATTCGGTGGGGGAGAGGTGACAACCGAAGAAGAATTTAAAGCCAGAATCATTAAGGAACTTGAAGATATGATGGTTCAGAATTCCGAGCAAAAACTTCAAAATGATTTGTACAAAATTATTCTTGATAAAGTAAAATTTGAGTTGCCCGACGAGTTCTTAAAACGTTGGTTGAAAGCAACCAACGAAAACTTGAGCCAAGACGACTTAGAAAAAGGGTACAACGATTTTGCTCAAAACCTAAAGTGGACCTTAATAGAGAATAAAATCATTAAACAAAACAATGTTGAAGTTAAATACGAAGATGTATTTCAAACTGCAAAACTAAGGTTAGACGCTCAATTTAGAATTTATAGCCCGCAACCCGTAGCCGAGGAACAATTGGGGCAGTACACCGTTCAGTTTTTGCAAAATAAAGAAAACGCAAATAAAATTTTTGAAGAGGTAAAGGCTCAAAAAGTATTTGAATACCTGAAAACGGTTGTTACTTTAGACAGGCAGGAAATCGAGTACAATAAGTTTCTAGAGTTAAGTTAAAGTTATTTTGTTGGCGGGCAACTTGACTAAAATTTGACAAGTTGAAACATTATAGAAGATAACTTAGTATTAATAAATTAATTGATTTTCATGAATATTGATAAAAACGAATTTCGGAAATATGCTGTAAAACATCACCGCATAGGAAGCCAACATGTTGACGGCTTTATATCACGAATAGAAAAAAGTGCTATTCCGATGGGAATGACTCCTTATATTATTGAAGAGCGTCAGTTAAATGTAGCTCAGATGGATGTTTTCTCTCGTTTAATGATGGATAGAATCATTTTTTTAGGTGATGCGATTTATGATAATAACGCGAACATCATCCAAGCTCAGTTGTTATTTCTGCAATCAACGGATGCAAAACGCGATATTCAAATATATATAAATTCACCGGGAGGCTCGGTTTATGCAGGTTTGGGTATTTATGATACTATGCAATTTATAGCTCCTGATGTTGCTACCATTTGTACAGGCATGGCAGCATCAATGGCAGCGGTTTTGTTGTGTGCAGGAGCTGCCGGAAAAAGAGCTGCTTTAACTCATTCAAGAGTGATGATTCATCAACCGCTTGGAGGAGTACAAGGACAGGCTTCGGATATTGAAATCACCGCAAGGGAAATTTTAAAATTGAAAAAGGAATTGTACGATATTATTTCGAATCACAGCGGCCAGGATTATCAAAAAGTGCATGATGCTTCAGATCGTGACTACTGGATGATTGCCCAAGAAGCTAAAGATTTCGGAATGATAGACGAAGTACTTAGCAATAAAGAGGGTAAAAATAATGAGTAAAAATTCGAAAGATATTAAATGCTCGTTTTGCGGGTCGGGTAAGCAAGATACTTTAATGCTAATTGCGGGACTGGATGCTCACATTTGTGATAAATGTGTTGCCCAAGCTAATCAGATTTTATCTGAAGAACTTGCTACTCGTAAAAATAAAGGATCTCAAACAGCTTTAACTCTTTTAAAGCCTACCGAAATTAAATCGCATTTGGATCAGTATGTGATCGGGCAAGATGAAGCAAAAAAAATCCTTGCGGTAGCGGTTTACAATCACTATAAACGTCTTAATCAAAAAATAGAAAAAGACGAAGTTGAGATTGAAAAATCAAACATAATAATGGTCGGGGAAACCGGTACGGGGAAAACACTTTTAGCAAAAACAATCGCCAAGGTTCTTCACGTTCCGTTTTGTATTTGCGATGCGACTGTTTTAACCGAAGCAGGTTATGTAGGCGAAGATGTTGAAAGTATCTTAACGCGCTTGCTTCAAGCTGCCGATTATGACGTTACTTCCGCCGAGCGAGGTATTGTTTATATTGATGAGGTGGATAAGATTGCTCGTAAAAGTGATAATCCTTCAATCACCCGTGATGTCTCCGGAGAAGGCGTTCAGCAGGCATTGCTTAAAATATTAGAGGGTACTGTCGTTAATGTTCCGCCTCAAGGTGGTCGTAAACATCCAGACCAAAAGATGATAGCTGTTAATACAAACAATATCTTGTTTATCTGTGGCGGAGCTTTCGACGGTATAGAAAAGAAAATTGCTAATCGTTTGCGTACTCAAACTGTAGGTTACAAGATTAAAAAAGAAGATGACAACATCGACTTGAAAAATCTTTATAAATACATTACGCCGCAAGATTTACGTTCTTTCGGATTAATTCCGGAATTAATAGGTCGCTTGCCGGTCATAACACATTTAAATCCGCTGGATCGAACCGCTCTTCTTAATATTTTAACAGAGCCTAAAAATTCTTTAACTAAACAGTATAAGAAGCTGTTTGAATACGAAAACGTCAAACTTAGCTTTGATAAAGAAGTTTTTGAGTTCATTGTAGATAAAGCTATGGAATTTAAGTTAGGAGCGAGGGGATTGCGTTCAATCTGTGAAGCAATAATGATTGACGCAATGTTTGAAGTTCCCACAGATAAACATCACAGCAAAGAACTCGATATTACTTTAGATTACGCGATGGAAAAGTTTGCTAAATCTGATTTGAAAAAATTAAAAGTTGCTTAAATAAAACCCCGAAGAAATTCGGGGTTTTTTGTTGTTATACGTTTTATGAACGAAGAAAAAGATGTTAAGAAAGATCCCGAAACTATTAAACATGCCAAAGCAGTAAAGGAAATAGAATCACCGTTAAAAAAAGGATTAAAAAGCAAAAGTGACATCGTTACAAATTGGTTGCCTCGTTATACAGGCCGCCCTTTAGGCGACTTCACTGATTTTATTTTACTGACTAATTTCTCGAAATATCTTCAGTTGTTCTCTGAGTGGCACAATAGTGCTCCCATTATGGGTTTGGAAAAACCGATGCAAAGTGTATCGGCTGCCGGGATTACTATTATAAATTTCGGGATGGGTAGCCCGCTGGCCGCGACCATGATGGATCTTTTAAGTGCGATTAAGCCTAAAGCTGTTTTGTTTTTAGGAAAGTGCGGCGGATTGAAAAAGAAAAATAACATCGGCGATTTAATTATCCCCATTGCGGCAATTAGAGGCGAGGGTACATCCAATGATTATTTTCCGCCGGAAGTCCCGGCATTGCCATCTTTTGCACTTCAGAAAGCTATTTCAACCACCATTAGGGATAATTCTCGTGATTATTGGACGGGAACTGTCTATACAACTAACCGACGCGTATGGGAACACGACAAGTCTTTTAAAAAGTATTTAAAATCTCTTCGTGCAATGGCAATTGATATGGAAACCGCAACAATTTTTTCAGCCGGGTTTTCTAATAAAATTCCTACCGGCGCACTACTCTTGGTTTCAGATCAACCGATGATCCCGGAAGGGGTTAAAACTGCTGAAAGCGACTCAAAAGTAACAGAAAGGTTTGTGGAAACACATTTAAAAATCGGAATTGAGTCGTTAAAACAGCTAATTAATAAAGGGTTAACAGTTAAGCACCTCCAGTTTTAACAAACTACTTTTTTGGTAGATTATAGTAGATATTTACCTTTGCTTTATGTGGTATAATAACATCCTTGAGACTATCGGCAACACTCCTTTGGTTAAGCTTAACAGAATTACTAAAGGTGTAAAGGGCACTGTTCTTGCCAAGATAGAAACAACCAATCCCGGAAATTCAATAAAGGATCGAATGGCTCTTAAAATGATTGAAGACGCTGAAAGGACCGGCTTGTTGAAGCCGGGCGGAACGATTATAGAAGGGACGTCAGGCAACACCGGGATGGGCTTGGCAATTGCGGCAGTTATAAAAGGATACAAATGCATTTTTACCACAACGGATAAGCAGTCGAAAGAAAAGACAGATGCACTTCGAGCTTTTGGGGCAGAAGTAATTGTATGTCCTACGAATGTGGATCCGGAAGACCCGCGTTCGTATTATTCGGTTTCTTCTCGATTAGAACGCGAAGTTCCAAATTCTTGGAAGCCTGATCAGTATAATAATTTATCGAATTCGCAGGCTAATTATGAGCAAACAGGACCCGAAATTTGGAAGCAAACCGAAGGAAAAATAACACACTTGGTAGTAGGAGTAGGAACAGGAGGGACAATTTCCGGTGCCGGAAAATATCTTAAAGAAAGAAATCCCAGTATCAAAGTGTGGGGCATAGATACCTACGGCTCTGTTTTTAAGAAATATAAGGAAACCTTCATTTTTGATAAAAATGAAATTTATCCTTACATAACAGAAGGAATTGGGGAAGATTTTCTTCCGGCTAACGTTGATTTTAACCTTATTGATTTATTTGAAAAAGTAACCGATAAAGACGCTGCCTTAATGACTCGTGAAATTGCCCGTAAGGAGGGTATTTTTGCCGGAAACTCTGCCGGTGCTGCTATTGCGGGCTTGCTTCAGTTAAAAGATAGATTGAAAGACGACGATGTAGTAGTTGTAATAATCGCTGATCACGGCTCGAGATACATGGCTAAAATGTACAATGAAGATTGGTTAAGAGAACGCGGTTTTTTAGAAGACGACAAACTAACAGCGAAATCCATTTTAGAAAGAAGAGAACCGCAAGAAATTGTAACAATCGATGCCGAAAAAACAATTATAGAAGCAATTAATACAATCAAGACTTTAAATATTTCCCAACTTCCGGTAACTCAACACGGTAATATTGTTGGTAAAATTACCGAAAGTGATATACTACAATCTTTGTTGGAAAATCCGGCAAGTAAGTTGGAAAAAGTTGTTGAGATCATGACTCCACCTTTTCCTTTTGTAGATTTAAATACTTCGCTCGATAAAATATCTTCGCTTATTAATAAAGAAAACAGCGCAGTTTTATTATTAGATCCGGTAGGTAAAATTGAGATCATAACGCAGTTCGATATTATTAACGCGATTTCGGGATAAAAAGCACGGCTCGCTAATGTTAGTGACCGGCCGGAACCGCGTCTATTCTTTCAATATCAGCTCCTAAAGCCTTAAGCCTTTCGTCGATATGTTGGTAACCTCTTTCTATCTGTTCGATATTGTGAATTATAGAAGTTCCGCTTGCCGAAAGTGCGGCAATTAATAAGGAAACGCCGGCCCGTATATCGGGCGAAGTCATTTGGATACCTCGAAGCTTTACTTGTTTATCCAATCCGATAACCGTTGCGCGGTGTGGGTCACAGAGGATGATTTGAGCACCCATATCAATTAGTTTATCCACAAAGAATAAACGGCTCTCAAACATTTTTTGATGAATCAGAACATTGCCTTTTGCTTGCGTTGCCACAACTAAAACAATGCTTAACAGGTCGGGAGTAAAGCCGGGCCAAGGAGCATCGGCAATAGTCATGATCGAACCGTCGATAAACGTTTCTATTTCGTAGTGTGGTTGGGCCGGGATAAAAATATCGTCGCCGCGAAGTTCAAGTTGGATACCCAGCTTTCTAAATACATCAGGAATTATTCCCAACTCTTTGAATTGTACATTCTTTATTGTGATTTCAGAACCGGTCATAGCCGCCAAGCCGATAAATGAACCAATTTCAATCATGTCCGGCAGCATGCGATGTTCTGTACCGCTCAACTTCGTTACACCTTTGATGGTTAATAAATTAGAACTGATGCCGGAAATTTTAGCACCCATCCTGTTCAGCATCTTACACAATTGTTGTAAGTAAGGTTCGCAAGCGGCGTTATAAATCGTAGTGGTTCCTTTTGCTAATACTGCTGCCATTACCACATTAGCGGTTCCGGTAACAGAAGCTTCGTCTAATAAAATATAGGTCCCGATAAGATTTGTAGCGTCGACATTGAAAAACCCGGTTTCCGGGTTGTAGTCAAACTTTGCTCCCAATTTTTCGAACCCTAGAAAATGCGTGTCTAATCGCCTGCGGCCTATTTTATCTCCTCCGGGTTTTGGTATTGAAGCTTTGCCGAAGCGAGCCAAAAGCGGTCCTAAAATCATGATAGATCCCCTTAGTCCGCCGCCTTTGGCCTTAAATTCGGCCGACCGGAAATGTTCAAGATTTATTCCTTTCGCCTCGAAAGTGTAAGTGTCTTTGTTTGTCCTGTTAACAACTACTCCTAAATCTCCTAAGAGCTCAATTAGTTTATTAACATCTTTGATATCCGGAACGTTGCTTATAGTAACCTTTTCTTTGGTTAACAGAACTGCGGATATTACTTGTAGAGCTTCGTTTTTGGCGCCTTGAGGTATAATTTCTCCATGCAGAGGTTTTCCGCCCCGAATTTGAAATGCATTCATTACTGTAAGAAATAGGTAGTTTGTTAGTAACGTTTACCGTTATTTTTAGGACGATTATTCCCTTGGTTTCTGTTATTATTATTGTTTCGGAGATTTTTATTACTGCCGCTATTGCTTTGATTACCCGTTTTTTGCCTGTTGCCCGGCGCATTAACTCTAATTTCAACTTTGCTCAGATTAAAGTTATCGTCAACTGCCAATTCGCCTTTAGAAAGCTCTTTTAAATCCTTTAAAATTGTTTCGTCAGCTACAGTATCCTTATTCCATGTTATGTAAGAGATCTTCATGAAATTTGCAATTGCTTGAGCCACTTGTTGCTTACGATCTGAATCCGGCAAGGTTTGAGCTTTTTGAATCATAAGCTCTACAGTCTTGCCGTAATGTTTATAGCGAATCCTTTGATTGGGATAATTAAGCGGATCGGGTTTTAAATGCAGTGTTTCTTTGTTTGGTTCCGGATAAGGCGAATCTACATCAATCTTAAAATCAGAAATGATATGTAGATGGTCCCATAATTTATGCTTAAAGTCGGCTACGTCACGCAAATGAGGGTTTAAAAAGCCCATAAGGTCAATAACTACTTGTGCATATTGATTGCGCTCGTCTTTAGTAGGTAAAGAGCAGATATAAGCCACCATGTTTTGCACATTGCGGCCATATTCGGCAAGGATAAGTTTTTTCCTTGTACTGTTATAGTCGAAATTCATTTTAATGTTGTAATCAAAAGACTCTTAAAGCTCAGTTTAACGTAATAAACTCCGGGAAAGTTTTGATTCGGAAAGGTTATTTCTCTAATGTAAACCCTAGGTACTTGTGAACCTGTTTTGTTATTTCCGGGTTGCAAATATAAAAAATTAAAATTGTTCCCGCTTTAATTAATTTCTAAAGTATCTAAAGCCTCTATAACTACTTCGCAAACCTTAATAATTTCTTTTTCGGTAATAATTAAGGGAGGAGCTATTCTTAAAGCACTGTCGCAATGTAAAAACCAATCAATTATAACACCTCTTTCTTCACAGTAGCGGCTTACAATCTCCACTTGCCGGAAATTTTGAAGCTGCAGTGCCAGCATTAGTCCTTTTCCTCTTATCTCTCTTATCAGTGGATGTACAAGTAAACTTCTGAAAAGGATTTCTTTCTCCTCCATTTTCTCTATCAGGTTTTCTTGGAGAATAATGTTTAATGTAGCTAAAGCCGATGCACAACTAACCGGATGCCCTCCGAAGGTGGTTATATGGCCGAGAATCGGATTTTCCTTAAGCGAATCCATAATTTGCCTTGAAGCAACAAAAGCTCCAATAGGCATACCTCCACCCATTCCTTTCGCAATTAATAAAATATCCGGCACAATACGGAAATGTTCAAAACAAAACAGACGTCCTGTTCTTCCGAAACCGGTTTGTATTTCATCTAAGATCAGTAATGTATCTGTTTCGGTGCATCGTTTTCTCAAAGCCTGCATAAATTCGAACTCCGGCACCCTAATCCCTGCTTCACCCTGAATCGTTTCTAAAATCACACAAGCTGTATTTGTTGTTATGTTCTCCAGTTCCGGTAATTGATTAAGATTTAGAAATTTAATATCCGGTAAAAGAGGCCTGTAAGCTTGTTTATAATATTCATTACCCATCACACTTAATGCGCCGTGTGTACTGCCGTGATAAGAGTCTTTAAAAGAAATGATTTCAGTCCGTCCGGTAAAGCGTTTTGCAAGCTTTAAAGCACCTTCTGTTGCTTCGGTGCCGGAATTTACTAAATAAACGGAGTCCAGATTTCGCGGAAGATGCGACACAAGTTTTTCCGCTAAATGAACCTGTGGCGATTGAACGAATTCACCGTAAACCGTTACGTGAAGATATTTATCAACCTGGTCTTTTATCGCTTGAACTACCTTGGGGTGGCGATGCCCCACATTGCTTACTGCAAATCCTGAAACTAAATCTATATAAGCTTTTCCTTGGGTATCGTAAATATAAAGTCCTTCGGCTTTGATGATATGTAAAAGTCGAGGCGACGAAGATGTTTGTGCATTATTAAGCAAAAAGAGCTGTTTTAAATTGAGCATGACCTAAAAGTAGAAAGCCCTCGATTACCGAAGGCTTTTGTATGCTTATTCTTTATGTCGTTCTCGCAGTTCGCGGATAAGCTCTTCACGAAATTCACGTTCGGCGTTATACAATTCTAAAACTTTTTGAGCAGGTAAAACCTTCGAAAATTCTTTCCTGTATTTCTTTTTTACATCAACCATTTTCGTGTCATACTCCATATCGTTGTCTAAAGCTTCTTCAGGCTTACCTTTATTTTCAGAACGGTTAAGTTTTTTTTGCTTAACCAAACTTGTAATTTCGTTTTGATAATTATTATATACCGGCCAAAAGCTTTTTGCCTCGTCAGGGTTCAAATCTAATTTTTTGGTAATAAATGCAGCTTTTAATGCTTCAATCCGTTTAACCCTTTCCGGATTTTCTTGAGCATAACCTGCAGTTATAAAAGCGGCAGTTAACAGAATGCTTAAAAATAGTTTCATCTTTCCAAAGTTAAAGAGTAGTAGAATTAATGTATTGTTCTAATTCCTGATCGGAAAATCCTTTATCAAAATTTGTAAAGCTTTTATCCATATTTATATTGTCAATTAACATCTCCGAATCATCTGCCTCTGTATTTACTTTTAAATAATTAACAATCTCCTCGTCGGGAATAGAATTCAAATTAACTGTTTCGAGAGGTTTCTGATTTAAAAAAATAATTGTACTCGCTACTACAGCGAAACAAGCAGCCGCTGCATATCTGGGCCATCGAGTTGTAATCCACCTGATATTAACAGTTTTTCCCGAGGTTCGACCCGGCAATCGATAGTTAATTCTTTCGCTTAAAGAATCAAAATAATTTAAGGGGACGCCAAACCCGTCGGCGGAAATCTTTTCTCTTAAACCGTCCGCAAAAACGCCTGCTTCAATAGATGCGGTTAACGAATTGAAATAATCATCCGGAATGGTAAAAGGATTTTCTTTCCCGTTTTTTGGCAAAAATGATAATGAGTCGTCGTCTTCGTATGTATTTATTGCCTCAACCATAGCAAAAGTATTGATACCATTTCAATGTAAAGGTTTAATCAGTATTTAAGAAGTATTTTTCTATTTTTTTAACAGCTAAATGATAGGAAGCCTTAAGTGCTCCTACACTGGTTCCTAAAATGTTAGATATTTCTTCATATTTTAAATCATCAAAGTATTTCATGTTAAAAACAAGGCGTTGTTTATCGGGAAGAGTAACTAAAGCATTTTGAAGCTTTTGCTGAGCCTTGTCACCATTGAAATAAGCACTGTCGGCTAAAGAGTCTGCTAAACTGTAATCTACATCATCTAAAGAGATATTATTCTTTTGCTTCTTTTTATTAAGAAAGGTAATCGATTCGTTTGTTGCAATTCGATAAAGCCAAGTATAAAGCTGAGAATCGTTTCTAAAGTTTTGCAGGTTTCTCCAAACTTTTATAAAAACTTCTTGTACAACGTCATCAGCATCATCATGATCTATTACCATCCGCCTTACATGCCAATATATTTTTTGCTGATATTTTTGTAAAAGCAGATTGAAAGCTTGGTTTCTGCTGTTTTCGGCTGCAAATTTTTGTAGTATTTCCGAATCTTCAATTTGCTTCATATATCCGGTAAAAGGATTTAATATTTAAAAGGTTTTATCGAGCAGTTCTGCTCTTGTTCTTTTGGTTCTCAAAAATATCAAAATATCTCATTGCGGTGTCGTTTAAAAGCGAATACATTTTCCTGAATGTTGATAATCAAGCCTATTATGTGGATAACCTGAAACTTTGCCGATTCCCGTCCGTAAAAAACCACTTGGTTTGCTGCTTGCAGGCGGCTGCAAAAACATAAAAAAGCAAAATCTACAATTAAGGATAACATGAAGAATTATTTGTTCTCGCTTACAATGCAGAAAAAAATCGGAAAAGAATATCTTTCCTGTTTTTTCCTTTGCGCCGCTTTATTAGGCTTTTTTAATGCAGATGCTCAGAACGGTTCTATTGGTATCGGTACTGAAAGTCCAAACGAAAAGGCTATTTTAGATATGGTTTCTACTGCTAAAGGTTTGTTGGTGCCTCGTTTAACCTTAGTTCAACGTGATCAACTACAAACGGAGGGGGTAACCAATACAGATATTAACGGCCTCTTAATTTTTAACAAAGACACTAATAAATTTAATTTTTGGTCAGTCGATAAATGGTATGATGTAGGCGCCGGGGGAGGAACAGGCAATGGTTCGGCCGGGCCTCAAGGAGTTGCAGGGCCGGCAGGTCCCATCGGCGTGCAAGGTCCGGTAGGTTCGTCCGGAGCTCAAGGCATTCAAGGTTCGCAAGGGGACATGGGACCGGCAGGGCCTCAAGGTATACAGGGGCCGAAAGGTGATACGGGGGAAGGGGCATTGTGGTATTCAGGTAATGCAAACCCCCCGGTTGACGCCACCTTTGCCGTCGGAACCTCGCTAAAAGAAAAGGATCTATATTTAAATATCAACAACGGAAACGTTTTTCAACGAGATAATGTCGGAATTTGGACTCAAATAGCGAGTTTGACCACAGGTGTTGTGGGCCCTCCGGGACCGGAAGGAGCGCAGCTTTATTCAGGGGTTAAGTACCCACCGATTGATGCTGATATTCTTGCAGCCTTTAATAAAACAGCCAAGCAAGATGATATATATATCAATACAGCAAAAGGAACATTATTTAAAAGAAATACGAGCGCTGTTTGGGACAGTATAGGTAATTTAACTACCGGCGTGGAAGGTCCGACAGGTCCGCAAGGTCCCGCCGGCCTCATCGGTGCTGCAGGTGCAATCGGTGCCACGGGCCCTAAAGGAGCCAAAGGTGATCAAGGCAATGTAGGCCCTGCCGGAGCGCAGGGACCTGCCGGACCACAAGGAACCCCGGGAATGCAAGGTTCTATAGGTGCGCAAGGACCGAAAGGGGATACCGGTGCTACAGGTGCAACCGGATCTACCGGAGTTCAAGGGCCTAAAGGAGATGCGGGTGCGGCGGGAAAAACGGGCACTGCCGGAGCAACAGGTCCGAAAGGCGATAAAGGTGACACCGGGACTGCCGGTGCAGCAGGAGTTACCGGTCCGATAGGCGCAACAGGCCCGAAAGGGGACAAAGGCGATACCGGAGACCTTGGACCGGAAGGACCACAAGGTGATACCGGCCCGCAAGGTCCGCAGGGAGCTACCGGCCCTCAAGGAGCAGAAGGGCAACAAGGTCCGGCGGGGCCGCAAGGTTTACAAGGTCCTCAGGGCCCTCAAGGAGCTCAAGGAGATAGCAATGGTTGGCTTTTAGTAGGTAATAATACTATAAATGCAGCCACAAATTTTATCGGAACGACTACTAATGCAGACGTTGTTTTTAAGGTTAACAATGCCGAAAAAATGCGGCTCAGTTCTTCCGGAGTTAAGATCGGCATAACCGGTTCAAGCCTTTCTGCTATAATAAAAGCTTCAGTTACGCAAGATTTACCCTCAATAGCTGCAAGTTCTTCATATTCGGCTTCGTTTTCCCTTACCAATGCAGCTTTAGGTGCATCAGTGATAGTTTCCCCCGGCAGCGGCTTAAGCGACGGATTGTTAATAGGATATGCCAGAGTATCTGCCGTAGGTTCAGTAGAAATTAAATTTTTTAATGCTACAGGCGCCGCTATTGATCCTCCTTCAATGACTTTTTACATTTCGGTAATTCAGTAGAAATGAAAATTGCAGATGTAATATTAGTTGCTCTACTGTTGGCAGGTTCGAGTGCTAAGGCTCAATTTGTAAACACCGGTCAAATACTTTTTGTTGGAGACAGTGGGTTGCTATATGTTGACGCCGACTACTTGCACCACTCCGGTAAGGTATTAAATAAAGGTATTATGGTTGCTAATAAGGATTGGTCTAATGAAGATTCTAATTCATCCGTATTCACTAGTGAATCCACCGGAGAGGTTCAATTAAACGGGGCAGATCAAGTAATTGGCGGTCAGTTTAAAACTACTTTCCCCAACTTATCCCTATCGGGTATTGACTATAAAAAATTAGAAACTGACGCGGATGTAGCCGGTCAATTATTTTTAAATGATAGAGAGTTTCGGGCTGAAGGCTATACTCTTTCGGTTTTAAGTTCCGACCCCGAAGCAATTCAGCGAACCTCAGGTTTTATAAGTACCGATAAAAGCGGAAAACTTCTACGAAACTTAAACTCTCCCGGCGCTTATCTTTTTCCTTTGGGGTCGTATATAAAAGCTTCCGGAATAAATTTATACAGGCCGGTAAAAGTTACGGCTAAAAATTCCTCATCAAATACCTTTTCCCTTAGTCTGCTTCCTGAAGACCCCGGTTTATCTGGCTACGATCGGGAAAGTAAGAAGGAGGATGTTAAAAATATCTCTGATAAATATTTTTATCGCGTAAGTCAAAATTCAGGAAACTCGGGAGCTGATTTCAAATTTTTTAAAAGCACTGTTGAAGACGGTAACGAAGATCAAGTTGTAGTTTGGAACGCACTCTCTATTTGGGAGAAAGAGACCTGTAAAAGCACAGACGGCATGTTCGGGGACGGGCTGGACCGCTATATCGCCTATCACAATACCGATGTTCTTCAAAATACTCCAATTTCATTTGCAACGTCAGAGCAGACTGTGGCGGCAAACGAGGATATTTCTATTTACAACGCTTTTTCCCCCGACGGAGATAATAAAAATGATACTTGGAAGATAAAAAATATCGATCTATACCCGGAAAATTCCCTGGTCATCGTAAATCGCTGGGGAGACGAGGTGTATAAGGCTACCGGTTATACGAATAATAGAGCTTGGGATGGCGGTAACTTGGCTTCAGGTACCTATTTCTACGCCTTGGATGTAAACGTTATGGGTAAGAAAAAAATTTACAAAGGATTTATTACGTTGATAAAACGAGATTAATATGAAAGCAATATGTGCTCCGGACAAAAATCGAATCGAACAACGTCGGTCACATAAAATAGCTCCGTCGTCTCGGGTAAACAATACATTCTGATGAAAAAAATCTGCCTGATTTATTTTTTCTCTCTTTTTTGCTTCTTTGCAAATGCCCAACAGGAAGCTCAATACAGCCAATACATGTTTAATTCGATGGTTATTAATCCCGCGTATGCAGGATATAAAGAATCCGTTAATTTAAGTTTGCTGCATCGTAACCAATGGTCCGGTATTAAAGGAGCGCCTAAAACGCAGTCTTTTATCGTTGACGGAGCCTTTTTTAACAATAAAAAAGTTGGCTTGGGCCTTTCAGTAATAAACGATAAAATCGGCTTGCAAAACCAAACTTCTGCTTATGCTAATTATTCATATCGATTGCCTGTGGGCGAAGATGATTCTCGACTCAGTTTCGGCATTGCACTAGGAATTTCTCAATATACGTTAAACGGTTCTGATGCTTTCTTGGAAGACCAAACCGACAATAATTTTGCCGGAGGAAAAGAAAATTACTTTGCTCCGGATGCCAAATTCGGGGTGTATTACAGCAACGAGCATTTATACGCGGGCCTCTCTGCGACTAATATGCTGGCCAAAGAAATTGATTATAAGCAGGTAGGAAACAGCACGATTGCAAAACAACGTCGGCACTATTTTCTTACTGCCGGTTACCTAATGGATATTAACGAATATCTAAAATTCAAACCCTCAATTTTAATTAAAGAAGATACCAAAAGCCCTACAAGCGTAGACCTGAATTCCTTTTTTCTTATTAAAGAAACTGTTTGGATTGGAGCGTCTTACCGAGCCGGTGTTAACATGTGGAAAAATACCAATTTGAATAGCAGTTTATTTAAGCAAAATTCGGTAGTTGGAGCAGTGGAGGTATTTGTAAAAAACAATTTTCGGATAGGATATGCTTATGATTATTCCTTATCAAAATTAGGGAGCTATTCTAACGGATCACATGAATTGTCATTTGGATTAATTTTAAACGCAACCAAAGGAAGTACTGCGCTGCTCACGCCACGATACTTTTAACTAATTGCTTAAATGAAATTCCGGAAGGTTTGTATTGCCACAGGTTTGTGCTTTATTATATATTTTCTACCCTCGAATATTTTCTCCGACGATATTCAAAAAGCCAATAAATATTACGAAAAATACGACTTCAAGCTGGCTCTGGAGATATACGAAAAAATAATGCAAAAAAAGCCTTCGCTCGATGTTGCGCAGAAACTTGCTAACTGTTATCGTTTTATTAATGATTCTGAAAATGCCGAGCAAGCTTATGCCAAGGTTTTGACTTTTCCGGGTTTTGAGCCGGTAGTTTATAAATATTTGGCGGAGGTTCTAAAGCAGAATGGCAAGTATGATCAAGCTAAAGAAAATTATTTGTTGTTTGCAAAAGCTTATCCGGCATTGGCCGACGAGACAACTAAAATGGCTAACTCTTGCGACGTGGCAAAGATGTGGGCAGATAATCCTGATAATAATGTTAAAATTGCTTCCGAAGAGGTGCTGAATTCAGAATACTCTGAATTTTCTCCGGTTGTTGTAAATAAAGCTACCTACTTCGTTTCCGACCGCTGGTTTGCGGAAGGCTCTGCCGGAAAGAAAAAGGAAGTTTACGGATGGACCGGAAACCCTTATTTAAAAATCTATCAATACAATAAGTCGTCTACGCAGGCTATCTCTATTTTGCCCAAAGAAATTAATGCAGAGTATCATAACGGGCCTGCAGTCTTCAATATTAAGGGTGATACAGTTTTTTTAACACGTACGAGCCTCCCCGGGAAAAGCAAAAAGAAAAAAAAGGAGCTGATAGTCGGGAAAAAGTCGATATGGTTTGCAGTTAAAACGGATAAGGGTTGGAGCCAAACTAAGATGTTAACGCTAAGTAATGACGTTAATTATTCGGCCCAACATCCCGCGCTTTCTCCTCAAGGGAACATACTTTACTTCGCTTCCGATATGCCGGGCGGATTTGGCGGGATGGATATTTACTACTCAAAAAAGCAAACTGACGGAAATTGGGGGAACCCGACGAATTGCGGTCCGGATGTTAACACTGCCGAAGATGAAGTGTTTCCTTTTGTAAGAGCCGACGGCAAATTTTATTTTTCGTCTAAAGGCCATGTGGGGATGGGCGGGCTGGATATTTTTACCGCTGACGAGCAATCCGGCAAATTTACTATGGCCGAAAACTTGAAAAGTCCGTTAAATTCTTCTAAAGACGATTTTGGAGTTTGGTTTACAGATAGTATTTCCGGCTTTATCTCTTCCAATCGTAAAGGCGGCAAAGGGTTAGATGATATTTATAATTTCAAAATTGTGCCTGCAAAACAAGTGCTGGCTATCGAAGGCGAAGTTATAGATAAAGCCACAAGCAGTCCCTTAACCGGAATTAACATTGTACTTGAAAACCTTTCGACCGGGAGAAAGATGAATTTGCCGACAAATGCAGAAGGAAAGTTCCGTTTCGAATTGGATCCGGGCACCGATTATATCGTGAGTGGCGATAAAGATAAATTTTATTCGAGGCAAGAGGGTAAAATATCTACAAAAGGTATTACCGGAGCAACTATTTTTAATGTGAAGTTTGAGTTAGAGCGAGCAAAAGATGCCTTAATAGTTACGCTGAACAATATTTATTATGATTTTAATAAGTGGAACATTCGGCAGGATGCAAAACCTGAGCTAAATAAAGTAGTATCTTTTTTAGCCTCCATGAGCAACATTAATATCGAGCTTCGTTCGCATACTGATGCGAGAGGGCCGGCCGTTTATAACAAATCTCTCTCACAAAAAAGAGCACAATCTGCAATCGATTATTTAATCATTAAAAATGTAGCATCTAATCGATTAACTGCTGTCGGCTTAGGCGAAACAGAATTATTGAACCGTTGCCGGAATGGGGTTAAATGCTCCAAGGGAGAGCATCAGCTTAACCGCCGCACCGAGTTTAAGGTTATTAAAGTAAATCCGGTTTTAAGTATGAATAACAAAGAAAAAGAGGACGCAAATTAGCTCCTCTTTTCTTGATTTTTATTTCTTATTACAACAGCTCTAATACTTGAGCCGTAGAATTTTGCGTATCCACTTTCGCAATTATTGTGCTGATTTTTCCTTGTTCATCAATCAGAAAAGTTTTTCGAGCCGTTCCCATATACTTTTTGCCGTACATGTTTTTTTCTACCCAAACGCCGTAAGCTTCTACAATTTTATGGTCGCTATCGGCAATGAGCGTAAAAGGTATTTGATACTTGTTTATAAACTTTTGATGCGACTTTTCGTCGTCGGTACTTACCCCGATTACTTTAATTCCCTTCGTTTCTAAAGAAGCGTAGTTATCTCTGAAGTTGCAGGCTTCTGCCGTGCAGCCCGGCGTATCGTCTTTCGGGTAAAAGTACAATACAACTTTTTGTCCGCGGAAATCTTTAAGTGATACCGCATTTCCGCTTTGGTCGTTTGCTGTGAAATCGGGAGCTGAATCTCCTTCTTTTAATTCTGCCATAATATTACAAGTTAAAGTTAAAGGTATAGGTGATTGTGTTTAATTTCATATCTGATAACACCAACCGAAAGTCATGATTTCCGGTTGGTGTTCCTTCGTCTAATGTATGCCAAAGTGTTCGGGTTTTTGAATCGAATTCCATCAAAACCCACCGACCGTCTATTGTTCCGATAAAGTCTTTAATCCCCGAAAGGTTGTCTGAAATTTTGAATGTAATTTTTTTTCCGGCTGTAAACCTGGATCCTTCAAGTGCATTAACGGGTATAATTCGAGGTGAAAGCGTATCCACGGTAACATAAAAACTTCCGAAAGTTTTAATGTTGGCTTTTATAAATCCTTCTTCAAATACTCCTCCGTATTGTCGGCCGCGAGTATCTGCAATTACCACTTTATCTCGAAAGCCTTGGGGGAAATCGGCAGCCGGTTTTATTGCTAATATATAAGGTTTATGAACCGGAATTAAGGGTGTGTGAATTGTGTGAATGTTAGAATAAGCTCGTGCCGGTCTCGGGCCTTTTGTATATTTAAAATCAATGTCGCTGTAAAGTACTCCCGGGAGGATTTGAAGCTTAAGATCTTCGGTCTTAAAATTATTTTCCTTATCAAAGGAAAACTTTTGAAGCTTTTCAAGCGAGGGAGATGTTTGAGTGCTTCCAGACGCCTGTGCTCTAAAAACCAGTTCACTCGTGTTTCCGGCAACATCCTTTACTCTGTAAGTAAACGTATGAAGATCTTCATCGCTGAGGTTAATAACACCCCGATTATTGAGTTCTTTATAAATAGTTAAAGGGTCGCCGGGTTCAACAAAGCTTTTTTGAATAGTAAGGCCGGAAGTAAGGAGAGCCGTATAATCAATATGAGCATTTACGGCTCTGCTGTCTTCGAAATAAAAGCCTTCTAAAACTGAGCGATAAATAACTTTCTCATCCATTTTCAACTCAATTGAATATACCCCATTTTTATTACCTCCCGAAACTTGTTGATCAAACGTGCTGATGCCGAATCCGCTTTCTCCGTATAACTTTATAACTTCATTGTTTCTGACTTGATATTTTCCGGCTGCTCCTATCAAAGCATACGACTTTTTTTGTGTCTTTTCGCTGAAGGCCTCCTCGCCAAGTCTGTAAACGTATAGACCCTTGATAGTCGGTTTAGTAATGTCGCGGACAGTGATACCAAAAAGTTGAGGATTTATCGTTTCTTCAGTTTGAGTATCTCTGATTTCGAAATGCAAATGCGGCCCGCCCGAACTTCCTGTGTTTCCTGACCATGCAATAATTTCTCCTTTTTTAACCGGTATTTCGATTGTCATTAAAGGAAAATCCGCGTCGGAGGTCTGCTTGTTATACCGGTATGCCTTTAAGGCCCTTGCAATAGATTCACTAAAGCGGCTTAGATGGGCATAAACTGTTGTATATCCGTTTGGATGTGCAACGTAAACAGCATTGCCGAAACCCCCTGTTTGCACCCTGATACGAGCCACGTAACCGTTTCCGGCGGCATAAACAGGATAACCTTCTCGTTGATTAGTTCGTAAATCCAATCCCGAGTGAAAATGATTTGCTCTGATTTCACCAAAAGAACCGGCAAGCGAAGGAGTAAGGTCTAAGGGATTTCGGAAATCGTTTTTAGGATAAGTTTTAGAAACAATTGTGTCTTGCGCATCCGTTGTTGAAGCCTGAAAGAAAAGTAAAAATAATCCGATTATTCTACGCATTCAAACTATCTTATGTAAAAATCTAATAATAAGTTTTCTTCCAAATATCCTTGCAATCGATCTCCAATAGCAATTTTTCCGACACCTTTCGGCGTTCCTGTGAAAATCAGGTCCCCTTTTTTTAAAGTAATATATTGCGATATAAAGCTTATCAGTTTATTAGCGGGAAAAATCTGCTCTGCTGTATTCCCTTTCTGTACGGTTGTTCCATTAATATCTAAGCGAAAAAGGAGCTCATTCACGTTTTTAAATTCGTTTTTTAGGATAAAGCGACTTACGGGAGCAGAATTGTCAAAAGCTTTTGCAAGTTCCCAAGGCAAGCCTTTTTCTTTATGTTTCTGTTGAATATCGCGGGCGGTAAAATCAATTCCCAAACCTATTTCATCAAAATAGTTTTCTGCAAATTTCTCGGGAATATGTTTTCCTTCTTTGCATACCTTCAATACTACTTCTATTTCGTGATGAATATCGTTTGAAAAATCAGGGTGATAAAACGGTTTATTATCTCTTAAAATTGCAGTGTCAGGCTTCATGAATATCACCGGAGCCGTCGGCAACGGACTATTCAATTCTTTAACATGTTCTAAGTAATTTCTTCCTACTGCTAGTATCTTCATTATGCGAAGATAAAAACACCGATTAAAAGAGAAAGGTTTTTTACAATACTGAAATTCGCTTTACAATACTGTCGCTCCCGGCAATTAGGCGTACGAAGTAAAATCCGCTAGATAAATGAGAGGTGATATTAAACGTTTCAACACGTTCGCCCACTTGAACTTTTTGGGAAAGCAATGTGGTAATTTCGTTGCCCAAAACATCCATAATTTTAATGGTAACGTTTGAGTCTTTATTTACTCGATAGGCGAGATTCAATTCGTCTGCTACCGGATTCGGGAAAACCTTGACATTGCTTATCGCTTTATCGTCTTCAAAGACTGAAACTTTAGCGGGTGCTGCGGGGGTTGTTGATGTTTTAGTTCCGGGTTTAAAGGGAGTAATGTTTACGCCAACCTCGCTTGCAGCAGGTTTTTCGGGACGAGTATCGATAATTTTAACGGGGCTTTTTGCTTTGGAAGTATCCGGCACTTGCAACTTTTGCTGGGCGAATGAAATATTAACGCCGGGCACCACAATTTGGGCCAACGTAAATAAAACAAATACAAACGCAAAGTAAAGTTTCCTCATCCGGTTACATTTCTCTTCAAAATTATGAATAATAACTTAAATTTTTTTGTTAGTGAAAACTTAGTTTTTGTTTTTAACATAATTTAACACTCCCTTTTTCTCAGGCAGGGTACTTTAAAACACTTTGTTTTGGGTTTTGTTTATTTGCCGGCACACTGTACTTTTGTGCCCTACAAAATCCATTAGAATTGGCAAATCATAAAGACCTGCACAAACTCTCTGCAGCAGGATTATTAATCAGTTTAGGAATTATTTACGGCGATATAGGTACTTCTCCCCTCTATGTTTTTCAAGCAATCATTGGGAAAAGAATAATTACAACCGAACTTATTTTAGGTGGGCTGTCGTGTATTTTTTGGACATTAACTCTGCAAACAACTATCAAGTACGTTATAATAACGTTGCAAGCCGACAATAAGGGTGAGGGTGGTATTTTTTCCCTGTATTCTCTCATTAAGCGTAGGGCAAAATGGCTAATCATACCCGCAATGGTAGGAGGGGCAGCTTTAATAGCTGATGGCATTATTACTCCGCCTTTTACAGTCTCCTCGGCTATTGAGGGACTTGAATTGGTTTATCCTAATATTCCCACAATACCCATAGTTATCGCAATTCTTACTTTTCTTTTTATCATTCAACAGTTCGGAACCTCACTGGTGGGTAAAGCATTCGGGCCAATAATGTGGGTATGGTTTACTATGCTTGCAGTTCTTGGAATAGCTTATGTTGCAAAATCTCCGGAAATTTTTAAAGCGATTAATCCATACTACGCCTATCAAATTTTAAGTCAGAACCCTGAAGCGTTTGCCATTTTGGGTGGTGTATTTTTATGTACTACCGGGGCCGAGGCACTTTATTCGGATTTGGGTCACTGCGGAAGATCTAATATTAGAATAAGCTGGGTGTACGTGAAAACCTGCTTACTGTTAAATTACTTTGGCCAAGGCGTTTGGTTGTCGCAACATATAGGCTCGGGATTGGGTGTACATAAACCTTTTTATAGCTTAATGCCTGATTGGTTTTTGATTTACGGGATTGCCATAGCAACATTTGCAGCAATTATCGCTAGCCAGGCTTTAATCTCAGGTTCTTTCACTTTAATTTCTGAAGCAGTACGGCTCAATTTATGGCCTAAGGTTAAGATTAACTATCCTACTAACCAAAAAGGACAGCTTTACGTTCCTTCCATGAATTGGATCTTATGGATTGGCTGCTTGGTCGTTATTCTTATTTTCAAAAAGGCGACCAATATGGAGCATGCCTATGGTTTATCTATTACAGTAACCATGTTAATGACTACCATATTGGTCGCTGTTTTCCTGTCGAGGCGCAAATACCCTACCTACTCAATCATTATTTTCCTATTGGTTTACTTATTAATAGAAGGGACATTTCTGGCGGGTAATATTGTTAAAATACTGCACGGTGGGTGGTTTACTTTGTTGGCAGGAGGATTTCTGTTTTCTATCATGTGGTCATGGGCCACGGCCCGCCGTATCAAAAATCGCTTTGTTAAATTTGTGGAAGTTGAGGATTACTATCCGATTATAAAAGAGCTAAGCGAAGACGAAAGTGTCCCCAAATATTCATCGCAGTTGGTTTATTTAACCAGTGCAAACTTCAGCTCGGAAGTTGAGTCGAAAATTATTTATTCTATCCTGCAAAAGCAGCCCAAACGGGCCGACGTTTACTGGCTGGTGCATGTTGATGTGATGGACGAACCTTATACTCGCGAATACAAGGTTGATTTTCTGATCCCGGGCAAACTTATAAGAATTGATTTTAAGCTTGGTTTTAGAGTGGAACAGCGAATAAATTTGCTGTTCAGAATGGTAGTTGAGGAGCTGGTGCGTAAAGGTGAGGTTGATATTACCAGCAAATACACTTCTCTAAGCAAATACAAAATGGTGGGCGATTTTAAATTTGTGGTTCTCGAGAAAGTTCTTTCGCGAGCAAATAAGCTATCCTTTATAGAAAGATTTGTTATGGATTACTACTTTATCCTGAAAAAATTCAGCCTTTCCGAAGAACGTGGTTTCGGTTTGGATCTGAGTTTTGTAACTGTTGAACAAGTACCTCTTATCGTTTCTACAACGGAAAATATAGTGCTTAAACGTATCGGGAAATAGATTAAGAGCCGCTTTAAGTTTAGCTCCCGCTTTAAGTTTAGCTCCCGCTTTAATAGAATCAGCTTTCGCTTCTTTTATTACAGTAGGTTAACATCTTTCTCTGCAATGGCAAGGTTCTGTAAAGTATACTCAACTGTCGTACAATTCCGAAGCTCAGAAAAATCACGAGAAATAAATTTTTCATGATTGTGGATACGGCCGCTAAAAGATAGTGTTACGAAGAAAAGCTGCAGTTTAAGTCTTATTAAGCCTGCTGTTGCGGTAGCTGTAACTAGCGTAAACTATCAAACCGAGTGCAAGCCAAATCAGAAATCGTAACCAATTGGTATACCCTAACTCTGTCATTAAATAAAAGCAACTTAACAGCCCCAGCACCGGAATAAGCGAAAGCTTTTTAAAGAATGAAAGTAAGGTTATTATTGCCGCAAGTATGATAAACAAAAAGTACGGAAAGCTTTGATGAAAAATATTTTCTCTTCCTTTCCACATAAATAATTTTGTTAAAGGTTCCCAAAAAATAAAAATTCCTGTGAAAAACAAAACAGGAATAATAAATTGGGAATTTATATACGGTATTTTAAATTTTCCTCGAGTTTCGCCGGCTTCTTCTTTCGGTAATAAAAGAACTCCGCCGCAAACCAGAACAAAAGCAAAGAGGGTTCCTATACTGGTCAAGTCTGTAACTTCCGTTAAGTTCATAAATAAGGCCGGAACAGCTACTACAAATCCGGTGATAACAGTAGAGAAAGTGGGCGTTTTATATTTGGGATGAATATATGAAAAGGCTTTCGGCAGCAGTCCGTCTCGGCTCATACTCATCCATATTCTGGGTTGTCCCATCTGGAAAATTAATAAAACACTCGCAGTCGCAATTACAGCGCTTATCGAAATCAAATAACTTATTTTCTTTAAACCTACCTGCTCAAAAACATAAGCTAATGGGTCGGCAACTTGAAGGTTTTTATAATTGACCATGCCGGTTAATACCAAAGCAATCAGAATATATAAAACGGTGCAAATAATTAGGGAATAGATCATTCCTTTCGGTAAGTCTCTTCGAGGATTTTCGCATTCTTCGGCAGTTGTAGAAATAGCGTCAAACCCGATGTATGCAAAGAAAACTCCGGAAACACCCTTCATCACGCCTGAAAAGCCGTTAGGTAAAAAAGGCGACCAATTTGCAGGAGTGATGTAAAAGCAGCCTAAAATAATAACGGCGATAACAACTCCGATCTTCAACATCACCAATGCATTGGTTGCTTTTTTCGTTTCCTTGATACCTATATAAACTAAATAAGTAATGAAGATAACGATGAGTAAGGCCGGGATATCAGCTACTAATTTTAAAGAGCCCAAATGAGGAGCTTGCTGCCAAGCCCCTGCTTCAAACTTCATTTTACCGGTAATTTCGTTTAGTTGACCCGCAGTTGTAAGTTGCTGCAATTTTTCGTGCGCCCGAAATGCAGAAAGGTAGTCCATAGTAAGATATGCCGGAACGTGGATATTAAAACCTTCTAAAAGGTTAGTGAAATATTCGCTCCAAGAAATGGCTACAGCGATATTGCCGATCGAATATTCCATAAGCAAATCCCATCCGATAATCCATGCAATCAGTTCGCCAAAAGATGCATAAGCGTAAGTATAGGCACTTCCCGAAACCGGAATTCTAGAAGCAAACTCAGCATAGCAGAGGGCAGAAAACCCGCAGGTGATTGCCGTAAGAATAAATAAAAGAGCGACTCCCGGGCCCCCGTGGAAAGAAGCTTCGCCTATAGTAGAAAAAATTCCGGCGCCAACCACGGCGGCAATTCCCATAAAGGTTAAGTCTCTAACCTTTAAAACTTTATGTAAACCTGTTTGTGGATTTTCTCCTTCGGAATAGCCGCTTTCTATATCCGACAGTATCGCCCGCAAAGGCTTCTTCCTGAAAATTTTATAACCCATGTGGCGCAGGTATTTCTTTAGTGTTATTTAGCCAAACTTAAAGATTATTAGCGTTTATTGAATTGCCAAATTGAACGTAAATTTCGGCCCGAACAAATTATAAATTCCATGTGATCTTAGGGTAAAGACGGCTTTTAAAGCTTTCGCCGAAGGATTATAATTAATAATACTGCTACAATTAATGCCAAAATACCTGCCATTATATAGGTGCTGCGGTTACCCGCGGGAGCTTTGCCGGTAGTTTGCGAAGGATCAGTAAATTGGGTTTTTAAACCGGTATTACCTGTAAGTTTAATAGAACTGAAAAACTTGTCGCGTTCTGCCGGGGCGTAGTCTTTGTGGACATCCTCCCATAAAAATTCGAACGAATAGGTGTTTCCGTTTTCGTGCAAAATTCTGAAATTTCTATATTGCTTGCCGTTTCCGCTATCGAGCGCAAGGGTGAAGTCTTTAACCCTAAGTTGACCTATTAGCGTATCTTTCTCATCGGATATTGTCCCGTTTGCTGCCGCACTTACCTTTTTAATATAGTCACTGTAATAGCGGTCCAAATGTTTTCCTTTTTCAATATCCGGTGTTGTTCTCTTATCGTCGGGATTGATAACAATCATCACTATCCCGAAAGACGTGGTTGCCGTGATTATTTGCCGGTTAAGTGTATCCTTTTTTTGAAGGCCTTTCGGCAATAGAACTTCGATGGAATCATCAACTTTGTAAGGCTCCCATTTTTGAGCAAACGTTATGCTTGAGATTAATATGAATAAACTTAAAATAATAGTTTTTTTCATGGTAAAAGCAGTTTAAAAGGCGGATTTTTTCTCGACTTGATTTGTTTACCATAACTCTCAGAAATGTAAAAAAGTTTTTACTCTAGCTGTCCCAAACTTAATCTTGAAGCTTAGCAATCTCTTGCTTAATAAATTCTGCAAGTTCTTCAATGTAGGCGGCGCTGAAGTCAAATCGTATTCCTGCAGTTTCGTAAATTTCTTTTATGGTTTTGGTATAGCCTAATTCTAGGGCCTCAAGGTATTGGTTTAAACCCTTTTCGGGATTCTGTTTATAGTTTTTCCAAACAGCAACAGCGCCTAATTGTGCAATAGCATACTCAATGTAGTAAAACGGAACTTCAAAAATATGAAGCTGTTTCTGCCAAAGATTTTCTCGGGCTTCTTCGAGATTGTTCCAATCTACAAACCCGGCACCAAACCGCCCGAATATTTCATTCCAAGCTTGCTTTCGCTCTTCGATAGCGTGTTTTGGATGGGTATAAATCCAATGCTGAAATGAGTCAACTACTGCAACCCAGGGCAAGGTTTTTAATACATCTTTCAATTGGTCGCGTTTAGCACGTTTTAGATCTGCCTCATTATCAAAAAAAACGTCCCACTTATCCATAGAAATCAACTCCATACTCATCGAGGCAAGTTCAGCCACTTCCGATGGGCAGTGCTTAAAATCGTTAAGCTCTAAATCGGAAGAAATAAAAGTGTGAACCGCGTGCCCTCCCTCGTGAACCATTGTAGTTAAATCCCTGAAGGTATTGGCAGAGTTCATAAAAATAAACGGGGCCCCGGTTTCGGCAAGCGGATAATTATAGCCTCCCGGCGCTTTTCCTTTACGACTTTCTACATCAAAAAGTCCGTTGGTTTTCATAATTTCTAAACGCTCGCCGATATAGGGATTTAAACCTTTAAAGCATTGAATAGATTTTTCAATCAGTTCTTCTCCGCTATTAAACGGCTTTAACGCCGGTTTGCCCGAAATGTCTACTTCTGTATCCCAAGGTTTTAACGCGTTAAATTGTAAAGCTTCTCGGCGGATTTCTGCCAGTTCTTTCAATATCGGTACAATTTCTTGTTCAATGGCTTGATGAAAATCAATACAATCTTGAGCGGTATAGTCAAATCTTCCCAAGGCTTGAAACATGTAATCACGAAAATTTTCAAATCCGGCATTTAAAGCTACCTCATGTCTTAGGTTTAACAGTCCGTTAAAAAGTTCGTCGAGTTTATCTTTATCCTGAAGACGTCTTTCAGTAATTGCTTCCCAAGCTTGTTGCCGCAAGTTTCTATTTGTATCTTTTAAAAATGCTGAAGCTTGTTCCAGGGTGTATTCCTGTCCGTTTAGGGTCACGCTCATTGAACCGGTAATAGCTTGATATTTTTGCTGTTCCAGTTGTATTTGAGTTTGGAGCGGCACATTTTCCTCACGGAACAGCTCCAAAGCTTTTTTGATTCCGCGGTTGTAAACAAAATATTTTTCTTGATCCAAGTCGCCTGCAAAAGCGCTTTCAATGAACTTCTTATTCAAGTCGTTTGCTATCGGGGCAATTTTGGGTTCGATCTCGGTAGCAAAGTATTGAAAGTCTTGAAGTAGTTTCTCATTTGTTGTATCGCAAGTCATTCGAATATATCGCCAAGCGAAGTCTTCTTCCAATACAGCTTCCAGCTCGCTTCGGTTTTGCAACCAACCTTCTAAATCAGCTGCCGATAAAATTTCTCTCCCTTTAAGCTCGGTAAATAAGGGTTCAAGATTTTCCCAAGTAATCTCTAAATTTTCAGGTACAAATACTCTGGGTTTTTTAGTTATCATGTTTTTAAAATTATCTCGCTAAGTTATAACCCTCAAAACGTGTTTTCTAAAAGATTTAGATTTTTTGAGCGACAGGCTTTCGGCAGCCGGAGATAGACTTTATAGAAATTAAATTAAAATATTAAAATTCTCGGGTTACCTTTTACCGATACGGGTATAAACAGTAGGTTTATAATTGGTTAGTTTGAGTGTCCTCCATCCTCCCCGTTTGGAGGGCGCTCTATTTTTAAGCCGTTCGGTTTTCTCAGAACATGTCTTTTTAAGCCCTCAAGTTATTCAGCAACAAAGGCAAATGTTTGATGACAAGGAGAGCGAGTTTAAGGATAGTTTATTGCACAGAACAGCCGGCTCAAAGAGATTTCTAAAATTCAGTCGCACCAAATTCGGGGGCCGGATTCTACAATAAAAGGCTTAATGAAGTTAATTAAAGAGGAGAAACCCACAGTTAATCAATAATACCTCAACTTGTTGGAAATTGTAGTCAAGCAACCGGACGACGCCATAAAGGAAATAGTAAAAACGGCTAACAATTCTCCTATCCGGCTCTAAGCACGGCAAGAAAACTACTAAAAAAACGCAGAAAAGTAGTAGGCTTAGTGTTTGGTTTATCCTTATTTTGGAGGTTTAACCCGAATTATGAACCTTTGTAAAAATCTTATTTTAACCGGTTTCTTCTTTTTAAATTTTTGCGTTGTTCTTAAAGGGCAAAACCAAACGCCTGAGGAGAATCGTTTTCGAAAAGTTGAATTAGCTTCAAATTTAGACGAGCCCATGGAGCTCGCCGTATTGCCGGAGGGAAGAGTTCTTTTCATTGAACGTAAAGGCGCATTAAAGCTTTTCGATCCGGCGACCGCCAACGTTAAAACACTTACCGTCTTGCCGGTTTTTCATGATCTTGAAGACGGACTTTTGGGCCTCACTTTAGATCCTGACTTTAATGTAAATAACTTTTTTTATCTGTTTTATTCGCCCCCGGGCAATAAAGAAATGCAACGGGTATCAAGGTTTACACTTGCCGGAGATAGTATTGATTTAAGGTCGGAGAAAGTACTGATCGAAATTCCTACTCAACGCAAAGAATGTTGTCATTCGGCAGGTTCTTTAGCGTTCGGTCCGGATAAAACACTTTATATCGCAGTAGGAGATAATACGAATCCGCATAATCCCGGATACTTCAATTCGATTGACGAGCGACCGGGACGTGAATATTGGGACGCACAACGAACCGCCGGAAATACAAACGATTTACGAGGAAAAGTTTTGCGGATAAAGCCGGAACCGGACGGAACCTATTTGATCCCGGAAGGAAACCTTTTCCCGAAGGACGGTTCAAAGGGTAAACCTGAAATTTATGCAATGGGCTGCCGCAACCCGTACAGAGTTTCGGTAGATCAAAAGACAGGGTTCTTGTATTGGGGAGATGTGGGTCAGAACACCGAAGATAATCCTTCTCGCGGCCCTATCAGTTACGATGAATTTCATCAAGCTAAAAAGGCCGGTTTTTTCGGGTGGCCGTATTTTGCCGGCGACAACCGACCTTACGCTGATTTTGATTTTGCTACCGGTAAGATCGGTCCTTTCTTCGAGGTTCAACATCCGACAAACGACTCAAAAAATAATACCGGCAGTAAGGAGCTTCCCGCTCCACAAAGCGCTTTTATTTGGTATTCGTACGAGGAATCTAAACAGTTCGAAAACTTAGGTACAGGCGGTAAGTCTCCGATTATAGGTCCGGTTTATTATTCCGAAATGTATTCGGCTTCGCCGGATAAAAAGGCTTCAAATAAGTTTCCCGATTACTTTTCAGGCAAATTGTTTATTGCCGAATGGATGAGAGACTGGATAAACGTAGTTACAATGGATAAGGAGGGAAAGCCGGTGAAGATAGAACGCTTTATGCCTTCAGAAAAATTTGATCATCCGATTGATTTAGATTTCGGGCCCGACGGTGCATTGTATGTGCTGGAGTACGGCACGTTTTGGTTTGCACAAAACAAAAATGCCCGGTTGGTAAGAATTGAATACAATGAAGGCAACAGGCCGCCGGTAGCAATGATTAAAGCAGACAAACCGGTAGGAGCGGTGCCTTTAAAAGTGAAATTCTCTGCTGCCGACTCTTATGATAACGATAGAGGCGACCATTTGAAATATGCTTGGATCTATGATACCGCCAAAGGAATAAAAACTGAGGGCATAACAAGCGAACATACATTTACAAAGCCCGGAAACCACCTTGTAAAACTGCAAGTAACCGATAGTAACAACGAAATATCAACACAAATTATTAAAATTGAGGCCGGCAACGAAAAGCCGACTATTGATTTAAAGCTCGCCGGAAATCAAAGCTTTTATTTTCCCGGGAAACCGGTAAATTATAAAGTAAGCGTTCGCGACAAAGAAGACGGAAGCTTGGAAAACGGAAAAATAAATCCGGCAAAAGTGATGGTTACATTAGATAAGCTTGATATGGGGACCGATCTTACTTTTGTTCATCAAAACACGGCAAAAGCAGCACAAGCTTATTTTCATCCCGGTTTAGAGTTAATTAACCGCAGCGATTGCAAAGCTTGCCACGATAAAGAGAAAAAATCGGTGGGCCCGAGCTTCAAAATGATTTCGGCAAAGTATTCCGAAAGCCCGGTAAACATCGAGAAACTTGCTCTAAAAATTATCAAAGGCGGCAACGGAAACTGGGGCCAAGTGCCCATGTCGGCACACCCGCAACTAAAGAAGGAAGAAGCTGCTGAAATGGTGAAATACATTTTGAGTATAGCAAAAGAAGGAACGGTAAAAAACAGAAAGCCGGTAAATGGAAGCTTTATTCCGGCAAGCGGCACTACTGACAGCTATCTTTTTACGGTTGCTTATAAGGATAACGGAGCGGTGGGAACCGGCCCTCAAAGTAACCGGAAAATGTTTTTAATTCGTAATCCGAAAATTAAAGCGGTTGATTGCGACGACTATAAAGATGTAGCTAAATTTAATCACCAACTGATGAAGTTCAGCAGTGATGAAAGTTACATCCTGTTTAAAAATATTGATTTATCTAATCTGAAACGTGTTTGGTATGCCTACGCTTCTAGGCTTTCGGGAAAGTTCGAGTTGCATACCGGATCGCCTACCGGACCTGTAGTAAGTACACTTAACTTCGATAAAAATGTCTTCGATACAAAGTCTCCCGTTGGAAGCGATAGTGAAAAAGCGGGCAAACCTGTATCGGTGTCCATAAATCCCGCTATCGGCAAACATGATTTATATATCGTTTATAAAGCAGCGGATAGTAAGCAAGCTGATATTTGGAATACAGTAGATTTAGATTGGATACGATTTGAATAGCCTTTGCTGAAAGCAAAAAAAAGCAGTACAGTAAAACGTGCTGCTTTTTTTATTTAGGGCGTAGGGGTGAAAGGTAAATTAGGTGTCTCAATGTATAATTGATTTATATTTGGGGACGAAAAATCCCGCGTGGAAGAAAAGCAATCCGCACATATTACCTCGATTAATATCATTGACGAAGCAGGCTTCGAGCAGGTTTTTAAGGCGCATTTTAAAGCCTTGCATGCTTATGCTGCAGTAATGCTTAGGGATGAGGTTATCGGGGAAGAAATTGTGCAAAATATGTTTTTAAAGTTGTGGGAGAAAAGAAAGGAGATGCAGTTTGATACCTCGCTTAAAGCTTATCTGTATAAGTGGGTGCACAATATGTGTTTGAATCATATCAAGCACGAAAAGGTGAAATCGGCTCATCGTGATTATGTTGCCTACACTTCGATTGATGAATCGGGTAACCCCGACGAAAACTTGGTGCATTCGCAGTTGCAAGAAAAGTTGCAGGAAGCCTTAAACGAACTGCCTGAAGGTTGCCGAACGATATTCCAAATAAGCCGATTCGAAGAGTTGAAGTATCGTGAGATTTCGGACCAATTAGGGATTTCGATAAAAACGGTAGAAAATCAGATGGGAAAAGCATTGAAGCTGCTTCGGCTGAAGCTTGTCGATTTTCTTCCGCTGATTGTAATTTTGCTCAAAACGTTTAGCTTCTGGTTTAAAAATAAATGACGGAGATGAACGACGACATCTTGATAAAATATATTCTCCGCGAAAGTAACGAGTCCGAAGACCGGCAAGTTGAAGAATGGCTCGGGCAAAGTGATGCGAATGCTAAGCAGCTGAGCGATTTTAAACTTATTTGGGAAACGAGCGCAACTTTAGCAGCTGTAAGTCCGGTCAATGAAGATCAAGCTTGGCAGCGATTCAAGCAATTAAGAAGCGAAAAGGAAACGGCGAAAGTAATAGCGTTCAAGCCTTCCGGGATTTCCTTTCTGAAAATTGCGGCGACTGTTGTATTGGTAATGAGTGTCGGCCTGCTTGGTTATTTTGCTCACCGCGAATATCGAGATCCTACAATTCAACTCGCTGAAACCGGCAACGAAACCAAAGAAATTACTATGCCCGACGGTTCGCAGGTTACTTTAAATAAAAATACGGTCTTGGCTTATCCCGCAAGGTTTGTCGGGACAACAAGGAGCATAAATTTGCGAAGAGGCGAAGCATTTTTCAATGTTGCTCGGGATAAAAATCACCCTTTTGTTATCAAAGCCGATAAAATAAACGTACAGGTTGTAGGCACAACATTTAACATCAAATTGAAACAAAACCAAACTCGAGTAATTGTAGAAACCGGAATTGTTAAAGTAACAGGCAAAACCGAAGCGGTTGAATTGCGAAAAGGCGAACAAGTTACCATTAGCGGTTCTAACCAAAAGATGCTCAAAGAAGAAAACTCCGGCAAGCTTTATAACTATTATCGAACTAAAGAATTTGTTGCCGATAATACGCCTTTGTGGCAATTGGTTGAGGTGTTGAACGAAGCTTATAATTCAAACATCAGCATTGAGAATCCCGCCATTCGCGATCTTAAGATTACAACAACTTTCAAGGAAGAGTCCTTAAATAAAATAGTTTCGGTAATCAGCTCTACTATTGATGTAAAAGTTGAACGGCGAGGCAATGAAATAATTTTGAAATAGATGCTTGCCTATTGTTTTCGATTTGCGAAGCCCGGTTTACTTGCAGTAATTTTCATTCTTTCAGCTGTTAGCGCTCAAGCACAAAACCTTGCAAAAGAAATTCCTCTCAAAGCAGAAAATAAACGTCTCGAAGATGTTTTAACGGAAATCAGTACTAAAGGCAACTTTTATTTTTCCTACAACAGTCTCATTGTAAACGGCGACAGCTTGGTTTCGGTTACTTCTTTAAATAAAACGGTAAAAGAAATTTTAGACGAAGTATTGGCAGGAAAATACGAGTATCGCGATTTTCGCAATTATATCATCTTGCGCTACGCTCCTAAACACTTAACCATCATTCCCGAAAAAACTAAAGTTGATAAGGGAATCTTCTCTATAACCGGGTACGTTGTTGATGAAGAGAGCCAAGCCAAGCTCAAGGACGTAAGCGTGTATCAGAAAATTTTGTTGCAATCAACCTTAACCGATCGCAACGGGTATTTTAAAATTCGAGTGAAGAACCGGTTGCAAGTGGTTCCGCTGACAGCGAGTAAAGAATTATATCGCGATACCACTTTTACGTTTTTGCCTGATGTTAAAGTAAACCCGGAAAATACTTATACTGCTTACGATGATACCGGCGAAGGGGAAGGCAACCGGGTAGAAAACACCTTTTTAGGAAGATTCTTTGTTTCCTCACGTCAGAAGATACAAAGTGTAAATATTTCAGGATTTTTTGCCAAGAGTCCGTTTCAGGCTTCTTTAACGCCGGGCTTAAGTTCGCACGGTATGTTCAGCTCTCAAGTGGTAAACAAATTTTCTTTAAACGCTTTAGGCGGATATACTGCCGGCGTAAAGGGTTTTGAGATTGCCGGATTATTCAACATCAATAAGAAAGATGTTAAGTACGTGCAAGTAGCAGGGGTATTTAATACAGTAGGGGGCCAGGTATCGGGAGTACAAATTGGCGGCATTTCGAATGTAGTTTTGAAGGATGTGAGGGGCGTACAGGTTGGCGGCATTTCGAATTATGCCGGAGGAAGTTTGACAGGTGTCGGAATAAGCGGAATTGTAAACGTGACCAAAAAAGACGTAAAAGGCATTGAGATTGCCGGAATAGCCAATCTCGTTCCGGCAACTTTTTCCGGTGTGCAAATATCCGGAATAGCCAATTTGGTGAAAGGCGATGCCGGGGGAATTCAGATTGCCGGAATTACCAACGCTGTAAAAGACTTCGAAGGTATTCAGCTCAGCGGGATATCTAATTATGCTAAAAGCTTAAAGGGGGTTCAAATCGGATTGATAAACGCCGCCAAAAAAAGCAGCGGACTGCAAATCGGTCTAATAAATCTTGCAGATACTTCCTCGGGCGCCGGCATCGGTCTTATTAATTTTGTGAGGAAAGGCTATCATAATATTTCCCTTTCCGCCAACGAGGTTTTTACTGCAAATGCAACCCTCAGCACCGGGACGGATAAATTATATACTATGATTTTAATGAGCGCCGATTTTCGCAAGAACTCAAAACTGTTTGGTGCAGGATTAGGTTTAGGGCATCGCTTTTTATTTAACAAACATTTTGTTTTGAATGCCGAACTCACTTCGCAGTATTTGTATTTCGGTAATATTGATAAACGCTCGTACCTAAGCAAACTGAAACTCCCCCTTAATTATCAAATAAACAAATACATCGGTTTTTTTGCCGGCCCGGCTTTAAACGCTTACCACACTTCAAACGAGCCTGCCGCCGAGGGGTACAAACAGAGTATTCCGGCATCGGGGTATAAAACTTTCAATTACAATAAGTCGGTAACCGGTTGGCTGGGCTGGGAAGTGGGGGTGAGGGTGTTTTAAGGTGTTTGTTATTTTGACGAAAGGAAGAATTTTTTCAAGTGTCTAACGGATAGCTTTATTCGCATTCATCCATTTCCGGAGCTCCTCTATTTGCTTTTTTTTCCTTGGGATGATTTCCGTAGCTTTTTGGGTAAGCAGGGCATCTTTGCCGAACTTTAAATACCCTTCCGACAAGTACACAGCGCTTTGAAGGTGTGGAATCATAACTACTACAAATTGTTTATCAGCAACCATTGCGGTATCCATTTTAGACATATCCCACATCATCGACTTAAGTGTTGCGATCACTTTGCCGAAGCCGGTATCTTTATTGTTCTTGTCGGAGCTTACTGATAATGGTCCTTTCTTAACGCTATCTAAGAAGTGTTCCAGGGATGTAATCTCATTTTTCTGAACACCGGAGATGTGTTTTGCCATTCGCTTAAGAGCATCATCTTTGCCGTTTTTTAGCTCAGCCTGAGCAAGGTCAACTTCGCCCTGATAGTGGCTTTTCAACAGTATTGCAAAATCTCTGTCAGCATTTCCGGTTACGGGTATCTGATTGATATCGTTCACAACATGGTGTATGGCAGTGCTAAAAGCGCCCGCGTGCTGAGTCAGGGTATCTCCGGCCTCGGAAAGAGAATCATAACCTATTCGCGAATTGGTGTTATTGGGATCTGAAGCGGAATTATTGCAAGAGAAAAGGCTTGCAGAGATTAATATTGACAGCACCAACGCACTTAGGTTTCTCATATAGGCAGAACCTTCTTTGTTAGACGATTGTTTGAATTTTCCCAAGGTTTTGATCGCAGAATCACCCGTCGGTCTCCCGTAGTCTAAAGCAATCTATTTAAACAACACAACTGACATCGTAATAATTTTTCAACAATATTAGTCATTACCAAGCGATCTCCGGCCAATGCAAAAAAAATGCAAATCCCCGTAGGGGTAAAATCCCCCACCGGTGTCTCATTTCAAAATCAAAAGAAAATGAGAATTTATATTTATCCTTCAATCTGTCTGAAAACACTTCTGTTCGTAGTTTTCAGTCTAATTTATTTATCGTCTAAAAGTCAATCGCAGGCAGATAATATTCATATCGGTTTTATTTATCCGATAAGCACCCACGGAACACATGCTCCGGCCGATACCAATGTTTTTTCTTTTCATGTACTGGCGGGAGTATCGGCCGAGGAAAAGTCCTTCACCTTTTCCGGGTTAACTAACATTGTAAAAAATAACGTTTCAGGAGTTCAATTTGCGGGTTTTTCTAATCACATTGGCGGCAATTCGAAAGGCTTGTTGTTTGCCGGATTTACCAATACCTACAAAGCAGCAGAAGGAATTCAGTTTGCCGGATTTGGCAACACGGCCAAACGGAATATCAAAGGAGCGCAATTTGCCGGATTCATTAATACAGCCGGTGATGTAGAAGGCGCCGAATTTGGGGGTTTTTCAAATATTGCCAAAAACATAAACGGCACTCAATTCGCCGGATTTATAAATGTAGCAAAGCGAATTAAAGGAACCCAGTTTGCCGGCTTCGCCAACATTGCAAAAGATGTGACAGGAACCCAATTTGCGGGATTTATAAACGTAGCCAAAAAAGTAAAAGGTACCCAGTTTGCCGGCTTCATAAACATTGCCGACAGCAGCGATAATCCGATAGGTATTTTAAATTTTATTAAGAACGGGGAGAAAAGCATTGGTGTAAGTATCGATGAAAATTCCACTACGCTACTAAGCTTTCGCTCAGGCGGGAAATCACTTTACGGGATTTTGGGAGCAGGATACAATTTCGAAAACGAAGATGAGGTTTATGCTTTTGAAGCGGGATTGGGAGCACATTTTTTTCCATCCAAAAATTTCAGGATCAATGCAGAATTGGCCCAAACTACTTTAGAAAGCTTCAACGGAGGCGAGTATTTTAAAGCTTCGGCGAGAATTCTTCCTGCAATTAGGTTCGCTAGTCGTATCGAAATCTTCGGCGGGCCCGTACTGAGTTATATCAACACAAATACGGCCGAAGGTAAAAGCTTACATTCTAAATATATATGGAACACTACCCGCAATAATAATTTACAAGCACTTTATTTAGGATATACCGGGGGAATACAGGTGTTGTTTTAGGATAAAGTTTAAAGTTAAAAAGTTTAAAGTAAAATTTATGAAAATAGTAACCTTAGTTTTAATTGCCCTGACGTTTTCAGGATGTTTAAAAGAGAGAATAACAGCAAACGGAAACACCTTAGAAGAAACTAGAAATTTGGGAGATTTTACCGGAATAAGCAGCAGCGGTTCAACAAAGGTCCATGTAACTTACGGTCCCGATTACGAAGTAAAACTCAAAGGGTCGTCGAACCTGATCGAAAACTTTAAAACCAATGTATCCGGTAATACTTTGCATTTCGGCTATCGACATGTGAATGTTCACGATCCGGATGTTGAAGTGTTTATAACAGCTCCGACAATAAAAAAAGTAAGGCTGAGCGGAAGTGGAAATGCGTATTTCAGCGGCAATTTTCCTTCACGCGACACCTTCGATGCCGACATCAGCGGCTCGGCAGATATTTATCTTACCGGCACAATGAAATTTAATTCCTTCAACGCCGACATTTCCGGCTCGGGGAAAATGAATCTAATAAATTTAGAAGCAAAGAACGCCGATATTTCGATCTCGGGCAGCGGCGATGTTCGAGTAACTGCAACAGAGAAACTGAAAGTGCGGATCAGCGGCAGCGGTGATGTGTTTTTTTCAGGCCATCCGACCGTTAACTCAAGTATCAGCGGAAGCGGAAAAGTTACGAAGCTTTAAAATCAAACAGCGTTAAACAAAAAAACCTCCCGTAAAGGAGGTTCTTTTGTTTAATTTAAAGACAATTAAGTGTAAGAAGAATTTTCAACTTCGTCGCCGGATACTTTAGATCTTACAGCATCAACTGCTTTATCTTTCAAGTGGCTCAACGACTCTTTTCCTTGTCTGGCTTTATCGGCAACCGTTCCGCCGAAATCTTTTAATGAGTCGGCTATTGTATGACGGGTTTCGTCGCCGGCACTCGGTGCAAATAATAAACCTATTACGGCGCCTATCGCAACACCTGCAAGTAAGGCAACAACTGTTGAAGTATTATCTTTCGGTAAATAGCTTTCGGCTTCTTTAAGCAAATCTTTCTTAAAATTCATAACTCTATGATTTAATATGTTGTATAAGAACAGTTAACTCCGGTTTCGGTTTTTCCTCTCCGGAAAAAAAAATTAATAAGCTTCAGTTTCAACGGTGCGCTTGATTATAAGATCGTTATATCCTTCGTCGTCTCCATCAATCCGTTCTTTTATAGAGCAATAGCCGGTTATTCCTCTGTACAGCAACCCGCCTCCTATTGTTAATTCCGTTAGCGCAAGCAAGGGCGAAGAAAATAAATTTGTAATGCCTTTAAGCGCGATAAAAGCGCCGGTGCCTACAGAGATAATACGTTCTGTTTTCCCCACGTTGGGATTTTCGTTATACTGCAAAACAGACCCTTCTAAAGAGTTTGTCAAATTGCTGATGATTGAATTGGTCATAATATTCTTTTAGATGTATAGTAATAACCCGATAACCAAGATACTGTTTATTGCTTTTTTATTTATTTGTTCACGAATAAGTCATTCTTTTAAACAATTCATAATTGTGGGTGTATTCCATAAATGTCGTTAACTGAGCAATTAATTATTCTTTTTACTTTGGCAATTCCGGTAGCGTCGGTTGCATGGACCGTTACTCACGAAGAAGTTTTTCGCGAGCCGAGGGAGTACTGTGTAAAACGTTCGCAAGAGTGTAAAAAGCTGGTGGAACGGAAGTTTTTCTATCTGTTTACTTGCGAGTATTGCTTTAGTCACTATGTAACCGTTTTCTTTCTATTTATTACCCAATACAAACTTGTTTTTGAAGATTGGCGAGGATATTTAATCGCCGGATTTTCGATTGTATGGATCGCGAACGTGTACATGAGCTTATTTGCTTTAATTCGGATAGACTTAAAGAAAGAAAGAATTATTACGAAGATCCACGAGAAACAGGTAGAAGAATAAAATGGACCAATAGGCTAGGCTCCCAATTGTATCTTCGTTAACCGAAATTCTATTTTGTTGATTTCGTAAACCACCGGTTCTACACTCACCCTTTACAGGGCCCCAAATAAAATTTGATACAAAGTAACACTGTTTGGTTTTAACTACAACAGTAAACTCACCGTAATTAAACGAGTAGGCTGACGTGTATCTTTTTAATTATGACCACTACGACCGTGTCTTTTTTCTTTTTGTCCTTGTTTTTTGTTACGGTTTTTTCCAAACTCTTTTTCATTGCTGTAATAATAATTGGCATGTTTGGCGGGATATTTGTTCCGGTAATAGTCATGCCGACGGTACGGTCTAGGTTCGCGAACAGCGATATGTCTGATTGAGTAAGCATTGCACAAACGATATTTTCCGGGAAGGTAACTTCGAGAGACCCAAGCGCCGTCATCGTAATAATAGTATCTGCGTGCCGGCACATAATAATAGGCTTCTGCATCCGGCAAGTAATAATAAGAAACTGCTCGAACCTGCTCGGCTGCCACAACTACCGGAAGTGCAGGCCTGCCTACGTTAATGCCCACTTGTACCTGTGCTTTTCCGGACTCACCGAACATACATACTATTGCTGCGAAAGCTATGAGTGTCTTTTTCATAATTCATTTTTATACAATAACATCACCCACCATGAAAACAAGATGAAATTTTAGAAAAAAATTAAAAAAGCCTTGTCCTGAGTAATTTTAAAATGCTTTTAAAAACAATATCCAACTACGGGAGTTCAAAATAAAACTTTGGAAAGATGAATACGATTAAATCTTTTATAGCGGTAAGTCTAATAACAGTGGCATTTGCGGCGTGCAACTCTGACCCTGAAAATGGAAAACAAACGGGACAAGAAGACGGGATAAATACGATAGACAGTACAGAAAGCCAAACTTCAGATACTACAGCTCCCGGAGCACCCGCGACCCTCTCTGACTCTTCATATCAAGGCGAGCACGACGGGCAAAGAGGCAAGTAGCTTTTAGTTTTTTTGCTGCAGTTGCTGCAGAACCTTAAATTCGGTGAAGGTTATTCTTCGAGAGCTAACTTCTTTAATTTCTTCCGGGAAAATTTCAGTATCAACTGTTCCCTGGCAAGTGCTTACGTAACACTTAAAAGGTGGCCGATTTGTAATATAAACAAATAGATTCCACCATGCGGAGTGGTTATTTCTTGCGATATACCATCCGGGAGAAACGTTAAACTCGTTCTGCACTTTCATAGATTTAATTACTTCGATAAATAAAACGTTATGGAATTATTCTATTGCAAACGTCGTGTTATGTTTTTGTTAAAGCTGTACGTGTAAAAAGGGAAATTGTTATTAAAAAATACCGGAAGGGTGTAAAACACAAAAGGAGCCACCTTACCTGCTCCTTTTGTAATCTTTAATTTAAAAAACCTTAACTAAACTTTTTGAAAAGTCTTGTTATGAGCTTATTACGAAGACAAGCAGAAAGAAGTTACAAGAAATTTAATTTTTCTTTAAAGAAGTTGCTAAAGGCTCGAATATTTTCTCAAGAGTATCTACAGTCGTTAAAAAAATGGCTGTAGAGAGGCATTTAAGCAGATTTTTGAAGGATCAAAGAATTATACTCTTCTAACAAATTCAGGTATTTGTCTTTCCAAAATTCTAAATTATTACCGGATGAAATATTGCGGAAAGGTTGCGCAAATATATTTTCACTTAATTCTTTTCGGTTTGAAGAAGTATTATAATCCGGAAAGTCGTTCGAGAAATCGTAGAACAACGCTTCGCCAACTTTTTCGATAACACGTTTAGATACAGACTGTTGGGTAAACCAATAGTAAACGGTTCTTCTGTTGGTGACTAAAATACGTGCAAGTTCAGAAATGCTCACATCACTGTTTCTGACAACTTTTTCCAGTATTGCTCCCTGATGTTTTTCCATAATGCATAGAATTTTGTTATGATAAATTACGCATCAAATGTCCAACTGCTACATGAAATCCTGATGAATTTCTTATAAAGTTTAAAAATATATTATTACTTACGTAGGGGTAGCGGGATCGGCTTTTGAACAGATTAATTTGTTAATCTTCAATTAAGAGAAGCAGAGCGTTTAATTCAGGTATTTCCGTCTTTTTAAAAGCGATTTTGCAATAGAGGAATAAAATCTTTGTTATTTTTACAAAGAAAAGGCGGATTCACTATATAAACATTATTTAAAGGAGTTTTTAATGAATAATAATAATTATGCTGTGATAATGGCAGGAGGGGTTGGAAGCCGCTTTTGGCCGGTTAGCAGAACTACTCATCCTAAACAGTTTATTGATATCGTCGGTACCGGTAAAACACTTATTCAAGGCACCTTTGACCGCCTTAAAAAAGTTATTCCTGCTGAAAATATTTTTGTAGTAACTAACGAACTGTA
>JAYULL010000019.1:0-1488 GCA_043763625.1 Sphingobacteriaceae bacterium | reverse complement strand
GAATAGGTAAGTTTTAATATATATGGATCAGGCAAATAAGCTATTGTGGTGCCTATTATATGCCTGGTTGTTGCGAAGAAACTGACCTCTTTCTGATTTGAACGATTTTAGGTCGTTTTGAATAATTGCTTTAAGCATTTTATCGCTTGTGGATATGGTGTTAGTTGTTTTCATCGTTTTCATGCTTCAATATAATCCAATATTATGCCGGTGCCGGTAGATAGCATAAAACTTACTCTTAGAGCATTTTCTTTTTTTTTTTCGTATATTTTTAAGTACATATTACAGGTAACCTAAATCGAACAGGTAATTTTTTTAGACGGGAAAAAATAAAGCCCCGGTTTTGGGCGGGGCTTTTGTTGCAGTTTTTGTTCTAATCTTAATATTCTAATGCAGTAGATATGTTAGCTCAAGTCAGATTAATGTACAAAAGAAGTATTTTAATGCTTCATTAGTACTTCATAATTTTTCTTTCTATTACGAACACTCTCGGAAAGGGTTACGATAAATTGTTAACCTGCGCTTTACTTTCGATATAGCAGTTCACAGCCGAATGTTATTATTACCGGGATAATAAATGAATTTCTACAACCTATTCTCAGAAGATCGAATTTCCTTTTTAAAAATGAAGTAGCCGCAGCTGCCCCCTTTTTCTTCCGGTCGTCAACCCGCCAAGTTCAAGATATTTTTTTCCGTAAAGAATGTCCCAAGCTAAAAAAGTATCGCGGCGCTCTCATTATACGCGTCGTCTATTAAATCGGGTCGGTCTCGCGGCGCAACAGCCTGTACTAAGGGGTCATCCCGGTACGGTTAATCGTAATTTAAAGTTGTTATTATAGCATAAATAAATAGTACAAAAAGCTTAATTTTACGCTTACCTAAATCCAAATAAATATAAATTATTAATTGTTTCAGCAGGTAGAGGGGTTAAAATTTTTATAGTTTTTAACTCTCGACTTCTATTATTGATAAAAGAGAAATGACAACTATAAGCAACCTTTTTCAAAGAAAGTCTCGGGCGGTAATGATAGCTTTTATTGTTTTGGGAGTTCTTGCCGTTTACGCTTGTGTGGACGCTTTTAGTGAAAGCGAAGTCGGATTTAATTCACAAGTAAGGCCTATAATTAACACGAAATGTATAGCGTGCCATGGAGGGGTTAAAAAAGCGGGCGGCTTTAGTTTACTTTTTAGAGAAGAAGCGCTTGCTAAAACTAAATCGGGAAAGCGGGCTATAATTCCCGGCGACCCGGAAAACAGTGAATTAATTAAAAGGCTTGTTACCCACGATAAAGATCAAAGGATGCCTTTGGAAAAAGACCCGTTGAGCGGGGAGGAAATTGATATTTTTAAAAAATGGATCAAACAAGGCGCTAAGTGGGAAGATCACTGGGCGTTTATAAAGCCTCAAAATGTTACGGTTCCTAATTTTGAAGATAGTTTTGTTAAGAACGATATTGATAAGTTTATTCTTCAAAAACTGAAAGAAGA
>JAYULL010000018.1:0-20227 GCA_043763625.1 Sphingobacteriaceae bacterium | reverse complement strand
AGTGTCTTTTTTTTCATAACAATAAACTTAATCTAGTTCTGCTATTTACAGGATAGGCGCTTTGAAAAACTACCGAAGGTTTAGTGCAACATCAGGTTCAACATCAGGTTCACATTATGCCCGGGTGATGTGGTTCTCGTTCTGTTGTGCTTTTATTTACTTTAGTGCTTGGGGACAGTGAAGTGCTTTTTATTCAGGCACATTTTAAACCTTAAACCGTTATGTACACCCTGTAGAACAAACTCTTAAGCTTTAATAGAAGTATATTGGCTTAAATAGCAACACCATAATTCAAACAATTAGAACAGGAAATAATAACTAAAAACAAAGATCATGACTATTTACTCCACCATCGCTCAAATTATTGTTGCCTTTTCAATAGGATTTGTTTGGGTGTTTCGATTTGACAATGTCCAAAAAGAGTTTAAACAATTTCACCTAAGCAACTTAATCCGTAATGCCATAGGAGCAACTAAAATATCGTTATCAACTTTATTGATTGCAGGTATATATTATCCTGATTTGGTTCTTATTCCATCCCTGCTTTTGGCTTTTCTTATGTTATCAGCGCAATATTTTCATTTTAAAGTTGGCAATCCATGGAAAAAGCATATCCCCTCTTTTCTCCTGTTAATACTTTGTCTATTTATAGCTTCCGTGTCTATAAAATTAATTTAGACAATGACTTTACTCAATACCCTGATTTTTATTTCAAGCCTGTCTTTTCTGGGTTATGGAATTGCCTATTTTTACTCAACAAAAATGAAAAGTGAGTTCAAAAGATTTGGACTTGAAAAGGCAGGCACTCTTACTGCAATTTTAGAATTGCTGGGCTCATTCGGGCTGGTTGTAGGTTTAATGTTTCCTATTATTTTATTAGTTTCTTCTGCCGGCCTGGCAATATTAATGCTTCTGGGGGTTGTTGTCAGGATCAAAGTTGGAGATACTTTCTTGGCTACACTTCCGGCATTATTTTATTTGCTGTTGAATGCATTCATTTTTTTCATAGCACTTCCGGCATAATTTAGACGAAACAACCTATGAATCATTATTTAACAGTTAGTGCTTCCGGCGGTACCGGGCAAAAACAGCTAAAACAAATTGCCTAGAGTGCTTGTGCCGAATTAGAAACCCTGTTACAAAACCGCCTTAATCGAACGACTGAATTATGCAAGACTTGATCAATCGTTTAAAGAGTTTTTGTACTGATGAAACGAGTTCTAAAGCATAATTTACCCACAAAGATCTGTGTCGTTTGTCGGCGTCCATTTACATGGCGTAAGAAATGGGAAAAGAATTGGGAGGATGTGAAATATTGCAGCGATAAATGCAAAATAAACAAGCATAACACATGAACCCGGGCATTCTTTTTCCGCATCAATTATTTGAGCAAAATATACTTACCGCAAAATGTGACACCATTTATTTGGTTGAAGAGTTTTTGTTTTTTAAACAATATAGTTTTCACAAACAGAAAATTACTTTTCATAGAGCAAGCATGAAGTTTTATGAGAGCCATCTTCAATTACAAAATATTAAAGTAGTTTATATTGATTCATTTAATGAGTTGGCTGATGTAAGAAAATTGATTCCGCAATTGAAGTCATTGGGCATTACTGCCTTTGAATATATTGAAACCACCGATTATTGGCTGGAACAAAGGATAGCAATAGCTTGTGAAACGCATGATGTAAAAGCGTATGAAAATCGCTCACCTTTATTTTTAAATTCTTCCGAAGAAATTGCTACCTACTTTTCAGATAAGAAACGTATGTTTCAAACCGACTTTTATAAGCATCAGCGCCGGAGTAGAAATATATTATTAGAGAATTATCAAAAGCCGATTGGCGGTAAGTGGACTTACGATAGTGAGAATCGTTTGAAATATCCAAAAGGAAAAACTCCGCCTAAGGTTGATTCTTTAAAACCCAATAAGTTTTATAAAGAAGCCGTTGCATACACACGCAACTATTTTGCAGATAACTATGGTAAACTAAACACCGATTTTATTTATCCTGCCACATTTAATGAAAGTAAACAATGGTTACAGGATTTTTTCGAAACACGATTTTCAGAATTTGGTCTGTATGAAGACGCTATCGTAACCGGTGAGAATATTTTACACCACAGTGTTTTAACACCCATGCTGAATGTGGGTTTGATTACGCCTCAGTATATTATTGACGAAATATTGGAATATGCCGGCAATCATGAAATACCTTTAAATTCTTTAGAAGGCTTTATAAGGCAGATTATCGGTTGGCGAGAATTTATAAGAGCGGTTTATGCACTGAAAGGAAGCGAAGAGCGAACTAAAAACTACTGGAACTTTAAACGAAAAATACCCCCTTCGTTTTGGAATGGTACTACAGGAATTGAACCTGTTGACAGCACTATTAAAAAGGTTTTAGATACAGGTTATTGTCATCACATAGAACGGCTAATGGTTTTCGGTAACTTTATGCTGTTGTGCGAATTTGATCCCGATGAAGTTTATCGCTGGTTTATGGAAATGTTTATAGATGCCTACGATTGGGTGATGGTGCCCAATGTTTACGGTATGAGCCAGTTTGCCGATGGAGGTCTGATGGCTACCAAACCTTACATCAGCGGGAGTAATTATTTAATAAAAATGAGTAACTATAAAAAAGGGGATTGGCAACCCGTTTGGGATGGCTTATTTTGGAGGTTTATGCATACACACCGCGATTTCTTTTTACAAAATCCCAGATTAGGAATGTTGGTCAATACCTTTGATAAAATGCACGAAGCTAAGCAGAAAACTCATTTAAATATTGCTTCTCAATTTCTTGACTCACTTTAAGATGCCAATTATAGATATGCTTGTAAGTAATAAACTTTCAAGGTGCGCTCAGTTACTCCGCGAACACAATTTTGATTAATAAAGCATTTATTCTTTGCATCAACTTCTCTTTCAAAAATACCCACCGCGGTTAAACCGACTTATATCATCTCCGTCTATAATAAACAGCTGATTAGGATTTATTCCCGAGAGGCGATACTTATGTACCGGAAATCAAACAATAATTTTACCTTTGCAGGTTTAATTTAAAGATCTGTTTCCTCAGGTTGTATTTATTGTTATTTAATGAGTTTTAAAGAACAGATTGATGTAGAAAAGTTGCCGCAGCACGTTGCAATAATAATGGACGGTAACGGGCGCTGGGCGAAAGAAAAAGGGAAGCTGAGGGTTTTCGGACATCAAAATGGGGTTACGGCAGTAAGGGATACCGTGGAAGGCGCAGTTGAAGGCGGAATAAAATATTTAACCTTATATGCTTTCTCTACCGAAAATTGGAACCGGCCGAAATTAGAAGTGATGGCATTAATGGAGTTGCTGGTTGCAACTATAAGTAAAGAAACTAAAACGCTGATGGATAACGGGGTGCGGCTGCACGCGATAGGAGATTTACAACAACTGCCTGAAAAGTGCCGAAAGCAACTGCTACAGGCCATTGCCAAAACAAAAAATAATAACCGCTGTACCTTGACTTTGGCCTTGAGCTACAGCTCTCGCAAGGAGATTACCGAGGCGGTGAAAAAGATAGCTGCTGAGGTAAAAGCAGGTAGTTTAAGTGTAGAGGATATTGACGAGAAATCATTTGAGGGCTATCTGAATACAGCAGGTATACCTGATCCTGAACTGATGATCAGGACAAGCGGAGAGCATCGGATCAGCAACTATTTACTTTGGCAACTTGCTTACGCCGAATTATACTTCACCCCAAAACTTTGGCCTGACTTCCGGCGGGAAGATTTGTTCGAAGCAATTGTGGATTATCAAAAACGAGAACGGCGCTTCGGCCTTACCGGCGAACAGGTTACTAATTTAACTTTTAACAAAATTTAACAACTACTAAAGCTAATTTAGCGACGTAAATAATATAAATGAACAAGGTTTTTCTTTCACTATACTTAATATTATTCGGTTCCGCAGCAATGTCGCAAATCCGGCAGCAGCCTGCTAACGTACTGCGTTCATCAACTGATACTACCTTAAATTATCTAAATCCCAAAGAATTTACTGTTGGCGGTACAACCATTACCGGTATTAAGTTCCTCGACCCTCAAATCTTAGTTCAAATATCCAAACTAAATAAAGGCGACAAGGTAATTGTTCCCGGGGATGCTACTTCAAACGCTATTAAGAATTTGTGGGCGCAAGGTTTGTTTGATGATGTTCAGTTAAGTGTAAGCCAAATAAAAGAAGACTCCATATTTTTTGATATTGCTGTAGTTGAGCGTCCGCGTTTAACACGAATAGAGCTTAAAGGAATACGCAAGGGAGAAGCGGAAGAGGTTCAAAAAAAACTAAGCGATAAAACAGGCAAAATTGTTAATGAAAACCTGATCAACACCACTACCAATATTGTTAAAAAGCATTTTACCGAGAAAGGGTATTTGTTTACAGAAATACAAACCAAACAACGAAAAGATACAAGTGAAGCAAATAACGTTATTCTTCAAGTTATTGTAGATAAAAACACAAAAGTAAAAGTAAACAGCATCACTTTTGAGGGTAACAACGCCTTTAAAAGTGCTAAGCTTCGAAAATATCTGAAGAAGACTAAACAGAAGGCCGTCTACAAAGTATTCGGGCCGGGCAAGTTTTTAAAAGATAAATACGAAGAAGATAAAGAAAAACTTGTTGCAAAAATGCAGGCAAAAGGCTATCGCGATGCGGAAGTTATTAGCGACAGCATCAGCCGGCATGATAATAAATCGGTAGATATCAGAATTAAACTCAACGAAGGCCGTAAATACTACTTCGGTAATATTACATGGGCAGGAAACGCAAAGTACACGCCCGAGCAATTACAAAAAGTTTTAGCAATAGAGAAAGGCGAGATATTCAGTGAAGAAAAACTTGAGAAAAAACTTCGCGGAAGCCAAAGCGGCGATGATGTTTCTTCTCTATATATGGATGATGGATATTTGACTTTCAACGTTGATCCCGTACAAACTAAAATATACGGCGATACTATTGACCTTGAAATGCGTATGTATGAAGGTCCGCAGTACACTATCAGTAAGGTTTCGGTTAAAGGAAACGACATTACGAACGATAAGGTAATTTTAAGAGAGATTCGCACTAAACCGGGACAGAAATTTTCTAAAACAGCTGTGGTTCGTACCACTCGTGAAATTGCGACTCTGGGAAATTTTGATGAGCAGAAGACGGATGTAAAGCCCGTTCCGAATCCGGCAGACGGAACAGTTGATATTGAATACAACGTTACCGAAAAACCTTCAGATCAAATTGAATTATCCGGCGGTTTTGGCGGCGGAAGAATCATCGGAACTTTGGGGTTAACGTTTAATAATTTCTCGGCTCGTAACTTATTCAAGTTTAAAGAGTGGCGTCCGCTTCCTAAAGGCGACGGCCAAAAGCTAAGTATTCGCGGTCAAACAAATGGCAAGCTGTTTCAGTCGTACAGCTTTTCATTTTCGGAACCTTGGTTTGGTGGTAAAAAGCCGGTTTACTTGGGTGTGAGTGCTTTTACATCCTTGAGCTCCAATCAGTACTATAATAATATTCCTGACGATCAATTATATCGCTTACGCTTAAACGGTGTTACTTTTAGTTTAGGTCAAAGATTAAAGTGGCCTGATGATCTTTTCCAAATCAGTCATGCTGTCAACTTTCAGCAATATAAAATCAAAAATTATCCGGGGTTTAAATTTAACAATGGTACTTCTTACAACTTCAATTTATCTCAGGAAATAAGCCGAAATTCGATTGATGCGCCTTTATATCCTACTTCAGGTTCTAACCTAAAGTTCACGGTGCAGGCAACACCACCGTATTCTTTAATAAACAATGTTAATTATCTAACCGCTCCTGACAAACAAGCCTACCGGTTTACGGAATATTACAAGTGGAAATTTGAGTCGCAATGGTTTCAAAAGATATACGGTAAACTCGTTTTAAAAGCGCAAGCACAATTCGGTGTTATAGGTAAATACAATTCGCGAGCTCCTGAATCTGCTTTCGAGCGGTTCAACTTAGGAGGAGACGGTATGCAGGGAATGAACTTCATTCGAGCTTCAGAAATAATTGGTATGCGTGGTTACGAAAACAGTACGGTAATCCCGGTAGGATCCGACCCGAGAATCGCTCGCGAATCAGGAAGCCCGCTGTTTAATAAATACGTTTTAGAAATGCGTCATCCGGTTACTGCGACTCAACAAGCCACAATTTACTTGTTGGCGTTCGCGGAAGGAGGTAATACTTGGAACAGATTCGGCGAATTTAATCCGTTCAATATACGCAGATCAGTAGGTTTAGGTGCACGAGTGTTTTTACCCATATTCGGTTTATTGGGGATTGATTACGGGTACGGATTTGATAATATTCCCGGGATACCCGGTGCTAGCAAGGGGCAGTTTCACTTTAGTATAGCTCAGCAGATGGGGGGATTTAATTAATAAAAAAGAATGGGTATGAAAAAAGTATTATTAACATTAACATTTGTACTTTTTGCAGGAGTAGCTGCGTTTGCGCAACGTTTTGCATATGTGGACAGTGAATATATTTTAAAACACATTCCGGAATACGCATCGGCGCAAAAGCAACTTGATGCCTTATCGCAACAATGGCAAAAAGAGGTTGATAACAGGTTTTCGGATATAGAAAAGCTTTATAAGCAATATCAAGCAGATCAGGTTCTATTGACCGAAGACATGCGAAAACGGCGTGAAAACGAAATCGTAGAAAAAGAAAAAGCGGCTAAAGAGTTTCAGCGCCAAAAGTTCGGCTTCGAAGGCGATTTGTATAAGCAACGCGTTCAATTAATTCAACCTATTCAGGACCGTGTGGCAAAAGCAGTTCAGGCAGTCGCCGAAAATTTACAAGTTGATTTAATTTTTGATAAAAACAGTCAAGCAGCACTTATGCTGTATGCAAGTACACGTTTAGATAAGAGCAACGATGTAATAACTCGATTAGGCTACAAACCCGGAACTTTTGCGCAATAAAGAAACATAAAACAGGTTAAATAGGATTAATTTATATTTTTGAAACAAACACACTTTGAAATATTAAAAATGAAAAATTCAGTAAAGGCAGCCATAGTTGCGGCAGGATTATTTTTTGCAGGAAGTTCAGTGCATGCTCAACAAAAGTTTGCTCATATTAATTCAGGAGAGTTATTACAGTTAATGCCGGAAATGAAATCCGCGGATGCAAATTTCCAAACTTTTCAAAAACAGAAACAAACTCAATTGGAGCAGATGGATGCAGAGCGTCAGAAGAAAATAAACACTTTCCAAGAGAAATATAAAACGTTAAGCGAGGCCAACAAGGAAAGTTTAGGTAAAGAACTTCAAGGCTTACAAACCGAAATTCAGGATATGGAAAAGCGTATTGGTGAAACGGAGCAAAAGGCTCAAGAAGAGTTGACAGCAAAACGCGGTACGTTGTATCAGCCTATTTTAGCAAAGGCAGAAGTTGCAATTAAGGCAGTTGCTAAAGAAAAAGGATACTCGTATGTATTTGATGTTTCTCAGCCCGGAGTAGTTTATTTTGAAGGCGGTGATGATCTGATGCCTTTGGTCAGAACTAAACTCGGGATCGCGGCAAATGCTGTTCCGGCTAATGCAGCTGCGGCTAATGCGTCTCCTACTTCAAGTTCAGCCGCTCCTTCAACAATAACTCCTGTTACAACGGCTAAACCAACAGGAACGAAAAAATAGGATTTAGTATTTAAAACAGAAAATGCTACGAGAATTTCGCGGCATTTTTTGTTTTAGGCCTTTAAACTATATTCAGCCCTTACTTCCCGAACTTTTATAATTTAATATTTTAGCAAACTCCCTGCTATTTCGTAAGTTTGCGACAGAGCTTATACTATTGGAATTTTACTTCATATATATTCTTGTTGCTACTTTACTCTTTGCATTTACGGCGATTTTTGCTTTAGTTGCGCTCTACGCCGAACGTAAAATCTCCGCCTTTATTCAAGACCGACTCGGCCCAATGGAAGTGGGAATCTACGGAACACTTCAAGCCTTTGCCGATATTATAAAAATGCTTCAAAAAGAATTTATCGTGCCAACTGTGGCAGACAAGGTTCTTTTTGCATTAGCACCTGTAATTATTTATGCTTCTGTTTATTTAGGTTTTGCCGCCATGCCTTGGGCCCCGGGAGTCATTCCCGCAAATTTAAACTTGGGTGTATTTTACATTTTTGCTATTATTTCGATTGAAACGGTTGGAATATTAATGGCCGGATGGGGTTCAAATAATAAGTACGCACTACTTGGTTCAATGCGCTCTATTGCACAGATCGTATCTTATGAAATTCCGGCAGGAATAGCAGTAATTTCAGCTGTAATGATTTCTCAGAGTTTAAATCTGCAGGAAATAACAATAAGTCAAGGCGTAATGTCCGCCTCTTCAATTAAATTTTTGGGTTTTTGGGATGTGACAAAAGTGGGAGGAATATTTGCTTGGAATATTTTTCAAGCGCCGCACCTTATTATTTCGTATTTGATTTTTTTTATTGCGTCTCTCGCGGAATGTAACCGGGCACCGTTCGATATTCCGGAAGCCGAATCCGAAATCGTTGCCGGTTTTCACGTAGAATACTCAGGATTGCGCTTTGCTTTTATATTTCTGGCTGAATACTCGATGATGTTTTTGGTTGGGATGATCGGCGTAATTTTGTTTCTAGGCGGATGGAATACGCCGCTGCCTAATATAGGCTCTGTGCATTTAGCAGATTGGACGACAGGGACTTGGTGGGGAGCATTTTGGGGAGTGTCAAAGGCTTTACTGGTAGTAGCCGTTCAAATGTGGATACGTTGGACGCTTCCGCGTTTTCGGGTTGACCAATTAATGAATTTTTGCTGGAAATTTTTAACTCCGTTAGCATTTTTATGTATGCTGCTGTCAGGAGTGTGGCGACTGGTTGTACTTTAATCGATGGGAATTTTAACAAAAGTGTTTGCCGGATTTGGTTCTGCTTGGCAAGGTTTAACCCTTACCTTCAAACATCTTTTGGCTGCTCGTAAAAGTCGTGGGGTTAAAAGTATTCAAGACAACAATTACTTTAAAAATCAAGAAGGAATAGTTACTATTCAATATCCTCATGAAAAGATTCCGGTTCCGGAGGTTGGGCGCTATCAATTGGATGTGGAGATAGATGACTGCATCGTATGCGATCTTTGCGCTAAAATTTGTCCGGTCGACTGTATTGAAATAGAAAGTATAAAATCAACGGAAGCCATTGGTCAAACCTCTGACGGTACTACTAAAAGGTTATACGCAGCCAAGTTTGATATCGACATGGCGAAGTGTTTATATTGCGGGCTTTGCACTGTTGTTTGTCCTACGGAATGCATTATAATGACGGATCAATACGATAGGTCGGTATCACATATATCACAATTGAATTATCACTTTTCCGATATGACAGCGGAAGAAGCCGAGGAAAAACGCTTTGCTTTAGAAAGGCAAACGGAAGAACGAAAAGCAGCTAAAGAAGCTGCCCTTAAACAAAGTCAACAGAAGAACGAATGATTAGTATAGAGGTTTTGGCATTTTATACTCTGGCCGCTTCAGCAATAATTTCGGCCTTATTGGTAGTAAGTACTCAAAACATTGTACGCTCAATATTTCTATTTTTTGTGACGCTTTTTTCTGTTGCCGGTTTGTTTGTCTTCTCTCTCGCTGATTTTGTTGCCATTACTCAGGTAGTAATTTATGTAGGCGGAATTTTAGTGCTAATGCTGTTCGCGTTTCTACTGTCGAATAAAGAGCTTTTAAATAATCTTGATCTGCTTAAAATTAAATCTTCTCGATTACATCTTCTCCCCGGTTTACTTATTTCCGGAGTGTTTTTGTTTATATTGATCAGTGTTGTTCTTTCTTCTGATTTTGATAACTCTAAATGGATACAAAAGGCTAAAGCAGTTAACACAATCTCCCCCTCAGATAATACTACGCACAACATCGGCATAAACCTCATGACTAAATATTTATTGCCGTTCGAAGTTGTTTCCGTGTTTTTGATGATGGCACTGATTGGTGCTGCTCATTTAGCGAGAAAGGAACAAAAAGAATGATTCCTTTAAGTCATTTCATTGTGATCAGTGCCGTTTTGTTTTGTATCGGATTGTACGCTGTTTTAACCAAGCGAAATACAATAATGGTGCTTATTGGTATTGAGTTCATGATAAACGCTGCTGTTTTAAATTTTGTCAGCGTTGGCAAATACGATAAGATGAATAATAGCGGGCAGATATTTGCTTTATTTGCCATTGTTTTAGCGGCAGCGGGTGTGGCTGTAGCCTTAGCAATAATTTTAAACGTTTACAAATATTACCATACCATCGACCCTACTAAATTTGATAATCTTCGAGATTAAATTGGCAGACGATCACGCACATATCTCAGCCCTTTTTTCGGTACTTGCTTCAGTACTGCCCCTCATTACGTTTGCCGCGATTTTATTTTTTGCAAAAAAAGGCAAGGGATCAATTTTAGCTCTCTGTAATATATCAATCAGCTTCTTGTTATCTGTCTTACTTTTCTTTTGGGTTTGGAACAAAGGTGAAATTCATGCACAATTGGACTGGTTCGCAGTGGGTGATATACGTTTTACAGCCGGAGTTTTACTTAACAACCTGTCTGTTTTAATGATGGTACTCATAAGCGGGATAGCGCTGTTGGTCCATATCTATTCGCTGCAATACATGAAAAACGATGAGCATTTAAACCGTTATTGGGCTTACTTGGGTTTGTTTTGTTTTTCAATGCTGAGCTTGGTTATCGCAGATAATCTCCTTTTGGTTTATATGTTTTGGGAGCTGGTGGGCTTTTCGTCATACCTGTTAATAGGCTTTTGGTTTACACGAGATACTGCTACCCTTGCAAATAAGAAAGCTTTTATTGTGAATCGGATTGGCGATTTAGGCTTCCTTACCGGCTTGATGATTTTGTTTACTCAATTCAAGACACTCGATATCGTTCAATTATTCGGCACTAAAGGACTGATTGTCAAAAGCGAAATAGTTAACGGACTTTGGCAAACCGGAGTCGGTGAGGTGCCGGCAGTATGGCTTACCGTTGCCGGAATTGCTTTATTCTTTGGTGCGGCCGCCAAATCAGCCCAATTTCCTTTACATACTTGGCTTCCTGATGCTATGGAAGGCCCAACATCCGTATCCTCGCTTATTCATGCAGCCACAATGGTAGCGGCCGGCGTTTTTTTAATCGCACGTGTTTATCCTATTTTCGACAATACTGCCTTAACGGTAATTACAATTGTTGGGACTTTTACTGCGTTTATGGCAGCCACAATTGCTCTTGTTCAATACGACATCAAAAAGCTATTAGCTTTTTCTACTATCTCACAGCTAGGTTTTATGATGGTAGCCATGGGAACGGGAGCCGTTAGTGCCGGGATATTTCATCTCGCAACTCATGCGTTTTTTAAATGTTTGTTATTTTTGGCTGCCGGTGCTGTTATTCACGAGCTCCATCACGCAAAAGGAAAATATCTGCTCGATTTTGATGTACAAGACATTCGAAACATGGGCGGGCTTAAAAAGTACATGCAGGTTACATTTTATACCATGCTGGTTGCTTCGATGGCTCTCGCGGGTTTGCCCTTTACCTCAGGTTTTCTCTCCAAAGATGCTATTTTAGTTCACGCGTTCGAGTGGTCCGATTCTAAATCCGGAGTTTTAAAATTTGTCCCTTATGTAGCTTTAATTACCTCTTGGCTTACCGCTTTCTATATTTTTCGACTTATTTTTATGGTGTTTTTCAAGGAGATAAGATTAAACAATAAGTTCGGGCTTTCGATTTCGGTAAATGAAGCGCCGAAAGTAATGGTATTACCCCTTATCATTTTAGCCTGTTTTTGTTTGTTCCCGCTGTTTTCGTTAGATCCTTTTAGTGCCGGAAACTCTTGGCTTTTTACGGGCCTCAATTCGGAAACACAACCGCTCGATAATTCCTTACACTTACTAATTCCGGTGCCGGTTACGGCGGGGTCATTAATAGTAATTTTTATAGCTTATAAAAGGTTTGCGAATCGTGCTCGTCCTGAAACTGAGCCTAATTCCGGTCTTGAGAAGTTCTTATACAACCAGTGGTATTTTAACTCCTTTTATAAAGCTGCAGCCGTTAATCCGATTACTTTTATTTCAAATCTCACTCACAAATTTGATAATGCGGTGATCGACGGAATTGTAAATTTAATTGGCCGTGTCGGAGTTATATTTGCGGGGATCTCAGCTTTAGTTGATCGGTTTATTGTGGACGGATTAGTAAACGGAGCCGGGATATTGGCTAAGCGAATAGGAAGCTTTACTCGGCATTTACAAACCGGGAGGGTACAACATTACTTGTTAACCATGCTTCTTGTTGTTTTAACTTTTGTTATTGTGAAATATTTTAGCGGGGCAATATGAGTTTACTTTCACTTATAATATTTATTCCCGCATTAGCCGCAGTAATTATACTCCTGTTGCCTGCTCGTTTAAGACATCTGTACAAGTTCGTTGCATTAGCAGTAGGTGTTGTTCAATTGCTCATCAGCCTGTTTATCTATCTCAATTTTAAAAATACTTCTGCAGGAATCAACACAGAATCGGGTTTTCAATTTATCGAAAAAACTCATTGGATCGGATTAGATCTAGGAAGCCTAGGGCGATTGCAAATTGACTATTTCTTAGGAATCGACGGCTTATCTATGCCTTTTCTATTTCTTACTTCTCTGGTAATGTTTGTCGCTGTGCTATCTTCTTGGGAAATTCAAACAAATTTAAAAGGTTACTTTTCTTTGCTGCTTTTGCTAAATATGGCGGTAATGGGTGTTTTTACGGCACTTGACTTTTTCCTGTTTTATATTTTTTACGAATTAATGCTCTTGCCGCTATATTTTTTGATCGGGATGTGGGGCGGAGTAAGGCGAGAATATGCAGCTATTAAGTTCTTTTTATACACCTTGTTCGGCTCTGTTTTTATGTTGCTGATTATGGTGGGATTGTATTTCTCCGTTATAGATCCGGCAAACGGAAATCATACCTTCAGCATGATTAACATGATGAATCCGGCAAACTACGTTAAAGGTTCTATATTTTCAGCGGCAGGCGTACAAGAGCTTTTCGGTGTTCCGGCTCGGCTTGTAGCCTTCGCAGTGTTGTTTGTTGCTTTCGCCATAAAAGTTCCTATTGTTCCTCTCCATACTTGGTTGCCTGACGCTCACGTCGAAGCGCCAACTCCGGTGTCCATCATTCTTGCCGGAATTTTATTAAAAATAGGTGGGTACGGAATTTTAAGAGTGTGCTATAGTATTTTCCCCGAGGCAGCGGTTCACTTTTCTTGGTGGATCGGTCTCATCGGAGTAGTTTCGATTTTATACGGCGCCTTAAATGCCCTTGCTCAAACTGATTTAAAGCGTCTAATTGCCTACTCCTCGGTATCGCACATGGGCTTTGTTCTGTTAGGATTTGCTTCCGGGACAGTCGAAGGAATAAGCGGCGGATTGATGCAAATGATTAGCCACGGACTTCTCTCGTCGATGTTATTCTTTTTAGTCGGAGTAGTTTACGAACGAGTTCAGGACCGATACATTCCCAACTTTCGGGGCTTGGCCTTAATCATGCCCAAATACACCGTTTTTATCATGATCGCCTTTTTTGCTTCTTTAGGCCTGCCGGGATTTTCAGCATTCATCGGTGAGGCGTTCAGTTTGATCGGGGCCTTTACTTCTGAATCAGTAAATGGTTTCATTCCCAGATGGATGGCAATTTGCGGTTCTGTTGGAATCCTGCTGAGTGCAGCTTATTTGTTGTGGACGCTGCAACGCATGTTTTTCGGGCAAACCAGATTGGCGGGAGGCGATGCTTGGTTCGAGAAACTAAAAGACATCAACGTTCGTGAAACTGTAGCTTTGGTACCTTTATCGGTAATGGCTTTAGCCTTAGGGATTTTACCTTTCCTGGCTTTTGATAAAATGAACGCATCGGTTGTTCAATTGGTAAATCTTTTACTTAAAAAGTAGTTCATGAACGACTTTTTACAACATATATTCCCTGCTTTAAATATAACCCTGTTTAGTCTAGGCTTTTTTATCCCTGAACTTGTTTTAATTGTCGGATTTGTGGTTGCAATTCTTTTAGATCTTTTTGCCCCTAAAAAGAACGATACAATTATTTTCGGCTTCACGCTCCTTGTAATAATAGGGATAGGTATTTTAAGCTTTCAGCAGCTCGATTTTTTGGGAAAGAGGCCAATTTCTCTATTTGCAGACTCAATTGCTTTAGACAAACTCGCCGTTAAGTTTAAACTCATTCTAAGTGTTGTGTCTGTATTGTTTTTACTCTTCGTGAGAAATAATAAGCAGTTAACCGCTCATTTTAAGGGAACGGGAGATTTATATTGTATTCTTATTGCAGCCCAACTGGGACTGCATCTAATGGTAATGGCCTCAAGCTTGCTTATGGTTTATATTTCCATAGAGATGGTTTCAGTTGCATCGTATATTATGGTGGGGTACATTTCAGGCTCTCCTAAACAAACTGAAGCAGCTATGAAATATGCGCTGTTTGGTGGTGCATGTTCTGCTATGTTGCTATACGGTATTTCGCTGCTTTACGCTTTAACCGGAACGCTCGGACTTAACAACCCCGAATTTATCCTGAATCTTGTCTCCGCAAATTATTTAGGAGTAGGCGTGGCAATTACCTTGGTATTGATAGGCATAGGGTATAAACTTTCGTTTGCTCCACTGCATTTCTGGAGTCCTGATGTGTACGAGGGGGCTCCTACTCCTGTAACTGCATTTCTTTCAACGGCGCCTAAAATTGCGGGGTTTGCTGTTTTGATTCGTTTTTTAAGTGCCTTTCAAAGTTTCAGATTAGGCGGTTTTTCTTATCCGGTTTTTGATTATAGCCTTGTTTTAAGCGTTATAGCAATCGCTACCATGATTATCGGTAATTTTTCGGCCCTTTGGCAAGAAAATATAAAGCGAATGCTAGCTTATTCTTCGATCGGGCATACCGGTTTTTTGCTCATGGCAATAATCTCGTATTCCCCGACAGGTTTTAATTCCTTGCTGTTCTATCTGCTGGTTTACGCGTTTATGAATATGGCGGTATTCTTTATTGCCGATAAAATTGAAGAAAAAACAGGAGCCGTAAATCTAAATGATTACAAAGGTTTAGGGAAAATTCTTAAAGTTGAATTATTTTGTTTTGTAATTGTACTGGTGGCTTTAACAGGATTGCCGCCTACCGCCGGGTTTATTTCTAAGTTCTTGGTATTTTCTTCGGCTCTTCAAGTGTATTCAAGCTCTAGCTCCTTAACTGTATTAATGGTAATGATAACCGGGGCGTTAACTACAGTAGTATCATTGTTTTATTATTTTAAAGTTCCTCTCAACGCCTATCTTCGAGAAGGAGACTCTAAAGTTCAATACGAAGGTCGTTCTTTTCCGGTTCTCCCCGTTGTTTTAACCGTTCTTCTAATTTTTTTGGGCATATTCCCAGAATTTCTGACCAATTTTTTTGACCGATAGATTAAATAAGACATATTTTTTCTACTTTCGCGCTCCATTTTTGGAGTTTTGGTGTTACTTAAATAACATCAATAGGTAAATGAGCATTATGGCAAAGAAACTATCGCGTTACCCTTTTTTCTTTCTGATTTTTGTAGTCGCTCTTAGTTTGTTTTTTCCTTCTTTGCCCGACTTAAGTCACCCTAAATATAAAATTAGTGAAGCTGATACTGCATGGATGTTAATGGCAACCGCCTTGGTATTAATCATGACTCCCGGCCTGGCATTCTTTTACGGGGGGATGGTTAATAAAAAGAATGTAATCTCTACCATGTTGCAAAGCTTTATTTGTATGGCCATTGTAACAGTAATCTGGGTGGTGTTCGGCTTTAGTTTAACTTTCGGTAAAGATGTTTTCGGTATTTACGGCAATCCTTCTACGTTTTTTATGATGAGAAATGTAATGGACGGCGCTCCATGGGAACTGGCGCCTACTGTACCCTTAATGGTATTTGCAATGTACCAGTTGAAGTTTGCAATCATCACTCCGGCACTAATAACCGGTGCATTCGCCGAACGAATTAAGTTTATATCCTACATACTGTTTATTTGCCTGTTCTTTGTTTTTATTTACGCACCCTTGGCTCACGCCACTTGGCATCCTCAAGGCATACTTGCAAAATTTGGGGTGCTTGACTTTGCCGGAGGAACGGTAGTGCATATGTCTGCAGGTTGGGCAGCCTTGGCTTCTGCTTTATATTTAAAACGACGAAATGAACAGAACCATTCTCCGGCAAGAATAACTTATGTGATGCTCGGAACCGGCTTACTATGGTTTGGATGGATCGGTTTTAATGCCGGCTCTGCGTTTTGCGCCAATAATTTGGCTGCCACTGTTCTTGCAACTACTTCTACAGCTTCGGCTGCAGCAGCTTTGGCTTGGATTTTTTTTGACGCTTACAAAGGGCGAAAGCCCTCGGCAATGGGAACATGTATAGGAGCGGTTGTCGGCTTGGTAGCAATAACTCCTGCTGCAGGTTTCGTCACTGTTCCTCACTCTATAGTGATAGGCGTAGTGTCTTCGCTCGTTTCAAACATGGTGGTTGAGTGGCGAACTCGGACCTCTATAGACGATACTCTTGATGTTTTCCCGTGCCACGGTGTTGGAGGTATGGCAGGTATGTTTTTAACCGGAGTATTTGCGCATACAAGTGTTAATCCGGGTAATGCTACCGGAAACGGCTTGTTCTACGGCGAGTTCAATCTTTTCTGGCGCCAAACTACAGCTTTGATTCTTGTTTCTGTTTTTGCTTTCTTCGGATCCATGTTATTACTGAAAATAACCGACATGATTTCGCCTCTAAGAGTGTCCGAAGAAGAAGAGCAATTAGGATTGGACCTAAGCCAGCACAACGAAAAACTTTAGTGTTATTGACTTTCTAATGAGGATTAAAATACTAATTTTGCGGCTCAGTCCGGAACATGAGTGATGCAATAAAACATGAATGCGGTATAGCATTCATTCGTCTTCTAAAACCTCTCTCTTTTTATCAAGAAAAATACGGAACCTCGCTTTACGGATTAAACAAGTTGTACTTGTTGATGGAAAAGCAGCACAACCGAGGGCAGGATGGAGCAGGAATAGCAACCATTAAATTAGATATAAAACCCGGCAACCGTTACATAAGCAGGTATAGGGCAATGGGTTCTAAAGCAGTGGCAGATATTTTTGAATACGTTCAAAAAAAGTTTGCCGATGTTCAGGCAACTTCCCCCGATTTACTTGCTGATGCAGAATGGCTCAAAGAAAACGTCAGTTTCACCGGCGAAGTTTTGATGGGGCATCTTCGTTACGGCACTCACGGTAAAAACAGTATCGAAAATTGTCATCCTTTTTTGCGGCAAAACAACTGGATGACGCGTAATCTGGTTATTGCCGGAAACTTCAATATGACCAATGTTGATGAGTTGCTTGAGCAACTTTATGAATTAGGTCAGCATCCCAAAGAAAGAGCAGATACCGTTACCGTTCTCGAAAAAATCGGGCATTTTCTGGATACCGAGAATCAACTGCTTTTTGATCAATTTAAGGCAAAAGATATATCTAATGCCGAAATAAGCCGATTGATAGCTGATGACCTGAATGTTGCCAATATTCTTCGCCGCTCTGCTCGTACTTGGGATGGAGGGTATTCCATTTGCGGAATTTTTGGGCACGGAGATGCTTTTGTGATGCGTGATCCCTCAGGGATACGCCCTGCGTTCTATTATTATGATGAAGAGATAGTTGTAGTAGCGTCGGAACGGCCGGCAATTCAAACTGCGTTTAACATCCCGATTGAAAAAATCAACGAAATCAAACCGGGGAATGCGCTAATCGTAAAGAAAAACGGACGAGTAACAGAAGATATGTTTAGGGCACCGGAAGAAAAAAAATCCTGTTCGTTTGAGCGTATTTATTTTTCTCGCGGCAGCGATGCTTCCATCTACCGCGAACGCAAGCAGTTGGGCCGCTTGCTTTGTCCTCAAATCTTTGAGGCCGTTAATTACAACCTAAAAAATACGGTGTTCTCATTCATCCCAAATACGGCCGAAATTGCTTTTTACGGTTTGGTAGAAGGGGTTCATAAGTATATTAAGAATTTTCAGAAAGAAACCCTGCTGAAAAGATTGGATAAGATCGGCGATTTGGAGTTGGAAGAGATGCTTAACATGGCCCCTCGAATTGAGAAACTGGCTATAAAAGATGTTAAACTGCGCACCTTTATTACCCAAGATGCCGACCGGGGAGAGATGGTGTCGCATGTTTACGACACTACTTACGGTTTAGTTAAGAAGGACGAAGATACGGTTGTTTTAATAGACGACTCGATTGTGCGAGGAACTACCTTAAAGCAAAGCATTCTCAAGATTTTGGATCGCCTTGGGCCCAAAAAAATTATTATTGTATCCTCGGCTCCTCAAATTCGTTACCCGGATTGTTACGGTATAGATATGTCGAGAATGGGAGAATTTGTGGCCTTCGAGGCGGCAGTTACCTTACTCAAAGAGAGAGGTTTTGCAAGCGTAATTCAAGAGACTTATAAAAAATGCAAAGATGCTGCAGAGCGGAATGAGGATAAGATAACCAATTTTGTTAAGGCCATTTACGATCCCTTTACCGACGAAGAAATTTCAAAAAAAATAGCCCAAATAATAACGCCTAAAGAGATTTCCGCCGAAGTACAGGTAATTTATCAAACTTTAGATAATTTGCACATTGCTTGCCCGGATCATAGCGGTGATTGGTACTTTTCAGGCAATTATCCTACACCGGGAGGCAATAAGGTTGTAAACCGAGCTTTTATGAATTGGGTGGAAGGAAAAAATCAACGTGCTTATTGTTAATGTCCGAGGCTTGGCCGACAGAACTTTCAAAATTTCCTTTAGAATTGAGTTATTGCTTGGTGTAGGTCAATTTCACATCTATCGTGTAAATTACGTTGTAGGGAGCCCTACCCTTCAACCTCAAAGTTGGTGCGGTTAGTTCCTCGATCCGGAAATTTACTCCTCCAAGTTGAAGCCGGGTTTGATTGTTGCTAAAACTCCAGGATGAAGTCCTTGTCTGTGGATTGCTGCTGATGCATTTAGTAGGTCCCTCATCGATGATCTCGTTGCCGTCAGCCCGGAAAGTGTAGATATTGTCTTTTTCACAGCTAGCAAGCATGGTATAGGTATCTTCTTCATATACTCCATCTTTGTCATAGTCTGTCATGTGCCCTGTTAATTTCCAGATGCCGGTGGTGAGTGCATCTTTTTTAGAAGCATCATCAACAGGGTCTTTGGAGCATGAAAGAAGCGTTATGCTTAGCCCTATAATTAAAAAGTATTTCATATATGATTATTAATACAACCTGTAATCTACCCTTTTTATTCGGTAATTAAAAGGATCGTGGAATGGTTGAGTTTGAAGAGACCGCTTTCCTTTTGATAACTATCGCCGTAATGGGCGGCACGGAAGTTTTTTCCAAACTGTTAATTAAAAATTTTACCCCATTAATTATGATTGTATCTCTCTGACCAAAAGGGGATATAATATAGAAATTAAAAAAATTCATGTTGTGAGGTGTTCCCAATAACTTGCCTGTGTGAGAATAGAGAAATTTTCGTGCTTGCTTGGATTGCGTCTTTTTCCTTGCCAATTATTGTCCATTTGAATGTTTGGATTTTGTCGGAGATGTCAGTAAAGGAAATATTTTCTGGACGCTCAAAGGTTTGAAATTTTCTTTCTGTGTCAATTCGCTTAATCGTATAATAGGTAAAAAAAATTCCTAAGAGAAGTCCACAAAAGGCAGTGAAAAAAAATGAGTTCATAAAGTTGTTGTTGTAAATGTGTCCGAACTTGAACCCACCATAAAACATAGAGTAAGCGATGAAAGTAATTCCAATAGGTCCAACAATAATGAAGTAACGTAGAAAAAAGTCAGTCCAGTTGAACTGCCATTTAAGGTTGGTCTTTATGTAATCCTTTTCTTCTGCGTTTATCATTATTGCAAAATGGTTGTCTGTCTGTGGTGATGTTTTCTAAAAGTCAATGTTTACACAACACAACAAACCCATGTTGCACTAAACCTTCGGTAGTTTTTCAAAGCGCCTATCCTGTAAATAGCAGAACTAGATTAAGTTTATTGTTATGAAAAAAAAGACACTCCAAA
>JAYULL010000017.1:0-20245 GCA_043763625.1 Sphingobacteriaceae bacterium | reverse complement strand
TCATTATTTATTAGTTTGGCCAAAATGCGTCTTCAATATGCTTGAGAATAAATTTTTGAGCAGAGTTAAAAAGAATTGAGATAATATCAAAACGGATTTCACCTTGATGGTTCATAATATGTAAGTATTCCTCGGCAGCTTTTTGCAAAGTTCGTTGTTGATTTAGGTTCACAAAATCTTCAGGGTCGCCATAAGTAGAAGAAGAGCGAGTTTTAACTTCTACAAAAACTATTGTTTTATTTTTATATGCAATCAGGTCAACCTGAGCTTTTTTAAAACACCAGTTTTCGTCTAAAATTTCGTAGCCGTTTTCTTCAAGATGTGCCTTCGCGATGTCTTCGCCTTTTTGCCCGAGCTGCTGCGTAAAACCCATTACTTAACAATTACTGAGCCCAAAAAATTGGAAATACCTTTTTCAACTTCCTTAATGCGTACATACCGTTGCATTAAAATAGCTTGGTTGTCCGCGTCTGTTTCTACTTTAATTTCTTCACGAAGGTTTTGGAGAATACGATCTACCTTTCGCTTTTTTAAATGAAATATGCCGCCAAGGATAGTAGATCGAAGGTTTTCTTTTTCGTTTTTTACGTAAATTTTTCGCTTGGCATACCAATTCTCGCTTAAAACATAAGGTGAGGAAACCAGTGAGATTGCAAAATCAGCCATTTTGGAATCTTGATTCGTGATAAAATCTTGCTCGGTCGGTAAGTCCCCGTTTTCAAGCTTCGCTGCGTATTCTTTTAAGAACTTCCGGCAAAGCGGGTCTTCAAACTCCACGTCAGATAAATTCGCGATTACGTAAGGGCCGATATAAGTATCGGTAATACCGTCCCAATGCACTAGTTCATGGCCGTAATTTAACAACAAACGAACAATTTCCTTCTCCTGTCGATCGTCCCTCTCTGTATAACTTTCTATCAGTTCCTGACCTGAAATTTCTTCTTCCGGCGCCGGTTTTTGCAACGGTGAGGATTGTTCTTTCTTCGACTTGTTTAATCGAAGTTTGTTCAACTCTGCAATCAAAATTCGCTCTTCAATCTGCAGAAGGGAGCTACATTCTCGTACAAAAACAGAAGCTTTTATACTATCGGGAATTTTCGCAATGCTTTCAACTACATCTCGAATTATCCCCGCTTTTTTTATAGGATCCTTTCCGGCATCTTGAAGCAGAATAGAAGTTTTATAAAGAATAAAATCTTTCCGGCTCTGTTCGATATGAGTTTTGAAAGAAGAACTGCCAAGCTTTTGAATGTAAGAATCAGGATCGTGCCCGTCAGGAAAAAGAACAACCTTAACGTTTAAGCCTTCCTCTAAAATCATATCTAAGCCGCGAAGCGAAGCCTTAATTCCGGCAGCATCACCATCGTAAAGAATTGTCACATTTCTAGTAAAGCGACCTATTAAACGAATTTGTTCGGTAGTGAGCGATGTTCCGGAAGAGGCTACTACATTTTCTACTCCGGCTTGATGAACTGAAAGAACATCAGCATAGCCTTCAACCAAAAAACAATTATCTGAATCGCGGATTGCCTTTTTCGCCTGGAACAATCCGTAAAGAACATTTGATTTATGATATATCTCACTCTCCGGCGAGTTTACGTATTTAGGGACATTCTTATCGGTTTTTAAAGTCCGTCCGCCAAAGCCGATCACTCGTCCGGTAAAATTGTGGATGGGAAACATTACCCTCGCGCGGAAGCGATCGTAAAGCTTCCCTTTATCGTTCCTGACGGCTAAACCTGTTTCTTCTAGAAATTCTTCTTTGTGTCCGGCACCGGTTGCTTTAACAATTAATGCGTCCCAATCGTCGGGCGAATAGCCTAACTCAAACTTTTTTAGAATATCCTCGCGGAAACCTCTTTCTTTAAAATAGCTTAAGCCGATATTTTGCCCGGGTTCGGTTTCCCATAAAGACTGTTGAAAAAATTTTCCGGCCCAAGCGGTAACAATATAAAGGCTCTCCCGCTTGTCATCAGCAATTTGTTGTTCAGGAGATGGTAAGATTTCCTCTATTTCAACATTGTATTTGTTAGCGAGATATTTAAGCGCTTCCGGATAGGAATACTTTTCGTGATCCATCACAAAACGCACCGAATCTCCGCCCTTACCACAGCCGAAACATTTATAAATCCCCTTAATCGCCGAAACGTGAAATGAAGGTGTTTTTTCGTTATGAAACGGGCAGTTTCCGATCAAACTTGTGCCGCGTTTCTTTAAATGCACAAAGTCGCCCACTACTTCTTCTATACGAACAGTTTCTAAAATCTTATCGACGGTTTCTTTGGGGATCATCTAATGCTAGCAAAACATTTCTTTTATTACAAATTTTATTCGGTCTACTTCCTGATCTTTCAGCTTAGCAATAAAAGATGTTAATCTTCTTTTATCTATGGTCCGGATTTGATCTAACATTATCGCTCCTCTTTCGCCGGCTACTAAACAAAGAACCCTGGTGGGATAAGCTTTAATTGTGTGAGTTAGAGGCGCTATAATTACCGTGTTTAAATATTTATTCATTTCAACCGGTGAAATGACAACACAAGGGCGAGTCTTATTGACTTCCGAACCTATTGTGGTATCGAGATTTACCCAAAAAACAGAGTATTGATCTACGTCCACTCCTCAAGATCCTCATCTGGGAACAAGTCAGGAAATTCCGCCTTGTCATCACCGGCTTCAGACATCTTCTTAAAAGCGTCTTCCCACCCTTTCCGTTTTTCATGCTCAAAGGGGCTGATAACAATCTTATGATCTTTTACCTCCACAACGGCATTTTCCTCAATAGAACATTGTGTTAACAAGCTTTTTGGAATAAGAACCCCTTGTGAGTTGCCGATCTTTCTAATTCTGACTATCATATTTAAAGTTATAACAATATTATAACTCTTACAACTGTTTTTTATTTATAATCCTTTTGCAATATCAAAAAACTTGCTCGTTCTTCTTTCTTCATCGGCACATCCCAATTACCTTGGTAGCTTATTTTTGTGGGAAGCATTACCTCTCCCTTATCGAAATATCCCAACTCAATATTCATTTTCACATCGAAATCGAATAGCATATTATCGTACTTCATATCAATATAGCGCCCCAATATCTGCATATTTCGCTTATCGAAAATCGTAGTCAATTCTTTTATCATAAGGCCGTCTTTCGTCCAGCCCGACAAGTCTTTCTTTTCGGTTACTTTAAACCGATAAACGGGAATGGAATCAAGATAAGTTCCGCTAAAAAACTGATAATCGTAATATTGCCGCATATCAGCAGAAAAGATGGCGGTTTTGCCCGAAATTAGCGGAATTCCTTTAACCGGCCGGCCGGGACTAAATATTAGAGTTTTCAGTTTGTCTTTGTAGGATTGGTTCTTGTCGCCCTTAGCGTTGGATGATGCAGCTGCTGAAAATTCAGATTTATATGCGCCCGTAAAAATGTAGTCGAACATTTCTACAGTAGTTAATTGATACTTCCCGTTTCGCTTAAATAGCTTTCCGCTTTCTTGCTTTGCCAAAACTTTAACCTTCTCTTTTCCTGTGCCGGAGTGAAAGAGCTTACGGTAGATTTTACCTTCAACTCGGTTCTTTTTATCGTAGGTGACGATATGATTTTCGGCAGTAAAATCGTACCTTTTCATATTTCTAAAAGCGTCGTAAAAACTTGTATCGCTTACAATTTTCTTAATAAATAACTCGGCATTAAGTCGGCTTACCTTTATCGAGATTACGGAATCGATGTGAACTGTAAGAATAGTATCCGGATTGAAGCGCTTAGTGGTTTGTGAAAACGCGTTAATCGAAAAGATAATTAAGATAAAAGTCAGTAAGATGCTTCGGCTTCGCTCAGCATGACACCGATGGAAAAGTTGAGGGTTCTGAATCAGCCCGGGTCGAGAAGAAGGCCTTTTTATTTTTAAAATATTGCCAAGACTATGCTCAGCATAACAAATCCCCCCTCCAAGTTTCATAATCTTAATTTCCCAATCGCTTCACAGCAATATAAGCCATCAACCCTGTACTTACTGCTAATGCGCTTTCATCAATATCAAAAGTAGGAGTGTGAACAGACGAAGTAATTCCTCTTGCTTCGTTTCTCGTCCCGAGGCGATAAAAACAGGAATCGGTTATCTGCGAATAATATGCAAAGTCTTCGCCCGCCATCCAGATATCCAAGTCTAAAACATTCTCTTTGCCCAAATAATCTTCCGCAAATTCTCTAACTTTTGCCGTCAGGTTTTCTTCATTCACCAAAAACGGATAACCTTTCATAATAGTGAAATCGCAACTTGCTCCCATACTTTCGGCAATTCCCTCGGCCATTTTTTTCATCCTTTGGTGAGCGTCAGTTCGCCATTCTTCATCAAATGTTCTAAACGTTCCCTCAAGATAAACTTCACTAGGAATAACGTTTGTGGCGCCGTTTGCAATTACTTTTCCAAAGGACAGAACCGTGGGCATTGCCGGATGAGACATACGGCTTACCACCTGTTGCAGAGCAACAATGATGTGCGATGTAATAAGAACCGGATCAACATTTTGCTGGGGCTGAGCCCCATGACCACCTTTTCCTTTTACCGTTACGTAAATTTCGTCTGTGGAAGCCATGTACTTGCCGGAACGAATTCCGATTTTTCCGGCATCAATTAAAGGCATTACATGTTGGCCTAATACAGCTGTTGGCTTTGGATTTTCCAACACGCCTTCCTTAATCATCATACTGGCACCGCCCGGCAACTTTTCTTCTGCCGGTTGAAAAATAAATTTCACTGTTCCGGCAAATTCGCTTTTTATCTTCTGTAAGATTTTAGCCGTTCCAAGCAATGAAGAGGTGTGAACATCGTGTCCGCAAGCATGCATCACTCCGGCATTTTTAGACTTATATTCTACTTCATTTGCCTCGTTTATCGGTAAAGCGTCCATATCTCCGCGAAGTGCAACAACTTCTTCCGACGGCTTATATCCTTTAATTAAGGCTACTATTCCGGTGGAAGCCATCGCTTGCCACTCTATCCCCAAAGAATCCAGTTGAGATTTTACAAATTCAGAAGTTTTGTACTCTCGAAAAGAGAGCTCCGGGTTTGCATGTAAATGACGACGGTTTTTAATTACATCAGCATGAATAGCAGAAGCAAGTTGTTGTATTTTATCTTTTAACATGGTCTGAATTAAAAAGAGTCGATAGCGTCGAATCGTTAGTATCCCATTTGGATAACTACAAATCCGTGATATGCAGTTAATGAACTGCATATCACAAATGTTGATTTAATCTACTCCTACCCCGTGGCAGTTTTTATATTTCTTTCCGCTTCCGCAAGGGCAAGGATCGTTTCTTCCTATTTTTTGCTCAACACGTATGGGTTGAGTTTTTTGAATTTCACGCGTGTCTTCCATCGGCATTGATCCGTCTCCTGCGCCTACTAATTCCGGTTTTGAAACTCTTAGTTTACTCAAATCTTGCTTTGGTTGCGGGCGAGCTTCACGAACTTCTTCGGATTGTTGAATAGGTATTCCGCCTTTAAATAAGAAACTTACAATCTCTTTATTTACAGTTGCAAGCATTTGTTTAAACAGACTGAAAGCCTCCATCTTATAAACAATCAATGGGTCTTTCTGCTCATAGACAGCATTTTGCACTGATTGCTTCAACTCATCCATTTCACGTAAATGCTCTTTCCAAGCATCATCAATCAGAGAAAGAACAACAGTTTTTTCAAAGGTTTTAAATACTTCGCGACCTTGGGTATCTACGGCTTTCTTTAAGTTAGCGGCTACTTGTATTCCCCGAATTCCATCGGTAAACGGAACAACAATATTCTCGATGTACTCGCCACGTTCACGATACACTTGTTGTAGAATAGGTAGAGCCTGTTGCGCTACAGCCTCGAGTTTTCTATGATAAAAACCTGAAACAAGGCCGAAGATTTTATCTGTTAATTTTGCTATCGAAGTATCCGTAAACTCTTTAGCCGAAACTTCCGGATCTACAGAGAAAATACGAATAATTTCCATTTGGAAACCTTCATAGTTCGCCTCGCTTTTGTATTCGCTTACAATATCTTCAACAACATCAAAAATGCTGTTGTTTAAATCGACTTCCAGGCGTTCCCCAAACAAGGCATTTTTACGCTTGGAATAAACAACAGTACGCTGCGAATTCATCACATCATCATACTCCAACAAACGCTTACGAATACCGAAGTTGTTTTCTTCAACCTTGCGCTGCGCACGTTCGATAGATTTGGTAATCATTGAATGCTGAATTACTTCGCCTTCTTCAATGCCCATTCTTACCATGATGTTGGCGATGCGCTCCGACCCGAATAAACGCATCAAATCATCTTCAAGCGATACAAAGAACTGCGATGAACCCGGGTCGCCCTGACGTCCTGCACGACCCCGCAATTGTCGGTCAACCCGCCGAGACTCGTGGCGTTCTGTGCCTACGATCGCTAATCCGCCCGAATCTTTCACCCCTTCGCCCAATTTTATATCTGTACCGCGGCCTGCCATGTTCGTTGCAATGGTTACGGTTCGGGACAGACCTGCTTCTGCAACTATGTCAGCTTCTTTTTGGTGTAGCTTCGCATTCAATACATTATGCTTGATTCCGCGAAGCTTAAGCATACGGCTCAGTAGCTCTGATATTTCAACCGAAGTTGTACCCACAAGTACGGGACGACCTGCTTGAGTTAAGGTTGTGATCTCATCAGCAACTGCATTATACTTTTCACGCATAGTGCGATAAACCTTATCTTCCATATCCTTCCGCTGCGTTTTAACATTAGTAGGAATTTCAACAACATCCAATTTATAAATCTCCCAAAACTCTCCGGCCTCAGTTGTTGCAGTACCGGTCATTCCGGCAAGCTTATGATACATGCGAAAGTAATTTTGAAGCGTAATAGTTGCATAAGTTTGGCTTGCGTCTTCAACTTTTACGTTTTCTTTAGCTTCGATCGCCTGATGCAATCCGTCAGAATATCGGCGGCCCTCCATAATACGACCGGTCTGCTCATCAACAATCTTCACTTTGCCTTCGTCAATGATGTATTCCACATCCTTCTCAAACAATGTATAAGCTTTCAGCAATTGGTTCACCGAGTGAATACGTTCTGATTTTATCGAGAAATCACGCATCAACTCGTCTTTCTTGGCTATCTTCTCCTCAGCAGGAAGAGTTGACTTTTCTATTTCGGCAATTTCGGTACCAACATCGGGCATCACGAAGAAGTGCTGATCTTCGCCCGAAGCAGTAATCAATTCGATACCTTTTTCAGAAAGTTCCACTTGATTATTTTTCTCGTCAATAACAAAAAATAATTCAGAATCTACTTTAGGCATCTCTTTACCCTGATCCTGCATGTAATAATTTTCCGTTTTTGTAAGTATTTGTTTAATACCGTTTTCGCTTAAAAACTTAATAAGCGCTTTACTTTTCGGTAAACCTCGGTGTGCACGCAGCAAGGCTAATCCACCTGCATCTGTTCCGCTTTTTCCGGCAGAAATTTGTTTTTTTGCCTCGTTTAAAACTCCGGTGATAAAATTTTTCTGCGCAGTTACTAAGCGTTCAATCCTAGGTTTTAAATCATAGAACTCATGTTCATCTCCGCGGGGAATAGGTCCGGAGATAATTAAAGGAGTCCGAGCGTCGTCAACCAACACGGAGTCTACTTCATCCACCATCGCAAAATGCAGTTTGCGCTGCACCAAGCTTTCCGGGGTTTGGGTCATGTTATCACGCAGGTAATCGAAGCCAAACTCGTTGTTTGTACCGAAAGTAATATCCGCCAAATACGCTTTTCTGCGAGCATCCGAATTAGGTTGGTGCTTGTCAATACAATCAACGGAAAGTCCGTGGAATTCGAACAAAGGCCCATTCCATTCAGAGTCACGTCGAGCTAGATAGTCGTTAACCGTAACAATATGAACGCCCTGACCGGAAAGCGCATTAAGATAAGCCGGCAAAGTACCGACAAGGGTTTTACCCTCACCTGTGGCCATTTCAGAAATTTTTCCTGAATGCAATACGGTACCGCCGATAAGCTGTACATCATAATGCACCATATTCCAAGTAACTTCAATTCCGGCTGCAAGCCAAGTGTTATGATGGGTAGCTTTGTCGCCGTTGATTATAACGTTCGTTTTTTTAGCAGCTAAATCCCGGTCAAACCCGGTAGCCGTAACTTCTATAATTTTATTTTCAGTAAAACGGCGGGCAGTTTCTCTTACAACAGCAAAAGCCTCCGGAAGTATTTCCAAAAGAATCTTTTCGAGCTCCTTATCGCGATCTTTCCCTAATCTATCCACCTCGTCGTAAATTTCGGTTTTCTCGTGTATCGGAAGCTCTTCGTCTTCAGCTTTGACTTTCAGATCATTGATTTCTTTATCAATACCGGCTAAACCTGATTTAATTCTTTCCTTAAAATCTGAAGTCTTTTGACGTAGCTCGTCGTTGCTGACTGTATGCAGCTTGTCGTACTCTAGTATAGTTCTTTCGACAAGGGGCTGTATGAGTTTTATATCTCGGTCGGATTTACTTCCGAAAAGTTTACTTATGAAAGTTAGCATCGTTATTTTATTATAAAAACCTCTAAAACACAACTATTACGCCATGTTAAACGCAAAGCCAAATTGGCATAGGAACGCGTGCTAAAGTACGATTTTTAGAAGAGTTAGAGTAGCAAATCTTGACTCGCAGCCCGAGAGCCAAGTTTCAAGAAACAATCCGTACACGCCAATATCTCTAAGCAATTAAACACAGGCCCAAGCCCGTACGCGAATTGGAATTAAAATCCCTTATAATCGGTGGTAGCAGACAAAATAGAATTTGCAAGCAAAAATCCTACAAGAAGTAGAAACCTGCAGAAAGATTGCAATTACCCGAATCATTAAAACCCCGGTAATAATGGCATCCCCGGGGCAGCAAGCTTCAAAAATTATAATTACCGGCTTTGGATGCAAATAACTCCTTTTCGAATTTTGGAAGTAACACTAAAACCATTAATAAAAATGCACGGCAGCTTTTACCCTTTAACCCTTCTCGGTTAACCTTTAAAAAAATATCTTTGCCGAATGAATATTCTTTTACTTGGCTCCGGTGGCAGAGAAAGCGCTTTTGCCCGCTCAATTTCTCAGAGTAAACTTTGCACCGGGCTTTTTATTGCGCCCGGAAATGCAGGAACAGGGGCTTACGGAAAAAATATTGCAATTAAGACGACAGATTTTCATGCGATAAAAAAGTTAGTGTTAGCTAACGCGATATCAATGGTAGTTGTCGGGCCGGAAGAACCGCTGGTAAAAGGAATTCATGATTATTTTTTAGCAGACGATGACTTAAAAAAAATTCCGGTAATCGGACCGAAGCAAGACGGCGCTCAGCTTGAAGGAAGTAAAACGTTTTCGAAAGCTTTCATGCGACGCCATAATATTCCTACTGCTGTTTCGCATTCGTTTACAATCAATTCTTTAAGCGAAGGATTATCGTATTTGGAAACCCATAAAATGCCTGTTGTATTAAAAGCCGACGGACTTGCTGCCGGAAAAGGGGTTTTAATTTGCCAAACCTTAGAAGAAGCGCAAAGCGAATTAATAGCTATGCTTCAAGACGCCAAATTCGGCGAGGCGAGCAGCACCGTAGTTATCGAAGAATTTTTAACCGGGATAGAACTCTCTGTCTTTATTCTTACGGACGGGAAATCTTATAAAATTTTACCTGAGGCAAAAGATTACAAACGGGTTGGCGAAGGTGATACCGGTTTAAATACAGGAGGAATGGGCTCAGTATCACCGGTGCCGTTTGCAACGCCGGAATTTATGAAAAAAGTTGAAGAAAGAGTTATTAAGCCAACTATACGAGGGCTTAAGCAAGACTTGATTCATTATAAAGGTTTTATTTTTATCGGATTAATGAACGATAACGGCGAACCGTATGTTATAGAGTATAATGTGCGCATGGGCGACCCTGAAACCGAAAGCGTCCTTTTACGTATAGAAAGTGATTTTACAGATTTAATGCTCGGAGTAGCACAAGAAAATCTAGCCGAGAAAGAGTTAACGATATCGCCTAAAACTGCTGCCACAATTATGTTAGTTGCAAGCGGATATCCGGGAAATTACATGAAAGGGAAAGTAATAACCGGGATAGAAAATGTTCGCGGATCCCACGTTTTTCACGCCGGCACCGAACTCGAAAACGACGAAGTTAAAACAGCAGGAGGCAGAGTTTTAGCAATAAGCTCTTTACAAGACAATCTGTTCGACGCAGTACAGCAAGCAGTTACCGATGCAGGAAGAATTTATTACGACGGAAGGTATTTCAGAACAGACATCGGTTTCGACCTGTTTTGAACCGGCAAGAAAAAACCATTTTAAGCCTTTATTTTTGCTTGTCGTATTTCTTTGCCTCAGCTCCGGCTCTTTTGCGCTTCACCTACAAGACTCGATAAAGCACATTGAGATTAAAATCATTCTGAAAGAAAAAGCTAAAAAGGAAGCTAATTACGACAGTATTTATAGAGCAAATGACACTTCCGGTAAGGCTGAGAAAGATTCAATAGCGCTTGCGTTAACAGCTCCAAAAGCATTAACAACAAAAAGCTCTCAAAAAGCGCCGGATGCGTCGAAAGAAGAAAGACAAGTTTTGAATAAATTTGAAAAAGAGATAGACACCCAAATTGAAACACTTCAACAAAAAATCTTAACAGAGAAAACTCAAAAAGACATTTCTGCGCAAGTAAATAGTTCAATAAAAGAAACAATGGTTAAAGATCGCATCACTTTTATTCAAATTGGATTTTTAATTTTTATTGCAGGATTGTTTCTTGGTTTGAAATTTAATAAGGCGGCATTTTCGATATCAGCGATAGGAGCTTTTTTAATCGTAGTTGCATTATACATTTAGCCATTCCTCGCCAATCAATCGCTCAACAGATAAGAGCCCCTATTTAATCAAATCCGCTAACTTCACCTCCAAGTCGTCACCACGTAAATTCTTTGCTATAATTTTTCCCTGAGGATCAAGCAGGAAATTTTGGGGGATAGCTTGAACGCCGTAAAGCACAGCTGCTTCGTTCTGCCAAAACTTCAAATCGGAAACTTGCGTCCACGTAAGCCGGTCATCTTTTATCGCCTTCAACCAAGCTCCCTTGCCGGACTCTCTATCTAACGAAACACCTAAAATATCAAAGTTCTTGTCTTTGTATTTATTATAAACACGAACAACATTGGGGTTCTCTTGGCGACAAGGGCCGCACCATGAAGCCCAAAAATCAAGAAGCAGATATTTTCCGCGGTAATCAGAAAGCTTTACTATCCTGCCGTTGACATCCTTTTGCGAGAACTCTGCCGCTACTGACCCTACTGCGTTTTTCTTACCTTCTTGTAGGGCCCCTGCTAAAGCTTTTCCGGCACCCGTTTGTTTCAATTTCGGAGAAAGCGAATTAAATAGAGGTTCTATTTCAGCAAAATCGGGTTGCTGACCGGCTATCGCTCCGATTACATCCAGACTTACATAACTTGCCGGATTTTCTTTAACAAAATTTTTAAGGATTTCCTTTTGCTTAGTTTGAAGGACTTCCGATCTCTTTCGAAATCCTGAAACAAAATCTTCAGAATTCTTTTTAGAATCAGGAGAATTTCTATACTCAATAATTAAAGCACCCAGTTTATCTTGAACCGGTTTAAGCTGAAATCGCAGTTTCTGATTGTCATTATTCAGAGCCGAGCCTGTAATTTTTGCTTTTGAGACAGAATCAGCACCCTGAACAATAATCGAGGCTTTCTCGACATACACATTTAATGCATCAGCGTTTTGATCTTGACTAAGACTATTGAACCCTACGCCTTTATGATCCATAATCAAAACGCCGCTAAAAGGATCTCTAACAGTGCCTTTAAAGGCAAAAGCTCCGTTCTTTAAAACAGCAGAATCAGTTTGAGTTTTACCTTCGGCCGACCGGTAAAAATATATTTTAGAAGGTGCATTATAATTACCCAATTTACCGCTTATTGTATAATTTGCGGTTTGTGATTGTGCTGTTCTTCCTAAAACCAAAAGCATTAAGCCCAATAATCTGTTCATTTCTTCTAAACTTACTTGAAATAGTTATATCAATTTTTGGTAAGTGCGCCACCATAAATCCGGCATTTCTCCGGCAACCGCCGTTTCATAATCATCATATCTGCAGGGCACCAAATGAAATCGTTCATTTCTTGAAGCTCCGCTAGGATATGGGACCTGCATCCACCACCTGTCAGACTTTTTACTCTTCACAAAGATTAATTCATGCGAATTATCTTTTAACGATGCTCGGTAAATTAAATATTGAGACTTCGGCTGAAGCGGGAAGTCTTTCTTTCGGTTGTAGAAACCTTCTACAAAATACCAAAGCATTTGCGCCACAAGCATAGCAGTTTGTCCATTAGTGTCGAAAGCCGGGTTAAACTCATAAAAACCTATTGACGAAAGTTTATCACTCATTCCGGCATAACGAGCAAGTTGACACGCCTCGTGGCCGAAAAAACCGTTAGGAGTGGCATTAGCATTTGCAAAAGCGTCACTTGATCGAATAGCAGAAATATCAAAGCTAATTAGATTTGCATTTCGGATGATCGGTTCAGCAACGGTTATATTCCCGGAAAAATCGCCTAATCGATGAACATCAAAATACAATTTCTCCATTACCCTTAAACTCTCTTGGTTCACGAAATAGGTTTGATAGCCGATATTGCTGAAGTTGAATAGGTAATTTGGTTCGTGCAAAAAGATTTTATTCAAATATGAGGACGAAGTTGTTCCCTGCGAATCCTCAGAACTTTCGTCTAAATCGAAATGCGAATCTATCACTACCAAATCCAACTTTTGCTCCAAATCCTCATAAGCTAAATATTGAGCGTAAGTAAGGTCTTGGCTACCTCCCAAAATCACCGGTAAAATATTTTTCTTTACCAATTCTGCAACCACAGTTTTAAGTGCTATATAAGTATCCGAGATTTTATTACCTGCCTTTATGTTTCCTAAATCAACAAGTTTTGAATTATAATTTCCCTTATTAAGTGTGTAAAATTTTTCGCGAATGTAGTTTGGGGCCAAGCCGCAGCCGTTGTTGCTTCGGGCATTCCGATCTTCTGAAACACCTATTAAAGCTATATCGAACCGTTGTTCTAAATCGGGAAATTCCCCAATGTAGATATCTGCCTGCGAACCCAATTGACTCGTATAAAACCCGTCGGGCGGAGTATATTTTTTTAAATCAACAGGCGAGAAAAAATCTTCTAACGACATAGATTACCTTACAAAGCGTTCAAATATCAACTTTATTACCTTACTTTTGAAAGCATTTTAAAAATTTCCTCCGTTAATGATTCTTGTAACCGGCGCTACAGGTTTTTTGGGTTCTGAACTGGTAAAACAACTAATCGCATCCGGACAACAGGTTAGGGCACTAAAACGAGAAACTTCCGCGATTCCTGCTTTTCTGTTACACAAACACATTGATTGGATTAATTGCGATGTTTTGGACCTGAGTTTACTTGAACAAGGTTTTAAAGGCGTTGATTACGTTTACCATTGTGCGGCAAAGATTTCCTTCAATCCGGCTGACAAGGAGCAATTAATGAAAGTGAACGTTGAAGGAACGGCGAACGTTGTAAACCTTTGCCAAGAATTCGGGATAAAAAAACTGGTGCATGTCAGTTCTGTTGCAGCTGTGGGCGAAAGCAAAAACGGTAGCTTGATTACTGAAAAAGACTTTTGGGAATTTCACAATCGTCAAAGCTTCTATGCTCTTTCAAAATATCAGAGCGAAATGGAGGTGTGGAGGGCTATTGCCGAAGGTTTAAATGCCGTAATTATAAACCCGAGTGTTATTTTAGGAAAACGTGCCGGGATGGAAGGAAGCGGACGAATTTTTGAGACGGTTAAAAATGGCCTAAGATTCTACACTTCCGGGAGTTGCGGCTTCGTTTCGGTTGATGATGTCGTGGGAATCATGATTTCGCTTATGCAAAGTGATATCACTGCTCAACGGTTTATAGTTAGCTCGGATAACCTCACCTATAAAACATTACTTACCGAAATTGCTATAGAGATGGGCCTGAGACCGCCTACTATTGAAGCAAAACCTTGGATGTTGAGCCTTGCATGGCGAAGTTTGAGAGTTGCTTCTATTTTCACCGGTGAAAATGCAAGTATGACCCGGAACACTGCCCGCAGCTCCTTTTTAAAACAAGAATATTCCAATACTAAAGTTAAAGAAGCCCTTAAAATAGATTTTATCCCCGTAAAACGGACCGTTAAAGACATTTGTGAATTTTTGAAAGAACAATAAACGTGAACAAAAACTTTTACATAATTGATTTCGACAGCACTTTTACTCAAGTTGAAGCTTTGGACGAACTTGCCCTGATCTCCCTTAAGAATCACCCTGATCGGGAAAAGATATACAAACAGATTGAAGATTACACTAACGCGGCAATGGAAGGCAAACTTTCGTTTCGCGAAAGCTTATCTAAACGAGTCAAACTTTTACATGCTAATCGAGAGCATTTAAACCGGTTAGTATACCGGTTAAAAAAAAAGGTTTCTGCTTCCTTCTCCAGAAACCGGAATTTTTTTAAGCAGCATGCAAATGACGTACTGATTGTTTCGGGCGGATTCAAGGAATTCATTACCCCGGTTGTGGTTCCATTCAGTATCAGAACAGAAAACATTTATGCTAACACTTTTAAGTTTGACGAAGAAGGAAATATCATTGGATACGATGATACCAACCCGCTTTCGGAAGAAGGAGGAAAAGTAAAGCTGTTGAAGCAAATGAACTTGAAGGGAAACATTTTCGGTATCGGAGACGGTTATTCTGATTTTCAATTGAAGGAGTCGGGCCTTATTCAAAAATTCTTCGCTTTTACGGAAAATATTGCTCGAAAAAGCATTCTCGAAAAAGCCGACCATGTTACTCCCAGTTTCGATGAGTTTCTGTATGTGAATGATTTACCCCGGGCAATTTCTTATCCCAAAAACCGGATTTTAACGCTGATAGTCGGGAATGTTCCTGAAGAGGCAATTAACGTTTTGAAGAAAGACGGACTTTCGATCCGGCATAAAACGTCTATCGAAGAAAAATATATCGGAGACATCGGACTTTTATTATTAGGTGATGGTGAACGAGTTGAAGAAGAACAACTTAAACGTGCTGTTAAACTAAAAACCGTTGGTTATTTAGGAAGCAGTAAACTAAGGCTTTCGCATGATATCGCTACAGAAATGGGAATAGTTGTTTTCGATGACCCAAAAAATAATCCGAGAAATATTCAGTTTATTCCGAAAAGGATGACTGATTATATAAATAAAGGCGATACGTACTTAAGCTCCAACTTCCCTAATTTACAGTTGCCGAAAGTAGCTAATGCTAACCGGTTGCTTCATATTCACCGTAATGTTCCGGGCATAATGGCCCAAATTAATCAAGTCTTTGCCAAGCATCACATTAATATCGTCGGGCAGTTTTTAATGACCAACAAACAAATCGGCTATGCTATAACAGATGTAAGTTCCGAGTACGATAAAGTGGTTATAAAAGAGTTAAGGGAAATTGCCGATACTATTAAATTCAGAGTGCTCTATTAATAAAACTGCTTCTGCTCCAAAACCGTATCTTAAATAAAAGATATGAAATTGCTTGCCGCCGTATTAATTACTTCTTTATCCGCCTGTAGCGACAAGCAGGAACAGCTTCCAAAACCTGTTCCTGCTGAACTCAAAACTATATCTCATGTGAGGTATTTAGCGCTTGGTGATTCATATACGGTGGGGCAAAATGTGACTATAGCTGAATCTTTTCCCAATCAATTATCGCTAAGCTTAAAAAGCTCAAAGGTTCAAGTTGACGAATTAAAAATTATTGCCCGATCCGGATGGACAACACGTGACCTGATAGAAGGAATTAAAGAACGAAACTTTTCCGACTCTTACGACTTTGTTACTCTTTTAATCGGAGTAAACAATCAATATCGAGGCGAGTCCCTTAAAACTTACCAAGAAGAATTTAAACAACTTTTGGCCACGGCAGTCGAATATGCAAAGGGCAAAAAAGAACGTGTTTTTGTTCTTTCTATTCCTGATTGGAATGCAACTCCCGTTGGTAAAAATGAAAACAGAATGGCAGAAAGCATAGACCAATTTAACGCTGTCAATAAAGAAGAAAGCATAGCAGCGGGAATTTCTTATATTGACATTACCAACATTTCACGAACTAATTCCGGCACCGAGTACGTGGCTGATGACGGCCTGCATCCCTCCGGCAAAATGTATTCTTTATGGGTGACCGAATTATCACCTGTAATTGAAATGGCATTAAGAACTGATTTATAAATCGACTTTTACTAATTTTAATCTGAATTTATTGTTGAAGTTGAAAATGCGTAAGGACTTAAAAAAAATCAGCATTGTTTTACTAATAATTTTTGTGCCCGCCGTCTTATTTTTCCTGCATTCCTTTAATCCGGCAGAATTCAGCTTCTTCCCTAAATGTCCGTTTCATTATTTCACCGGATTCGACTGTCCGGGCTGCGGCTCGCAACGGGCGCTACATGCATTGCTTCACGGCGAAATTTTAAAAGCTGCAGGTTATAACCTTCTTTTTCTTTTAAGTCTGCCTTTTTTGGCAGTTCAATTCGGGCATCAAGCTTTCCTAAGAATTAGCAGAAGGCCTTTAACCCGAAATATATTCAGCCGACCGCCAACACGGAAAGTAATTTGGATTATAGTTATTACCTTTTGGATTTTAAGAAATGTCCCCATTGAACCGTTTATTAGGCTTAAGGCGTAGAAACCCGTACTAGAAATCTATTGTCCAAATGAGTTATTCCGGTCCTCCGGTCGTTTTCGAAATTTAAGATAGCAATAGGGAAAAGGGTAGAGATACCTTTTACATACCCGGAAGCTTAACATCCCTACTCTTCAAGTGAGTTATCAGTTTTTCCTGTAAATCCAATTTTATTTCTTGGAATTTATTGGCTTCCACCCAAAGGTGTATAAGCAGTTTGTAGCCATCGGCCTCTAAAACTGAAACTCCGGTGTGAGCTTGAGGCACTTCTAACACGTTTTTAGAAGAAGCTGCAAACTCGTCAACTACTGTTTGTAATTCAACTACATCAATCGCATAGCTAAACTTAATTTCTATATCCAACCTTCGTTTACCCTGCCTGCTGATATTGGTTATTACTTCATTAGATAATTTGCTGTTAGGGATAATTACCGTCTTATTATCATAAGTGGTTACTACAGTATAAAATATTTGGATTGAAGACACAATACCTTCTTGTCCTTGTGCCAAAATATGCTCACCGACAATAAAAGGTTTTAGTATTAGGATTAGAACTCCACTGGCAAAATTCTGTAAGGTGCCCGAAAGTGCCAAACCCGCGGCAACGCTAAAAGCACCAATTACCGTTGTAAAGATTGTGAGTTCAATTCCGACAATTTGCATAATGCCGATTATCAAGAATACTTGAAGAGAGATGATGATTAAACTTTGAAGAAAAGGACGAAGGGAAGCATCAAGCTCTCGACGTTCCATTCCGGCAACCAGCCACCTCTTTATCAGTTTGATGAGCCACAAGCCGATGAACAAAATGAATACTGACAGAATAAAACCCGGTCCGTGGTTTATAATCCAATTGTATCCTTTATCATATAATTTTTCCGGATTCATATTTTAAAAAAGTAACGCCGATAGATTTGATTGCAAAAATAAAAATCCCCAAAAGTATTTCACCTTGGGGATTTTTAAATCTCTACTTTATCCTCTCCGTTCGAAGAAGATTAGGTGAGGCTTGGGTTACATCATTCCGCCCATTCCGCCGCCACCCATTGGAGGCATACCGCCACCTGCTTTTTCATCGTCAGGCTCGTCAGCTAATACACACTCTGTAGTTAATAACATTGCTGCAATTGACGCTGCATTCTCTAATGCTACACGACCTACTTTAGTAGGGTCAATAACACCTGCACCAATTAAATTCTCATACACATCTGTACGAGCATTATACCCGTAATCTCCGGTTCCCTCTTTTACTTTTTGAACTACGATAGAACCTTCGATACCTGCGTTTTCGCAAATTTGACGAAGAGGCTCTTCAATAGCACGACGGATAATTTGGATACCTGTATTTTCGTCTTCGTTAGCACCCTTAAGGTTGGCCAAAGCTTCAACTGCACGGATAAAAGCAACACCTCCACCGGCAACGATACCTTCTTCTACTGCTGCGCGAGTAGCATGTAAAGCATCGTCAACACGGTCTTTCTTCTCTTTCATTTCCACTTCTGTAGCTGCACCAACATAAAGAACCGCAACGCCTCCTGCTAATTTAGCCAAGCGCTCTTGTAATTTTTCACGATCGTAATCAGAAGTTGTAGTCTCGATCTGAGCTTTAATTTGGTTAACACGAGCTTTAATATCTTCCGATTGTCCTGCTCCGTTAATAATTGTAGTATTGTCTTTATCAACAACTACTTTTTCTGCTTGGCCCAAGTAAGTAAGATCAGCATTTTCTAATTTGAATCCTCTTTCTTCAGAGATTACTGTTCCACCGGTAAGGATGGCAATATCTTCTAACATAGCCTTACGACGATCTCCAAAGCCCGGAGCCTTAACAGCTACTACTTTTAGTGAGCCGCGGATTTTGTTTACTACTAGCGTAGCCAAAGCTTCGCCGTCTAAATCTTCAGCAATAATTAAAAGGGGTTTGCCTGTTTGTACTTGTTTTTCTAATACCGGAAGCAATTCCTTCATACTGCTGATTTTTTTGTCGTAAATCAGTATGTAAGGATTTTCTAATTCTGCTTCCATTTTATCAGCATTGGTTACGAAGTAAGGCGAAAGATAACCGCGATCAAACTGCATACCTTCTACAGTTCTAACCTCAGTTTCAGTTCCTTTAGCTTCTTCTACAGTAATAACACCGTCCTTACCAACCTTTGCCATTGCTTCAGCAATCAATGAACCTATGATCTCATCATTATTGGCCGAAATGGCAGCAACCTGCTTAATCTTATTATTGTCTTCACCAACCGTCTGAGATTGGCTTTTTAAGTTTTCAACAACTGCAGCAACTGCTTTGTCGATTCCTCGTTTAAGGTCCATTGGATTTGCACCCGCAGCTACATTTTTAATTCCTGCAGTAATTATAGCTTGAGCCAAAACTGTTGCAGTGGTAGTACCATCACCAGCGATATCAGATGTTTTAGAAGCGACTTCTTTCACCATCTGAGCTCCCATATTCTCCAAAGAATCTTTCAATTCTATTTCTTTAGCTACAGTAACACCATCTTTAGTAATACTCGGAGATCCGAATTTTTTATCAATGATTACGTTACGACCTTTTGGTCCTAGTGTCACCTTAACTGCATTAGCTAAGATATCTACACCTCTTTTTAAAGCATCACGTGCTTCTACATTATATTTAACTTGTTTTGCCATTTTGAATTTTTGATTAGTGAATTATTACCTTGGTAGTACTTTTAGGCCGAACTTAGCTCAAGCCTTATCAACGATCCTTTTTTAGAGAACTGCGTAAATGTCAGACTCACGCATAATCAAATATTCCTTGCCTTCATGCGTAATTTCTGTACCGGCATACTTGCCATATAAAACTTCATCACCTACCTTATAAGCCATAGGAATCAAATTGCCGGTCATATCAGCATATTTGCCCGGTCCGACAGCTACAACAGTACCTTTTTGAGGTTTTTCTTTTGCGGTGTCCGGTATGTAAAGTCCCGAAGCTGTTTTTTCTTCCGCAGGAGCAGCCTCTATTACCACTCGGTCTGCACTTGGTTTAATATTCAATGCCATATTGTTTATTGTATTTTAGTTATTCTATTCGCTCTATTGTCAGTTTCTGTGCCAAACCTTTTTCTACAGCTATTTGTATTGTTTAATTGTCAAAATTTCATTTTAAACCTGTCGAACAAATTAATAGCAATTTCCGGGGTGCCACGATGTCAGAATTTGACACTTATTGAGCCACTTTATACAGCTTCTTTTGTTTAATAACTAAACGGAATAGGAATAAGAAAGGAGGTTGATTAAGTGCCTTTCTATAAATAACCTAGGGACAGAAAAACTCTCTCGAATTATTTTGGATAAACACATATAAAACAAGAAACCCTTTGAATTTTATTCAAAGGGTTTCAGCAATAAAGATTTGGCACCGACCTACTCTCCCACATGTTACTGCAGTACCATCGGCTC
>JAYULL010000016.1:0-5198 GCA_043763625.1 Sphingobacteriaceae bacterium | reverse complement strand
CTTTTAATACTTTCATGACAATTGGTTTAAACAGAAGTTAAGTTAGAGATTTTTCGAGAAAAAGAAAAAAACGCAATTACGCTGACAGGGTTTGGAACCCTGTCAGCGTTTACCCGAAAGCAACTTCAAAATCTCCCCCGCAACCACTCGCCCTGATATTATTGCGGGAGGCACGCCGGGACCCGGAACGGTGAGCTGGCCTGTAAAGAATAGGTTTTTAACTTTTTTCGAATGCATCTTAGGTTTCAAAAACGCAGTTTGCATCAGTGTATTTGCCAGCCCGTAGGCATTACCCTTAAAAGAATTATAATCCTTAACAAAATCATTTACCGCATAACTTCTTTTCACAATTACGCTTTCGCGGATGGTTTCGCCGGTAAGTTGCTCGAACCGTTCCAGTAAAATAGAAAAGTATTTCTCTCGCATTTCCTCCGTGTCTTGCAGGCCGGGTGCAATGGGAATAAGAAAGAATAAATTTTCGCAGCCTTCAGGAGCGGCAGAAGAATCTGTCTTAGACGTGCAGGAAACATAAAAGAGCGGTTTAGACGGCCATTGGGGATTTGTATAAATTTCTTCCGCATGTTTTTCAAAATCCTGATCGAAAAACAGATTGTGGTGTTCTATATTTTTCAACTTCTTATTCAATCCCACATAAAATAGTAAACTCGAAGGCGAAAGAACCCTGCTGTCCCAATATTCGGCGGAATAATTTCGGTATTTCTTTTCAGTAAGTATTTGGTCGCTGTGCCGGTAATCGGCGTTAGAAATAACAATATCGGCTTCAAAAAAGCCTTTTGTTGTAGATATTCCGGTTGCTTTAAAGTTTTCTATTTCAATATTCCTAACTTCTGTATCTAAACGGATATCCACGCCCAGGCTTTCGGCAAGCTTTAACATTGCTTTAACAATCTCGCTCATGCCTCCCATCGGATACCATGTTCCTAAAACTAAATCGGCATAATTCATCATGCTGTACAAAGCCGGAGTATTTTGGGGGGTAGCTCCAAGAAAAAGAACGGGGAACTCTAATATCTTTATCAATTCCGGATTTTTAAACAGGCTCCGTACATGTTTGCTTACACTTGTAAACATCTCGATTCGGAAACTTTCAAATAAAAGTTTTAAGTCGAGATACTCCATGATGGAGTTCGACGGGCGGAATACATACTCCTGCATCCCTTTTCGATACTTATATTCTGCCTGCGTCAAAAACTTCTTTAAGTTGCCGGAGCTTCCCGGTTCAAGTTCTTCGAACAGCTTTTCAAGATCGTGCAAATTTGCCGGGATGTTAACCTGTTTGTCTTTCCCGAAATAAATCCGGTACCCGGGATCAAGCCTTTTCAAATCATAGTAGTCGCTCACCTTTTTCCCGAACAGGGCGAAGAAATCCTCAAATACATCAGGCATCCAGTACCAGCTGGGGCCCATATCGAAAGTAAATCCGTCTTTATGCCAAGTTCTCGCACGGCCTCCGGGCCGGTCGTTTTTCTCGTAGATACTAACCTTAAATCCTTCTTTAGCTAAAAGTGCCGAGGCCGCCAATCCGGCGAAACCGGATCCTATTATTGCAATTTTTGCGTTATTCATTCCCTGTAAAGATAATTAAACCTTATTTTGCAATGTTGAAATCCATACAGGATCACATCTCGTATATTACACCGGCTTATTATACTCATGATGCATCTTTTCACGGAATCAAGTTTTGAATGCAGTAAAATTATTACTGAAAAATACAGTACGTCCTTCAGCCTGGGCATTAAGGCTTTTGCCAAAAAATATCATTATCCCATTTACGGTATTTACGGATTTGTGAGGTGTGCGGATGAGATAGTAGATACTTTTCATGACTACGATAAAGAAAATTTAATAGTTGAATTTCGAGAAGAAACGCTTAAAGCCGTTAAAAATAGAATTTGTTTAAATCCGGTATTACATTCTTTTCAGGAGGTTGTTAACCGGTACGAAATCGAAACTGATCTGATAGAAGCCTTTCTTGACTCCATGGCGATGGATTTGACGAATGCAAACTATACTGACGCGAGCTATAGAAAATACATTTACGGTTCGGCAGAAGTTGTGGGATTGATGTGCCTGAAAGTTTTTTGCGAGAACGACAGCCAACTTTATTTACGGTTGAAAGACAGGGCCCAAAGTTTAGGCTCGGCTTTTCAGAAAATAAACTTTTTACGAGATATTCGGTCGGATTATGAAGAACGCGGAAGGACATACTTTCCCGGCATTGATATTAATTCTTTCGGGGAAGTTGATAAGCAAAAAATAGAGGAAGATATTCTTAAAGACTTTGATGCGGCACTTGCCGGAATCAGAGAGTTACCGGTTGGAGTTCGAAAGGGAGTATATGTAGCTTATGTTTATTACTATGAATTATTTGAAAAAATAAGAAATATTAAGGCGCAAGTTGTTTTTAAAAACCGCATTAGAGTTTCAGATAAGAGAAAAATATGGCTATTGGCGAAAGCGTTAGTAAAAAACAGGCTAAATGCCATTTAAGAATTAAGTTCTTACTATTGGGAATTCTCTTTCTAACCGTTATGCCTGCCGCCAAGTCGCAAAATCTGGAATCAATCAGGAAATCTTATTACAACGCCACTACCGACGGTAAAGAAGCAGCAAAACTGTATACAATCCTTGACCGATTAAATTCTAGCGATGCGGTTATGATGGCTTATTACGGCTCTGCACAGGCTTTGAAAGCCAAATACAGTTGGAACCCTTATATCAAATTGAGTTATTTAGTCGAAGGGCAGAAGACCCTAAAACAAGCCGTTATAAAAAGCCCCGATAATTTAGAGATACGATTTTTACGTTTTTGCCTTGAACATTATATACCTGCCTTTTTGGGCATGAGCAATAATTTGGAGAGCGATAGAAGAAAAATTGTTCAATTGATTAAAAGAAACCAATACGGATCTATTGATGAAGCTCTATTGAAAGATTTGTTTTCTTTCTTAAAGCGCACTAATCGTTGTACGCCTGAAGAATTGCGTGTGTTGGCAAAAGCGGGAAGTTGATGGACTCGCATTATACCTATTTGCTGATTAACTTTTGCACGGTTATTTTTCCGGTTTTATTATCGTTCGACCGCCGTGTTCAGTTCTATAAATCTTGGAAGCACCTGTTGCCGGCGATCTCTGTTTCAGGGTTGGTTTTTCTGGTTTGGGATTATGTTTTTACGGTTACACACGTTTGGTCGTTTAATCCCGATTATATTCTCGGAATACACTTTTTTAACCTGCCGCTCGAGGAAATTCTTTTCTTTTTAACCGTTCCCTTTGCCTGCATATTCATCTACGAGTGTTTAAACAGTTATTTGAAAAGAGATATTTTCAAAACCGCAAGCCGGTATATAAGTGCAAGTTTAATTTTGCTTTCAATTATTTTAGGGGTATTTTTTCGCGATAGAGTTTATACTTTAATAACGTTCGGCTTCTTATCGGTACTTACAGTGTATTTCGAGTTTATTCTTAAATCAAAGTATTTAAGTCGGATTTACCTTGCTTTTCTTGTTTCGTTAATTCCGTTTTATGTTGTTAACGGCCTGCTTACTTCTATTCCTATTGTGCTGTATAATGATGTACAAAATTTAGGTTTAAGAGTGGGTACTATTCCCTTTGAAGATCACTTCTATTCACTGTCGATGCTCTTCCTGAACATTTCCTTGTTTGAATATTTCAGGAAAAGAGGGAGTAGCAATGGATGAATTAAAAACCTTCACAAAAAGCCAGCTTGCTCTTCGAAACGGACAAGATAAACCGGAAATATGGATCGCTTATTTAGGAATAATTTATAATGTTACCGGTAGCAGATTATGGCGAAACGGCAAGCATTATGAGCATTGGGCAGGGCAAGATTTAACGGATGAATTGAAAGATGCTCCGCATACCGCTATGGTTTTTGAGAGGTTTGAGATGGTGGGGAGGTTAAGCCTCTCCTAAATCCTCCCCGGTTGGGAGGACTTTTCTGTACTGCTTATTTTGTGACTTTTTGATTTATGATGTGAGATTAAACAAGAAAGAGCAAAGATACTGATGGGACGATTAAATATCACAAGCACGGTATCAGATTCAACGCATTTATCTTGATTCTACGCGCTTCAACTTTCGCCTTATATCACAAACCCGCTCAACTTTACAAACTCATTCACTCTGCCGGCAATTTCTTCTTGATTCAAATTTTTTATTCTCTCGGCTCCAAATTTTTCAACACAAAAAGAGGCTAAAGCCGAGCCGAAGATGATCGCGTTTTTCATGTTGTTGAAATTGATAGTTCCAACCTTTGCTAAATAACCCACAAAGCCACCGGCAAAAGTATCTCCGGCACCTGTAGGATCAAAAACTTCTGCCAGCGGTAGGGCAGGAGCGGAGAATACTTGGTCGTCGCCAAATAACAAAGCCCCGTGTTCGCCTTTTTTAATGATTAAATATTTAGGCCCCATTTGCAAGATTTTTCCGGCAGCTTTAACTAGCGAATATTCCCCGGAAAGTTGTCGAGCCTCAGAGTCGTTAATGGTTAAAACGTCTACCGATTTTAAAACGTCAAGCAAATCGTTTAGTGCTACATCCATCCAAAAATTCATGGTATCAAGCACCACAAGCTTAGGACGTTTGTTTAGCCGCTCAAGTGTGGTTTTCTGTATTTGAGGAGTTAAATTTCCCAATAAAAGATACTCGCAATCTTGATAAGAAGCCGGAATTATCGGGTCAAAATCTGCTAATACGTTTAATTCTGTGGCAAGTGTATCGCGACTGTTCATGTCGTTATGATACTTACCGGCCCAAAAAAAAGACTTTTCTCCTTGTTTAATTTGCAGCCCTTCTACATCGATACCGTGACTTTTAAATTCTTCAATGTATTCTTGCCGGAAATCATCGCCTACTACACCCACGATTTTTACCTTATTGTAGAAGTAAGAAGCGGCATAACTTGCATACATGGCTGCGCCCCCGACAATTTTATCTGTTTTACCGAAAGGTGTTTCTATGGCATCAAATGCAACGGTTCCGATGATAACTAAGCTCATAAATTAAGTTAAAAATATGTCCGGCAAATATTGTATTAATAATTTAAAATCCCGAATATTGCAGTCCCAAATCCGGAAATACTCCTGAGTAGCTCAGCCGGTTAGAGCATCTGACTGTTAATCAGAGGGTCGCTGGTTCGAGCCCAGCCTCAGGAGC
>JAYULL010000015.1:0-1498 GCA_043763625.1 Sphingobacteriaceae bacterium | reverse complement strand
CCCTTGTAGTTTTCGCTGGAGCTGTTGCCGGCGCAATCACCGGTTTTGTTCATACCAAACTTCGAATTAATCCCTTGCTATCCGGAATTTTGGTGATGACAGCGCTATATTCCGTTAATCTTACGCTTATGGGGCGTTCTAATATCCCCTTGATTAATACGGTTACTTTATTCTCCGCTATTAATATTTTTGAAAACCCTATTCAAAATACTTTAATTATTATCTTATTTTTTGTTTTTGTATTAGCGGCAATTCTAGTCTATCTTCTTAAAACTGATTTCGGAATTGCAATGCGTGCAACCGGCAACAGCGAAACTATGATTAGAGCTTTGGGAGTAAACACCGATAGAATGAAAATTACCGGGTTGGCGATTGCAAATGCCTTAACTGCTTTGAGCGGATATTTAATAACTCAATTGCAGGGTTTTTCTGATATTAACATGGGAATCGGAATCGTTATTGTAGGACTGGGATCGGTTATAATCGGAGAGACTTTTTTAAGTCGTTTCGGCATAACTTCCATAGCCGCGGGTTTAACTTTAGTATTAGCAGGAGCTGTTATTTTCCAACTGGTACTGGCATTTTCTTTAAGTTTGGGAATCGACGCCACTTTACTCAAATTAGTTACCTCAGTGTTTGTTTTGCTTATTGTAAGTCTGCCTCGTTTTGTATTAAGGAAAGCCGGATGATTGAGATAAGGAATTTGGATAAATGTTACAATATGGGTAAGGGAACCGAAATACAAGCGCTAAAACAAATTAATTTAACGGTAACCGGGGGTGAATTTGTTGTAGTTGTAGGATCGAACGGCTCAGGTAAATCTACTCTGTTAAATGTAATTGCAGGCAGTGTGGTGCCCGATTCGGGCCTAATATTTCTGGATAAAACTAATGTTACAGGTATTAAAGAACATCTAAGAACTAAGTTTGTATCTCGAGTATTTCAAAATCCTTTGGCAGGAACAGCCTCCGATTTAACTATTCTTGATAATTTTCGCTTAGCCGCATTGCGAACTCAACCAAAAACTTTACGAATAGGTGTAAATGAAGTATTTAGACGTGTGGTTAGGGAAAAAATTGCCGGATTAAATATGGGCTTAGAAGATAAAGTTGATCAACTGATGGGAACTTTATCAGGCGGCCAACGACAAGCGTTAACACTTTTAATGAGCGTTATGGATAAGGGTAATATTTTGCTGTTAGACGAACCTACCGCAGCTCTCGATCCGCGTTCAGCTAAAACAGTTATGCAAATTGCCGACAAATTAATAGCAGAATACCGGCTTACGGGAATTCTCATCACACATAATATTCGCGAGGCCTACACCTACGGAAGTCGAATTATCCAAATGAAACAAGGCGAATTAATTCGCGACCTTGATACTTCTGCCAAAGCGAATCTTTCTAATACGGAAATTTACGAGTGGTTTGATTAGAAAACGCGATTTTTCAAATCCTGATTCTGTCTACTCAAACCCTGCAAACAACATATCCTGAAG
>JAYULL010000014.1:0-20427 GCA_043763625.1 Sphingobacteriaceae bacterium | reverse complement strand
CCAATCCTGTTCCCACAATGGGAGACTCGGGACGCAGTAATGGAACTGCCTGACGCTGCATGTTTGATCCCATCAAGGCACGGTTAGCATCATCATGCTCAAGGAATGGGATTAATGAAGCTGCGATGGAAGTGATTTGATTAGGAGCGATATCCATCAAGTCTAACTTTTCAGGCTCAATAACCGGAAAATCACCTTCGTATCGGGCCTTAACCCGAGGAATAATAAAATTACCTTTATCATCGTAAGTTGCATTGGCCTGCCCTATAGTTTTCCCGTCTTCATCTTCTGCTGAAAGATAAATAACCGGCTCTTCAACAACAACTCGGCCGTTATCCACCTTACGATAAGGAGTCTCAATGAACCCCAAATTATTGATTTTTGCATGAACGCATAGCGATGAAATCAACCCAATATTCGGACCTTCAGGAGTTTCAATAGTACAAAGACGGCCATAATGAGTGTAATGTACGTCACGAACCTCGAATCCGGCACGTTCTCTTGACAGACCACCCGGCCCTAATGCTGAAAGACGACGCTTGTGGGTAATCTCAGCAAGAGGGTTTGTTTGATCCATAAATTGCGACAACTGGTTCGTTCCAAAGAAGGAGTTGATCACAGAAGATAATGTCCGAGCATTTATTAAGTCTGTTGGAGTGAATACTTCGTTATCACGAATGTTCATGCGCTCCCGAATTGTACGAGCCATACGAGCGAGACCGACGCCAAACTGGGCATACAATTGCTCTCCAACTGTACGAACGCGACGGTTAGATAAGTGATCTATGTCATCGACCTCAGCTTTTGAGTTAATAAGTTTGATCAGATATTTAACAATAGCGATAATATCCTGCTTAGTTAAAACTTTCGTTGCATCAGGCGTATTAAGCTTCAATTTCCGGTTAATGCGGTAACGGCCTACATCTCCTAAATCATATCTTTTATCAGAAAAGAATAAACGGTCGATAATTCCTCGGGCTGTTTCTTCGTCCGGCGGTTCAGCGTTACGCAATTGACGATAGATATGCTCTACCGCTTCTTTTTCTGAGTTTGAAGTATCTTTTTGTAAAGTATTATAGATAATTGAATAATCAGCATTGTTAGAGGCGTCTTCTTTAGTTAATATTATAGACTTAACACCTGCGTCAATGATCATATCAATGTGATCGTCTTCAAGAACAGTTTCCCGTTCAAGGATAATTTCATTACGATCGATAGAAACTACTTCGCCGGTATCCTCATCCACAAAATCTTCTACCCATTTCTTTAAAACTCTTGCGGCCAATTTACGGCCTACAAATTTTTTAAGTCCTGATTTACTGACTTTTGCCTCATCCGCCAACTCGAACAACTCCAAAATATCTTTATCGGAATCATATCCGATTGCACGCAATAAAGTGGTTACCGGGAATTTTTTCTTTCGATCAATGTAAGCATACATAACATTGTTAACGTCTGTCGCAAACTCAATCCACGAACCCTTAAACGGAATTACACGGGCAGAGTATAACTTGGTCCCGTTTGTGTGGCGGCTTTGTCCGAAAAATACTCCCGGAGAACGATGTAGTTGAGATACAATAACACGCTCAGCGCCATTAATAACAAAAGTTCCTTTAGGAGTCATGTAGGGAATTGTTCCCAAATACACATCTTGAACAATTGTTTCAAAATCTTCGTGCTCTTCATCGTTACAAGATAAGCGAAGCTTAGCTTTTAACGGAACACTGTAAGTTAACCCACGCTCCATACACTCCATAATATCGTAACGCGGCGGATCAATAAAATAGTCAAGAAACTCTAAAACGAAGATATTTCTTGAATCGGAAATTGGGAAGTTCTCCGAGAATACTTTAAACAAGCCCTCTTGGTGACGGTTGTCCGAAGTTGTTTCTAATTGAAAGAACTCCCTGAATGACTGCAATTGCACATCTAAGAAATCGGGATAATCGAGTACGTGCCTGCTTGTAGCAAAATTTACCCTTTCGGTGTGATTATTTTTGTTTGCCAAGGGAATAAGAATTTAGTTTAAAAATTAAACTTCGACTTGTTTTTCACTTCACGCGAATTGTAAGTCAAACAAAAACGGGTATTATAAAATGCCAATAGACCCCGATGAAAATCGGAGTCTAAGGCAATAATTATTGGGCTGAGATTACTTAATCTCAACTACAGCTCCTGCTTCTTCTAATTGTTTTTTCAAAGCTTCTGCTTCGTCCTTTGTTACACCTGTTTTTAATTCTTTAGGTGCACCGTCAACTAAATCTTTAGCTTCTTTCAAACCAAGGCCTGTTAAATCTTTTACAAGTTTAACAACTGCCAATTTTGCACCGCCGGCCTCTTTAAGGATAACGTCAAATGCAGTTTTTTCTTCTGCAACAGCCGGTGAATCGCCACCGGCGGAGGGTGCTGCAACTGCTACAGCTGCAGCTGCAGGTTCAATACCGTACTCATCTTTAAGGATCTGAGCTAATTCGTTAACTTCTTTTACTGTTAAGTTTACTAATTGATCAGCAAACGCTTTTAAATCTGCCATTTTATTTAAATTTTATAATTTAATGCTTTAATAAATACTTCGGACATTACGAGGAGTCCGTTAACCTCTTTCTTGTAAAGTTTTAACTAATCCTGCAAGTGTGTTTCCACCGGATTTAAGAGCAGAAATTACATTTTTTGCAGGAGACTGAAGTAACCCGATGATTTCGCCTACAAGTTCCTCTTTAGATTTAAGAGTACACAATGCATCCAATTGACTGTCACCCACAAAAACTGCTGTGTCAATATAAGCTCCTTTTAAAACAGGCTTATCATTACCTCTTCTAAGCTCTTTAATTAACTTAGCAGGAGCATTGGCTACTGACGTAAACAAAATTGTTGATGAACCTTTCAGCACACCTGCAAGTTCAGGAGAATCCACACCTGCTGCTTCCAACGCCTTACGAATAAGGGAATTTTTAGCAACTTGAATAGAAATCCCATTTTCGTAAAACTTCCGACGAATACCGTTAATTTTAGCTACGGAAAGCTGGGAAGTATCGGTAATATAAAAATTGCCATACTCTTTGATCTGCTCCGATAAAGCTTGAACAATCTCTTGTTTTTCCTCTTTTTTCATGATTAGATCCCCGCTACTGTTTTAGTTTCAATTTCAATTCCGGGACTCATAGTTGAAGAGATATGAATGCTCTTAAAGTATGTCCCTTTCGCAGCAGACGGTTTTAATTTAGAGATTGTTAAAATTACTTCTAAAGCATTCTCATAAATTTTATCTGCCGGGAAAGATACTTTCCCTACCGAAGCATGAATAATTCCGGTTTTATCGACCTTGAAATCAATTTTACCGCCCTTTACGTCAGTTACAGCCTTTCCTACGTCGGTAGTAACTGTGCCTGATTTAGGATTCGGCATAAGGTTACGAGGGCCTAAAATACGTCCCAATTTACCTACTTTAGCCATAACACTCGGCATAGTAATAATGATGTCCACATCTGTCCATCCGCCTTCTATTTTGGCAATATACTCATCCAAACCCACAAAATCTGCACCTGCTGCCTTAGCTTCTTCTTCCTTATCAGGAGTTACTAAAGCTAAAACACGAACAGTTTTACCGGTACCGTGAGGAAGTGTTGCTATCCCTCGAACCATTTGATTGGCCTTACGCGGATCTACACCTAAGCGAACATCTATATCAACAGATGCATCGAATTTAGTAGTAGTTACATCTTTTACAAGCGCACTTGCATCTTGCAAAGAATAAGCTTTGCCTGCCTCAATCTTGGAGAGTGCCTTTTTTTGATTTTTTGTTAATCTAGCCACTGTCTTAACTGATTTATATATTAACTATTCCCGGGTGCATTACCTGAAACGGTAATACCCATACTACGAGCTGTACCCGCAACCATTTTCATGGCTGATTCTACTGTGAATGCATTTAAATCAGGCATTTTATCCTTTGCTATAGTTTCAACCTGATCCCAAGTTACAGAAGCAACTTTTTTACGATTTGACTCAGCGGACCCACTTTTAATACCGGTAGCTTCCATCAACTGGATGGCAACAGGTGGGGTTTTAATAATAAAATCAAATGACTTATCGGCATAAACAGTGATTACAACAGGAAGCACTTTCCCCGGCTTATCTTGGGTACGTGCATTAAATTGCTTGCAAAATTCCATAATGTTCACCCCTTTTGCACCCAATGCAGGCCCTACCGGAGGAGATGGATTTGCAGCGCCACCCTTTATTTGTAATTTTACTAACGCACTGACTTCTTTTGCCATTTTTGTTTACTTAATTTATTACTCAATGTTAGTAAGTGGAAGCTATGTAACATTTAAGATTTTAATTACGTAAGACTTTTAAATTAAGGACTTCCGCTCCTTATGTCTTTCGTTTTATATAACTACTATTCTTTTTCTACTTGCATGTAATTCAGCTCTAAAGGAGTACGGCGACCGAATATCTTAACCATAACCTTTAGCTTCTTTTTCTCTTCGTTCACTTCTTCGATAACTCCGGAAAAACCGTTGAACGGACCGTCCATTACTTTTACGTTTTCGCCTACATAATATGGAACGTTCATCATCTCAGTCTGGCTGGTCATTTCATCTACTTTTCCAAGTATACGATTAACTTCCGCAGGCCGCATTGGAACAGCATTTCCGCCTTTATCTCCAAGAAACCCGATTACACTATTTATATTTTTTATAATATGTTCTAGCTCCCCGTTTAACGCCGCTTCGATTAATACATACCCCGGATAATAATTTCTCTCCTTAGCAATCTTCTTACCCTCACGCATTTGATAGTACTTCTCCATTGGTATAAGTACTTGTGGTACCTGATAAGCAAGACCCATTCTATTTATTTCTGCTTCAATATATTGCTTTACCTTTTTTTCTTTACCGCTAACGGCTCTTACAACGTACCATTTTAACTGATCACTCATTTCTCCTCTATTTATTATGCAAGTGACTTATAAAACAGTTTAAGAAGGCCACCGGTAGATTCGTCCATTAACACAACAATAAGCGCAATAATTATCGAAGCAATAAGAACAATAACCGCAGAATTTTGAAGTTCTGCCCATGTGGGCCATGAAACTTTCTCGGTCATCTCATTATAAGATTCTTTTATAAAATCAACTACGTTAGCCATATTTAAGCTTTAAGGCACGGGCACAAGGATTCGAACCCTGATCAAAGGTTTTGGAGACCTCTATTCTACCATTGAACTATGCCCGTCTATTATAAGAAAACATAAGCCCGGTTTAACGGACTTATGTTTTTCTTTATTATATATTTTGATTATTTTAAAATCTCAGTAACCTGACCTGCGCCTACAGTTCTACCACCCTCGCGAATTGCAAAACGTAATCCCTTTTCCATTGCGATCGGGTTGATTAATTTAACCGTTATAGTTACATTATCACCGGGCATAACCATTTCTACGCCTTCTGCGAGTGAAATTTCGCCTGTTACGTCAGTAGTACGGAAATAGAATTGAGGACGGTATTTATTGAAGAACGGAGTATGCCGACCGCCTTCAGCTTTTGATAATACGTAAACCTCAGCTTTGAAATCTGTGTGAGGAGTTACAGAACCCGGCTTGCAAATAACCATCCCACGACGGATATCAGTTTTTTCAATACCGCGTAATAATAAACCGACGTTATCACCTGCTTCACCTCTATCTAAAATCTTACGAAACATCTCGACTCCTGTAACGACCGATTTTAGATTTTCAGCTCCCATACCCAGGATATCAACAGTCTCACCTGAATTTATAATGCCTCTCTCGATACGTCCTGTGGCAACCGTACCACGACCTGTAATTGAGAAAACATCTTCAACCGGCATCAAGAAAGGAAGCTCCGTTAAACGTGGAGGAATCGGAATGTAATTATCCACCGCATTCATCAACTCCATTATTTTCTCTACCCATTTTTCATCGCCGTTTAAGCCACCTAGTGCAGAACCTTGAATTACGGGAATATCGTCCCCGGGGAATTCGTAAAATGATAGTAATTCACGAACTTCCATTTCTACAAGCTCTAACAACTCGGGATCATCGACCATATCCACTTTATTCATAAAAACAACTAAAGAGGGAACCCCAACCTGCCGGGCTAACAAAATATGTTCACGCGTTTGCGGCATTGGACCATCCGTAGAAGCAACCACTAAAATAGCGCCGTCCATTTGGGCAGCACCTGTTACCATATTTTTTACATAATCCGCGTGACCGGGACAATCAACATGGGCGTAGTGACGGGTAGCGGTTGAATACTCAACGTGAGCTGTATTAATTGTTATACCTCTTTCCTTTTCTTCAGGAGCAGAGTCGATTGATTCAAATGAACGTGCTTCAGAAAAACCTTTGTCAGCCAATACCTTTGTAATAGCTGCAGTTAAAGTAGTTTTACCGTGGTCAACGTGACCGATAGTACCAATATTTAAGTGTGGTTTACTGCGGTCAAATTTTTCTTTTGCCATTTTTATACTAATTAGTAAATTAAATTTTTATGTTGTTTTTAAGTTTTTCTACCCTGAGCCAATGATGGGACTTGAACCCATGACCTCTTCCTTACCAAGGAAGTGCTCTACCGCTGAGCTACATCGGCTTTTTTCAGCTTGCAGTTCTCAGTTCTTACAAATAAAAACTGCAAACGGCTTATCACCGCATGCTAACCAAATAAAGAGCGGAAGACGAGGTTCGAACTCGCGACCTATAGCTTGGAAGGCTATCGCTCTACCAACTGAGCTACTTCCGCTTATTATTCATTTATCAAATGACTGATCTAATTTCAATCATTGTGTACCTGTGGGGAGAGAAGGATTCGAACCTTCGTAGCCGAAGCAACGGATTTACAGTCCGTCCCATTTGACCGCTCTGGTATCTCCCCTACATTAATCGTTAAGACCCTATTTAAAGGCCCCAAATTAAAAGAGCCTCCTATCGGGATCGAACCAATGACCTACTGATTACAAGTCAGTTGCTCTACCAGCTGAGCTAAGGAGGCTTTTAAAATCTCTTTAATGTTCTAAAAACTGATAAAGAACTACATTTCTTGCGATTAAGTTAACCTTTCTGAAACGGACTGCAAATCTACAAAAATTAGTAACGGCACAAAATTTTTTTAAAAATAAATCCGACAGGATTTAAGCCTGCCGGATTTATTTTTTTCTGCTACTATTATTTCTTTAAGAACCGCTTACTTTTTAAGTACTCAGCATTGGAATGTCAGTGTTTACTCTGTTTTTTACCCGGGTTTTGTGCTTGTTTATTTGCCGCAATAATGACTCTAAAGCTAAGTCTGTTGCTTCTTCAAAAGATTTGCATTGTTCTTTAACAAATAACATACTCCCGGGTATACTCAATTTTATTTCTGTTATTTTGTTAGCCTCGTCGTTTGTATTCTGCAATCGCAGATACACTTCACTGCTAATAATGTTATCATGGAACTGCTCCAGCTTTTCGACCTTTTTTTGAATAAAAGTTAATAGCTTTTGGTCTGCGTCGAAATGAATTGATTGAACTTGGGTTTTCATTATTCCTCCTTTTTTAAGCTTTTGGGTGAGCTTGTTTATAAATTAATTTTAATCTTTCAACAGAATTATGAGTATAAACTTGCGTGGCAGCAAGGCTTGCATGACCCAGCAACTCTTTAATTGCGTTTAGATCTGCGCCGTTGTTTAATAGAGCTGTAGCAAAAGTATGTCGTAGAATATGCGGACTTCTTTTTTCTTGGGTGGACACATGGGTTAAGTACTTTTTTACCACTCTGTAAATAAGTTTTGGATACGCAGGCTTACCTTGTTGAGTTACAATCAACATTTCAGCGACCGGAAAAAGCACTACTTTCTCAATAATATATTTTTCAAGAACCTTTAGTAAGGTGATATTCAACGGAACTATTCGCTCTTTACTCCGCTTGCCGAAAACCTTGAGAGCTTGGTTCCATTTATCAAAGTCGCAGTCTTTTAAAGCTAATAATTCGGCCAAACGCATTCCGGTTCCGAAAAGTAATTCTATGATAAGTCTGTCTCTCAACCCTTCAAAATCACTTGCAAAAATATCTTCTGAATTTAGCAAGAAATCGACTTTATCAGTTTCTATTGTTTTAGGAAGACGTTTAGCAATTTTCGGGGATTTTATCTGAAGTAGCGGATTACCGCTCACTAATCGCTCTCGAAGTAAAAATTTGTAAAACGACCGAAGTGTCGAAAGCTTTCGATTTACAGATCTTGCCTCGCATTCCTTATCAATTAAATCAACAACAAAACCTCGAATTTCTTGATGACGTACAGTCGAGAAAGCAAGTTCATTTGATTCAAGAAACGCGGAAAATTGTTGTAAGTCTTTTTGGTAAGCACTAACGGTGTGGGGAGAAAACCGCTTTTCGAATTTGAGATAACTAATAAAGCGCTCTATAAACATGAAAAACTATTTATATAATCACAAGAGTGAATATACAAATAGTTTTAATATATTATTGAATTGAAATTAAATCTTTTAAACTATATCTTGATTAAGATTCTGCTTATAAACCGCACGTTTAACTACGTTACGTCGAGCAACTGATTTTTTTTCGAACGCCTGACGACTGCGAAGTTCTCTTAAAACCCCCGTCTTTTCAAATTTTTTCTTGAAACGCTTTAGCGCTTTATCTAAAGATTCTCCGTCTTTAATGTTGACAATTATCATTTGCTTAAATACCTCCCCTCAATTTTTTTAAGGACTGCAAATTTACTTAAATCTTAATAACAAAAATTAATTTTTTTAAAAAAAAGTGGGTCAGTAAAAAATCAATACGTAGTTAAGGCGATAATATTGCTTGAATAAGGCTGAATCCGCGGTGTGCCTTGTAAAAAACTCAGGTTTATAATGAAGGTATAACCGGCAATAATTCCGCCGCATTGCTGAATTAATTTACTTGCAGCTACTACCGTGCCGCCGGTTGCAAGCAAATCATCGTGAATCAATACATTTTGGCCTTGTTCTATGGCATCTGCATGCATTTCAATACTTGCCGACCCGTATTCTAAATCATAGCTTTGCTCTACGGTTTTATAAGGAAGCTTGCCGGATTTACGAATAGGCACAAAAGGGACGTCTAAATAGCTTGCAAGCATTACTCCGAATAAAAAACCGCGGCTTTCTACTCCTGCAACAACGTCAATAGTTCCAGGGATCAATCTATCAGAAAAAGCTTGAATGATTTCTTTGCACAACTTAGGCTGCTTTAATATCGGTGTTATGTCTTTAAACACTATCCCGGAATTAGGAAAATCCGGAATGTCGCGAACAGCTTCCTTTATCTTATCGCTAATCATCAGAAGCTTAAATAAGGAGTAATTTTCTTTAAAGTAAGATCGTTTATAATAAGAATTTTCTTTAAATCTTCAGGGGATTTAAAAAAACCGTGCTGCTTACGATATTGCAAAAGAGCATTCATCTGCTTATAACTTAAATACGGCTGCTTCTTTAGATCATCAAATGTTGCAGTATTAATATTTATAGTAGTAACTGATGCAGGATTAACGCTAACCTGATCTTCAAGCTTTACATACTTCGCAGAATCAAGTCCATAAACTTCTTTCAACTGTTCTTTATCATAAAATCCACCTAAACGATTCCTATATTTAATGATACGGGAAGCAAAAGCAGCACCTATACCGGGCAAAGTTTCCAATTGCGCAGAGTCGGCAGTATTAAGTTCAACAATAGCTTTTTCCTTTTTTGGAGCAAAGAACGGTGTTTTCGTGGACGTGTAACTATTCTGCCGAGGAGCAATTTTTATGTAAGGAAGTAATCCGGTATAATCTTCCAAGCTGATCGAATAAATCTTCTTTAAATCTTCCGGTTTATAAAAGCGGCCTCCTTTACTGACATAGTTGTTAATAACGTGGACTTGCTTAGCGGATAAGCCCAATTTCTTCCACCCGTCCGGTTCTAGAGTATTCGGATCAAAATCAAAATAGCGTACAGACTCGTGTTTAGAGTCGGGATGAGGCGTAGAGGAATATTTATGAGTATTATTTGTCTTGGCGGAAGCCTCAAAGGCTTCTATCTCTTTCTCAAATTGCGTAAAATCCGTTTTCTCCTCCTTCTTAAAAAAAGAATAAATTGCAGGAGAGAACTGAACCAACAATATCAACAAGACAAAAACAAGCAAGCCGTTGTACTCTCGCTTTGTGAAAGAGAAAAAAGATCTAAAACCGTTTTTGAACAAGATGTTTAATTTAAACACCTAAAATAATCCTTATTTTTCAGAAATTTGAATCCTATCGTATTTCCAAAAACCGGCTATGAAGATCATTACTAAAGAGGAGTTTGCCAAAGCAACTAGAATAGATAAACTACGCATGCCGGGATTAGCATCATTACTTATGGAGGTGATGAAAATCAACGATGTAAACGAAACATTTGCAAAAGCACAACATCTTGAAGGCACAGCTTTTATTGATAAGATACTTGATATATTGGGTGTCAAGCTAAAGTTCAGCCCGGCTGACTTAAAAAATATACCAGCGACAGGTGCCTTTGTCGCTATTGCAAATCATCCTTATGGCGGTATTGAGGGATTAGTTTTACTTAAACTTCTTTGTACAGTAAGACCTGATGCTAAAATGATGGCCAACTTCCTGTTAAAGAAAATACCTAATCTAAGCGAATTTTTTATAGCCGTAAATCCCTTCGAGAACGTAGAGCACTCATCAAGTATAAGCGGAATAAAGAAAACGCTCGATCTATTGCGATCAGGGGTACCAATCGGGATTTTTCCGGCAGGAGAAGTATCAACTTACAAAGTAGAAACGCAACAAGTTACCGACAAACTATGGCACCCTGTAGTGGGTAAAATTATTGCAAAAGCCAAAGTGCCGGTGGTACCGATTTATTTTCACGGTAATAACGGGCTCTTGTTCAATCTCCTCAGTTTAATTCACCCTACATTGCGAACTGCCAAACTTCCTTCGGAGTTATTTAACAAACATGGCCACACTATAAAAATTCGTATCGGAAAACCAATTGCTGTTAATGAGCTGTCTTTCTTAAATAACACTAACAAGCTGTTGAATTTTTTAAGGGCTCGTACTTATGCACTGGGTGCCGGGTTAGAAAACGAGAAGAAGCTTTTTAATCCCAGAAACCTTTTTAAAATAAAAAAATATCCCGAAGAAATTATTCCGGAAACATCTCGGGAACTTATAGAAAAAGAAATTGAAAAAGTTAAAGCCAATTACTTGGTTTGGCCCGAGAAGCAATATGAAGTTTACATCACCCCGTCATCTTTAATTCCCAATATACTTAAAGAAATAGGCCGATTACGAGAAATAACTTTCCGCGAAATTGGCGAAGGAACGAATAAATCCTTTGACCTAGACGAATACGACATTTATTATCATCATTTATTTATCTGGGATAAAGATGAACAAAAAATTGTAGGCGCATACCGCATCGGGAAAGGGGACGAAATTTTTTACAGTATGGGAAAACGAGGGTTTTACACTGCGGAACTCTTTAAGATAAAAGAACAATTCTACCCTATACTTCGAAAAAGTATTGAATTGGGCAGGTCGTGGATACGAAAGGACTATCAACAAAAGGCATTACCCCTATTTTTATTGTGGAAAGGCATTATTAAGTTTTTAACCGAAAATCCTCAATGCCGATACTTAATAGGGCCTGTAAGCATAAGCAATAAATTTTCAACTTTGTCAAAGTCGTTGATAGTTGATTATATTACTCGAAATCACTTCGACCATGAATTGGCACAATACATAAAGCCTCGCAAGCAATTCAAGGTTGATTTCTCGGCGATAGATCACGATATACTGTTAGAGTCAAAAGATTCTCTTAAAGATCTGGATGCCCTGATTTCGGAAGTTGAAACAAGTCACCTAAAAGTACCGGTATTGCTGCGGCAGTACATTGCCATGAATGCGAAAATCATCTGCTTTAATATTGACCCTAAGTTTTCGGACAGTTTAGACGGTTTTATATTAGTGGATATGGAGAAAATTCCTCAGGAAATGCTTGATAAGCTCGGCAAACCCGTTGAAATATCGTGAGGTAGCTAAAAGTTACATTTCAACGGTACCGGTACAGCTTTGCGGAAGGTTATAGTAGTGAACATCGCCCGTCGGATACTTCGCAATACTCCTGCATAGAGCGCGAAGGTATTTCGTTTGATTTCAAGGCCGCGTAAACAGCGTTCAATACCTTTTACAGTTATTGCTATAGCCTTAGATCAGTTTGCAATAGTATCTCTAACCCGCTCTTCAAACACCTTTCGCTGCGAAACCCTCGGCGAAAACCTTGTTATTGAGTTTGAACTTATATTGAGAATTAGTTTAAAAATAGGGGATAAAAAAACTCTTACAACAGCTTTAAACACTCATTTCGGCAAGGCCGCCGATAAGTTGGATTTATTGGACAATTCATTAGAAGCCGTAATAGCTGACCAGGCTTTTATAAACGGTATAGACAGGCTAGGAAGGTAGAAAAGGTAAGCGTGGTAAAGAAAGTAGAATAAAATATTAAAAAAACCGGAGAGGGAGAACTCGGCATCTTCTTATTAATATAAAATCTTTAAAAAAGCCGAAACAAGAATTTGTTTTAAATACGCTGTACTTCTAGGCATCGACTGTTCACAGGATTCCTTTTTACACCCAGGCAAAACGACTGCGAAGCAAAAAGGGCAGTTAGAAAAATCATCATAGCCGTAGAATTGATCCACAAAAAAACCCCGCCGAGACGAGGTTTTATATTTACGTAGAGATAAAAATACTAGTATTCAGTATTTAAAGGATTCCAATTAGCCCAACCTGAAGTCCAATCAGTTGTTGCATCAAAAGCTCCTTTATAAGCAACTTGTGTAAAGTACGCATCTGCATATCCACCTGCAAATGCAGCGCCTGTTAAAGCTACAGAACTTGACTTTAGGGTTAACTTAGGAGAAGTTGCATAAGGATCAGTAAGACCGGCATCAGCTACATTTGCTAAAGTCGTGTTAGTACCTCCTGTGATGAAAGTTGCAATATCAAATGCTGCAGAAGTTTTGAAAGGCGTTGTACAACCCGCAATTATATTATTTTTAAATACTAGGTTACCTGCAACAGCATTTGCCGAGGTAGGACTACCTTTGGTATCATCAATATATAATCCTACCGGGAATCCAACAAAAATTGAATTTGATATACTCTCTGAAGAATTTCTGCGAATTTGAGCGGCATTTTGAAAATAAGTATTGATGGTAGTAGCTGGGGTTTGAAGGGGTCCCAACACGGTAACATTTGAAAACATTGCTTTCGTTTGTGGACTATTTGCTGAACCGTCTCCATCATTATCCGATTCAAAACCATTTGAACCTGACTTATCAGCAATATTCGCATTTCTTATATTAAAGGCAAATTGCACTTTTCCGGAAAAGCCGAAATCTGTATCAAAATCATCGTCCACAGAATTAATAGCAATCAGATATTTGGCGTTGACAGTTCCGCCGAACCACTCAAAAGCATCATCCCCTGAATTGAAAATCTCTACATGATCCATAGTAGTACCGGAGCCAACACCGCCTAAGGTCAAGCCGTTAATTTCGTTATCCACCGAAAATGGAACTCCTGGATACTCAATTCTCACATATTTTAAAACTCCTGAATTATCGGCGGCATCTGTGCCACCGTACCAGTAATAATCATATTCGCTGCCACCTGCAGTAGCGATTAAGCCACCTTCAATTTTATTTTCATTAAAAGTCGCTGTTGATCCTGATCCTTTCCGGTTAATAGGAGCTTTTCCTAAAATAATAATTCCTCCCCAATCGCCGGCAGCACGAGCGCCCGCGGCTTTTCCCGAAGTGAACACTATCGGCTTTTGCGCAGTTCCGCTTGCTTGGATCATTGCACCTCGAGAAATGACCAAGGTAGGAAAATCATTTGTCGCGGGATTAGCTGTACTCGTGATAAGAGTTCCGGGTTGTATAGTAAGAGTTACACTGTTCTTCACATATACAAATCCACTTAAATGATAAATTGTGTCAGCGGATAGCGTTCTATTTTTAGTAATATCTCCTTTTAAGGTAACTTCACCTTTAGGACCTTCAATAATAGGACCATCATCTTTCTTGTCTTTTCTACACGACGCAAGCACCAATCCTGATGCTACTACCAATCCAAATAATTTCAAATTTCTCATTTTACACATTGTTTCTCGTGAGCAAAGCTATCGCTCAACTGTTAAATAATTATTAATTAAGGGTTATTTCAAGCATTTTTAAAATCTGTAACTAAAGCTCAGTGAAGCATTTACCCCAGGTTTGTATTTACCTATAGTTTCATCACCGATTTCATATCCCAAAAAGGAGTTGTACGCTTTTTTTCCCGGTGTGTAGCTCTTATCTAAGTTCCAATCTTGATAAAAGGTTACATTTTGATTTAGAATGTCAGCAAGATTCAATTTAAGTTCCCCTTTGTTTTTCAAAACTTTATATGATGCCTGAAAGTCTATTTGGTCACGAGGGTTTTCCCAAATCGTTGGAAAGGAAGTACCTCCTACCGCATTTATTCTTCGTCCAATTCGATTGTAAAGAGCGTTGAAAGCCAATTTATTGTTACTTGAAGAATAAGTCAGTCCGGCATTGATTACATAAGGAGACTGCCCGGCCAATGGTCTTTTTTCTAACCCTTCCCCCGCTGTTCCGTCGGCCAAGCTTACAAATCGAACTTCTGATTTGATTACAGCAACGTTGGTGTACGCTTGGAGATTATTACCAAAACCTGGTATAAAATCAAGGCTCCTTCTAATCTCAGCTTCGATCCCATAGTTTTTAGCATTGGAAGCGTTTTGATACGATCGCTCCAAACTACTGTTTTTATCGAAAATAGTTGGTTCAATCGGTTTTTCGAAATTCTTGAAGAAGGCCGATACTGATATTATTTGCCCCGGACTCGGGTAAAACTCATATCGCAAGTCCACATTATCAATTTGAGTCCTCTCCGTGTTTTTGTTTCCGTAACTCAAAGCAGACAACTCATAATCATAGTAGGCGAAAGGCGCCAACTCTCTAAACTCCGGCCTCGCCACCGTTTTTGAGTAAGAAGCGCGCAAATTTGCTTTTTCTGTTAACGAATAGGTAAAATTAACAGAAGGCAAAATGTCTAAATTGCTTTGGTCGACCTCGGTATTGTCAATCGATTGTAGGAAATTTTCAACACGCAACCCCCAAACCATTCTTAAGTTTTTTGTTAATTTGTTATCAAGCATTGCGTACCCGGCGCCGGTAAAAGCGTGGGCATCATATCTATCAGTAGCAGATGTAAGTTCTAATATTCTATAAACGCCGCTTTTAACAAGGTCAGAGTTAAATAATTGATCAATTGGGAGCTTAGAGATACTATCGTTTAGGGAACCGGAATTGTCAGAACGGAGAGTAGATCCTAAAAGTCGGGCATCGAAACTTCTTTCACGTAGCTGACCTGAGGCACCAAACTTTAATGTTGATTTTTCTTTGAACAATCTTACCGGCAAGCTAAAGGTAGCGCTCGTACTGTAAATGTTCTCGTTTAAATCAGAATAAAATCTAGCATTCTCTCTTCCGATACTGCTGCCTGTTACGTCAGCTCGCATAGGCTCATTAGACCCTTGCGGTCTTGAATAAAGCATCTTCTTTTGATCAGGTTGATTGTTAATAATATTGCCGTAAGAAAGCGACCACTTTAAACGAGCACCATTATCACTAAGTTTATGAGTACCATCTACCTCGGTGTTGAACAAACTTTTCTGTAGCAGATCTATGGCATAAAAATTTACGTCTCGTGTTGTAGCAGCATTTACCCCGCTTCTTACCGTGTACAAATCATCAAAATTCCTATTGTAAATATTTTTAAAAGAAATTTTACTATTCTTGAAGCTGTAACCGAAGTTTGCAAGCAAACCTAAAGAAGTAGTATACTTATACTGATCGTCGTTGTAAACGAAAGATTGATTATAGCTTCTAAAAGGATTTGTTATCGAAAACCCATTTCTGTAATTAACCGAAAATATTCCTCCATACACGTTTGAACTTTCGGTTCTATAATTTTTACCGATTGCCATTTGTATATTTTGAGAAGGCAAGGCTGTCGTATTGCGATTTGAAAACAAGTTTTTCAACTGAAGCTGGGAGTTCAACTTTTGCTGTTCACTCTGTTTTGCTAATTCCATTGTACCGGGGAAACTTGCCGGAAGTTGTCTATCCCCGTTGTCAAAACCAAGAAAATCCAATCCACCTCTCTCTCCACTAATAAATTTCTTTCCGGTCGAGTTTGAATTATACCCCTCACCTATTGAAAAATTAAAAAAGTTTTGATCAGGAATCTCACGAGTAAGAATTTGAATAGCTCCTCCCGCAAAATCCCCCGGCAGATCTGGAGTCGCTGTCTTATTAATAATAATGTTTTCAATTAAACTGGAAGGAATTATATCGAAAGAAAATGCCTTCCGATTGGGCTCGGTGCTTGGAAGCGGTGCATTGTCAAGCATGGAAGTATTATAACGATCACTCAAGCCTCGGATAATAACAAATTTATTGTCTTGTATCGTTGTTCCACTAACTCTCTTGAGCACTTCACTCGTATTTCTATCAGGAGACTTACGAATGACATCAGCAGAAATACCATCGGAAATGGCAATGCTGTTTTTTTGTTGTGCATATAGAGTATTAACACTTTCCCGCTTAGCAGAACCTTTAATTACAACTTCCTGTAGCCTTTTACCTTCGCTCGGTTGCTCCATCGCAACATTTAAAGTGGTAACTTGCCCATCAACTACTTCTACATCCGAAATACTTTTAGTAGAATATCCTATATAAGAAAAGTCAATGATATACTTTCCGGGAGCAAGAGCCGGAATAGAATAACGACCCTCCACATCGGTTATAGAACCTTTAGTAGTTCCGCTAATTTTAACCGAAAGGCCAATTAGAGTTTCGCCGGTTTTTATGTCAGTTACCTTACCTGCAATTTTGCCCGCTTGAGCGTAGATATTAACTGAACTTAAAGTAATTAAGACCAGTGCGTACAGTAGTTTAACAATTAATTTACTTTTCACTTTTGCTTTGTTTGAATTACTGCAAAAGTATTACGCCAATGTTAACCTAGCATTAGGTGTTAATTAAAGAAAGGTGATATAAATGTTAAGATAAGGTTAAGTGCAAAAGGATTCGGATTCTCAACAACTTGTCTTTCAAGTAACTATAGATTAATACTTGAGCCCCACCTTTTTAAAAACTAAAAGGAAAAGCCATACAGCACAATTTAACAGAAACTTAACATCAGCTAGAATTGAAAACTTTTTTTCCTCTATTTTTTCCCCGATGAAATGGCCTGTCCAAGAAGTGAAAAGGATACTTAAACTTACTACCGCAAGAGGAGGCCAATTGTTTTGAATATTCATTTTTTCAAGCCAAACGATTATTGCCGAAAAGGCGAAAATTAAAAGTAGCATGGCGTATGATAAAACCGGAGACAAGCGCAAATAATAGTAGACGGTAAATCCGATTACAAAAGATGCCCAGTTAACAAAGCCGTTGTACTTACCCAGAAAGTTTAGATGGGGAAAGGGGATGGACCATACCAATCCAAGAAAGCTGAAAATTATTAGAGGTGCACATATCCATTGAATTTTTTTATTAATAGGATTTTTGTACAACTCTGAATATTTATTGAACAGCCCCTCGACCGTGCGACTATTTTGAACCCTGCTTTTCATAGAAGCAAAAAAGCCGGAAGTTTCCGGCTCCAGTTATTTTGCGTAAGATACTGAACGTGTTTCCCGTATTACGGTAACTTTAATCTGTCCGGGATAAGTCATCTCGGTTTGAATCCGATTAGAAATATCTGTTGCTAAAATTTCAGCCTGAGCATCGGTTATGCGTTCGCTCTCCACAACTACGCGTAGCTCCCGTCCGGCTTGTATAGCAAAAGTTTTTTCTACTCCGGGATAAGAAAGCGCAAGTTCTTCCAATTCCTTTAAACGTTTAATGTAGCTTTCCACAACTTCTCGCCGAGCACCCGGTCGAGCACCGGAAATAGCATCGCAAGCTTGGATTATCGGAGAAATCATTGAGGTCATCTCAATTTCATCATGGTGCGCCCCAATCGCGTTACAGATTTCAGGATGTTCCTTAAATTTTTCAGCTAATTGCATTCCTAAAATTGCGTGTGGCAATTCCGGGTTGTCATCAGGCACTTTTCCGATATCGTGCAATAATCCGGCTCTTTTAGCAAGCTTCACGTTTAAACCCAACTCAGCGGCCATTGTAGCACAAAAGTTTGCTACTTCTCGAGAGTGTTGAAGTAGATTCTGACCGTAAGAAGAACGATAACGCATACGTCCGATCATCCGTATCAATTCGGGATGTAAACCATGTATTCCAAGATCAATAACCGTCCGCTCTCCGATTTCTACAATTTCTTCTTCTATTTGCTTTTTCGTTTTTGCCACAACTTCTTCGATACGTGCCGGATGAATACGTCCGTCGGTTACCAAGCGGTGAAGGGCCAAACGAGCAATTTCTCGTCTTACCGGATCAAATCCGGATAGGATAATTGCTTCGGGAGTATCGTCAACGATAATTTCTATACCGGTAGCGGCCTCGAGTGCTCTAATGTTTCGGCCTTCGCGACCGATTACGCGGCCTTTAATTTCGTCGTTTTCAATGTTAAAAATTGAAACTGTATTCTCGATCGCGGCTTCGGTTGCTGTGCGCTGAATAGTTTGAATTACTACTTTTTTGGCTTCTTTGGCGGCAGTTAATTTCGCCTCATCAACAACATCTTTTATTTGAATTAATGCTTGAGTACGAGCTTCTTCACGCAGCGTATCAATTAATTGGCTTTTTGCTTCTTCGCCGGAAATTCCGGCAATAGTTTCAAGTTGTTTTACGTGCTGATTCTTTAAAATCTCAACCTCTTCTTGCTTCTTTTGAGCAATTTCAGTCTGCTTCTCTAAGTTCTTTTTTGCGCTATCTAAATCAGATTCTTTCCGATTCAGATTTTCCATACGCTGGTTTAACGATTGCTCTTTTTGTTTTATCGAATTTTCGCGTTGATTCAACGCATTATTCTTTGTGTTTACTTCTTGCTCATGTTCTGCTTTCATTTGCAAAAACTTTTCTTTGGCTTCGAGCAATTTGTTCTTTCTTAAAATCTCGGCATCGTTCTCTGCATCTTTTAATATCTTTTTTACTTTGGTTTGCGCAGCAACTTCCTGGTTCTTCAGAAGCGTTCGCAGCATGTATCGCCCTACTAAAATGCCGACGGCTAATCCTATAAAAATGTATAATATTACTTCCATGTATAATTGGTTAAAAAAAAACCGCAACTAAATTTTTCAGTTCCATGTATTATAAGCTTCTGCTAACAGGCTTAGAGTATAGATCATAATCGCACGGATTACCGGGGATTTGCATCTTCTTTACTCTGTTAATAACGAAGCGTTAAGCTTAAAATAGTGAAACCAAAAAATCTAACTGCGGTTAAATCTTTGAACTCTTAAATATTAAAAAGAACGATATTACTTAGAGAAAAAACCGGCAAGCATTTGATCTAACCGATAAACTTTTTCTGCCACGTCCGTTTCTTCATTCATCACTTTTTTCTCTGCTTTTAACGTAGCCGTTGCGTAATGCAACACACTCATAGCAAGTAAATCTTGTTTATCACGCACCGCATAATTGTCTTGATATTCCTTAATGCGGTCATTTATCAATTTAGCTGCCCTTCTTACTACTTCCTCCTCTTCCGTATTAATCTTTAAAGGATAAACACGATCAGCAATATTTATTTTAATGGAGATTTCTCCCATTTGAGCTTGTTTCACTTGCATTACTTTTTAAGCAATACAATACACTTATCTATTTCCCGCACAAATTCGTTAATTTTTTGCTTTATGTCAAGACTTTTTTCATTACTTCCTTCTAATGACCGTGCTAATTTAAGCACTCTTAATTTTTCCTCAAGCTCAGTAACACCCGTTTCTTCTTTATCTAAAGTAATTTTTAACGCCTTATTTTCGTTTCTAAGTAAATTATTCTCTTCTTGCAACATTGTGCAACGCTCTATTAACCGAGCAGTTTTATCTACTATATTTTCAAGTTGGGTTGCAATTGCAGACATTCGGTGAGTTGTATCAGTTATATATAATATAAAATATAAGTCTAAAAATAGCTTTCCGCTGATAAAGGCTATTTACGCACCTCTGCTCCTTCTTTTTCTAAATTATAAATTATTCTTTGCATTACTGAATCAATCTGCTTATCAGTCAATGTTTTTTCTTCGTCTTGCAAAATGAAACTTAGAGCATACGATTTCTTTCCTTTGGGAAGTTTATCGCCTTCGTACACATCAAAAACATTAACTTCTTTTAACAGACTTTTTTCTGTTTTAA
>JAYULL010000013.1:0-20439 GCA_043763625.1 Sphingobacteriaceae bacterium | reverse complement strand
AGTCAACCAATGATTTAACAGGTACTGTAATTGAATCTATACCGGGGACTCAAGGTGCCTGCTATCCCGTAGCCGTGTTTTCGGGCAGTTCGGGAGTTCAAATAATTCCTGATTGTTTAATTGACGGTTCAATAAAAAGTATTGACAATATATTTCAGCAACTGGCTCCGGTAAGTGCTTGGGGAAAAGAGTTTGTAGCCGTACCCTTCGCTTCAAGAGAGGCAAACGTAGTGTATCGTGTATTGGCTTCTACGGATAATACAACAGTTTATATTAACGGCAGCACAGAAACCATCTCGAAAGCAGGTTCTTTCATTGAATTCCGTAATACCTCCGCTAATTATATTAAAGCCGATAATCCTGTATGTCTAGCCCAATTTCAGCAAAGTATGGATTGTGAAACTATTCCAATTGCGGGCGATCCCGAAATGATTATTATTCCGCCCATTGAGCAAAGCATAAATAATGTATCGCTTCTATCCACCGTTCAATTTAGAATCAATACTCATTTTATAAATGTTATAATTAGAACGGCCGAGACTTCCTCGTTCAGAATTGATAATGAGCTTCCCAAGGAAAGCTTCAAGCCTGTTGCTTTTAACCCGGAGTACTCCTATATACAAGAAAACGTCCTATCGGGATCCCATGTACTAACCTCCGGAAAAGGTTTCGTAGCCGTTGCATACGGGATGGGGCTCTTTGAATCTTATGCCTACTCAGCCGGCAACAGTGTAAAAAACCTTCAACTGCCCCCTGTGCCTATCGGGCTCGAATTTTGCGAAGGACAACCAAGTAATTTAAATATTACTCTTCCTTTTCAAGCATCCCAAATTGTATGGTCGTTAGACGATGGTGCCTCTATTACCCAAGACAACCCTTCCGGCACGACTCCAGATACTTCTTTTGTGTATAATTATCCCGGCAATCCGGTGCAGTTGGATGAAGCCGATCATGTTCTTCACCTTATAATCAAGAGTCCAAGCCTTTGCGACCCGGTAATGGAAGCCGACTATATTTTCGACACGAGAAATGGTTCTCCTGCAATTCAAGCCCGAAATGTAGATTCCGTTTGTTTTGCGGCGCCTGTTAATCTTGCAGCTTATGTAAGTCCGAAGGGCGGAATTTTTTTAGGCTCGGGTGTAAGAGACAGTTTGTTTTACCCGGAAGAAGGAGTATTAGGAATAAACAAAATCCGTTATCAATTTACCACAGCAAGCGGTTGTATTGCATATAAAGATTTTGATGTGAACGTTTTGAATTATCTAGCCGTAAATGCCGGCACTGATAAAGAATTGGATCTAGGCGAAAGTGTAACCCTTGATGCAACTTACACAGGCGATAATGCTACTTTTTCGTGGCAACCTACGGCCGGACTAAGCAATCCGAACATTTTAAATCCCCAAGCAAATCCTACAGATAATACAACCTACATACTTACAATATCAAAACCTGCCGGTTGCTCTGCTTCGGATACGGTTTCCATTGTAGTTTTATCCGACCTAAAGGCGCCCAATGCCTTCTCTCCAAACGGAGACGGTGTTAATGATTTATGGTTAATAAAAGGTTTAACAAATTATCCTAAAGCAGAAATCAAAATTTATAACCGCTTGGGCCAACAGGTTTACTACAGTGATTCAGGAATACCTTGGGACGGCACTACTAAGGGGAAATCTTTACCTTCCGGCATTTACTATTATATTATTAATCCTCGTTCTACCAAAACCGGCGCAATAAACGGCTATGTTACTATTCTTAGGTAGCAAGTAAGTTTGCTTCATATATTCTTATTTTTAGCCCGTGAAATTTTTGCGACTGCTCCTGTTTCCCTTCTCTCTGATTTATGCGGGAGTAGTTATTCTTCGAAATTTTGCATACAATGCCCGAATATTTAAATCCCGGAAGTTTGACATTCCGGTAATAAGCATAGGGAACTTGGCAGTAGGCGGAACCGGTAAAAGTCCGATGACCGAATATCTTATACGTTTACTTAAAGACGAATACAAAATTGCTACGCTTAGTCGCGGTTACGGAAGAAAAACTACCGGATTTTTATTCGTAGAAGCGATTTCAAAAGCTGAAGAAACAGGCGATGAACCTTTACAGTTTAAAGCCAAATTTTCGGATATTACGGTTGCTGTTTGCGAAAAACGTGTTGATGGAATTGAAAAACTTAAAGCCGGAAACGAAGTTATTTTACTGGACGACGCCTATCAACACAGGGAAGTAAAACCCGGATTAAGCATTTTGCTCTTTGATTACAACGAAGTATTTAAACCCCAACTGTTTTTGCCCGCGGGGAACTTAAGAGAACCTTTTTCGGGAAGAAAAAGGGCAGATATCATCGTGGTAACAAAAACACCTGAAATATTGAGCAATGAACGAAAAGCCGCATTGATCTCGAAGATAAAGCCTTATCCGCAGCAACATGTTTTTTTCTCGTACGTGCAATATGAAGACTTATATTCTTGTTTAAACGGTTCTCGCAAACGCTTAGATTCACTTTCTTACAAAACGGAAATTGTACTCATTACCGGCATTGTAAACCCAAAACCTTTAATTGAAAAACTTAAAACTTTTACGTCAAATATCCGCTCTCATCAATACCCCGATCATCATCCCTTCACACAAAAAAATATCGTTAAACTTGCAGCAGATTTTAACAGTATTGAATCGGCCGATAAGATTATCATCACCACAGAAAAAGACATGCAACGTTTAAAATCGGTTAAAGAATTTGAACTTTTAAATTCCTTGCCGGTTTACTTCCTGCCTATTGTTGCAAAAATTCATGATTCGCCTCAACGTTTTAACAACTTAATTACCGCCTATGTTGCAAAGCATTTACAGCACAACTGAATATATAAAAAAGCGAATCGGAGATTTTGAACCGGAGTTCGGGATAATTCTGGGGACCGGTTTGGGAGCTTTGGTAAACGAAATAGAAGTAAGCCATAAGTTGATGTACTCAAACATCCCGAACTTTCCGATTTCTACGCTCGAGTTTCATTCAGGCAGGCTGATTTTCGGGGTTCTGGGAGGGAAAAAAGTTGTGGCGATGCAGGGCCGTTTGCACTATTACGAAGGTTACGATATGAAGCAGATAACTTTCCCGGTAAGAGTGATGAAAACGCTGGGAATAAAACGTCTGATTGTCTCTAACGCCAGTGGTTCGCTAAACCCGGACTTTAAAAAAGGAGAATTGATGATAATAAACGACCACATCAACCTACAGCACGATAATCCTTTACGAGGAAGAAACTACGAAGAACTCGGGCCTCGCTTTCCGGATATGAGCAAGCCTTACGACTTATCGATGAACAAAATCGCTCGTACAATAGCCGAAAATAATAATATTAAATGCAACGAGGGTGTTTATGTTTCGGTCCCCGGGCCGAATTTAGAAACAAAAGCAGAATACCGTTTTCTTAGGATAATAGGCGGCGATGCTGTGGGTATGAGTACTGTTCCTGAAGTGATAGTGGCCAATCACATGGGCATCCCGGTGTTTGCTGTTTCAGTTTTAACCGACGAGGGTTTTCTTGAACAACTCGAACCTGTCTCGGTAGAAGAAATTATAAAAGTAGCATCAGAAGCCGAACCGAAAATGACTATAATTATTAAGGAACTAATTAAAGAACTGCAGGGCCTGTTGTGATGAAGAATGCGCTGTACCTTATCTTTCTTTCAATTTTTCTGTTCGGCGGAACTGATATTTTTTCGCAAATCAGGCGACCGAACAATCCGCGTTATCCCGGCAATGGCCGAACCGGAGGAACCGATCAAAACATTGACGAAAGGCTTAGGCCGAAAGAAAAACCCAAACCGGTAAGCACCGACGCCTTACTCGACTCGATGCGAAAGAAAGACGAAAACCGGGAAGACAGCGTAATATACACCGCACGATTTATTCGTTATACCAACATTGGTACCCTTCGCGATAGTACAAAGGTTTTACCGCTGGATACTTCCATATTGAATTTTCAAAATTATAGTCCAATACGACAGCCGGAACGCCCTACTATAAATTTGGGGGCCTTAGGTTTGGCAGCCCGAGATATGCTTTTTAATCCCTCAAAAGCTATCGGTTTTGATCCCGGATTTCATACTCTTGACGCTTATCTACTCACTCAAGATTCGCTTCGTTACTACAGAGCGAGGGCGCCGTTTACGGATTTATATTATGTAAACGGCGGCGGAAAAGACCAATTATTTAAAGTAATCCACTCTCAAAACATCAAACCTAATTGGAATTTCGGAGCAAACTATTTTAGAAACGGCTCCGAGAACTTTTACCGGAACCAAAAAGCAAATCATTTGAATGCAGCGGTTTTTACTTGGTACGAATCAAAAAACAGGCGATATAATTTATTGATAAACGGCATTTTTAATACTCTTAAAGCCCAGGAAAACGGCGGGGTGATTGATGACGACTTGTTTAACAAAAAGGAATCGTTAGGTAAAACTGCTTTCCAAACCCGGCTCGACGCTTCCGGTAAAAACACTGCTTTGCATACATGGAAGCAAAAAAACTTCTTTTTACGGCAGTCGTATTATATCGGCAGGATTGATACTTTAAAAGGAGATACATTGCACCGGATAGTGCGGCCCACCCAACGCGTATCTCACACGTTTAACTACATATCCGACCTATACAAATTCTTTAGAAACGAGAAAGACCAATTCAATACCAATTATGCGGTTTTCGGAGCCTTCCCGGCCGGGGTTGTCTCAAATGAAACTTTCCTTACCGGCGATTCAACAACCGTTAAACGTTATTCCAATGAATTTTCCTACAGCTTCTACTTACGCCCCAGAGCAGCTAAATTTCTTAAGAACGAACTAAAGCTTGATTTGGGGTTACAGCACGATTGGTACGCCTACAACCAAATGCCTTTTAGGTACACTTCCGCCGGAACCCCTATTGCCGAGCAGTACGGGTACAAAAACAACTTTCAAAATCTTACCTTGAAAGTCGCCCCGGGTTATCGCTTTAGCGACAGAGTTAATCTCGAAGGCAATTTCAGTCAGATATTTCAAGGGCGCAATGCCGGAGACTTCCTTTATGAAGCTAATACAACTTTCCTGTTAAGTAAATCTGTGGGAAGGATAATTTTAGGAGCCTATTTGCAGAACAAATCTCCGGAACAGATTTACGAAAAACTCAATTACCAGTATTATAAATGGAGAAATAACTTCGACAGAACTAAGATCAGCAATTTGTCGTTCACCTATCAAAACCCGAAACTGCGAGGAAGTGCGAAAGCCGAGTACTATTTATTAACCAACTATCTCTATTTCCAAGAGTCGCCGGTTCCGGTTTTGGTACATCCTGAGCAAGTAGGCACCAACATTAATTTACTTAAAATCACGCTAAATAAGAGCTTTACTCTGGGCAAGTTTAATTTGGATAACTACATCGTTTATCAGAAAACTGATTTCGCGAATGTGCTGCGTACACCCGAACTTTATTCATACAACAGCTTCTATTTCGCCAACCGCTTCTTCAAAGTGTTGTATGCAAACATCGGTTTTGATGTGAGATATAACTCGCCTTTTGCTGCTCCCTCCTATGCCGCAAATATCAATCAATTTTACAACGGCCCTGACATTAAGTTTGCCAACTACCCCGTTGCCGATGTTTGGCTCAGGGCAAACCTTAAACGAGCAAGCCTCCTTTTAAAATACAACTACGCAAATCAGGGGCTTTTCTCCAAAGGCTATTTTACTACTGTGCATTACCCGATGCAGGATGCGCTACTAACTTTCGGAGTAAGTTGGAAGTTTTATGATTAATTTTTCAGTATAACCTAAAGTACAGCGAAAAGAAATCAGTTCTTTTTTGAAAACGTTTTCAAAAAATAGTTTTTACTTTAGTCGAAATGGTCTTGTTAGATCTTTTACCCGCATCAATATGAAAACCTTTTCTCTTTCAATTCTCTTTCTTCTTCCTTTAGGATTCATTTTCGGAAAAGAAAATAAACGAGTTTCAATTCCACTCCCCGACAGTATTCTTCAAAATCTTTATAAACCACACCCTCGGTTATTGGCCCACTCCGAGGATTTTGAGCGACTTAAAAACGCCCTTAAAGCCGATGAAACATTAAAAACCTGGGACGCTAAACTTATCGAGGAAGGGGATAAAATAGTACAAGAACCGGTAAGCAAATACGAAATTCCCGACGGGCTGAGATTACTTTCTACCTCACGCGAAGTAGTGCAGCGAGTATATACTTTGGCAATGCTATATCGTTTACACGAAGACAAGAAATACGCCGAACGAGCTTGGAGCGAACTCGATGCTGCTTCAAAATTCCCCGATTGGAACCCGAAACATTTTCTTGACGTAGGCGAAATGACACATGCTTTTGCTATCGGCTACGATTGGCTTTTTGATTATTGGGTTAAAGAACGTAGGGAAATTTTAAAAAGTGCCATAATGGAAAAAGGCTTAAGTCGAGCCATGTTAGCCTATCAAGATTTAGCAAAACCAAGCGACTCCTGGTGGCCCAAAGAATCACACAATTGGAACCAAGTGTGTAACGGCGGAATTGGGATCGGAGCATTGGCAATAGCCGATGAAGAACCTAAATATGCCGAGTTTATTCTTAAAAATGTTATTCTGAACCTGCCGATTGCAATGAAAACCTTTGCCCCCGACGGTGCTTCGATTGAAGGCCCCGGCTATTGGAGTTATGCAACCCAGTATAATGTAATGATTTTAGCGGCACTTGAAAGCTCGCTCAAAACAGATTTCGGCTTGGGAAAGATAGAAGGATTTGCAAAAACTGCTGTATATCCTGCATACCTCTCCGGTCCTTTTTTTAAATCTTTTAATTATGCAGACGGCAGCGATTCTCCTGCACAGGGAAGCCAACTATTTTGGCTGGCATCAAAATACAATCAGCCGTTTGCGGCAATCTATCAAAAGCAATTGGTGAAAAAGCCTCATGCATTGGATCTACTTTGGTATCAACCTCAACTCCTAAACAGTAACACAACCCTCCCTCCGAAAGGCGCTTATTATCGCCATGCAGAAGTTGTAAGTATGCGTAGTGAATGGAATAACTCGAATGCATTTTTTGTGGGATTTAAAGCAGGCGATAATAAAGCCAACCACAGCAATCTTGATTTAGGAAGCTTTGTATTGGATGCCTTAGGTAAACGTTGGGTAGTTGATTTGGGTGCAGATAACTACAATTTACCCGGCTATTTCGAAACTAAACCCACGGGGAAAAGATGGACCTATTACCGTATGCGAGCCGAAGGTCATAATACCTTAGTAATAAATCCCGATAAAAACGCCGATCAAGATCCGCTTGCCGAAACCAAAATAAGCGGGTTTAAAAATGCCGGAAATACAAGTTTTGCAATCGCGGATTTAACGCCGGCTTATATTAAGAACGCCGAAAAATTCAGGAGAGGAGTTGCGCTCGCCCGGGGGAAAACTGTAGTAATACAAGACGAAGTTAAAACCAAAAATCCGGCAACAGTTTATTGGTTCATTCATACACCGGCAAAAATCAACATAAACGGATCCGGCAAAAATGCACTTCTCACTATCGAAGATAAAAAATTAGAGGCCCGCATTATTTCTCCGGCAAATGCCGCTTTCTCGATTTTGCCTGCTGTCCCTTTGGCCTCAAGTCCACATCCTGAAGGGATCAGCAAAAATGATGGAATACAACGTTTAAGTATAAAGCTGGAAGGAGTAAAAGAAGAACGCATAATCGTAGAATTTACCGAAGCAGGGAAGGCCGGTTTCGGGAAGAAATTCTATGAAAGGTTAAATAATTGGAAATAACTTATTTTCAGGAGTGTCGAGACATATATTAAAAACGGTTTCAATAGCCGGAGTTGTTGATGAAAAAAGAAAAATCAAGTAAGAAAAATTTTTTGGTTTACATTGTAGAAACGCCGCAAGTTTCGCCGGAAACCGTTTCGCGGGTACTAAACAACAACCCGAATGTTAAAGAAAAAACCGGAACTCGGGTAATGGCGTTGGTAGAAAAGTTGGGCTTCCGAAAAAATCTGCCTGCATCAAGCTTGAGGTCAAAAAAAACAAACACAATAGGACTGATTGTTCCCCAAATTTCTATGTATGTGCACGCCGAAATCATTACAACTATTCAAAACGAATTGCATCGTTTCGGCTATAACTTAATCATCTCCCAAGTTGCCGGCTACTCAAACGATCCTCGTTCGGCGATAATTTCACCTTCTATTACAACTATAGACCGGTTTCCGGCAAAAATCGGAAAAATAATATCCGAAGAAGTGATTAAAACATTGAAGCCGGGAAGCGATACTCGAATACCAACCAAACCGATTATTACACCTGTTGAACTAATCCGACGGATGTCGACGTAAATAATTAAAAAATGAAAAAGATAATTTCCCTACTGCTGCTTTTAACTTTCGTATCAGGCGTTCACGCCCAGAAAAGCAATAAGAAAGTTATGCGAAAATTAATTGATGAAAACATAGATTTCGCAGTAGAGCAATACAAGTTTTTGTCGAAAAATGTTCCTGCTAACAGGGCGCCCAAATCTTATGACGCCAAAACAAATAAAATAATTACAAGCGATATGAGTTGGTGGTGCAGCGGATTCTATCCCGGCACACTTTGGTATTTGTATGAAAACACGCGTGATAATCAGATAAAGAGGGAAGCGGAGAAAAGATTGGGTGACTTAGAGAAAGAAAAATACAATACAAGTGATCACGACCTCGGCTTCAAGATGTTTTGCAGCTTCGGAAATGCTTTTCGCATTACACACAACCCGCAATACAAGGACGTGATTTTTAAATCGGCGGCTTCGTTAGCAACCCGATACCGACCGATTATTAAATCCATTCAATCGTGGAATTCAAACGATGAGCTGAAATGCCCTGTAATTATCGATAATATGATGAACCTGGAATTACTCGAGTGGTCGACCTTGATGGGTGCGGATAAAAAATTTAAAGAGATAGCAATAAATCATGCCGGTTCAACGCTAACCAATCATTACAGGCCCGACGGTAGTTCTTTTCATGTATTGGATTACGATTTAAGCACCGGCAAAATCTTTAGAAAATTAACTTGGCAGGGCGCTGCTGATTCTTCGGCTTGGGCACGCGGCCAAGCCTGGGGATTATACGGTTTTGTAACGATGTATCGCTTCGAAAAAAACGAGAAATATCTTAATCAGGCTAAAAAAAGCGCTTCCTTTATCCTAAATCATCCTAATCTGCCGGCAGATAAAATTCCGTACTGGGATTTTAACGCTCCCGGAATTCCGAATGCTTTACGCGATGCTTCGGCCGGAGCAATCATCGCTGCGGCCCTGCTTGAACTGAGCCAATTTACTCGTGGAGAGGAAAGGCAAAAGTATGTATCTGCGGCAGAGAAAATGCTGCAGTCCTTATCTTCAATCGCATATCGGGCCGCTCCCGGAACTAACGGCGGGTTTATTTTAAAACACAGCGTAGGCTCCCTTCCGCATAATTCTGAAGTGGATGTTCCGCTCACTTATGCAGATTATTACTTTATTGAAGCGTTAACACGGTACAAAAAATGGTACCTATAACACTGATCTTAACACTATGCCTGATTTACACTTTGAAAGCCGTTATGCCGTAAGTCCCGTTGAAGCAAAACAAATGGACACCGAGCAGTTACGGAAGACCTTTCTGATCGAAAATATATTCGAGCCTAACGCATGCCGGCTGGTTCTCTCGCATTACGACAGATTTATTGCAGGAGGAATTATGCCGGCAACAGAACAAGTTTCGCTACCAAACCCGGCGGAATTAAAAGCTAATTTCTTTTTGGAGCGCCGTGAAGCCGGGATCATTAATATTGGCGGAAAAGGAACCGTTCTAGTTGGAGAAGAAACGTTTGATTTAGAGTTTAAAGAAGCCTTATACATCGGAAAAGGAAATGAGGAAGTTGTTTTTGCATCCGCCGATTCTGAAAACCCTGCCAAATTCTACATTAACTCTGCTCCTGCTCATCATACCTATCCTACACGAAAAGTCTCAATAGAGCAAGCCGAAAAAGTAGAGCTCGGCAGTTTGGAGCGATCCAACCATCGTACAATAAACAAACTTATTGTAACCGGTATCTTGCCGGTTTGCCAATTACAAATCGGGATGACCGAACTTAAAGCAGGAAGCGTTTGGAACACAATGCCGGCTCATACCCACGACAGGCGGATGGAGGTTTATTTGTATTTTAATATTCCGCAAGGACAAAGCGTTTGCCACTTTATGGGCCAAGCGCAGGAAACTCGGCATATTTGGGTGCAAAACGAGCAGGCAGTTATTTCGCCGAATTGGTCGATACATTGCGGAGCGGGAACTTCTAATTATACCTTTATTTGGGGAATGGCGGGAGAAAACCTCGATTATAGCGACATGGATTTTTGTGCGATAAATGATTTAAAATAGATGAAGAGGTTTTATCTTCTCCTTTTTGGATTACTTGCATGCAGCTCAACCCGGGCTCAAACCCTTACCATTAAAAATTCCGGAAATTTAAATTATATAGAACAAGTCGTCGAAATCCCGTGGCAAACGGTAAAAGAGAAATTTCCGCCAATTGATACCGGAAATTTTAAAGTTGTTAATCCGGCAACAAAAGAAGAAGTTGTTTATCAGTTGGAGTACAAAGGATCGCGAGACATTAGAAATTTGTTGGTTCAGGTATCCGTTCCTTCGAAATCCTCTGTAAAACTGCTTATCCAAAAAGGAAAACATAAACCGTTTCCGGCAAAAACGTATTGTCGTTATGTACCCGAACGTAAAGATGATTTTGCTTGGGAGAATGACAAAATAGCGTTTAGAATGTACGGGAAGGCCCTGCAAGGCACGAGCGAAGATGCTTTCGGTATTGACGTTTGGGTAAAGCGAACAGATAGATTGGTAATTAACGAGAGGTATAAATTAAACAACTATCATACAGATAACGGCGACGGCTTAGATTACTACTCGGTCGGTAATACTTTAGGGGCCGGTAATTCTGCGCCTTTTGTTAAAGATTCGGTTTGGTATTCCGAAAATTATCAAACCTATAACATCTTAGATAACGGTCCGCTCCGCTCAACCTTTACTTTGTTTTATGATGAGTGGAACGTTGCAGGAAAGAAAGTAAATGCAAGTAAAACTATTTCTTTGGACGCCGGCTCGCAACTTAATAAAGTAGAAGTAACTTATACTTTTCAAGGAAATTCGCTTCCGGTAGCAATCGGAATAGTGAAACGAAAAGAGCAGGGAGTAGAACTGTTCGATAGACAGAAAGGCATTGCAGGCTACTGGGAACCGGAACACGGCAAAGACGGGATAACTGCAGTAGGAACCATAGTACCGGAACGTGTTGTTAAAACGTTAAGCACAACTATTCAACTGTTCACGGTTGTGAAAACTAAAACCGGTAAACCTCTTGTTTATTATGCCGGAGCAGCCTGGAACAAAGCCGGACATTTTACTATGCCGGAGCAGTGGTTCAGTTATCTGAAGGAATATGAAGAGAAGTTGGGGGCACCGTTGGTGGTGGAGTAGAACCTCACCCCGGCCCTCTTGGAAGAAGCGAGAGTTGGAAGTATATTCTTGTTATTACGAACAAGTCATAGAGCTTGTCATTCTGACGTTAGGAAGAATCTTAATAAAGCAAAGTGGTAAAGTGCAAACTCCTCCTTCCGTAGCGGATGACAAAACTACGAGCAAAGATACCGGCCTTTTCCGGGCAAGTTTTTAAACAAAGAGTAAAAAAAGGATCGGTTCATACTTAGTGACGAAGCAAACAACGTCGTTGCGAGGAGGAACGACGAAGCAATCTCAACGAAACGAAATCATATGCAAAAACCATTCTCACTCGAAAACAAAGTAATCATCGTTACCGGCGGAACCGGCATTTTAGGCGACTCCTTCATCAACGGAATTGTAGAAGCCGGCGGATCCGTAGGCATTTTAGGCCGAAACAAAGAAATAGCCGAGCAACGAGCAAACACGATAAACGATGCAGGAGGCAAGGCAATCGCCCTAATCGCCGACGCTATGGACGAAGAACAACTTATTGCCGCAAGAGAAAAAGCATTAAGCGCATTCGGCAAAATAGACGGACTTGTAAACGGCGCCGGAGGAAATCAACCTGAAGGAGTTTTAGCCCCGGAAGAAGATGTTTTTAAAATGAACCTTGCCGGAATGAAAAGTGTAATGGAACTTAACCTTTGGGGAACTCTTATCCCTACTCAAGTTTTCGGGGAAGCGATTGCTAAAAACCCTGAAGGCGGAAGCATTGTGAATATCTCCTCCATGAACTCAAAAAAAGCTATTACCAAGGTTTTGGGCTATAATATGGGGAAAGCAGCCGTTGACTGTTACAACCAATGGTTTGCAGTTGAACTTGCAAGACGCTACGGCGATAAAATCCGCATGAATGCCCTTGCTCCCGGCTTCTTCCTTACCGAGCAAAACCGCTATCTCCTAACTAAAAAAGAAGGCGGCTATACCGAACGCGGCGAACTGGTTATCCGGCAAACTCCTTTTAAACGCTTCGGCAATCCGGATGAATTGAAAGGCGCTTTGGTATGGCTGCTAAGCGACGCTTCTAAATTTGTTACGGGGAGTATGATTTGTGTGGATGGAGGGTTTTCGGCTTTTGGAGGAGTGTAATTTTTTGGATTTTCCCTTGCAGTTAGTAGCCAAAAAACATCAGCGTATAAATTGTAGTTTTAGTGACTTATAATGTTGCACTTCTGCATCTTCTACCCTTCTAATTGGAAATATTTAACTTGGATTTATAAGATATATATATGCAAGTAGGTGTATATATATACAAGTTATGGGCAAGTGTAAAGACCGATACAACCACCATTAAACAGACAGAAAATTATCGAAACAACAGGACGACATATAAACTTAACAGCGGACTTTTTTCCGACACGACAGCCCAATGCTTCGTGTTTTATTTTTTTTGCCACCGCACATTTTTTAAAAACAATTTTAGCCAGCCGCACAAATGGCACATTTGGTTTTGCCCGACACACAAGCCGACCCTTCGCAAAACCAAAAGAGCTATTTTTTGCCACCGCACCGATAAAAAACCGTTATTTGACAAACTATTATATGACGAGTAAATGAGTGAGAAAACTATACATATTGACGACCACGACAGCGAAGCGGATACTTGCCGAAAGGAAGTATTGCCCAAACTGTATGACAGCCAATGGACAGACGAGTTAATACTTGAACAAAGGACTTTTACTGACGGTAAAATTATTGTAATAGGAAGGAAAGCAAGAAGAAAAAAAGCGAAACGCTTTGACTACTTGCTTCGCTATTCACAAAACTTTCCGATTGCAATTGTTGAAGCAAAGAAAAAATACAAATTGGCTGCTGACGGCATCCAACAAGCAAAAGATTATGCTCAAATACTCGGACTTAAATTTGCCTACTCGACAAATGGAACTGAAATATTAGAATTTGATTTTATCACTGGACTTGAAACAAAAATTTCAAAATACCCAACACCGACAGAACTTTGGAACAGGTTCAACCAAGCTGAACCAATTAAAACGGAAATTTTAGAAACATTCCTAAAACCATTTTTACCAATACCAAACAAGCCTGAAAGGTATTATCAAACAATAGCAATCAACCGAGCAGTTAAAGCAGTTTTAGAAGGCAAGAAAAGAGCCTTACTTACATTAGCGACAGGAACAGGAAAAACAACAATTGCTTTTCAAATCATTTACAAACTTTGGAACAACCGTTGGAACACAAAAGGCGAACACCGCAGACCAAAAATATTATTTCTTGCAGACAGAAGTATTTTAGTTTCTGACCCACACGCCAAAGACTTTGCAGTTTTTGGTGATGCAAGATGTTTAGTTCCCGAAGAAGGATTGCCAAGTAGCAGAGAAGTTTACTTTTCTACTTACCAATCTTTAGCAGAGGACAGCAACCGAACAGGAGCATTCAGAAAATTACCAAGAGACTTCTTTGATTTAATTTTAATTGACGAGTGCCACAGAGGAAGTGCAACTGACGACAGCAATTGGAGAGCAGTTTTAGATTATTTCAATACTTCGGTGCAAATAGGTTTAACTGCTACGCCATTAAGAGACGACAACAAAGACACTTACGCATACTTTGGAAATCCTTTATACATCTACAGTTTGAAACAAGGAATTGAGGACGGATTTTTAGCTCCTTATTTGGTTCATCGTGTAGTTACTGAAACAGATGCAACAGGCTTTAGACCCGAAGATGGACAACTTGATGATAATGGAGAATTAATTCCTGATGGAATTTACACAACTCCCGATTTTGAAAATACTCTTTCCTATTTGCCAAGAACAAAAGCAGTTGTAAAGCATCTTTACAACTTTATGGTGAAATACGGAAGGTTTGATAAAACGATTGTGTTTTGCGTAAACCAAGAACACGCTGACCAATTTCGAAGAGAAATAAGCAACTTAAATACTGACTTAGTTCAGCAATATCCCGACTATGTTGTTCGGATAGTTTCAGAAGAAGGCGACATCGGTAAAGGGCATTTAGGCAGGTTTATGGACATTGACGAACCAATTCCAGTTGTGGTAACTACTTCAAAATTATTAAGCACAGGCGTTGATGTTCCGACTTGCAAAAACATTGTGATTTTTAGAACAATCAACTCAATGACCGAATTCAAACAAATTGTTGGACGAGGAACAAGAGTAAGAGAAGACAAAGAAAAATTGTTTTTCACAATTTTAGATTATACAGGAAGTGCAACACGAAATTTTGCCGACTCTGATTTTGATGGAGAACCACCATTGATAACCGAAGATGAAATTGACGGAGACGGAAATATCATTGATGGTGATGAATGGACACCAGACCCACCAACAGACGAGCCTGAAGATTGGGAAGATGAAGACGATACAGACGAACCACCAACAGGCGGTGGCGGTGGAGAGCCAAGACGAAAATTTTATGTGACCGAAGGAACAGTTTCAATTGTTGCCGAAAGTGTTCAGATTTTAGATGCAAACGGTAAACTAAGAACAGTTCAGTTTACGCAATATGCAAAGGAGCAGATAACAACAATGTTTCCTTCTATGAATGATTTCCGAAGTAAATGGAACGACTTAGGAGAACGCCAACACATTTTAGACGAATTGGAAAACAACGGAATTTCTATTGACCAATTAATGGAAATTACCAAACAACAAGATGTTGACCCTTTCGACTTACTTTGTTTTGTTGCCTTTGACTTAAAACCATTGACAAGAAAAGAAAGAGCAGATTTATTGAAGAAAAACAAACCTGACTTTTTTGCTCATTACAGCGAAAGAGCCAAAGATGTTTTGAATTTGATTTTAGAAAAGTATGTTGATTATGGTTTAAATCAAATCAGACCCGACATAATTTCAGTTGAGCCAATTGCACAGCAAGGCAACCCAATAGAAATAGTAAATGAATTTGGTGGAATGGACGAATTCAAAAAAGCAATTAGTGAATTACAAACCCTGCTATACGCAGAAGCAGCATAATATAGAAAATGGCAAAGACGAAAAAAAAAAAAGCACCGAAGAAAGAAGCGAAACCAGTTGTCATTGAAACACCTGCACAACGATTAAGTGGCATTATAAAAACGTGTAGAAACATTATGCGTAAGGACAAAGGAATGAACGGTGATGGCGACCGTTTACCAATGTTGACTTGGATAATGTTTTTAAAATTCTTGGACGACAACGAAAACTTACAAGAAGTAAACGCACAACTGGAAGGTAAAAAATACAAATCAGCTATTGCAGAACCTTACTGTTGGAGAGATTGGGCAAAAGACAAAAATTTGACTGGCGATGATTTATTAGCTTTTGTAAACAACGAGAAAATAAAACTGGCTGACGGAAAAGAAAGAACAGGTTTGTTCTACTATTTACGAGCTTTGCAAAGTGAAACTGGAGCAGAACGCAAAGATGTAATTGCAACCGTTTTTAAAGGTGTAACCAACAGAATGATTAACGGTTACTTGCTTCGTGACATCATCAATAAAATTGACGAAATTCATTTTACAAGCAACGAAGAATTAAACTCACTTTCTCATTTATATGAAAGCATCTTAAAGGAAATGAGAGATGCCAGCGGAGATGCAGGAGAATTTTATACGCCTCGTCCTGTGGTTCGTTTTATGGTTGAAATGCTTGACCCAAAAATTGGCGAGACGGTTTTAGACCCAGCTTGCGGAACAGGTGGTTTCTTGGTAGAAGCATTTGAACATTTGAAGAGGCAAGCCAAAACGGTAGAGCATAAAAAACTATTGCAGGAAAAATCAATTATTGGTGGCGAAGCAAAGCCACTTCCCTATTTGCTTTCGCAAATGAATTTATTGCTTCACGGTTTGAACTATCCAAACATTGACAGCGGAAACAGTTTAAGAGTGCCATTAAAAGATATTGGCGACAATCAAAGAGTTGATATTGTATTAGCCAATCCACCATTTGGAGGCGAAGAAGAAAAAGGAATTTTAAACAACTTTCCTGACGATAAGCAAACTACCGAAACAGCTTTGCTCTTTTTGCAATTGATAATGCGAAAACTAAAACGCAAAAAGCCAACGCAAGATGGCGGCAGAGCCGCCATTGTTGTTCCTCACGGCACTTTGTTTGCCGATGGCATTTCAGCAAGAGTGAAAAAGCAATTGGTTGAAGATTTTAATTTGCACACTATTGTAAGATTAGGCGAAGGCATCTTTGCTCCTTATACAGACATTCCTTGTAACCTTTTGTTTTTTGACCAAGGCGAACCAACCAAACAAATATGGTATTACGAATTGCTTCCTCCTGCTGATAAAAGAAAATACAGCAAGACAAAGCCACTAATGTTTGAAGAGTTTGATAAAATCAAAAAATGGTGGCGAAAGCGAAAAGAAAATGACAATGCTTGGAAAGTTAAAATATCAGACATTATTCAAAATGATGAAAACGGAAAACTAATAAGCGTAAATCTTGACATCAAAAACCCCAATCGTAAAGGTGAATATGAATTTGTAGAACCCAATGAATTAATTGGTTCTATTATGGACAAAGAGAAAAGAGTATTTCATTTAATGAAAGAAATCGAAAATATATTTAAAGAAGTTTCAACAAATGAATAATTGGAAATCATATAGTTTCGGTAGTATTTTGAAAAAGGCTGAAAGATTTGAAACCAGAGACGATTTCAAAAACTACACTTTTTCAGGAACATACAGCTATGCAAGAGGCATTTTTTCAAGTTATACAAAAGCAGGTGCAGAATTTAATCTTTCCAAAATCCAAAGAATAAAAAAGGACGATTTTATTTTTTGCAAAATAATGGCTTGGGAAGGTGCTTTTGGAATTGCACCCGAAGAATGTGATAATACAGTAATGTCAGGGGCTTTTGTTGCGTATGAAATTGATAGAAGTCTCGTTAACCCAAAGTTTCTCGATTACTTTTTTAGAATTGAGAAAAATTGGAGAAATGTTGGAAGTGGCAGCACAGGAACCAATGTAAGGCGGAAAACTCTTTTCCCGAAAGATTTTGAAAAATTTGAAATATTGCTTCCCACTTTATCTGAACAACAACACATAATTACAAGAATTGAAAATTCAAAAGCTAAGCTCGATGAAGTTAAGCAATTAAGAAGTGAGCAAGATAAAGCGATGAAAAATTTGCGTTATAGCTTAATGTGTAATCTCGAAAATGAATTTCCTAAAGAAAGAATTGATGTTGTTTGTGATTTAAAGAAAGGTGCTTTTCCAATTATGAAAACCGATGCTGGCGAATATCCTTTTGTTGTAACAGCAGCAGAATTTAAAACCGCAAATGATTTTGATTTCGATTGCGAAGCAACTTGCGTTCCTTTGGTTTCTTCAACTGGTCACGGTAATGCAGCAATGCACCGAGTTCATTACGCAAGCGGAAAATTTGCTTTATCAAACTTGCTTTGTGCAGTAATGCCTAAAGACAAAGAAATTGTCAATGCTAAATTTCTCTTTGAGTTATTTATGGCAAAGAAGGATGAATATTTTGTTCCCATAATGGCAGGCACATCAAATGTTTCATTAAATCCTGGAAAATTGGGAGCAGTTGAAATTCCAATACCACCAATAGAAGAACAAAATAGAATTGTTGAATTGCTTGAAAAGATAAATGAAATAAAACAAACACACAAAGAACAAGAAGCAGAATTAAAACAACTTATGCCAAGTTTGTTAGACAAGGCATTTAAAGGAGAATTATAAAATTAAAGAAATGAATAAAACACTATTTGGCCTTGCTTTGCTCTCATACAATTGGGACCATAATAAAAAAGATATAATTGACAGTTATGTTCCATTGGTTTGTAATGCAATCAGAAGCAAGACTCATAGTAAAGTTACAAGAGAATTAGTTCAAGACGATTTAGTAGAAGCTTACGGTATAAAAATTCCTTTAGGTGCCATTGAAACTATTCTCAAACGAATGGCAAAAGATGGTTTGTTGAATCGGGCATCAGGCGAATACCAAGTAAACTATGAAAAAGTTTGTGATGCAGTAAAAAACAGTCAAAAAGATGAATTAGATATTGCCTTTAAAAGCCTTGTTGCTGACTTAAATAAATATAGCCAAGAGGTATTTGAAATCCAATTAACAACAGAAGAAATTGAAACTGGATTAATCACATTTTTCAAAGAAAATGATTTAGATATTCTTTTTGCCAGTAATAATGGAGACAGCGTTTTACCAAAAGTCAAAGAAAGCAAAAAGGCAAAATACATTATTGCAAAATTTATTACCGATTTACAAAGTAAAGAACCTGCAAAATTTGCAATGGTTTTAAAATTGGCAAAAGGTTATGCCATTGCTTCACTCATAACCTATGAAGACATTCAACATTACACAGGTAGTTTAAGTGATGTTGAAATTTTCCTTGATGCTCCAATAATTTTTAATCTTCTCGGTTTAAATGGTGATTCTAATCTTAAGTTAGGCAAAGAATTGATTGATACTTTAAAGGCAAACGGTGCTAAGCTAAAAGTATTTGAGGTAAATTATGGTGAAGTAATTAAAACAATTCAAGACGCTATCAAAAGACTGAATGCGAAAAACTATGATATAACAAGAAGTTCAAGAATACTAAGAACTGCGGTAAGAGAAAACATTTCGGCACAACAACTTCAAATAAAATTGAATCAATTTGATTCAATGCTTCAAACTTTCGCTATTGGTAAAACTCCTTCTCCAACATTAACAGAACCTGATTACAAGTTCCAAATTGATGAAAGTAAACTGCAAACCACAATTGAAGACCTATACAAAAAAGATGAGGCTCATAAAATTCCTTGGTATAAAGCAAACCAAATTGAAAGAGATGTAGAATCAATTTCAAATATTTTTAAAATTAGAAAACGGACACAAGCCACCAGCTTGAAAGCAAGCAAAGCAATTCTCTTGACCAGTAATGAGTTTATTGCTTATGCTGCAAAGAAGTATGAACGGAACGATTGGGAATTCAAATCAACTATTCCTGTTTGCGTTACAGATATATTCCTTTCAACTATCCTTTGGGCAAATTATCCCTCAAAGAATGACAACTTGAATATAAAGTTGCTTATTAGTGAGTGTTACAATATTATCGAACTTGACAATCGTTTATTGAACAAGTTTTATGATGATATCAATAAGATGCACAAAGAAAATATTATAACTGATGAACAGTTTTATTTATTGAGTGCTTCCAATTTGACCTACACGCTTTTAGAACAGAAAACCCTTAATGATATTGATGAATATACAGACAAAACCCCATCTGAAATTTTAGAAGATTTGCAGTTAAAAATCAATGCAGGATTACTTGTTGAACAAGGAAAGCTTTCACGTATAGACAATAACATTCGGAAATTTTCTAAATTCTTAGCAAAATCAACGTTTGTAATAATAGCACTTTTGCTAATTGGTTTATCAATTCTGCTCAAAGCTAAAAACCCACAACTTAACACTAATTGGTTCAATTATACAGCGTGGTCAATTTCTGCTGTAATCGGTGTATTTGGTTTTCTTAGATGGATGGAAGTTATTCCAACTAAACTTAAAATAGAATCAACAATTGAAGAATTCATTTTTACAAAAACGAAAAACATATTGAACAAAGAATAGCCAACGCAATTTGCAAGCACAATTAAAAACCGCACAAGCCAACACACGACCAAAGTTTTTAATAGAGCTTGCAAAGCCGACCCAAAAGAAAAATTGATTTTAAAAAATTTCCAACGCTTCAAAAAAAATAAAACACCCGACACACAAGCCAGAAAAAAAAGCACTCGACAAATGACACATACGAACGACATAAAAATGGTTGTAAACATGGATATTCCGGACTATGTTGACCCCACCAAGCGGTATCAATTTGCAGCTACCAAAATAGCTTAATCACGTTGAAACGCATGCCATTCCGGCGGATGC
>JAYULL010000012.1:0-20540 GCA_043763625.1 Sphingobacteriaceae bacterium | reverse complement strand
AGCAACAATCTTAATTCTTGCCATAGTAAGAATGTTAGACTTTTATAAAGTTGTGTTTCTATATTTTTTGGGTAGTTGATTTACAACAAAGCAAAAATTAGTACAGATTCTATCTTCTCCGCGAGAACAATATTGATTCCTGCTAACAAAAAGGCCGGGAATTGCTTCCCGACCTTCAACTAAACTGACTATAAAAGTGATAGTAGTCTTAAGGTTTTTTATCCCACCAAACACGGTTTTCAAGTACGTCTGCACCTTGGCGACCTACCGCTTCCTTATAATTATCTTCATTTAATGATGCCTCATTATTAGGATACACTATTCTTCGGATTGTGCTTCCTGGTGGAATTGATGGGGAAGCATAGTTATTTGGCGCCAAACCGGGCAAGTCGGTTCGGCGATAATTTCCCCAGGCTTCAATAGGGTTCAAGAAACTTGCAATCCAATACTCGGTATTAATCTGTACTAAAGCACGGGCCGGGTTGTAAGGATGCGCAGCTAAGTAAGCATCAATAGCAGGTTGAGCAATTGCAGAATTCCCTCCGTAAACTGCAGCTTGCTGCATGTTTGCTTCCACCCCGCTTCTGTATAAAGCTGCCGCATCTGCACTTATCCATCCTCTAAAAGCCGCTTCTGCAAGCAATAGTTGGGTTTGTGCATAGGTAACAAAAAACGAAGGTGCTGTAATCCCTCCCCAAGTTACGCGGTTAGCTTGCGAATATTTATAAAGCGAACCGGGATATCCGGGAGCTGTAGTAATGGTTTTATCGTCATACCCTGTAGGCATGCCAATTTGGATAGTGGGGTTGGCATCGGCAGTGGTCTCGTTAGCCGGTTTTGTTGCATCGGCATAAATTACAGCTATGCTTCCCAAAAGGGGGTTATTGTTCTTCTTTAGGGTATCAACAAAAGTTTGATTCAAATAATAATTAGCTTTCTCGGTGCTGTTAAATATGAAAGTACCGATCGGATTAGTATAAGCCGGAGTGTGCTGAACAGCAGCATTGTCTGTGTTACTTTGCATAGTTCCGCCTGCAAAAGCCTTAGCTGCATAAGTTTTTGCCTTATCGGGATCGATTTTCACCAAGCGCATTGCAACACGCAGCAGTAAGGAATTACCTAGTTTCTTCCATTTTGCCACATCACCTTTATAAAACAAATCGTTTGTTTCAATCGGTTTAGTTGCATCTAAAGCGGCTGAGGCTTGCTCCAATTCGTTTAATAAATCACTATAAATGTCCTGCTGTTTATCGTACTTCGGGTAAGTAATATCTGCCGAATATCCCTTTCCGGCTTCAAAGTATGGGATATCACCATAGGTATCTGTAAGAATTTGAAATGTATAAGCTTTCCAGATACGAGCCATGTTGTACAGATTCGCCCTTGTAGGATCGTTTTTGGTTTTATCTATTACATCGACCAAATGTTTAATTGCTCCGTAGTATTGGTTCCATGTGCTAAATGTCTCGGGAACGTTGAGTTGATTAACATTTCCCCCCGCTGCAACCCCTAGAAAAGGAATCATATGGTGCTGCACCAAAACTCCCTGATAAACTATATTCGTTCCGGCTGACGCATTTTGCGCATTTGCGAAGAGATATGCTGAATTTAGTTTAGTTGGAGCTACCGGATTTATGTTTACTTTTTCGAAGTCTTTATCGCAGGCTGCCGATAATGTTAAAACGGCAAGACAAGCTAAGTGTAATATTTTCTTTTTCATGATATTCATTCTTTTGCCGCTTTAAAATTTAACATTTAAGTTGAGTCCTAAGCTTCTTGTTAAGGGCATTGTATTGCCCTCTATTCCTGAAAGGTTGTCTGAAGTACTCGCCATCATCTCCGGATCCACGTTCGGTACATATTTTTTTAATACTGCAACGTTGTTGGCTACTAAGGAAAGCACGGCTCCTTTTATAGTTTTAGTTCGAGCTAAATATTGAGTAAAATCGTAGCCTAAGGTAACTTGACGAAGTTTTACAAAATCGCTTTTATAAATAAACGGCTCGATATTGGCATTTCCGCGAACAGCAGCATAATATGTTTGAGGATTTGCACCCACATCGTTCGGGAGGAATTTTCCAGGGTTTGCAGGATCTGCTTTAACTCCCGGACCGATTACGCTGTTGTTTTCCCTTCCCGGCAAGGTTTCTTTAGATAAGCCGATTCGATAGAGGTTAAAGTTTGTTTGAGAGAGCAGTTTTCCGCCGAAGCGTCCGTCAATCAAAAACGAAAACTTAACTGCCTTAAAACTTAAGGAGTTACTTACACCCCCTACAACCTTTGCCATGGTGCTGCCAAAAGTTTTTAAAGGCCCTACTGCAGGGACTCCATTTGCATTAATTATTTGTCCGTCAGGAGAGCGTAAATATGAATTTCCCTCAATCACTGCCATCGGTTGTCCGACTATATGAACAATTTGCCCGTTAAATTCAGCACTTCCCGCAACCATCTTTTGTGTAGTACCCACAAGCTTATTTACTTTGTTTTTGTTATAGGAACCATTCACACTTACGTTCCAAGTAAAATTTGAAGATTTTACAGGCACTCCTCCAAGCAAAAACTCCAGACCGTGATTTTGCAATTCGCCGATGTTAACAAGCGCTTGTTGGAAACCTGTAGTAATAGAGGTTTGTACCCGCAGAATATCGTCTAAACTCTTCTTCCGATAATAAGTTAAATCGAAAAAAAGCTTATCGGAAAAGAGGCGGCTTTCTAAACCAACCTCAAACTCTTTTACCGCGAGCGGCCTCAAAAATTGGTTTGGTGTAATTGAGCCGGAAATTGAGCCGAGTACCACATTTCCGAGCGGATTTGCGTTTAATCCATAGTAAAGATTGCTACCGTATGGATCGGTGCCTCCGCCTACTTCCGCATAAGCCATACGCAATTTCCCGTAGCGAAGCCAAGAGGCGTTCTGCATTAGCTCACTAAATACAAAGCTTGTGCTTACCGAAGGGTAGAAAATATTGTTGGTTTTTGGGTTTAATGTAGAGAACCAATCGTTCCGGCCCGTAACGCTTAAAAACAAGAAATTTTTGTAATCGAAATCGGCAGCAGCATACAAAGAGTTAATTCTTTTTTCGGAATAATAATATTGAGGATCTTTTGTAAACCCGTTCATTACGGTGTATAAATCGCGTATGTAGAAGTTATTAACCAATACATTATTGTTTCGGTAAATAGTTGTCATTTGGTTCCCGCCCGCGTTAACTTCCATGCCGAAATCTCCGAAACGCCGATTTGCGTTAACTAAGAAATCGTAATTCCTTTCCCGAAAGCGTAAACTTTCTTGATAGAACTCTCCGCCAAAAGCACCCGGTGGAGCGGGAGGCAAAGTTCTTGTACCGGTAGGGACATTATTATCATGGTCGCGGCTGTAATAATCCTGCCCTGCACGACCTTGAATAGATAGCCAAGGCAAAATATTGTATTTTAAGCTTGCATTACCGAAAAGGCGGTCGCGTATAATGCTTTCCGCATGGTCGTACGCCCACCAATAAGGATTAGTACGAGTAGTGAACCTTGAAATATTCCGCTCATTGCCTGATTCATCTTTACGGTTATTTTTCAAATCCTCTAAACTGATTGAATTTCCCAAGTTATAGAGCGTTACGGCCGGGTTATAGTTCTGCACAATAACATTCGGCGGATTACGATTCTTTTCGTGAGAAAAAGTAGCATTGACTCCCACGGATAATTTTTTACCCAACTGGTACTGCGAACCGAAGTCGATAGTTTGCTTCCGAAAGTTCGAATTAGGCATAATTGATTTATTATTCATATCTGACACTCCTAAACGGAAGCTGCCTGCATCAGAACCTTTAGAAAAACCGACTGAGTTGGTTGTTGTATAACCGTTTTGGTAAAAATCTGTTATTCGGTTCTTCACCGGCAAATAGGGTTTTGTTTGCCCGTCGAATTGTATCTGAGGTGTGCCGTCTAATTTCCCGCCAAAGCTCCAAGTTCCGGTATTTTGAGCAGCGGTGAGATCCGCAGGCCGTACTCCGTTTTCACCTTGTCCGTAAACGTACTGGAAATCAGTTTGGTCAATAACTCTGTCCATTACAGTATTCGTATTAAACTCCACACCGATTCCTTGGGTCCCTTTACCGCTTTTGGTGGTAATTAATATCGCACCGTCTTTTGCTCTGGAGCCGTAAAGTGCAGCAGCGGGCCCACCTTTTAATATCGTAACCGATTCAACATCGTCAGGGTTGATACTGGTTAAAGCATCCCCGCCATCCGAAAAATTACTGCCCCTTATACTTACAGAGGCATCGTTTCGCTGTACACCGAAATTCGTATTGTCGATAGGTACGCCGTTAACAATAAAAAGTGGAGTATTATTGGAACCAAATGACGAAACTCCTCTAATCCGAATTTTACTACTTCCTCCGGCACCGGTTGTGGGCGGACTTACTACGACGCCGGCAACTTTGCCTTGCAAGCTGTTGCCGATATTATTGGTACGGTTCGTGGTAACTTCCGACGCTTTAACCGTTGTAGCAGAATAACCCAACCTTCTAGCTTCTTTTTTTATGCCGAGCGCTGTAACTACTACATCGCTTAATGTTTTTGATGTTGCTTCGAGGGTAACGTTTATAGAAGTTCGTCCCGCTAAAGCTACTTCCTTCGACGCAAAGCCAAGGTAGCTGAAAACTAAGGTAGATTGAGCCGGGGCCTCTATTCTAAACCGACCGTTTGCATCTGTTGTGGTAGCTTTGTCGGTTCCTTTGATTTTAACGGAAACGCCCAACAATTCTTCACCCCTCCCGTCCGAAACGGCTCCGGTGACGGCTGTTTGCGCAATGGCAACGCTGCCAAAGCCGGTGAGCAATAAAAAGAACAGCGTAAATAGCCGGTGTCTTCTTTTAAGATAATAGGTTGAGTTTTTCTTCATAATAGTTAGTTGAATGTTTAATAAAAGTTTATTTAATAGGTATTGCCAAGAAAGAACTTGCACTTCAAAGCAGAAAAATTGTTCTGCAAGAAGGGGAATTCTATTTAGGATAATTGGTTATCACAAATTCCACAGATTATTTCTCCGGAACTTCCAATAAGTTTCAGCGGTGAATTTTGAACTTTTATTAAAAAGCTATTGGCTAAGTTTGGTTATATTGTTAAAACAATTACCTTACCATACCAATTAAACCTGCTTCGGCTACCTGTTAATGCACCGTTTTCTATTTAAGCAAGGCGAATGTGCCCAATTACAACCCTTTTCGCATATCAGCGAGTTTGGCTGTAAAAAAATCCATAATGTGCAACTGCATTCGCTGGATGTTACAAGTTCGGACCAACTTCTGATCTATTTTATTTTGGAGGGTAAACATGAATGGCTGATAGGTGATCAAAATTATATTTTGTATCCGGGGGATCTTGCCCTTATTCTTCCCGGAAAGCTTTTCGGCAATCCGAAGGGCTTTTTAGATCTGGGAGCAATTATGTGGCTTTCGTTAATACCGGGCAGACCGTGTACCCACGTCGCTTTCGATAATTGGAGCAGCCTTCATAAGCCTGAAAATCGGGTTATTCAAAATTTGCTTACAGTAAATGCTAAGCCGGTAATTAATAACTTTTCTCTTGCGGGAGAAATATTTCATCACATGTTTACCGAGCTTACACTTGCCGAAATAGGGTATCGATCGCGTGTTAATCAGCTTATAGATGAGCTCCTTATTTCTCTCGCCCGGCAAATTAGCAGGCAGGAAAACAAGCGCCGCGACTTTCCGCAGATATTTTTAAAGCTGGAAGAAACGCTGCGACAGAACCTGTCTCACCAATGGTCGGTTGAAGAAATGGCCGCCTTGGTCGGATTGGGAACTACATCTTTTACAGAAAAAGTAAAAAGCTTTACCGGGTTTTCGCCGTTGAATTATTTGATCAATATCCGTATTTCGGAATCAATAAAGTTGCTTAAGCGAACCGAATTTAGTGTTACTCAAATCGCCTTAGAAACCGGCTTTTATTCGTCGCAGCACTTTGCAACAACTTTTAAAAAAATTACAGGCTATACGCCTATGCACTTTAAAAAAAATAATACATAAGCCATGGATTGTATTATAACTATCGAGATTGGAACTTCGCATGTAAGAGCGGTAGCTTTTAAACTGAACGGGCAAATAATAGACTCACGGAAAGGTACTTATCCAACCTTCCATCCGCTGCCGCACTACAGCGAGCAGGATCCGGAACAAGTATTTGTAACTTTTCTTAACGTAGTAAGAGGCTTGATTTCGGAAAAAATTAGACCTCAAAAATATAACATTTCAGCCATTGGGTTTAGTGCCGCTATGCACAGTGTTTTGCCGGTCGATGAGAAAGGAGTTCCGCTTACTAATGTGATGATCTGGTCCGATAATCGGGCAAAAAAAGAGGCCGAAAGTTTAAAGTCATCTCCGCAAGGAAAAAGTATATATCAAGCCACCGGCACGCCTATTCACCCCATGTCGCCTTTGGTTAAAATTGCTTGGATAAAAAATGAAAATCCGGAGGTTTTCAATCGGACGCATAAATTTATATCTTTAAAAGAGTACATCCTGTTTCAACTTACGGGAAGCTATTATATCGACTACAGTTTAGCATCCGCTACGGGTCTTTTTAATATTACCGAATTGAATTGGGAAGAGCAATCTCTCGCCTTCGCCGGAATCAATGCCGATAAACTTTCGCAACCGGTACCTGTACTCTTTTCGGGTTTAAAAATCAGGAAGGGATTCCGAGGAATGTTTGCACTGTCGGCCGCTACAAAGATTATCATAGGTGCGAGTGACGGCTGTCTGGCGACTTTCGGTGCGGCAGGTCGGGGCAAAGGAAGGGCTACTGTTACTTTAGATACTACGGGCGCCGTACGGATTATCGATAAAAAGCAACTCCACACAGAAGACAGGCAATTTTTCAATTACCTTTTATTTGAAGGGTGCTTTGTGTCGGGCGGCCCCACCAACAATGGGGGCTCTGTTTTTGAATGGTTTAATCGACAGTTTTTACGCAATACAGGGTTTTCCGATTATGATGCTGCATTCTCCAAAATGTTTAGCGAAGCTGCCCAAGTGCCTCCAGGGTCAGCAGGTTTAATCTTTCTTCCTTATTTGCTGGGAGAAAGGGCTCCGCTATGGAACGCTAATGCTCGCGGCTCATATTTCGGTATAAACATCAATCATAAAAAAAAGCATTTTGTACGAGCTACTGTCGAAGGCGTTATATATGAGCTTTTCAGTATCGGTAAGCTATTACAAGAGCACCGGCCTATAAAGGAATTATATGTGAACGGATATTTGGCAACCTTGCCTTTTCTTTCGCAATTAATTGCCGATGTTTTTAATAAACCGGTACATGTTAACTCAAGTACCGACAGTTCGGCTACAGGGCTGTTCTTTTTATTGGCTACCGAACTTGGGATATTTAATTCTTTAGAAGAAGCATCCGTCGCCGACTCAAGCTATAGAATCTTCACTCCGAATACGAGTGACAATGTTGTTTACATGCGGTATTATGAGGTGTTTGAGCGATTAAGCAATAAGCTTACAGAAGAGTTTGAACTCATCGCCAAGTTACAGCAAGGGGTGTAAAAACAAAAAAGCCGGAATTTCTTCCGGCCCTAAAATATATGAACTTGAAAACCTGATTAAGCAAAAAACGGAGTTACAATAGCCAAAATCTGATTTTTACTTAGCGGCTCGTCAAACGCCGCACTCGCTGCGTCGGCAGAAATTGCTTGCCCGTTTATACCGGTAATATTAATAGTTGCTTGCACTACGTTCTCTTCGCCTGCAAAGCTGCCGTTAACAGCGGGACCTATTCCGGTATCATTTCCGCCGGTTATCCACGGTTTAATTGTAGGCATTTGCCCGGTATTTCTTCTCATTTGGCGAATGTGCGAAGCATGACGTGCTTCTACCGAATGGATACCTAAAGCAGCAGTTAAAACAGGTCCTGTTCCCAACAACGCTCCCGCTTGCCCTTTATAGGCACGCACTCCTGTGTCTTCAAATACTTGCGCAACGGCTAAAAACGTAGCGTAGTTAGAAAATACATCGGCGAAAGCGCCGCCTGCAGTAAAATCGTAATTCGCTTGAGGTACCGGTGTTCCGCCTGCACCTGTTATTGTTGTTTGCAAAAACTTCACGTGAGCATCTTCATGGTCACGAATAGTCATAATCGCACCTTTTGGAGCACCATCAGGGATTGGAGCTGAAGCGTAACCTAATTTATAAAAGTTATATTCTAAATGCTCTAAGGTAAGAGCAAAGTTTAATACTTCTAAAACTTGAGTTGGAGTAGCACCGTAAGCCTTTTTAAACATAGAACCTAAAGCTAAGGGCACAGCAGCCAAAGCAATTTTCGACCCCATATTAAAAAAGCTTTGCATAGCTTTTCTGCGTGGACTTAAACGTTCGTAAACATCTCCGTCAACTTTTTCTATTTCTTCTAATATATTTACAATATTCATGACTGTTAAAATTAAGAGGTTGGTAAATTACTTGCGTTAATTTTAGTTTTGATATAGGTTCCGGCAATAGGTAATACCTGAGCAGGAAGTAAAGGTTTATCAATTGCGTTTGCATCTAAAGGCTCACCGTTTCCGCTTGATGCGAAAGAGCCGTTGCTGATTAAATCTCTGATTAAAGCTGCATGACGTGCTTCTACAGACACAATTTTTCCTGCTAATAATAGATAATCAGCTGATTTGATTAAAAAACCTGCGCCGTTATAAGCTGCTACTCCCAAATCTTCGAATGCTTTTGCAGTTCCTAAAACGCTGTCTCTTTTGGTGAAATCGATAGATGAAAAGTTTACTTCCAAATTAGGAATGCGTTTATCGGCAGGAATAGCGTTTTTAAAAAATTCTCTGTGGGCCACTTCATGATCGCGAATATCATTGAGATACATTTTCTCTAAATCAGATATTCCTGAATAAGGATTGGCAGCAACATACAGGTAAAATGCTGCCTCTAATTGCTCAAGTGCGTAAGCATAATTTAAAATACCAACGTCTCCGCTTCCTAAATCTACTCCGGAGTTCATTCCGGGACCGGTATTTTTATCTTTTTTACAGCCTGCAGCTACAAGGGCTATACCTGCGGCACCTGCTCCTGCAAATTGCAAAAAGGAACGGCGTTGCAGTTTTGCGGACGTAAAAGATTCCTCTTCTTTCCGGCTCAAATTCTCGTCTGTTAATAAGTTCGACATGTGTTTGATAATTTAAAATGGGTTAACTACTAATTATTTTATATAAGTTGACATACGCGGTAAAGAGCGTGACGGATTCGTGGAGTGAAATTTTTTAAGAAATTTACGCAGGGTTGCAGGCAAGGGAGCGATAAATGAAGCCGGAGAAGGAATTCTAAACAGTTTTCTTTTGAAAGAAAGCCGCAGGGAAATACCCGCAACATACACGTTCCAACTACATGGGGGCAATGTATACGGCTCAAAGTATAATGAAAAAACTTCCCGACGCATCCTCTCTAATGCGAGTTTCAGAAAAGAAATCATTCCGGTTTTTAAAGCAACCGGGCTTTTTTTCATCAGTTAAAAGGCTGTTTTTATAAAAAATACTTTCAACAAAAAAGCCGACCTCGCGTCGGCTTTTCTCTGTTGTATAAAAATTAGAATGAAACTATAGACTAAACAATAAAGCCGTCAACAATCGCTAAGATTTGGGCCTTAGTTAACGGTTCGTCAAATGCTTCTGAAGCAGCAGCAGCCGAAATGCTGAAGCCGTTGATATTTACAATTTCAATGGTGGCTTGATTGGTGATTTCTTCGCCGTCATAAGATGCTTGAACAGCAGGTCCTATTCCGCTTTCTTTTCCTGTAATCCAAGGTTTAACTGCGGCACCGCGAGCCATACGCATGGAGCGAATGTGCGAAGCATGGCGGGCTTCAACCGAATGGATTCTTAAAGCAGCTTCTAAAATATCTCCTTGGCTTATTAAATTTCCTGCCTGTCCTTTGTATGCACGAACACCGGTATCTTCAAAGGTTTGCGCAACGGCTAAAAACAAATCGTAATCGTTAAACACCTCTTTAAACGGACCTTCACCGGAACCGTTACCCGCAGAAAAATCAAACGTAGGTTTGGCAACCGGTGTAACGCCCAAACTTGTTAAAGTTTCTTTCAAAAAGTCAACATGTGCTTTTTCATGTTTTTTAATGGTATTGATAGCGGCACGGCCGGGGGCGGTGGGTACTAAGGAAGCGCCTTTATCACAAGCCATTAAGTAAAACTCGTATTCCAGATACTCCAATGTAAGTGCAAATTGCAGAACATCTGTAACTTCCGTACTTACCGCTGCACCGTAAGCTTTTTTAAACATAGATCCTAAAGCTAACGGAACTGATGCCAAAGCAACTTTAGATCCGAAGCTGCTAAAGCTTTTTAATGCTTTTCTACGCGGATTTAACCGCTCGTAAACTTCGCCGTCTACTTTTTCTATTTCGTCAATAATATTAAGAATATTCATGGCTTTTGTTTTAAGATGTTGGAAGATTTGATGCGTTAATTTTTGTCTTAACATAAGTTTTGGCGATACCTAAAACCTCAAGAGGCATTCTGGACACGTCCAAACCTTTCATGTCAATCACGCTGCTGTCGGCAAAAGAACCGTTCATAATTAAATCACGGATTAATGCTGCGTGTCGTGCTTCTACCGAAACTATTTTACCCGCAAGCAACAAATAATCAGCAGAATCAATCAATTTTCCTGCTCCGTTATAGGCAGAAACTCCCAAATCTTCAAAAGCTTTTGCAGTGCCCAAAACACTCTCTCGGCTGGAGAAGTCAATTGTTGAAAAATCTACTTCCAAACCCGGGATCGCAGCTGCACCTAAGGCAGTTTTAAAGAACTCGCGGTGAGCTACTTCATGATCCCTGATGTCGGCCAAAAGGCTTTTTTCCAAGTCAGAAATTCCTGAATAAGGTGTAGCGGCTACTTGAAGGTAAAACGCGGCCTCTAATTGCTCCAAGGCATAAGCGTAGTTTAAAATTCCTACATCCCCGCTTCCGAGGTCTACGGCGTCATCGTCTGCCAGTAAGGAGGCTTGACCGTTATCTTTTTCGCAGCCGGCCATTAGTAAGGCTACACCTGCCGCTCCGGCACCTGCAAATTGAAGGAAAGAACGGCGTTGAAATTTGGCAGAATAGAGCGAGCTCTCGTCTTTCTGCAACCTTGTTTCATCGGTTGTAATGTTTGACATAAGACTAAATTTAAAAAGGTTTTAATTAAAGATTTATATACTAACTACGTGTCTATTAGGCGAATGGTTTTATTAATTGAAAATATTTTTTTTATTCATAACCGAATTTACAGGAAAACAAAAGCTGTGGTTTTGGGTATTATTCGCACCTTTTCGGGGAACGTAATTCTCGAATTCCTTCAAAAGTCATAACCTTATTAAAAATTCTGCGTACCAACAACGATTAAGGGCGCTGCTTTTTGACTAACAATAATTCTTTAAAAAATCAGCCTTTATCAAAAAAATACATATGCTGTTATGAATGAGATCCCGGCTATAACAAAAACCGTATTAGGAAACTCGTCTGTACAATTACTACCGGGCGGCGAACTCAGCATAAAAAATGCCGAAAAATTGAAGAAAGCGCTTCTCGAAGCTTTTGAAGAATATTCGGAACTGACGGTCCAGCTTTCTCAAACAGTAAGAATTGACATTACAGCCCTTCAATTATTGTTTTCCTTAAAAAAATTAAGCCTTAAAAGCGGCAAAAGGTTGGAGTTGGATTTTGAAGACGAGGACTACTTGGCCGGTGTATTGGAGCACTCAGGATTTGATAAACTTTTAGCAGGTTAAGCACAATAAAACAAGCTATTCTACTGAACGCTGCCGACAAGTCTTTACCCTTATTTGAAATTGCTCGCCACGTTCTTAAAATAAAGAGCCAAACGCAACGCCCTGTTTGAGGCTATTACCGGAAGGATAGGTTTAGGCTGATTTTTCGAAAAACTTGCCCAATCTGCTCCCTCATTCACAATACTCTTCCTGTCTTTCTCGCTTTTTTCGGTTATGTTTGCAACACAAAATACATCCTCAAAAACCCTAAAAAGAAGCGTTTAATTGATGCTGAGCCTTAACGAAATAAAGCAACCGATAGAAAAAGAGCTTGATGCATTTGAAGAAAAGTTTAAGGCTTCAATGAAAAGTTCTGTTCCGCTTCTCGACCGTATTACTCATTATATTGTTAAGCGGAAGGGCAAGCAGATAAGGCCGATGTTCGTTTTTTTTTCCGCCGAAATGTGCGGAGGAATTACTGAAGCTACTCATCGAGGGGCGGCATTAGTAGAACTGCTTCATACCGCAACCCTGGTTCACGACGATGTAGTTGATAATTCCTTTGAACGCCGCGGTTTTTTTTCGGTTAACGCACTTTGGAAAAATAAAATAGCTGTTTTAGTGGGAGATTTTTTACTTGCTAAAGGGATGCAGCTTTCGCTTCGCCATGACGATTTCGGCCTTTTGAAAATTGTAAACAACGCGGTTCAGGAAATGAGTGAAGGCGAGTTGCTGCAGATGGAAAAGGCTCGACGGTTAGATATAGACGAAAGTATTTATTATACCGTAATTCGTCAAAAAACAGCTTCGTTAATGGCCTCTTGCTGCGCTGTAGGTGCCGCTTCTGCGGGAGCAGATGAGAAAACAATAGAGCTGATGCGCAGCTTCGGCGAAAAAACCGGTATAGCTTTCCAAATTAAAGACGATCTTTTTGATTTCGGCACCGACGATGTAGGCAAACCCTTGGGAATTGATATTAAAGAAAAGAAAATTACGCTTCCGCTGATCTATGCGTTAAATAAAGCGGGGAGAAGCGAAAAAAGACATATTATCAATTTGGTCAAAAATTATTCGGATGACAGCAAGAAGGTTGAAGAGGTAATTTATTTTGTGCGAAACAGCGGCGGTTTAGCGTATGCCGAAATGCAAATGCACAAATACCGGGACGAGGCCTTTGATATATTAAATTCATTTCCGGACCAACAATCAAAACTCAGTCTTGAACAGTTGGTACGGTTTACTACCGAAAGAAAAAAATAGGCATGTCTAACGAAGTGTTGTTTTTTAGCGGCTTTCTTCTTTTTATCATCCTGATGCTTTCGGTTGATCTGGGCCTGTTTCATAAAAAGGAAAGCAAAATATCCTTAAAACAAGCAGCTACAATGAGTGCGGTTTGGGTGAGTTTTGCTTTAGGCTTTTATTTTATCCTGCTTACCGAAGGACAAGCTTTGCATGGAATAAGCAATTTTGCCGAATTGCATCATATTGTTCAGCTGCACGGCCACCACATTACTTTAAATCCGAACGATTTTCAAGCAAGCGTTCATATCTACAATCAAAATTTGGCCCTGGAATACCTGACCGGATATGTTGTTGAGTATGCATTGTCTGTTGACAATATTTTTGTGATGGTGCTGATCTTTTCAGCCTTTAATGTGGATGAAAAATATTACCATCGAGTTTTATTTTGGGGAATAATCGGCGCTTTGATTATGCGTTTTCTCTTCATTTTTATAGGAGCTACGTTAATCAGCGAGTTTAATTGGATTCTATACATCTTCGGCGGATTCTTGGTATATACCGGAGTTATGATGTTCTTTGGAGGAAACGAAGAGAAAAAAATTGATCCTGAAAACCATAAGATTGTGCGTTTTGCTTCCAAATATTTTTCAATTCATCCCGAATTTGTTGGGAGTCGTTTCTTTGTAAAAATTGACGGACGAAAACTAATTACTCCGCTTTTTCTTGTCTTGCTAATTGTCGAAGTAACAGATTTAGTTTTCGCTGTGGATTCTATTCCGGCAATTTTTGCTATCACCAAAGATCCTTACATTGTTTTCTTCTCTAATATTTTCGCTATTCTGGGTCTGCGTTCAATGTTCTTTTTACTTGTAAATATCATCGACAAGTTTCATTATCTTAATACCGGGCTGGCAATAATTCTAATTTTTATAGGTTTGGAAATGTTGGGCCATCATTGGCTCGCCGGGTTTGGATTTCAAACAATTCATTCACTTCTGGTAATAGTAGGGGTGCTTACAATAAGTGTAGTAGCCTCATTGATGTTTCCGAAAAGGAAAAGCAAGTAGGATTTATTTACAAAGTTTTACTAACTATGGGCTTTAGTTTCCATCATGCCCAAAATTTCCTCTACGTATTTGCGCTCATTTGCTAAACGCGGAACTTTGTGTTGCCCGCCTAATTTACCGCGGTTCTTCATCCACTTGTAGAAAGTTCCATTCGGAGCAATATGAACCAGCGGTCGGCGCAGGGCCATATCTTTAAAACGTTTTGCGTCGTAATCTGAATTTACTTCGCGAAGTGTACTGTCCAAAATATCGGTGAATCTCTCAAAGCTCTCGGGCTGATGTTCGAATTCTATTATCCATTCATGGCTGCCTGCTTCATTGTCGGCAAAGTAAACCGGACAAGCTGTGTAATCTCTAATCGAAGCGCCTGTTTCGGCACACGCGGTGGTTAAGGCTTTTTCTGCATTATCTATAATTACTTCCTCACCAAAAGCATTTATAAAGTGTTTAGTTCTGCCGGTTATTTGAATTCGGTACGGAGAGAGCGAAGTAAATTTAACAGTATCGCCGATCATGTATCGCCATAAACCTCCGTTGGTAGATATTACTATTGCATAATTTTTATCGAGTTCCACATCGCCCAAATTCACTGTTTTTGGGTTCTCGTCCTCTATAAATTCCATCGGAATAAACTCGTAGAAAATGCCGTAGTCGAGCATCAGTAACATTTCTTCCGAATTCTCCCGGTCTTGTATTCCAAAAAATCCTTCTGATGCATTATAGGTTTCCAAATAATACATAGAAGCTAAGGGAATGAGCTTTTTAAACTGCTCGCGATAAGGGTTAAAGTTTACGGCACCGTGAATGTAGAGCTCAAGATTCGGCCAAACCTCAAGCAGATTATTTGCGCCGGAAATTTCAAGGATTTTTTTTGCTAAAACTACCGTCCAAGTAGGAACACCTGAGATGCTCGTAACGTTAACACTCATAGTAGCTTCGGCCATCTTTTGAATTTTTTCCTCGTAGTTCTCCATCAAAGTAATAGACATATCGGGAGTGCGATAAAATTCCGCCCAAAGTGGAAGATTCTTTATCAGAACAGCCGATAAATCGCCACAGTTGATGTCATTTTTCAATCGATTTACCTGATGACTTCCCCCGAGGGCGAGCGACTTGCCGGAAAATATCTGAGCCTCGGGTCGGTTATGGCAATAAATTGAAAGTAAGTCTTTGCCGCCTTTATAGTGACATTCTTCTAATGATTCTTTACTTACCGGAATAAATTTGCTTCGATCGCTTGTAGTTCCGGACGATTTGGCAAACCAATTTACTTCTGTGGGCCACAGAATATTTTGCTCACCGGTAAGCATCCGTTCTATATAAGGTTTCAGCGTGTCGTAGTTCTGAACCGGCACACGTTCTTTAAATATATCGTAGTTTAAGATTGAATTATACTCGTATTTCTCGCCCCATTCGGTTTGGGCTGCGGCGGTAATCAGATTTTGAAAAACTTCTTCCTGAACGTCATGGGGGTATTTTACAAAAAGCTCTATCTGGTGCATGCGTTTTTTCATGAACCATGTAAAAAGAGAATTTACAATCGGCATTTAAAGTATTAGTTTAGACTTTTTTTCTTCTCAGTTCAAAGTGTTGTCCCAAGTAAAATTTCCGAGCCATTTCGTTACTTGCAATCTCCTGCGGTGTCCCGGTCAACATTATTTTCCCTTCAGTAAGCAAATATGCACGGTCGGTTATCGACAAAGTTTCTTGTACATTATGGTCAGTTATCAGTATTCCGATGTTTCGGAGCTTAAGTTTGGCTACAATAGTTTGAATTTCTTCAACAGCAATAGGATCAACTCCGGCAAAAGGCTCATCCAACAAAATAAAGTTAGGATCGGCTGCCAAAGCTCTGGCAATCTCAGTACGGCGGCGTTCTCCTCCCGAAAGCAAATCGCCCCGGTTTTTACGAACACGATGTAAGCTGAATTCGGTAAGAAGCTCTTCCAGTTTATCGCTCTGTTCATCCTTAGACAATTTACTCATCTCTAAGACTGCTTTAACATTATCTTCAACAGAAAGTTTTCTGAAAACGGAAGCTTCTTGTGCCAAGTATCCGATTCCTTTCTGCGCTCGGCGATACATCGGATCGGCGGTAATATCTTCATCTTCTAAATACACATGCCCTTCGTTTGGTTTTATCAGGCCCACTATCATATAGAAGGAAGTTGTTTTTCCGGCGCCGTTCGGTCCTAAAAGTCCTACAATCTCGCCCTGCTCAACATGGAAAGAAACGTCGTTTACAACCGTTCGCTGCTTATATTTTTTTACGAGATTTTCTGCTTTTAAAATCATTGTTGTTGAGTCCGGCTTTATGAGGCTTTACGAATTCCTTTAACGCATAATTGGATCGAGCGTTTTTCTTTCCAAACATTTTCTTCCACAGTGTAGCACATAGTAAAGGGCAAACCCTTATTGATTAATGGTAAATATTCACCTAGACCGAACCCGATACATTCAAACAAGTTTGAATCTTCTTGCTTCACAGTCATTTTCAAATGGTTTGAACCTACAATAGAAGCCGAACCAAAAGTATAAACATTTGCTGTTAAAAATATCGGCACCATATTTAAGGGGCCGAAAGGCCCGAATTGGCTTAAAACACGATAGAACTTGGGAGTTATATGTTTAAGTTTTATTATTGTATCAATTGATATTTCTTGGATTAAAAGTTCGTCCGCGATTGTTGCAGCTACAACTTCTTCAAATCGTTGTTGGAAGGCAGGAATATTTTCGGGCTTTAAGGTTAACCCGGCAGCATATTTATGACCGCCAAACTGCTCTAATAAATCGCTGCAACTGCTTAATGCTTCGTATAAATCAAAACCCATAACAGAACGAGCGGATCCGGCAACATGTCCGTTTGACTTTGTTAAAACTATAGTGGGTCTGTAATATTTTTCGGTTAGGCGGGAAGCAACTATTCCGATGACGCCTTTGTGCCAATTCTCGTCGAAAACAACTGTCGTTTTACGTTTAGCCAGAGCAGGGTTTGCATCCAATTGCGCTAGAGCCTGTTCGGTAATTAACATATCGTGGCCCTTACGTTCAGTGTTTTTAATATTGATGAGCTCACCCCTTTCTCGTGCTGTTACGTGGTTATCTGCTATTAATAAATGAACAGAATGCTTGGCATCGTCAATCCTGCCTGCCGCGTTAATACGCGGCCCGATCATGAACACGATGTCTGAGATGGTGAAATTATCTTTTTGTCCGGCTAGATCAATTAGAGCTTTAACGCCGGTGCAGGGATTTTTATTTAAGCGCTTTAACCCGTAAGCCGCCAAAACACGATTTTCGCCGGTAATAGGTACAATATCGGATGCAATACTGATAGCAACCAAGTCCAGGTAGCACTCAATATGCTCGAAAGAAATATCATTTTTCTGGGTGTAAGCTTGAATTAGTTTAAAGCCTAAGCCACATCCTGAAAGTTCTTTATAAGGATACTCACAGTCTTTTCGTTTCGGGTCTAATACGGCAACAGCGGCCGGAATTTCATCTCCGGGAAAGTGATGATCGCAAATAATAAAATCAATTCCTAAACTGCTTGCATAGCTAACTTTATCTATTGATTTAATACCGCAATCAAGGGCAATTATTAAAGTGAATCCGTGTTGGGCGGCATAATCAATACCTTCTGTAGAAATACCGTATCCTTCTTTGTACCGGTCCGGAATATAAAAATCGAGTCGTTTATGATACTTCCTGAAAAAGCCGTAAACCAGCGCAACGGCGGTAGTCCCGTCCACATCGTAATCTCCGTAAATTAAAACCTTCTCTTCTTTGTAAATCGATTGTTCAATCCGCTTTATTGCCGGTTCCATATCCTTCATTAAAAAGGGATCGTGCAAATGGCATAAATCCGGCCTGAAAAAACAACGAGCATCTTCAAAAGTAGTAATGCCTCTGTTAACTAAAATCTTTGCCAGCGATGCGTCTATCTGCAATTCTTGCGTTAGCCGCTCAACCGCTTCCGGATTTTTTATTTCCTGTTCTACCCACCTTTTTTGCATACTTTTGTCAGCTATAAAGGGTAAATATAATACATTGCGCTGTATAGTCTGCGTTAGTTTTTCTAACAGCTTCATTCTTAGAAAGGTATTTTATTGTGCAAATATTTCCACTGTTCGAAGGTTCTTATTCGGTTGATATATCCAAAAAATTTATCCCTTTTGATCCGGCAAATCACAATCCTAAAGACCGCCCCGGTTCATTGTTTATTTACGTTCAGCCTTTTATGGTTAAAACTGCTAAGCAATTAATTCTATTTGATACCGGCTTGGGATTTAAGAGCGACACCGGCAAACCGATACTCTACGATAATATAGAAAAGGCAGGTTTTAGAGCGGAGGATATTACATTGGTTTTAATGTCGCACCTGCATTCTGATCATGCGGGCGGGATGGTTGTTGAAGAAGCCGGAAAGTTGAATTTAGCTTTCGCAAATGCGGAATACGTTGTACAAAGAGGCGAGTGGGAGAGCGCTTACAGTAAACCTTCAAAATCTTACAAAACGGGAGTCTTAGACGTTGTGCAACGAAGCGGAAATCTAGTATTAGTTGAGGGAAGCGGAGACTATAATCCGGAAATCAGCTTCCGGTTAACCGGCGGTCATTGCGAATTCCATCAAGTATTTTGGATTAAGGATAACGAAGAAACTTGTTTTTTTGGTGGGGATGTTTTGCCCGAACCGGAACAACTTTTACGACGATTTAAAGCTAAGTACGATTTCGACGGACAACGTTCAATGGAACTTCGCGAAGATTTTGGAAAGCAAGCTGCAGAAGGCAATTGGACCTGCTTATTTTACCATGCAAAAAGGGAGGCTGTAGCAAAAGTAAGGTATGAGGATGAGGGGTTTAGGATTACCGGAGTTTGAGGTTTGGAAGAAAAAGCAAAGAGTATCTAACCATGATGCCTTCGCTCGGTTAAAACTTGTTCGATAGCCCCTGTCTGTCTGCAACCGGCGGATTCGTTCACGGCAAGGGAAAGATAACTTTTGGTAAGTTTTTGCTTTTTGTTCTACTGCCGGTTAGGTTATTTAGTATTTCCAACCTGCATAATCGAGCTATTTCTATAAATACACGAGCCGTCGGGGTTTTGATTAATCTTCGTCTTCCTCGTTTTTTTCCTCGAGTTTTATAAAGGCGCTTCTCCGGGGTGCGGGCATTACTGAATCTTCACCCTTCACGGCTTTCCATACTACCTCGTTTAAGTCTAAATCCGGCGCTCTGTCTTCCTTGGCGAGGTTAAACATTTCCGAACGTTTTGCACTGTTGTTCCGGGCCGTGTTAAGTATGTCTAAACTTACTCTTGCTTCCTTTGCTCGATAGGCTGTATAATCAGGCTTTGAAGTAAAGCAATTAAAAAGAGGAATAGCGGCAGCATCGTGCTGGCTCATAGGCGGAAGTCCTAAAATCAATTCCATTGTACGTAACATGCCCGAAGTAGAATACATGGTATGATTTACAAATTTTCTTTTGACGTACGGGCTGATAACAAATGCCGGCGAGCGGTGGGCATCTACATGATCAGGGCCGTTTTGGGCATCGTCTTCCAAAACAAAAATTGCCGATTCTTTCCATATAGAGCTTTTAGAAATGTGCTCAACCAATTGCCCTAAAGCTAAATCGTTGTCGGCAACGGCAGAAATAGGACTCGGCTTCCCAATCTGCTGCCCGCTTGTATGGTCGTTCCCAAGGCGGATGGTATTAAAGCGGGGCACTTGGTTGAGGGCCAACAGGGAGTCAAAGTCGCTTTTAAAAAACTTGAGCTTATCTACATCCTTAATATCCATATTAAAGCCCGGGAAATTTGGGCAAACATGTCCTTCCAACGTTTTAATTGTTGCCTTACCTTCTTCACCAAACTCGCCGTAAGTTCTATAGCTTACTCCGGCACGTTTGCAGTAATCCCAAATAAAGCCTTTTTTTGGAAAGGCAATTTTTCGGGTTCCTTCGAAATCGTACTCGCCACCCCGATCTCCATAGCTTGTGGGCCAGGTTTTTTCTACGAAATCATTTGCGTAGGCCGCCATACTCCAATTGTGCCCGTCGGCGCTTACTTCGGCATCTACATAGAAATTATCAAGCAACACAAATTCGCGGGCCAGGGCATGATGGTTGGGAGTAACCTTTTCCGGAAACAAACACAAACTTGTATCTCCGTTTCCTTCCGGCATATCGCCTAAAACTTGATCGTAAGTTCGGTTTTCTTTGATCACATAAAAAATATACTTTATCGGCGATTTACCTGCCGCGTTAACCGGAACCGGATTTCCGGCCTCGCCAGGAGCTAGTTTTTCATGTTGCTTTTTAAAAGGCGAGTTGGCATATACCTGTTTTGAGTATCTTACCAATCGGTTTTCGTCCGGCTTATCAATTATTGACAGCGTTCCCTTAAACAATCCGCCGATATATTGCAGATCATTATTACTTA
>JAYULL010000011.1:0-5272 GCA_043763625.1 Sphingobacteriaceae bacterium | reverse complement strand
CAGACAACTAAGCCAAACTACTTGACATTCTTAATTAGCTCAACAAAACGAGAGGAAAGAATAAGATCAATTGCATAAGACTGCGAAAGGTTAATTTGGAAAGCATGGTAGTATGCCTGAATAAGAGCTTGCGCTTTCAGGCTTGTATCAACGTTGGCTCTTACTATCCAAGCCTGGAACTGGTCGGTATCTTCAGGTAAATGCGCTCTATCCTTTCTGCTATCAAAAACAGCTTTAAGAGTTGATAATAATTTATAATAAAAGCCATGCTCTTTAATTAAAACTCGTTTATCCACACGGGAAAAAGTCAATTTCACGAAATATTCAAAATTGAAGCCGTTGGTTACAAATTCATAGTCAAAACTAAAACTGCCTTTAGACCGAATATATTCGAGCATTCTGGATAGATTTTGTTTCTTGTGCGATGGCTTCCGGTCTTTGATATCGCCAAACTGGCAAAGGCGTTCGACCGGTATTAAGGTTTGACAATTCGATTCGGTTGTTAATATTACATGGCTTAACTTTGAAAGATAAATCAGAAGTTTTTTCCTACTTTCACCTCCTCGCCCTTTTCCAACTAATCGATAACTTTCCGAACTTAAAGTGTAATACCGAGTTAAAAACCCTCCTAAAAGCTCATCCGAAATTCTTATCTCATAGATTTTTTTTTCCTTCGACCTCCTGTCGAAGTTTAGCTTTAAATCTTTTAAAATAGGAAAGCTATGCATTGAGATAGTTTTCTCCTTCGCTTTTACTTCATACACTTTCGAAAAAATGATATTTTTCTCAAGCATCGTATAGAGTGCAAAGTCCAAAACGGTATTAAATTCATAACCTTGAATAACCGGGGGTTTTATTTTACCTGAAACAAAATCGGGATGAACTAATGAAAGTTCCTGCCTCATTCGACCCGTCTCTTGACAAAATTCCTGAATTGTAAAACGTGTAAAACCAAACAAATCTGTTTTTAATTTCTTTGATATGAATACGATAAAATCTTGAACAAGCCCGGCTTGAGAACCGAAAGACCGCTCAATATCTTTTATATTATCAGCCACCGCTCTATCAATCCTGCTAAAAAATATTTGATCCATTAGAAGGGGGTTATAGATACCGTGAAAAATAAGTTGCCTTTGAAATGGCTTCAACTTCGATGCGATCAATCCGCCAGGGAGCTGAATCATTTCCGTCCTTTCTGTGAGTAATCCATCCCAGTTCGATCCATTTTTCGATGTTCGTTCTACCGTAAGCTCTATATGCTTCTGACTTTTTTAAAAAAGGTTTAATTTTTGCAGTCTTGATAAGCGCCATTTTTGCCCCCATTTCTGCGGCTTGTTCCAGCAAAACTTGAAGTTGATAGGATGATAAAAGAATTTTCATAAGATGCTATAAAATAAAAAAGGGGCTTTCGCCCCCTACTTATAAAACTATATTTTATATCAGTTTAGATTTCGGGACTACTCACGTCGGTTTCTACAAACCGGGCGGTCGCCTGCCTTTGCGTTTTCAGTTGTTGATATAATCTCACTTTCGCAAAATTTCCTGCTATTCACAGGATAATGCTTCATCCCCCGATGTCAAAGAACTACCGGGCCATAATGGCCTAGCTTCTATCTGCTACCTGCAGATAAGTGACACGATTACTTGAAAGAGCAAGCTCTTCAAGTCCTCTTCTGTCGATAAATTTTCGGGGAACTTCTCCGTTTAGGGATTGCAACTGTATAAGTCCTTCTCGTATCCATCGGTCAATGATCGATCGACCATACAATTTGTAGGCATCAGATTTTTTCAAATAATCCTGTAAAAAAACCCCTTCATTAAATGCTCGATTTACACCGACTTCTACTGCAGATTTTAGAATAATAGTCAAATCCGTAAGTTGCATAATTCACCCGTGTGCCCCGGTAAAAGATTTTATTAGGAGCACGAAACAAAGGTGAGCAGGTACAAAAAATCGATTTGGTGCTATTATGGGTGGGACCTAAAAAAAATTTATCGGCAGAAGGAATGGAGCGGAAGTAATAATGTGTTTGAGAGTTGTTTAAAGGGCGGAGAAAACAAACGTTCTGATAATTTGAAGTTGAAATAATATTAACAAAACTTAATTTTCGGTTAACCTTTGATACCGATTATTGAAGCGATTAATTAGCTGTGCGGCTTATTAATTTCTCTACCATATGAAAACAAGGAATTGATCGACCAATTCCTACAAAGTAATTATGAAAAACGTACTAATAATCGGAGCTACCGGTAAATTAGGCAATGGTGTATTTACGGAGCTTTTAAAACACTCGGACCGCTACAACGTTGGCGTATTAGTTCGCAATCCTCAACAACTTTTTGTTAGGGAAAATTTAGAAATATTTGAAGGTGACATTTTAACAAGATCGCTTGAAAGACCGATACAATGGGCTGATATCATAATTAATTGTTCAGGCTTTGTATCCTATAAAAGGAAGGACAGAAGAAAACTGCATATAATTAATGTGGAAGGGGTACGTAATTTAATTACTTACTGCCAAAGATCTTCTAAACCTTTAATCCATACAAGCAGCGCTATTGCATATGGAAGTAGTAACAATCCTTTTTATTTTACTGAGAGTTATCGAGACGAATCAAATTATAGGGGGTTCTATGCAATTACAAAGGAAATGGCGGATAATGAAGTTAGAGATTCAGGGATTCCTTGGATTATCCTGAGGCCCGGCACACTGATGTCTACCCTTAAAAATCTTTACGGCTTTTATAAAAAAGGTTTTGTTGCGCAATTAAAAGGAGGAGCCAGCTTTTCAAATCTTGAAGATGTCTGTTCTGCCTACATACAGTCTATCGACTATTTATTATCCGAAAAAGAAAGCCAAATATTTAATCTGGGTGGGAATAATTTAGAATTTGAGGATGTATTTGAGGTTTTTACCAATCTCGATCCGCAAAGGACAAGATTAGTTCCAAGTAACCTGATGAGCTCTTTAAGTTTTGTTAGCGACTATATACTGGAGCCCCTTTTTAAAAAATCAATTTTAACTCGCGATAATTTCAAGACAGGATCCCGATTTACATTCCTGGATTCAACGAAAGCAATAAAACATCTACAATATTCGATTACACCTTTTGATCATTCTGTGAAAAACCTTCTTTTTAATGATAATTACAGATCCGGAAATTCTTGATTTTATTAGAAAAAGCTATCAAGGCTACGAAAACTATAGTTTTAAAAACAAAGCAATATCCGTAGAAAAAGAATTCATTATTGTAAAGGATATTCATGAGATCAATGAAGATGAGTTGGACATTACTAAGGATATTTTTATTAGAAACTTGCAGCCCAGCAGGCAAACCAATAGTATTAATGTAATTAATATCTGCGATTCCGTCAACGCTGAAAGCTATGGCTCAGAAGAAAAAATCTATTCAGAATTAGAAAAATACAATAAAAGCTATACCCGAGCTTTTTTAAGGAACTGTTCACGCTGGGTCGACCTTGGCGCCTTTAACCTCACTTGTGAAAAAGCAAAAGAAATTTTAGGGAATCGAAATCCAAGGACCCTTTTTAACGTCAGCAAATACACCTACCTCTTAAATAATAATATTCTCAACACAGCAAACCTCCGATTAAGTGTAGTTGATCTTCAGTCATGTATCGAACTGATGCATCTCGAGATTAGAAAGATGAACTACGATATGATAATGAGGCCGGTAACCACAATTAACGGAAAAGTTGACGAAACGCTTGTTAAAACAAAATATGTTAACAATTTTTTCCTGCATCATGATCTGCACTTTGATCACGAGTTTGTTGTTTTTGGCACTATTGCCGGATTAGTTGCAAGAAAAAACAACGGCGGGTTCGGCAAAATAAGAGCTTATTACTATCAATTCGATTTACTTAAACTTCTCAAAACTGAATACGCGTATTTGAATTTAACGTTGGAGGTGAAAGGCGATATTCATTCACCGGTTTTTGTTAACGGAAGACAGATAGCTCATAAAGTTATTTTAAAACGTAAAAAAGTTCTCTGCCACTTTTCTAATGCCTCAAAGTGGACCGGAAAAATGCTTGCAAGATATGAGTATAGTAAAGAAACGGACATTTACGATTATGAAAATCCGGTTGAGCTGTCGACCATAACACCGGAGAGCCTGAGTTCAGTTCTTGAATCGGGAGAAGCAATGTTAGTCTATAAAATTGATGAAACGCTCTTCGATAGCTACAGCATTTACGACACCATAAATCCACTATCAGGAATAGTAGTAGAAAAAGGCGAATACTTCAATGCATCCCACAATCTGTTTGGGGTTACTTATGAAAATAAAAGAGCTGTGTGGAATTTATGGGGATTTGCAGAACATATTCTACTTTTTTCAAAGACCCTACAAAGCGATAAACTGCAACGAATAAAGCTTTTTGATTCCATGATGCAGCAACAAAGGAACGCAATGCTGCGTGCCGAACAAGCTGAAAGACTTGTGCGGGAAAAGGAGGAAAGTAATGAAAGAATACGTGAGCTGAATGCCACTTTACAAGAAAAGGTTAAGGAAAGAACCTTGCAGCTTGAAAAGCTTAATGAACAACAGAGAATGAATTTTATAAACCTCGTTCATGAAACTAAAACTCCGCTCACTTTAATTAATAATTATCTGGAGGAATATATACGCAAACATAAAATGACCGAAGAGCTGGAAGTGGTCAAAAGTGCCCTTAGCAAACTTACCAGGGATATGAACAGCATCTTTGATCTGGAGAGATTTAATAAAGGATTAGAAGTTTATAGAAATAATCAGATAACAAACTTTAGCAAGACGTTAAACGAAACATTGGTACTGTTCGAATTTTACTGCAAAAAACAAAACCACGGTTGCGATTCTGAAATCGAGGAGGATATCTTCATTAAAGCCGATCCTAACGCAGTAAACAGAGTAATAAACAACCTACTCGAGAATGCAATAAAGTTTTCTCCCCCTAACAGTCGACTTAGTGTTAAACTTAAATCTGAGGGCGATAAAATTTTCTTCATAGTTGCTGACGAAGGAAAAGGCATAGCCAGATCTTTTCAAAAAAAAATATTTGAACCTTATTTTCAAATCGGACAGCAAATTGACGGAGTCCAGGGCATGGGGCTTGGGTTGCCTATCGTAAAAAAGGTAATAGAAAGCCTTGATGCAACTATTAAAATCGACAGCGATCCGGCTAATAGACCCGGCACTGTAGTTACAGTTGTGTTCAACAAGCATTTGATAGAACCGAAGGAGGATGCTTCAACTTCACCAAGTA
>JAYULL010000010.1:0-20967 GCA_043763625.1 Sphingobacteriaceae bacterium | reverse complement strand
GTAAATCCAAGGCATTTTTTGAGTTTTCGAGGGGGTAGGTTTAGAGGTTTATTAGCGTTTGTTATGCTGAGCGGAGTCGAAGCATCTTTTCAAGAAGTTTGGTTTAAGATTCCTCCTGTGTCGGAATGTCAAAGCGGTTTAGGTCGAAGAAGTTTAGAAAATCCCCGCTTACTTCTAAACCCATAACCTTCTAAACTCCTAACCCTAATTCCACCTACAAATGTATCACCTCTCCATACGCATCAGCAGCAGCTTCCATTATAGCTTCGCTCATGGTTGGGTGCGGGTGAACTGATTTTATAATTTCCATTCCGGTAGTTTCGAGTTTACGAGCAACTACAACTTCGGCAATCATTTCGGTAACGTTGTTCCCGATCATGTGAGCTCCTAAAAACTCGCCATATTTAGCATCGAAAATTACCTTTACAAAACCGTCTTTAGCTCCCGAAGCGCTTGCTTTTCCGGAAGCAGAAAACGGAAACTTGCCTACCTTAATTTCATATCCGGCTTCTTTTGCGGCTTTTTCAGTATAACCGACAGAAGCAATCTCAGGAGAACAGTAGGTGCACCCCGGGATGTTATTGTAGTTTAAAGGTTCCGGATGATGTCCGGCAATTTTCTCTACACAAATAATTCCTTCTGCGGAAGCAACGTGAGCCAAGGCTTGTCCTTTAACAATATCGCCGATGGCATAAACTCCTTCAACGTTTGTTTTGTAGAAATCATCCACCAAAACGCGACCCTTGTCGGTTTTAACACCAACTTCTTCTAAGCCGATATTTTCGATGTTTGTAGTTACACCCACTGCCGAAAGTACAATGTCGCATTCTAAAGTTTCGGTTCCGGTAGCAGTTTTAACTTGTACTTTGCAGCCTTCGCCGGAAGTATCAACCGATTCAACGGTAGAGCTCGTCATGACCGTAATTCCGGCTTTCTTGAAGCTTCGTAATAATTGTTTCGAGATATCTTCATCCTCCACGGGAACGATATTTTCTAAAAATTCCACAACAGTTACCTTAGTTCCCATAGTGCTGTAGAAGTAGGCAAACTCAACACCGATTGCACCGGAACCTACCACAACCATGCTTTTAGGTAGCTGCGGTAATACCATCGCTTGGCGATACCCGATTATTTTTTTCCCGTCCTGCTTCAAGTTCGGTAATTCTCTCGAACGTCCTCCCGTAGCTAAAATGGTATGCTTTGCTTGATATTCTTTCGTCGTTCCGTCGTTGCCTTTTACTTCAACGATGCCGCCTTTTTTAATCTTGGCGGTCCCCATTATGACGTCTATTTTATTCTTCTTCATCAGGAATTGTACGCCTTTACTCATCCCGTCGGCAACACCGCGACTGCGAGCGATAACCGCACCGAAATCTGCAGTAGCTTGCGGAACGTTGATACCGTAATCGGCCGCATGGTTTATATATTCAAAAACTTGAGCGCTTTTCAATAAGGCTTTGGTTGGGATACAACCCCAGTTTAGGCAGATTCCGCCCAGCGACTCACGTTCAACAACAGCAGTTTTCAAACCCAGCTGCGATGCCCTGATTGCTGCAACATATCCGCCCGGGCCGCTGCCGATAACTATAAGATCGTAATTCATAATTAGCTCAAAATTTATAACGGCCAAATCTACAAAATGGGGAGGGGAAAAAATAGGGGGTGGCAATGAATTTGGTTTAGGCAAAGTTTAGGTGCCGGAAAAGCCCGGAATTGAATAGTATCCGTTGATCTGATGATCTCTAGTTGAAGGCTCTGTAGAAAGTTGCCGGAACGGTTTTAACCGGTTTTGGAAAGGAAAAAGTAGGAATTTTTGAAAACGTACGGACAGTGCTTTTTAATTCCTGCAGCCGGGCTTTACGCTGTAGCCCCTCTTGCCTCGGGGTCTGCCGCTGCAATCCCGTTTAGGCTTGAACGGAAAAGAATGTATTTTACCTCTCAGAGCTAATTGTAATTCTTTTTATGCTTCTTCGGTTACTTTAAAATCCTCTCCAAAGACCTCTTTAAATGTTGAAAGAAAAAGCTCCGTCTTTCTAAACTCTTTAAAAATCGGCCAGTCCTTATAGCTGCTCTTATTAATATCATCATCTGTAGAGCCAATGATTTTCATTATTTGGGAAGCTTTTATAAAGTCATCCATTAAAACTGAACTGGCTAATTTGAAAGTATTGCTATAAGCCGTCCAATCTGTACCCTTAATTATTTTCAAACATTTTTCGTCATTGCCTTTCCATTTATGGCACTGCGCTAAGTTTAATAAGAGTCTCAATTTAAAATCTTCCGAGCTGTACTTCTTTATCGCACTAGTCGCAAATTCTAGCAAAAATATCGCTGTATCGTAATCATGTTCCTGAATCAGGTCAAAAGAATTATTTAATAAATTTGTATCCGCTGCTTCAATTCCATCAGGCATTAATTTTCTCCAAAGCACTTGCCCAAGTTTAAATCCAATTTCAAGAATGGTTCTGTATGCCTTGTCAAAATAGTCTTCAGTAACTCCCAAAGTCATACCGACTTTTATGTCTTTTTCAAATTTATAGTTGTGTTGATTACACACACTCAGATATTGGGACGATACTACGCCATCACAATGGACGAAGAGGTTTCTACGCTCTGTAACTTCAATGAAACTTGCCCACGAAGGCAAATCCTTTGTCAATGGAATGCCCACTTTGTTTTCCAACCATTTGAAGTGGTTAGCATGGCTATCCCTTAATACGGCTTCCACTTCTTTTTCAATGATGAATTCTCGGGCTTCGTCAAGGTCTGCAAATTCTAACAATCTTGAAAATGTTATATTTTTTTCCGAGGTATTTAATAGCTCAGGTTTTACGATAAACATTGTTCGAATTATTGCACCTAGATAAGCATCGAATTGACTTATTAAGGAAACAACAAAATTTTTCCTCACAATCGAATAAGCTGTTTTAATATGATTTGTATTTTTCTTTAGCGTTCTATGCTTAAATCTATGGTCAACCGGAATAATAGAATACAGTTTCCCATTTCTTTCTTCTTTCTCGCACTTAGTTTCAAAGAAAACTTTTAACAGGTCATTAGCTTTAATTCCCGTTTCCTTCAGCATTTTAGAAACGAATGGCAAAGTTGTATGAAGACTTTGCACTTGATTTACAAACGTATCTATGTCTTTGCCAAATGTATCTTTAGTTTCTTTTTGGTTCATATTATTAAATGTCTTTAATAGTTTCTTTATAGCCTCTTAGCTGGGCGATTAACTTCTGCCTTAATTTCTCATATCAATTTCTCTAAACTAAATAAATTTCGTGCATATTTTATATGTCTCTCCATCCACAAAAACCCTTTCCCCACAAAACCGTTCCTTATATTTACAACTCTTATTAGTTCTTCAAATCTTAATTCTATGAGAAAAAATAAATACATCCTAACCCTCGCTACGGCGTTAATCTTATTCTTTAATTCTATTGTCCGTGCCGACGAAGGCATGTGGATACCCATGCTTATCGGGAAAAACTACGAGCAAATGAAAAAGCAGGGCTTTAAACTTACGCCCGAAGATTTGTACAGTATTAATAAAGCCAGTTTAAAAGACGCAATTGTTTCTTTCGGAGGTTTTTGTACCGGCGAAATTGTATCTAAAAACGGACTAATTTTTACTAATCATCATTGCGGTTATGAAGCTGTTGCTGAAAATTCTACTCCCCAAAACAACATTTTAGACAACGGTTTTTTTGCTAAATCCTACACGGAAGAAAAGCCGATTCCGGGATTGTTTGTGAATTTTTTGGTCCGCATGGAAGACGTTACCGCTAAGGTAAATGTAGCCCTTAACGGTTTGCCGGAAAAGGACCAAGCAGCAAAAATTACCGAAATCGGAAACCAAATGGCAGCCGAAGCAACAAAAGGAACCCACTACACCGGCTTTGTTCGCGATTTTTACAAAGGCAATCAATACTTCCTTTATATTTTTGAGAAATTCAGCGACATTCGTTTAGTAGGAACTCCCCCGCAATCAATCGGGAAATTTGGCGGCGATACCGATAATTGGATGTGGCCTCGTCACACCGGCGACTTCTCCGTTTTTCGCGTTTATGCCGGAGCTGATAATAAGCCGGCTGACTTTTCGGCAACCAACAAGCCCTACACGCCAAAAAAATATTTGCCGATTTCTTTAAAGGGGATACAAAACGGCGATTTCTCTATTGTTTACGGTTTCCCGGGAAGGACAGACCGCTTCTTAACTTCTTACGGAGTTAAGCTGGCTACCGAGAAGGTGTCTCCAACCATTGTTAAGCTTCGCGATATTCGTCTTAAAGCTTGGAAAGAGGAGATGGATAAAGACCTTGGCACTCGGCTTAAGCTCTCGTCGATTTATGCTCGAATAGCTAACTATTGGAAATATTTTATCGGCCAAACCGAACAACTTAACCGCTTGAAGATTTACGAGCAAAAGCAAAAGCAGGAGCAGCAATTTACCGAGGCGAATGCTAAAGCCCCGGAATATGCCGGATTATTAGAAAAATATAAAGCTGCTTATGCCGCTTATGAACCTTACGCCATTCATAGAACATATGTAAACGAGGGTTTGTTGGCTTCAGCTTGGGTAAGGCAAGCAGTACAAACAAAATCAATAATTCAAGGTGTAGAAGCCGGAAAAACAAACGATTCGCTTGCTAGGCAAACCCGGCAACGCATTGATGAAAGCTTAACCGAATATCAAAACAACTACAACGAAACGGCTGATAAAAAGATTTTTGCACAGATATTAACCGCTTTCTACACCGACGTTCCTAAATCACAGCACCCTAAATTTTATACTTTAATTGTTGAGAAGTATTGGGAGGGTTCGCCGGAAGCCACCTTTAAAAAGTTTACCAACTATTTGTGGGAGAACTCGAATTTAATAAAGCCGGAAAAGTTTAAAGCTTTCTTGCAAAATCCGTCTTTGGTTAAGCTTGAAGATGATCCGGGATATAAATACGCTCTTAATATAAACCCACCGGATTATGTAAAAGCAAACTTCGGGTCTATTCTTTCCGAATTTGAAACTACTCGGACTGATTTGGATAAGGTTTATTTGAAAGCGTTATTAGAGCAAAATAAAAGCAAGTTGATGTATCCCGATGCAAACTCAACCATGCGAATTACTTATGGAAATGTGCAGAACTACAGTCCGAAAGACGCGGTAAAGTACGAAGTTGTGACTACAATCGACGGGATGGTTGACAAGTATGTTCCGGGAGATTCGGAGTTTGATTTGCCGAAAAATTTAATTGATGCTTACAACGCTAAAAATTTCGGGCAGTATGCTTCAAACGGAAGTTTGGTTGTGAACTTCATTACCAACAACGATATTACCGGGGGTAATTCAGGCTCGCCGGTCATCAATGGAAATGGCGAACTGATCGGTTTAGCTTTCGACGGAAACTGGGAAGCGATGTCCGGAGATATTGCTTTCGACAAGAACTACAAACGCACCATTTGTGTGGATGTTCGCTATGTGCTTTGGTGCATTGACGTGTTAGGAGGAGCTAAAAACTTGATTGCCGAACTGGATCTTCGCAAGGGAGATGATATTCAGAAGACGTTTAAGAGTAAAAAGATAATGACTACGGCAAGGTAGATTGATTAAACTAATTGAAAACGAAAAGTCGGAAGCATTTTAGTAAGTGCAGTCTGGCTTTTTGCTTTTAGCCCTCTCCGCCCTTTAGCGAATCGGGGCTGCCGCGTCAATCCGGTTTAGCTTGTTTGTTATCTCCATTTAATTTCCGGTTCGGTTGCGGAAACCCAATCAGGAGATTTTTTGTGATTCACACGGTGCAGTTGCTTTACTGCTTTTCCGTTCATGGTCCAAGCTCCCTTTAACTGTTCATCCTGTAAAGGCCTCATTCGAAAAAATACTTTCAATTATATTTTGTCAAGTGTATTAAAGCTGTAATTTTATTTCAAATAATAATTATACCTGCCTCATTATGAAACCTTTATTTGCGTTTTTATTCCTGTTAAGCAGCATATGCTCGGCGCAAACAGCCCCCGATGCCGGCAACTACAAAACTTGGGTGATTAAGCAAGGAAACGATTATCGTGTTCCTAAACCGCCGAACGCCGCCGAAACAAAAAAAGAAATAGAACAGCTTTTGCAATTGCAAAAGCAGGAAGGTGCTTCCTCCGCCGCCGGAAGTACGTATTGGAATGCAGTTCCGCCGGGGTATCGTTGGGGGCAATTGGTGAGTAAGCTTTCAGCCGGTAAAACCCCTCCGTTTAGAAATTATGCGCTACTGCATGTCGCTATTTATGATGCAACTATCGCGGCTTGGAATAACAAATATTATTATAAACGGTCAAGGCCTTCGGCCGTTTCCAAACAGATAAAATCATCTCCCGCAGCCGTAATCTTATCGTATCCCTGCGAAAGTTCCGCTGCTGCCGGTGCAGCCTCGGTTGTTTTATCCTACATCTTCCCGCAAAAGGCAGATTCGATAAAGCAACTTGCACAAGCGGCGTTAAAAGCAAGGTTATTATCGGGTCAACAATTTCCGAGTGATGTAAATGCCGGATTTGAATTAGGTAAGAAAGTAGGTGAAGCAGTAGTTGCCCGAGCCAAGCAAGACAATTCGGACATGAAGTGGCAGGACAGTATCCCTCATAAATCAGGCTTATGGAACGGAACCGAACCGGTAGGTGCTACCGTTGGAAAATGGAAAACGTGGACCTTAGATTCTACCAGCCAGTTCAGGCCTGCTGCACCCCCTGACTTTTCAAAAGATATGCAGGAACTGAAAAGTTATACGCCTACAATTCCTGCCAAAGCGAGAGCTTTTTTTTATGCTTCTCACGATGTCTGGACCGAAATAACCGATAAAAAGATTTTGGAGTACGGCTTGCAAAATAATCCGCGGGAGGCAGCAAGAGTATATGCTTTAAAATCTATTGCCGGTTATGATGCATACGTGGCCTGTTGGGAAGCTAAATACAAGTATTGGGGAATCCGGCCATATCAGTACGATACAACCTATCACCAATTGCTTAATCAACCACCCTTTCCCGGATATCCTTCCGGTCATGCAACAGTAAGCAGTGCTATAGCTACTGTTTTATCTTATCTGTTTCCGGCAGAAGCGTCTTATTTCTCCACGATAGCGAAGGAATGCGCCGAATCGCGATTTGAAGGAGGAATCCATTTCAGAACCGATAATGAAGTGGGTTTAGCAATGGGAAAAAAAGTAGGAGAGTTTATTATACAAAAGGCTAAGAAGGCGGGGCCGGAATGAGAGTTTTTATGAAAAATCAAGGTTAGCGTTTAGCAAAATGTGGCCGACTTTTACTTTAAATAAGAATTCTATTTTAAAAGCTCCGGCTTTTCAAATACTCGTCAGCTGTCATTACCGGGATACCGGATTTCTTGAAATCTCTTGTATTTCGTGTTAGAATTATTTTGCATCCGGCATCAACTGCGCTGAAATATTGTACAGCGTCCTCGAAGTCAGAAAAATCCGAGTTTAAGCTTTTATCAATCGTTTCTTGATTGACCTCTGAAATTTTGCACAGTATAGAAAACTTTCTCAACCTATTTAACACTACTTCAAAAGGCTCAATTTTAGAAAGAACGTAGCTTATTGTAGTAAACGAAACAGGAGAAGCAATGAGGGCGAGCTCTCGTTGCTCTGCAAGCGTGGCAATTCTTGCAATAGATTCATAATGCGGAATACGTTGCGCAAGTAAATCTAAAATTATATTGGTATCCAGAAATATTTTTCTCATTTATATTTAGCCTCCAAATAGTCATGATAGTCTTTTTTATAGTCGTAATCTGCCGGAAGTTTAATATTGGTTGAGAGGCTTTTCACAAATGAAGAAATCTGGATGTTGTTTTCTTCTTCTTTAAGATTCTTCGAGGTAATTGAGTTGAGATAGTTTTCAATTAATTTAGACAGACTTAATTTTTTGCCGGAAGCGTATTTCTTCGCTTCTTCAATAACGTTCTTATCAAGATTCAGCGTCAGTTTCGTATTCATATACAAATAGATTACGTACAAAAATAAATATTTGTTACGTAAGGTTATTAATAATTTAAAAAAACTTAAAATCCCGAGTCAGTGTCCTACTAAACAACCAATGTTTTATTCAGCTTCCTCAAAATTCTTTTCCCCCTGCTCTGCATAGCTGCACTTCCGTTTCTGAGTAGGAATTCTGTTTGAGAAGCCAATTCATCCTTTATCCAACCATACTGTTCTGATAAGTTATACAGAATGTCCAAACAGTTCGCCTGAACCGCAACCGGTGTTTTTTCGTCAATCAGCCAAGCGAATGTGGTTTCAACAACGTGTTCGAAAGCATCTGTTTTTACTATTAAAGAATAGCTCACTTTGTTTTTTGTAGCCGTAACATTTGCCATAATTTTAGTGAAATGTCTTTGACAGCTCCGGTTTTTTTTGCAGGCAATAAGCATCGATAAACTCATTGAGGAAGATATTTAAACCGGAAGTGTTTTTAAAATAAACGTTCTCTAAAATCCAAGCCGCTCTAAAGGCGATTTCCTTTTTCGGGTAAAAGGCAAGGTCTAATACCACCTTAATAAAACCGGGATTGTTTTCGGCAAGTCCTGCCAGCTTATTTGCCTTGCGCCTAGTAAGTATTATCGAAATCTCTATCAGTAAATCCTCTTTTGTCATGGTTTTAAAGTAAAAAATGAAAAGTAAAAAGTCAAAACTAATTCATCGGTGTATCCACGTTTCTGTCTCTTTTAATGCTTTTTTCCTCAACTGTAAATCGTACTTTTGCAGCTCATTTTTAAGCATGATTACAGTATCTAATTTATCTCTACGTTACGGAAAACGCACTCTTTTTGAAGACGTAAATTTAAAGTTCACCCAAGGAAATTGCTACGGGATAATAGGCGCAAACGGTGCCGGAAAATCTACCTTCATGAAAATTCTTTCAGGCGAGGTTGATCCTACAACCGGAAACGTTGCGTTTACTCCCGGCGAACGTATGGCTGTTTTAAAACAGAACCATTACGAGTTCGATGAATTTCCGGTGATTGAAGCTGTTTTAATAGGGCATAAAGAGCTGTATGATATAATGAAAGAAAAAGACGCCTTATATGCCAAAGAAGAGTTTACAGAGAAGGATGGCGAACGTGCCGGAGAACTGGAAAATGTTTTTGCAGAAATGGACGGTTGGAACGCCGAAAATAATGCGGCAACTCTTTTAAGCAACTTAGGCATTACCGAAGATTTGCACTATAAACAATTGAAGGAGTTAGACGGGAATCAGAAAGTGAGAGTATTGCTTGCTCAAGCTTTATTCGGCGATCCGGACATTTTGCTTTTAGATGAGCCTACCAATGATTTGGATATAGAAACTATTGCCTGGCTTGAAAATTTCCTTGCAGACTATGAAAATATTGTTTTGGTTGTTTCCCATGACAGGCACTTTTTGGACACTGTTTGCACGCATATTGTTGATATCGACTTCAGCAAAATGAGCATTTTTACCGGAAATTACTCGTTCTGGTATCAATCCAGCCAGTTAGCTTTAAAACAACGGTCAGATCAGAATAAGAAGCTTGAAGATAAGGTTAAGGAATTGCAGGAATTCATCAGCCGATTTAGTGCAAATGCGTCGAAATCAAAACAAGCAACCAGCCGTAAAAAGGCTTTGGATAAAATTAATTTAGACGAGATAAAGCCTTCCAACCGGAAATACCCCGGTATTATATTCAACCATCAAGGTCGCGAAGCCGGCGATCAAATATTGCAAGTTGAAAAGTTGCGCAAAGAACAAAACGGAGAATTGCTGTTTGCGGGCATCGATTTTATGGTAAACAAGGGAGATAAGATAGCGCTTCTTTCGCAGAACAGTTTAGCAACCACTGCATTCTATAGTCTCCTATCGGGAAAAGACCAAGACTATTCAGGGGAATTCAAATGGGGTATAACTATAAACACAGCCTATATCCCGAATGATAATTCCGAATATTTTGCCGGAAAAGAGTTGAACTTAATTGACTGGCTTCGCGAATATTCGGATGCAGAAAAAGACGAACAATTTATCCGCAGTTTTTTGGGAAGAATGTTATTCTCGGGAGAAGAGGTTTTGAAGAAGTGTAACGTTTTGTCGGGAGGGGAGAAGATGCGTTGCATGTTTTCAAGAATGATGTTGCAACAGGCTAACTTCTTAATGTTTGACGAGCCTACAAATCATTTGGATTTAGAATCCATTACGGCCTTAAATAACGGCATGAAAGATTTTAAAGGCACAATGCTTTTTACTTCGCGAGATCATGAGCTGACCCAAACTGTTGCCAACCGTATTATTGAAATTACCCCGGGCGGAGTAATTGATAAGCTGATGAGCTACGACGAGTACATCAGCAGTGAAGTAGTGAAAAAGCAGCGTGAGGAGCTGTGTGCTGCGGTATAAGTTGGTTAATTATTGAAAGCCGGTTTTTTAATGAGTGTACGTGCCGTTCTAAGCGATAAAAGCTTTCGACTTTCGATAATCTTGACGTTTATTTTCTTTGGAATAGGGATAGTTTTTTTATTTCTCGGACTTACTTCCTACAGTTGGGCCTTATTTATTTTATTGCCTGTCGTTTTGGGAATAGCCATAGGGGCAATGCCGAACAGAAAGTACACGCTTTGGGGTGCGGTTATAGCGACTATAATATTAATGTTCGGATTATACATTCCGGGGCTTTCCGGGCTTTTATGTATCGTAATGGCCCTTCCTCTAATTGTGCCGTTTATTTTTCTGGGAAATGTAATTACCCACCTGTCGCTGAAGTATAAGCAAATCAAATCCACTGATAAGCTTCCGGTTCTACTACTGCCTCTAATTCCTTTTTTAATTATAGCTCCCGCTGAAAATTATTCAAAGAAGCAAAAGCAAGCAATAATTGAGGTAAAAACAGAACAAATATTCAACTATAGCCCCGAGGAAGTTTACGACGCCATAAAATCCGTTGATACGTTAGATGCAGAAAAACCTTTTTTAATGGCTCTAGATTTGCCGGTTCCGACAAAGTGTGTACTGGAAAAGGAGGAAGTAGGAGGGCTGCGCACATGTTATTTTGACGGGGGCAATTTAAGTAACAACGATTTTGGAGGAGGAACCATAACTGAGAGAATAACCGAACTCGAAAAAGGCAAAGTCTTGAAAATGGATGTTGTCGATTATAATTTAATCGGAAGGAAATGGCTTGGATTTAAGAATGCTATTTATTATTTCGAAAAGGCAAATAAAATCGGCTGCAAATTGACACGGATAACAACTTATACCTCTGTACTAAATCCTCGAATTTATTGGGAACCATTGGAGAAATTAGGTATAAGACAAGAACATCAATATGTATTTGATAACTTGAGCAAAGACCTAAAAAAGAAATACCGCAAATAACTTCCCGTAAATTTTCTCCCGATTCTAATCTTAATACTATCTTTATCGTTAATTCAGCTGTCGATCTAACCAATAAACTGAAAACAATGAGCTTTCTGAAATCCATTATTCTTTCTATACTTCTTGTTGCGTGTTATTCAACTACTTCGTTTGGTCAAACCAAATCTTATGCAACCTTGGCTAACAAGTTCATAACCTCTCTCACAGATTCTCAAAAAAATGCTGCCCTTTATCAATTCGAGAGCGACGAACGCTACAATTGGCACTTCGTACCGCGAGAAGACCGGAAAGGCGTGTATATCGGAAACTTAAGCGCCTCACAAAAACAATTGGCTTTCGACTTGTTAAAATCCTATTTAAGCGAAAAAACATTTAAGCAGGCACAAGAGATAATTCAATTGGAACTTGTTTTACGCGAACTCGAAAATCGCAAACCCGGCGACTGGATGCGTGACCCTAACCGATACGCCTTTATTTTCTTCGGCAAGCCGGCTGATAAAGATGCTTGGGGATGGCGTTTTGAAGGTCATCATATCTCCTTCAGTTTTTCTACGATAACAAATAAAATTATTTCCGGTGCTCCTTCTTTTATGGGATCAAATCCCGGAATTGTTTTGTCGGGGCCTTACAAAGGAAAACAGGTTTTAAAAGAAGAGACCCAAGCAGGGTTTAAAATGGTTCAATCATTAACGCCTGAGCAATTAGCTAAAGCGACGATTGCGGGTGAAACTCCTGCCGAAATTATTACAGCGGTTATACGAAAGCCGCGTTTTGAGAAGGAAGAGGGGATTTTGTATTCTGATTTAACAAAAGAACAACAAGGCATTCTACGCGAGTTACTGACTATTTATACCGGAAGATACACGGCTCAATTTGCAAAAGATATGATGAAAGAGATTGAGAAAAACGACATAAAAAAATTGCGCTTTGCCTATGCCGGAACTACTCAAGACGTGCCGGGTAAACCTAATTATTACCGTATTGAGGGTCCTACTATTATTATCGAGTACGACAATACCCAAAACCATGCTAATCATGTTCATACTGTGATACGGGATTTGGAGCACGATTTCGGCGGAGACGCACTTTTAAATCATTACAAAAAGGGGCACCATATTGAGTAATTAAATATTTCCGCCAACTTTCAAGCCGCTCGGAATTCTTGCCGGAATTTTTCTATCGAAAGTATCGTCGTTCAGGGTATTTAAAAATTGAATTATAGACTTAAAATCTTTAACGCTGATTTTAGTTTTTCGGGCCAAAGGATCAAGTTGCTCCGGAGAAATTCGAGGGTTTTGAGATTTGTCGCCCGCGACGTCTTCATAAAGCTCCATCACGTTTTCGAGCGTTTTCAACTTTCCGTTATGCATAAAGGGATCTGTATATCGAAGATTGCGAAGTGTAGGAGTGCGGAAGGCGTTTTTATTTCCTGCGCCTAAATCAGGAGCATTAAGTTTTTCATTATCAGGAACGCCCAAAACGTGTAATTTAAAATCCGAAAACATTGGTCCTTTATGGCACTTAGCACATCCTGCTTGCTTAAACAATTCGAAACCGTCCTTCTCGGAAATAGATAAAGCAGTTTTATCACCACGCATATATTTGTCGAAAGGAGCATTATTGGCTGTTAAAGTACGCTCGAAAGCAGCAATTGCTTTCGAAAGATTCAGAACAGTTATCGCTTCCCGTTCTGCAAATGCTTCAGCAAAAAGTTTTTTGTATTCCGGAATTGCTTTCAATCGGCCGGTAATACTGTCTAATTCTATTGCTTCTTCATGTCCTCGGCCTCGCATTTCTTCCAGCGTTCCTATTGGCTTAAGCGACTGCTGTTCTAAACTTTGTGTTCGTAAATCCCAAAACATGGGCGCCGTTTCGGGAGTGTATTCGCCGCTGGTATTAATACCGTTAAAGGCGGCGTTTAAAATAGATTGAGAATTTCTTTTTGAGAAGGGGATATCATTAGGATCATTAAATTGCCTCATTTCTCCCAATCCGGTTCCGTTTACTCCAATTGAAAGCTCCTGACTTTCCGCGTAACCGTATTCCGGATGGTGGCACGAAGCACAAGAAACGTCTTTTTCTCCCGATAGGACAGGATCATAAAACAGCAATCTTCCAAGCTCTATTTTTTGAGGAGTGCTTGGATTATCTGCAGGACTCTTAACTTCTAAAGGCAGTGCACCTACTGTTTCGTCTATAGTATCAGCCCGGGCAACATCTTCTGATTTAGGGGTGTTAGTATTGCATGCGAGGAGATACCAAATAAAGAATCCCGGAAGAATATATTTACAAGTCGCTTTCACCTTCATCCTTAGAGGTAAAAATACAAACATCGCTCTGTTTACAAAGGCTAATGATGAAGATCATTTTTTAAAATATACTAAAGCTTTTGGTAAAAAGGATTAATTTGGTGACTCAAATATGTCTCTTTTTGTAGCGTCTTTAAACTCGGGCAGTAATGGCAATTGTTATTACATCGGAAACTCATCCGAAGCAATTCTTATAGATGCCGGAATCTCTTGCCGTGAAACAGAGAAACGAATGAAGCGCTTGGGTTTGTCTCCTGCCAAAGTTATAGCAATTGTTATTTCTCACGAACACACTGATCACATAAAGGGGGTTGAAACATTAGCCAAAAAGTATCAAATTCCGGTTTACATAACCCCTAATACTTATCGAAACGGAGGTTTAAGTATTTGCAAGTCTTTGCTGAATCCCTTCAGTGCTTATCAACCCTTTTCAATCGGCGGACTTACTGTTACCGGCTTTCCAAAGTATCACGATGCAGCAGATCCGCACAGTTTTGTTATTAGTTACAACAATATTAATGTTGGCGTATTTACGGATATAGGCTCAACCTGTAAACATGTAGCGGAGAATTTTAAGAATTGTAATGCAGTTTTTCTCGAAGCTAATTACGATGAAGATATGCTGCAACGCGGAAGTTATCCCTATATATTAAAAATGAGGATTAGAGGCGGCTACGGACATCTTTCTAATAGACAGGCTCTTGAACTTTTTATCCGGCACAAGCCGAAATACTTATCGCATCTATTCCTTTCTCACTTATCCAAAGATAACAACTGTCCTAAAATGGTGCACGAGCTGTTTTCTCAGCATGCCGGCAACACCGAAATAGTTATTGCTTCGCGGTTTGAAGAAACGGCTGTCTATCAAATAAATGAAGGATTCAATCTTCCGATAAAGGTGCAAACAAAAGTTTCTTACCAACAGTACAGTTTGTTTTAGCGATTCAGAAGCACCTCTTTCAACCTACAACTCCTTTACACGAATATTTTTGAATCTCACTTCCGATCCGTGACCTAAAAAACCTATATGTCCTTTATCCCGCTGCAAACCCGGGTGTTCTAAATGGTCTAATGTTCCGTTTTTTCGAGCTTCCGTAATGTCACCGTCTAAAATTGTGGTTCCGTTTAGTATAACTTTTATTTTTGGCCCTTTCACTATAATTTCTTCGTGATTCCATTCGCCTACCGGTTTTAAGAATCCTCTTTTTGCAGCTATTGTCCCGTAAACAGATCCGTGATACTGATACGGTTTCAGATCTTTGTATATCTCGGCCTCGTTGTCTAAAATTTGAAGTTCCATGCCGGTATAAGCAGCGTCTCCTTCTAAGGGAGCTCTGATTCCTAAACCGTTATTTCCCCCGGGAGTAAGTTTGAACTCAAAGCGATATACAAAATCGCTGTATTCTTTTTTTGTGTACAGGTTGCCGTGGCCGCCCAAGGGATAAATTACCATTTCTCCGTTTTCGATAATGTAGTCCTTGGTGTTACCCATCCACTCGTGCATGTTAGTGCCGTCAAACAGAACTTTAAATCCTTCTTTCTTTTCTGTAGCACTTAAATTAAAAGGTTTCACGGAGGGGATTTCGCGGATATAAATATTTCGATACGCCACTGGAGAACCGTGGGCCTGCAACTCCAGTTGTTCTTCTGCAAAAATAGGCAAGGTGCGGTCCCAGTAGTTTTCGAGAATTACATTGTCGGTTACCAACTCGCCGTTTAAATAAACGGTAACTCGATCGCCTTTCATTAATATTCTGAAGTTATTCCATTCGCCTAAGGGATTGTCAGCAACTTTAAGGGGCTTACTCGGATGAACTTGGTTGTTGTACAAGCCGCCTGAGCCTACTTGTGCTCCGTCTTTTACTCTCGATGTATCCCACATTTGTACTTGCGGAGTGCCCCGCAGGTATATTCCGGCATCACCTTCCTTCTTGCCGTCATCAATAATTTTCCAGTCAACAAGGAGCTCAATATCACCGTATTTTTTCACCGTGGTTAAGTTGTTGAACCCGTGACCTACGAAAACAATTTCGCCGTCTTTTACCACCCAATCCCTTCGCATTTCCTCATCAGCTTTTGCCTGAGCGGCCGCTAAAGTTTTTGCGTTCATTTTTGCTCGCTTAATCGGGTCTTCTACCAAACCTTTCCATCCGGTCAAGTCTTTTTCGTTAAAAATCGATTTAAAACCTTCTTCTTTCGGCATCTCTGCTAAATGTTTCCGTATTGATTCTTTTTGATAATCACTGTCCGGTCCTTTCAGCACTTCGATAGTTTTGTTTAATAAGCCGGATACTGTAGTTCCGAAATAGGCTTTGTCCGATAACGCAATATTCATTACCGCCTGTGCTGCATCTTGAGTAAGTTCAGGTTTATCGAAATAGTTACTCGCCAAAAGCAAAGAATTGTATGTTTTATTATTTTGAAGCTCTCGGAGAATCAGTCTTTTTTGTTCAGTAGTTTTTGCCACGTCCATTGCTTTTCTAAGCAATAAAACTTTTTGTTCAGGCTGACGAGATGTTTTAGCGATTCTTGTAATAAAACCCCTTAAAGCACGATCTTGAAAATCGGAATTGCTTGCACCTTTACTTATTTGATATAATTGTTCGGCTGCACTTTCATTACCCCAAGCGGATAAAGCGTTTAACGCATTGTTCTGTGCTTCCGCATTATTTGAATTGAATGCTGAAGTAATAAGGGCTAAAGACTCTTTATTTCCTATTCCCGCAAGTACCGGGAAATACAGGGGTTGTTTCTCCTGACTTACTTGTTGGACTTGTTGAAAAACAGCTTTTTCCGATTGGGCTTTATACGGCGAGCTTTTTATCGCTGCCGATATCGACTTTTGCACATCCTCTATCTCTTTCGGTGTAGTCACTTCATTTAACAGTGTAAATAGTTGGCGGAGATTATCTTCTTCGCTAAGTTGTTTTAACGACGCAAAAGCTGCTTCTCTTATTGCCGGATTTTCGCTTTTTAATAAAGGTAAAACGGTTTGGATCTCAGAATGGGCAGCTCTGGCCGCTAAAACCTCTATTAGCGCAGGCTGCGCAGCTTTAGGAAGACTTGGTAATGCGCCGGCAATTTGACCGGTTACATTATTGCCTTTTACCGTCAATAAAGCATTTTTAACTGCATCAATATCATTCTTGTTTCCCTTTTTAAGTAAAGCAAATAATTGAGGTAAGGCTTTATCTCCCGCTATTTTCGCTGCCGCCGATATTGCAGCAAGTCGGGTGTTTTCATCTTTGCTTTTTAATGCTTTAAGTACAGCCGGAAGAGCAGCTTGGGTTTTGGCATCTCCGAAAAAGGTTATCAACTCCGGTTTTGCCTCACTTTTTGATTTTTTTAAGGCATTTAGCCAGGAATCTTGCGAAGCTGAATTCAAATAAGGAAGAGCAAATTTCAGCCCTGCGGCTCTTAACTCAGAGTCTTTATCTGATGCAGCCTCTACTAACACCTGAACACTTTTTTCTCTTTGAAGAGTTGTTAAAAGTTGTAATCCTGCCGATCTTACTCCGGGTTTAAGCCCCGCATTTGAGTATATATTTTTTGCAATAGCTGCGGCCCTATCAGGGTTTGTGCCTGACAGGTTTCTAGCATAAGTGAGATAAGCTGAAGTTGCGTCGGAAGCCTCATAATTAAACGTGCTCTTTGCCGCTGCTTCGGCCAAAACCTTCTCTGAAGATGGATCGGCTATTTGGGCCAAGGCGTAGTAAACTACTTTTTTAAGCTCTTTGTCTTCATTGCTCGCTAAGGAAGTAATTACCGGAACTGCTTCTTTGCTGCCAACATTTCCCAGAGCTTCTATTAGGGTTAAGCGCTTAGATCCCTGTGAGTTTTGCAATGCTTGGATCAGCGCTGATTTTGCCGCCGGGGTATTTATGCTTACCAAAGTTCTTGCTGCCGGTTCAAAAAGTCTTTCATCCTGCAAAAGGGTTCTTACGCACTCCACGGCGTCGTCTTTCGCAACAATTTGAAGCTGAGTAAGGATAAAAGATTTATTTTCAACATCATTTATTTTCGATAAAGACCTGCAAAGGCCTTTTACAGCTACTCTCCTTAGAGCTTCGTTTTCAGGTTTTGTAGCATAGAACGCAAAACCTCCCAGTGCATATTCTAACTTGGCATTAGTTCCTTGGTTTGACGGAGCCAGCATTCCGGCCATTTTAACAATTCCTTCTTCCCCAAGAGCGCCAACTTCCTGCATTGTACTATTTAATTCTTTCGAATCTTTTGCGGGGAGTTTCGCTAAAAGGTCGGCAATACGAGTAGTAACGGTTCGTTGATCCGGTGATTGAGCTGCTGTTTTAAAAATAATCGGAACAACGAGAAGCAGACCTATTAATATTCTTTTCATAAATTTTTTTAGATAATTTGTCCGCGAGATTAAATGGTCCAAGGAGCTCTTAGAATAGGATTTATAAACTTATTAGCTCCTTCATCGTCAATAAACACTTGTTTTACCGGATCGAATTTTAAATTTCTTCCCAATCTTAAAGCCGCCAAACCCATATTTACTAATGTGCATGAGCGATGCCCGTTTTCTTCATTCAACGCAAACTTTAGGCGTTTTTTAACGGCTTCGGTAAAATCGGTTACCTGAGGTTCCGGATCCGGAAATGCCGCTAATTTCTTTTCCAGATTAGGAATATCAGAAATGAAGCCCGGATAGAGCTTGCCTTTAGGGCCTTCTATATAAGGAACATTTTCAACAGCTCCTTCGCCGTCTAAAATAATTTTGCACCCGTCGGCGTAGGTATATTCAATCCTTCGCCAAGTTCCGGCAGCGTCAGGATGTTGTTGCGGTGCATCTACTTCTACAGAAATCGGGCTTGTATTATCCTTACCCAGGAAGTATTGAATCGGGTCCATATAGTGTTGACCCATATCGCTTAAACCTCCGCCGTCATAATCCCAATATCCCCGAAAAGTTTGATGTACGCGATGTTTATTATAAGGCTTATAGGGAGCAGGGCCCAACCACATATTGTAGTCTAACTCAGGCGGAACCGGTTCCGGTACTAGATCCTCCTTACCAACCCAGTAAAATTTCCAATCAAAGCCGGTATGCTTCCCTACTGTAACTTTTAACGGCCATCCCAATAAACCGCTTTCTACAAGTTTTTTAATTGGTTTTACAGTTGTTTCCATCCCGTAAAACTTATCCTCAAATCTAAACCAAGTGTTTAGGCGGAATATTCTTCCGTGTTCCTGCACCGCCTCAACCACCCTTTTTCCCTCTCCTATCGAATGAGTCATAGGTTTTTCGCACCAAATGTCTTTTCCGGCTCGGGCAGCCTCCGCGGCCATAATTCCGTGCCAATGCGGGGGTGTGGCAATATGAACGATATCAACTTCGGGAAGCAGTAATATGTCGCGATAATCATGAAAGGTTTTTACTCCTCCGCCAACCATATCGGCTGCTTGTTTTAAATGATTTTTATCTACATCACAAAGTGCAACAACTTTAGTTCCGGCGTAGCCGAAATGTCCTCGACCCATAGCACCGGTTCCGATTACTGCTTTTGTTAATTGATCACTAGGCGCCAAGTATCCCGGTCCTCCTAAAACAAACCTGGGCACAATACTAAAGGTAGCAGCAGCAATAGCAGTTTTTTTGAGGAACTCACGCCTCGAATTAACCGTTTTCTCCATAAATATTTTAAAAAAAGCAGGAACAAAAGCCCGCTCGAAGTTAAGGTCTTAGTTAGTTAATTAATTAGTTAGTTTAACAAATATAGAACTCAGAAGATAGGTTACAAAGTCATTTAATAGTGGAAAGGTAACAAGATTATACAAATTACATTCAGGTAAGGAGAGACCATCTCTAAATCTCACAAATTTAGTTCTGCCAGGCCAATTATCAGGTTAAAAGTTTGCATTACAAAATAGTTGTGTAACAACTTGGAGGAACTCAAAAATTGGCGGCCAACAAGAGTAAAATAGGGAACCGGTATATCATCTTTAATTGAATTTTATTTGGAAAATGTGCTAAATGATGTAGTTTTGCAGTTCGATTAATACGGTAGATGTAGCTCAGTTGGTTAGAGCATCGGTTTGTGGTACCGAGGGTCGTGGGTTCGAGCCCCATCATTTACCCTTTAACGGGGCAAAAGGTTTTTAGAAAGCTTTTGCCCCGTTTTTTTTTGTGGCTAACTTGGTGAAAATTTGGTAGATGCAATTGCAAGCATCGCTTCCCCTATCGGTTCGATGTTTTAAATTTTTGAAAGTCAATTTTTCGGGGAATATCGAACCAATTAGCCTTCTTTTTTCTTATTTGCTTGATTTACAGTATATTACGTTAAGCTTAGTAAAGGTTATGATAGCATTGTCGGTCTCGAAAATAGGGAGTATTATAAACAGCTTGTGAAGAAATGGCAGTAGCAACCCTTTAACATTTAAGCCCAAACGCCTTTCCGTTTGGGCTTTTTCTTAACAACTAATATACTGTAAGATGCCTTCTTTTTTAATTAGATGCCGTCGATAAATACAGAAAACGAGATCAATTAATACTATGTTTCATATCGCCCTACATTTTTTAGTTCCCGCGGCGGTTGCGCTGCAATTCTATAAAAAAACGGCAGTTAGAGCCTGGGCAATTATGGTGGCTACAATGTTAGTTGACCTAGACCACTTACTGGCAACTTGATCTATGATCCGAACCGCTGCAGTATCGGCTTTCACCCGCTACATTCTTATATCGCTATAGGCATCTATTTCTTACTGTTACTCGTACCAAAAGCCAGAATAGTGGGTATAGGTTTACTTATACACATGGCGCTGGACTACATTGATTGCTTTGTATGATTGATAGGGCTTTAATCTTTAAAAGTATGGATGTTACTAATTTATCAGATCTTGAAATAGACCTACTGTTTTTAGCAGGTTGCAACTTGAAAAACTATTACCTGTATGAACACAAACTTTATCGCATGAAATCAACTTATCATATAAGTTTTAGTGCAAATTATATAAAGACGGTAGTTGCTTTTTATTGATCTTTGAACACCGGCAGAATGAAGAGGTTCATCGTCACCATATTAGCTGTTTTTTATCTCGGTGTTTCATCCGGGGTAACTGTGCATTTTCATTCTTGCATGGGCCGGCTTGTTGAATGGGGACTTACGAAAGATGACGCAAAAAAATGCGGCAATTGCGGTATGAAGAAGGATAATTCCGTGGACTGTTGCAAAGACCGGCATTTTGAGCTTAAAACCAAAGATTCCGGACAAGCCACCGAAATTGTTTATCACTTTAACACATTGGGTGTACCAGTGTC
>JAYULL010000009.1:0-72851 GCA_043763625.1 Sphingobacteriaceae bacterium | reverse complement strand
TGAAGACAGAAAAACCGTCAAAGCATCCTCGACAAGTCAATAAAACGCAAGTTATAACGAAATTGAAAGACTTTTTGGTTGATCTGTTTTACCATTCGAATCTACCATCTCAACTTGAAAAGATGCTAGCCCAATTAAGAGATTGCGTTGACATCATCCGACCAAATCGAAGTTTTAAAAGAATTAAAGGGTATCAGTACAAACGGAAAGCATTGATGTATAAAGGAATTTAGCTTAACTTAACGACATTGCGCGTGCGCCAGCAAGGGGATGAGCTGTGCGTTTCACTAATAATTTTGATGACATTGCCTGCAAAAAGATTATTCAGAAATAGAAAAAGAAGAATCAGGCTTCTATTATAGAACTACGATCGGGGTGAAGGGACAAGGCCAACCGGCCTAACAGATAAAGGATACTGCGCTGCTCCCAATATATTTAATCTGAATGTTTGCGCTACACACTTTTCTCATAGCTGAAACCTTTTAAATAGTGAACGTATAATGCTTCATGCAATGTTGTGTGAACGGATTATTGAAAGTAGGACAAATCTCATTAAAGCTTGCTGTAAGTTTAATTATTCTACTTCTAGGGTTTAACGCTCAAGGGCAACAAAAAGCACTTTTTACCCAATATATGTTTAACGGCTTAGCAGTTAATCCCGCATATTCTTCTATAGACGAAGCTTTAAGCGTTACTGCTTTGTCTCGCCATCAATGGGTAGGTTTTAAAGGAGCTCCCAATACACAAACCTTTGCGGTTCATACGCCTATTAAAGAATCAAATACATCCGCCGGAATAATGCTGATGCGCGATCAGATTGGGGAAGTAATAAAAGAAAACAGTTTTTTTTTCTCCCTGGCACAACGAGTACAAATCGGCGAAGAATCCTATTTGTCAGTTGGCCTTGACGCCGGCATCAGTAAATATATTGCCAATTACAGTGAAGCAGGCAGCCCGACTTCTTCAACAGATAATGTTTTCACCGATGAATCTACCCTTCGGGGGAATTTCGGTTTCGGAGTGATGTTTTTTTCCGATAAGTTTTATGCAGGTTTCTCTTCTCCTCACTTTTATTACAAAGGATTAGATAACTTGGGGCAACAATCGAATACAGCTTTTCGTCCCCACTACCTTTTGCAAGGCGGCTATTTATTGAATTTGGGCGAAGATTTCAAACTAAAGCCTAATACTCTTATAAAATACGTCAACGGCTCGCCGCTGCAAGTAGATTTAAACGCAAACTTGCTGATTAAAGAAACTGTCTGGTTGGGAGCTTCATGGCGGTCTTTTGATTCCATAGATTTTATTGCCGAAGTTCAGCTTACTCCCAAATTACAATTAGGATATGCTTATGACTTTACAACCACCGCTTTGGGATCGGTTCAAAAAGGTTCACACGAGATCATGCTTAATCTTCGCTTCCCCGTAAAGGGTCGCAACTTCCCGAAGTGTTATTTTTAGGCGAGCAGTTAGCACTGAGCACTCAGCTTTGAGCTTGCCTCATGCCTTGCTCTTGATTCTATTCTCTCGGCTCTTGCTTCTCCCCCTGATGTTCTATTCGCTCTGTGCCTTGATTTCTAAATCCTTCTTCCCTTAAAACGCCTCTCCAAAAGAAATATAAAGCCCTTTTTGAATTTTTTCTCCCGGTCGTTTTTCTCCGAAAGCATAGTCGAAGCGAACGCTCATAGCACGTTCCACATCAAAAAAGTAGCGAAATCCAGCTCCATAACTCGGTTTAAAATCTTGAATTTTTAATCCTCCTGTATTATAAACATTTCCGGTACAGGCAAAAGCGGCAACTCCTAAACGCGGAATAAACCGGTACCGCCATTCAGCTTGTGCAGCAAGCAAATTTTCGTTTCGGTATCTCCCCGTGTAATAACCCCGCATAATTTCGTCGTTCCCTAACTGAGGCAATAAATAAAAAGGTGTGTTATTGCCTTGCAGGGATTCATAGACAAAATTAAATCCTACAACCGTCTTTCGGTTAAAACCGGCAAAAGTCCTGAAATCAACTTTAGAGTAACTTCCGGTAAAATTATTCCCGCCGAAAAAATTCGGAGCGTAAGAATAGTTCAATTTAAAGTAAGTCCCGCGAGTAGTATAAGTGTTTGTATTTCTGGTATCAAGTATTTGCGAAGCACCGAGGAAGAGAACCTTTCCGCCCGCTTTTCCCGGCAAAGCAGGGGTGTTTGCATAAATTCCCCGCACACCGAGATCCTTATAATTGTAGTTTTCGAATCTTAAGTTCAAGCCGCCATAGTAGCGGCGTTTAATCAATTTTTCAATTTCTCCTTTAAGGCGAAATAGAGCTTGATCTATTGTATCCAGATCGGCTTCTCGTGTTCTGTTTCCTACTCCGTAAAAATTAAAGGGAAAATCTTTATATCGAATTTCTCCGAGGTAGTGATACTTATTTTGGTAGGACCAGATATCGGCCTTAGCTAAAAAATTCGACTGCTTTTTGGTGGTAAAAGAGGCAAGTCCGCCAATAATCGAATTTCGTGTTAAGGTGTCCTCGCGGTCGGTATAAAAAGAATATAGTGCAGAAACTCCGAACTCCCATCCTGTAACCGGCGAATATCCTAGAACCGGCAAAGGCAAAAAACTTGATGAACGCGTAGAATCTTTTTGGTTAGACATAAGGCGTTTCAAAATGCGAGTTTGACCTGAAGCAGGTGATAAAAGAACAACCGGTATCCCGGAAAGGAGTATAAAGTATTTTAAAAATTGCTTGATCACGGCACGAATATAGTGTTGTTTTTGAGCTTGGACGAGCAAACAAATACCTTCTACAATTTAAAGAAATTCAAAATTATCGCTTTCTAAATTCTTTACTTTGCAAAATCATAAAAAGTAAAAATATGAGCACAGAGAGAGGACCGGTTTCAAAATTTATAGAGCATAATTACCGGCATTTTAACGCAGCCGCGGTGATTGATGCGGCAAAAGGATACGAAACTCATTTGGAGGAAGGCGGTAAAATGATGATAACTCTTGCAGGGGCAATGAGTACTGCGGAGTTAGGAATATCGCTTGCCGAAATGATCCGTCAAGATAAAGTCGCTATTATATCATGTACAGGTGCCAACTTGGAGGAAGACGTAATGAACTTGGTAGCACATTCCCACTATAAACGAGTCCCAAACTATCGAGACCTGAGCCCGCAGGAAGAATGGGATTTGTTAGAGAGCGGCTACAATCGGGTTACCGATACCTGTATTCCGGAAGAGGAAGCTTTTCGCAGAATACAACGTCATATTCATAAAATATGGAAAGACGCAGATGATAGCGGTGAACGATACTTTCCCCACGAGTTTATGTATAAACTACTGTTAAGCAGAGTGATGGAGGAAAATTATGAAATTCCGGAAGAGCACAGCTGGATGATTGCCGCTGCCGAAAAAAATCTCCCTATCATAGTTCCGGGATGGGAAGACAGTACGATGGGAAACATTTTTGCCTCCTACGTAATTAAGGGAGAGATTAAAGCTTCAACCATGAAAAGCGGTATTGAATATATGGCGTGGTTGGCAGATTGGTACCGGGCGAATTCCGGCGGAAAAGGAATCGGGTTTTTCCAAATCGGGGGAGGTATAGCAGGTGATTTTCCAATCTGCGTTGTACCCATGTTATACCAAGATTTAGAGATGCATGAAGTGCCTTTTTGGAGCTATTTCTGTCAGATTTCCGATTCTACAACCTCATACGGTTCGTACTCAGGTGCCGTCCCGAACGAGAAGATAACTTGGGGAAAATTGGACATTCATACCCCTAAGTTTATAGTAGAATCTGACGCTACTATCGTTGCTCCATTAATTTTTGCCTGGGTACTTAGATATTAATAAAATATTTATAATAAACAAACAAGAGCATAATCACTTTTATTTTAATGGCTTCAAAAATGCCTTCAATGCTATGAGAAGGCGTTTTTTATTTATTTAGAACGATTATAAATTGTTAATACCCGTCATTCCTTTGTCATGCATCGGCGAATATATTATACTTTTGTCGATCGAAAAAGGGGGATAAAATGTATCAACCGTTATTTCGGGCAATTGAAAGTTCAAATTTTTAGTATAAAGACTCAATATGAGAAACATCTCATTGTTTTTTAAAAGTGTTTGCAAATTTTTACTCTTGATCTTTTTTCTTGGCCTAACTTCTTCGCTGAAGGCTCAAGATGCATCGAAAGGGGCTGCAATTTTTAAACAAAATTGTACCGCCTGCCATGCCCTTGATAAGAAAGTTGTAGGACCGGCATTAAAAGGAGTAGGCGACCGCCGTTCTAAAGAGTGGCTGCGCAGCTGGATAAAAAATTCCGGTAAGTTAATAGCTTCCGGAGATAAAGATGCTGTGGCCTTGTTCAATGAGTATAATAAGGTGGCAATGCCCGCTTTTCCTACGTTATCAGATGAGGAAATCGATAATATGATTGCCTATTTTCAAGAAGGCGATAAGAAAGCTCCGGCAGCAGGGGGCACTACTACAGATGCAGGCGGCACAGAAGCAGCCGCAGGTGCCGGTAAAGATGATGTAAGCGATTTTATGTTGGGAGGTTTAATACTTGTAATAATAGCAGCCCTATTGGTTATAGTAGTTCTAAACAAAGTAATTAAGACTTTACAACGTCTTTTAATTCAACGCCAAGGCGGAGAACTACCTCAGGAATCATCGGATGATGAAACCTCAACTTCAGATCGTTTTAAAGAGCTTTTAAAAAATAAGAAGTTCATTTTCTTTCTAATTTTACTTTCGGTAATCTTTTTGGGTTCTTGGGGTTGGAAAACGATGTGGGATACAGGCGTTCATCAAGGTTATCAACCCGTACAACCAATCAAATTTCCGCACGATGTACACGCCGGGGTAAACAAGATCGATTGTCAGTATTGCCACTCAGCTGCTTATAAATCAAAAAACGCATCCATTCCTTCGGCTAACGTTTGTATGAACTGCCACAACCACATTACGGCAAGTGAAAAATACGGCGGACAAACTTCCCCGGAAATCATGAAAATTTATAAAGCCTTAGATTATAATCCGGAGACCCAAAAATACGGCAAAAACAAAAAACCTATTCAGTGGATTCGGATTCATAATTTGCCGGACTTGGCTTATTTCAACCATGCTGTACACGTAAAAGTTAACGGAGTTAAATGCCAAAAATGTCATGGTCCTGTTGAAACTATGTCTGAAGTTTATCAGTACTCACCTTTAACCATGAAATGGTGTATCAATTGCCACCGCGAAACAGAGGTTAATTACAAGGGCAACGCATATTACGACAAATTGGTTGCTGCTCACGAAAAAGTTAAAAAAGGTGAAAAAATAACAGCTGCAGTACTTGGCGGAACCGAGTGTGCACGATGTCACTATTAATTAAAATATTATCAGAACGTACTCATACAGTTATATAGCTTAAATGGAAGGCAATAAAAAATACTGGAAAGGTTTAGAAGAACTGCAAAGAACTCCGGAATTTGTTAAAAATAGTAGTAATGAATTTGCCGAATCGCTTCCTATTGAGGAAGTTTTAAGTGAGGCCGGATTACGTACCCCCACGCCTCGTCGTGATTTTTTAAAAGCTTTGGGATTCGGTTTAAGTGCAGTAACATTGGCGGCATGTGAAAGAGCTCCTATTCATAAATCCATTCCTTATCTAATCAAACCTGAAGAGATAACCCCGGGTGTTGCTAATTATTATACTTCCAATTTTAACGGCTACAGTGTTTTAGTTAAAACAAGAGAGGGGCGTCCGATTAAGATTGAAGGTAACCCTAATTGTATTTTGGGAAAAGGGCGTTTAGATGCAGTAGGTCAGGCTTCCGTTTTAGATTTGTATGATGTTTCTAAATTAAAGGCTCCTCAATTAGAAGGCAAAGCAAGTTCTTGGTCGTCAGTTGATACTTTTGTTAAAAACGAGTTAAACAAGGCTCAATCAGCCGGAAAGAAGATAAGAATTATTTCATCTACAATTACAAGCCCTTCAACGCAAGCTGTAATTACGGATTTTACTACAAAATATCCGAATACTAAACACGTTCAGACGGATGCTGTATCTTATTCAGGAATTATAAAAGCAAACGAAAACAGCTTTGGAAAGGCTGCGCTACCGCATTATTACTTTGATAAAGCGGATGTTATAGTAAGTTTTAGTGCTGATTTCCTAGGGACCTGGATTTCCCCGCTGGAATTTAATCGTCAGTATGTTTCAAACCGAAACATGTCATCTCTGAAAGGCGGTAAAATGTCTCGTCATATTCAGTTTGAAGCCGGCATGTCGATGACAGGAGCAAACGCCGATGCCCGTATCGCCATTAAACCTTCTGAGGAAGGCCCTGCTTTATTGAGCCTTTATAATGCTTTGACCGGTGGAAACCTTGGAGGCGCGAAACTATCTAATACGAAAGCTGAAAAAGCTATCGCTCTTACCGCGAAAGAACTTAGCGCCGCAAAAGGCCGAGCTTTAGTAGTTTCAGGAACTAATGATGTATCTACTCAAATTTTAGTAAATGCTATTAATTCTGCCTTAGGAAGTTATGGAGCTACGATCGATTTAGATAATCCTTCTTACCAATCTGCCGGAAACGACGCGGATTTTGTTGATTTTGTTAATGAAGTAAAACGAGGTGAAGTTGGTGCTGTACTTTTCTTAAATACTAATCCATCCTACAGCTTTGTAAATGCTAAAGAACTTGGAGATGCTTTAAGCAAGGTTCCGTTGAGAGTTTCGTTTGCCGACAGGGTAGATGAGACTGCTTCGGTTTGTAATGTTGTTGCTCCCGGCTTACATTTTTTGGAGTCATGGTCAGATGAACGTCCTGTTGAAGGTTATTATACCATCGGACAGCCTACAATTAATCCGGTTAATAACGGAAGAGCGATAGAAGAGGGTTTGCTGATTTGGTCGGATGCTCCCGTTAAGGATTATTACAGCTATGTAAGAACTAACTGGGAGAAAAATATTCTTCCGTCTGCCGGAAAAACATGGAAAGACTTATTGCAAACAGGTTCCGTGTTTTTGGGTTCAAAACCGACCGCTTCATATACTTTTACAAAAGATTTGACGACTGTTGCTCAAGCGATTACCGGCACCGGCAGCAATTTGGCTAAGGGCGGAGATAACGGTGTACAGCTTCATCTGTATGAATCAATTGCTCTACGCGACGGAAGATATGCTAATAATGCATGGCTGCAGGAATTGCCTGATCCGGTAAGTAAAGTTACCTGGGATAATTATGTTGCAATCAACCCTAAATATGCCGATAAATTAGGCATTGCCGAATTCGACTTAGTTGAAGTAAAATCGGATAAGTATAGTATAACGCTTCCTGCCCTTTATCAACCCGGACAAGCTGTCGGCACAGTTTCAATAGCTATAGGATATGGGCGAACCAAAACAGGTAAAGCCGGAAATGAAGTAGGTAAAAATGCTTATCCGTTCTTGAGTTTTGTTAACGGAACATTCCAATATACCGGTGCTGTTTCAATAGCAAAGGCCGGCGGAAAGTTTGAGTTGGCACAAACCCAAACTCACCACTCGTATGAAGGCAGAAATATTATTCGAGAAACTTCTTTCAAGGATTATAAAAAGGATCCTTTCTCCGGAACAGGGAAAAATGCGGAAGGTCATAAGACTTATGATTTGTGGCCGGGCAATGAGCAACCCGGACACAGCTGGGTTATGGCCATCGATCTAAATGCTTGTACCGGTTGCGGGGCTTGTATTGTAGCTTGTAATGTTGAGAATAATATTCCCGTTGTAGGTAGGGACGAAGTTCGCCGCCGAAGGGAAATGCACTGGATACGCATAGACCGTTATTATACTTTCAACGAAGAAGGAAAAGGAGTAACCGAAGAGCGTGAAATTGAGCACTTAGGCGGTAGCATGGAAGATGTTTCAGTAGTCAATCAGCCCATGCTTTGTCAGCACTGTGATCATGCTCCTTGCGAAACAGTTTGCCCGGTACTGGCTACGGTACATTCATCCGACGGGTTAAATATGATGGCTTATAACCGTTGTGTAGGAACCCGGTATTGCGCAAACAACTGCCCATATAAAGTACGTCGCTTCAACTGGTTTAATTACTGGAATGATGCGCGTTTTGATAATTATTTAAACAACGAATTTACACAACTCGTATTAAATCCTGATGTTACTACACGTTCTCGCGGTGTAATGGAGAAATGCACCTTGTGCGTTCAGCGCATTCAATCAGGCAAACTTCAGGCAAAAATTGAAAAGCGTCCTTTAGAAGATTTAGAAGTACAAACTGCCTGCCAGCAAACATGTCCGGGCGACGCCATAATTTTTGGCGACTTTAACGATCCTAATTCGGCAGTGCGCAAAGCACTCGGAAACGAACGAACATATTACGTATTGCAAGAACTAAATACTCAGCCCGGAATAGGTTATCAAACTAAAGTTAAAAATACAGTAGTAGAAGCTTAATAATTTCATCAGAGAAATTTTAAAGATATATGTCAGGTCATCACGAATCAATAATCAGAGAACCTCTAATAACCGGTGAGAATATTACCTACTCCAAGGTCACCGAAGACATTTTGGTTCCTGTAGAAAATAAACCGAACAAGGCTTGGTGGATAGGTTTTACTATAGCTGCAATTTTTGCTTTAGTTTGGGTTGTTGCCGTCAGCTATACTTTTTGGGTAGGTATTGGAGCTTGGGGATTAAATAAAACGGTAGGATGGGCTTGGGATATTACAGGTTTTGTATGGTGGGTAGGTATCGGCCATGCCGGAACGCTTATCTCGGCAGTTTTATTACTTTTCCGTCAGAACTGGAGAAACTCGATTAATCGATCTGCAGAAGCAATGACGATTTTTGCCGTTATTTGCGCCGCAACATACGTCGTTTCTCACATGGGTCGCCCTTGGGTAGCATATTGGCCATTGCCGCTTCCCAACCAATTCGGCTCTCTCTGGGTGAACTTCAACTCGCCACTTGTTTGGGATGTGTTTGCAATATCAACTTACTTCTCTGTTTCCTTAATTTTTTGGTACACGGGCTTATTGCCGGATATTGCAACGATCCGTGACCGAGCAACCGGTTTACGTCGCCGAATTTATTCTTTTCTTTCTTTCGGGTGGAATGGTTCTGTAAAGACTTGGCAACGTTTTGAAGCTGTATCATTGGTACTTGCAGGTGTTTCTACGCCTTTGGTACTTTCGGTACATACAATTGTATCTATGGACTTTGCAACCTCATTAGTGCCGGGGTGGCATACTACAATTTTCCCTCCGTATTTCGTTGCGGGAGCTATTTTTTCAGGTTTTGCGATGGTACAAACCTTGCTGCTTGTAGCCAGAAAGGTAATGAAGTGGGAGAATTACATAACGATGTTCCACATCGAGTCTATGAATAAGATTATAACGGTTACGGGTTCGATAGTAGGGGTTGCATACTTAACAGAGCTGTTTATCGCTTGGTATTCAGGGGTTGAATATGAGCAATATGCGTTCTTAAATCGTATCAGCGGGCCATATTGGTGGGCTTACTGGAGCATGATGACTTGTAACGTAATTTCTCCTCAGTTATTCTGGTTTAAAAAGATACGCACCAGCGTTTTGGCTTCTTGGATACTTTCTATTGTGGTGAACATAGGTATGTGGTTTGAGCGTTTTGTAATTATCGTTACTTCGTTGCACCGCGATTATCTCCCGTCAAGCTGGGTTATGTTTTATCCGTCTGTAGTAGATGTCTTGGTATTTGTGGGGTCGATCGGTCTTTTTTTTACTTTATTCCTGCTGTTTTTACGTGTGCTGCCGGGTATTGCTATGGCTGAAGTTAAACTTTTAGTGAAAGGCCCGAGCCATCAGGTTAAACAAAAATTAATTCGCGACGGAAAAGTAAAACAAGAAGAGGGAGAGTATTACTTAGAATCGCTTTCTGCATACGACAGCATTAAAAAACCTGAACCTGAATACGCAAAAATTTAACAATGAGTAATACAAAATATATTTTAGGTCATTTTGAAGATCCTGATGATATGATGCACGGGATCGATAAGTTGCAGGAGAATAATATTAGCATCTATGATGTATTTACTCCCATGCCTATTCACGGTGTCGAAGCTAAATTAGGATATAAAAGATCACGTTTACCGGTTGCTGCATTTTGCTTTGGTCTTACAGGTACCCTTACCGCCTTCTCCATGCTATACTACATGTTAGTAAGTGATTGGCCGATGAATATTGGAGGTAAACCAGCCTTTGCTATGCCGGATTTCATTCCAATTATGTTTGAGGTTACTGTGTTGTTTGCATCATACGGAATGTGCTCGACGTTCTTTGCTTCCAATCACTTATTTCCGGGAAGAACTCCGAGGGTAATGGATTTAAGAGCTACCAACGACAGATTTATTATTGCTATTGATGCAAATTCAAATTCCGAGCATGATAAGATTGATAATTTATTGAAAGAAGCAGGTGCTGTTGAAATTAAGCACAACGAAAGAAAATATGTTAGTTATGAAGAAGCTTAGAATAGTAAGCGCCGGTTTTTTAACTCTTGCCGTTTCTGCCGTAATTTCTTCTTGCGGTGATAAACGCAGTACCGGTTGGGAGTACGCACGGAATATGTACGATCCGATTGCTTATAATTACGACCAGCCCAATAGAAATTTTGCAAACGGACAAACTGCTCAAGTTCCTCCTCAAAACACAATTCCGGTTGGTTACGATGCAGTTGTCGACACATATCCGAACACAATTGAAGGTTACGAAACTGCAGGAAAAGAATTAACCAATCCGCTTCCCGCAGATATGGCTAATCTCGAAGAGGGGAAATCGCTTTATGTAAATATGTGTTCGCACTGCCACGGAGAAAAGGGGCAGGGAGACGGGCAGATTGTCAAAAATGAAAAATTTCCGCCGCCGCCGTCTTACTCGACAGGTAACTCGTCCAGAGGCGGGGCAATGAAGGATTTAACAGACGGGAAGATTTTCCACACTATAACTTATGGCTTAAACCTAATGGGTCCGCATCGAACTCAACTTAACCCTACCGAGCGATGGAAAATTGTTATGTATGTTCACGAATTGCAAAATGGCCGGTAAGATTAACACGTATTAACAAATGGGAACTCACAATCATAATTTTAACGAACAATTCGAATTTTCGGGAAGAGTAAAGACCTGGAGTTTAATCGGGATACTTATTGGCGTTGTTGCTGTTGCTTTCGGATTTATTTCTCATCAAGCAGAGCGTACTTTTGCCAACCTTCTTTTAATGGGCTATTATTTTACTTCGGTATGTGCTGCCGGAGCATTTTTTCTTGCACTTCAATTTGTTTCTCAAGCAGGTTGGTCGGCAGGATTACTTCGTATTCCGCAGGCTTTTGCTAAAACTTTACCCATCGCGGCTATTATCCTTATCGTTATTTGTGCTGTCGGATTAGCAACGCATAACCTTTACCATCATTGGAACCACGAAGGCCTAACTGATCCTAACAGTCCTGAATATGACGCAGCAATTGCCGCGAAATCGGCCTATCTCAATGTTCCGTTCTTTTTGGGGCGTGAGGTTGTCTTTTTGGGAATCTACAGCATATTTGCAATTTTGCTTTCACGCTTGTCCGCCAACGAAGATTTGCAAGGGGGGTTAAATTCTTACAAAAAGAGCTTTAAATTTTCCGCCATATTCTTAGTTATTTTTGGTTTTACTACTCCAATTTGGGCTTTTGATACAATTATGTCGTTAGAGGCGCATTGGTTTTCCACCATGTTCGGTTGGTATAACTTCGCAGCCTTATGGGTAAGCGGCTTGTGTGCTATCACCTTGACTATTATTTTAATGAAAAAAGCAGGTTATTTGGGATGGATAAATGAAAATCACTTGCACGATCTAGGTAAGTTTATTTTTGCGTTCTCAATCTTCTGGACCTATGTTTGGTTTTCACAGTTTTTGTTAATATGGTATGCCAATATCCCGGAAGAAACAGTTTATTTTTACAAAAGATGGGAGCCCGAATATAAGCCTTGGTTCTGGTTAAATATCGTCATGAACTTTGTTTCTCCTGTTCTTATTTTAATGTCTAGAGACAATAAACGTAAAACAAATACATTGATGTTTGTTTGTATTTTTCTGCTATGCGGTCATTGGCTGGATTATTACATGATGATTATGCCGGGAACAGTAGAAGAGCACAGAGGTTTTGGAATAATCGAAATAGGAACCGCCTTAGGTTTTACCGGGCTGTTTAGTTTCTTTATGTTAACATCGCTGAGTAAGAAGCCGTTGGTGCCGGTAAATCATCCATTCCTTCAAGAAAGTTTAAATCATCACATTTAATTTATAAGAGTAAACACCTAATACAACAGGATAGAAGAAAATGCGATTAAAAAAATTTATAAAAATTGGTTCATTTCTGACTTTACTGATTACCTCGGTTTTTTTAACAGGCAGTCATGCTTTTGCTCAGGCACCCGGTACGCAAAATGATGCCGCGTCGTTATCTACTAGCGAAGGGCTGGCGCAAGAAATAAGTCCTGAAGTTTATCGCTCTGCAATTTTTTACATTTTCCTCTTTTTAGTCTTCTGTATATTTTTAGGAATTATCGGAAAAGTGCTTAAGGTTTATGAGCTGACAAAGGAAATACAGGGAAAAAAGGGCGGTATAAATTGGAATCGTATACAAAGTTCGATTTTCGGTATTGTCTTAATCGCATCCCTTTACGGCACATACTGGACGTTTGACAAATGGGGTTATACCGCTCTAACCACTTCAGGTTCTGTCCATGGAGTGGGGTTAGATCTCATGATGATGGTAACTATAATAATTACCACTATCGTATTTATCATTACACATATTTTGCTGTTTGGTTTCGCCTGGAAATACCCCGGAACGAACAAACGTAAAGCGTATTTCTACCCGCATAACAATACAATTGAGAGATTATGGACAATCGTTCCTGCTATTGTGTTAACCGTATTGGTTGTATTCGGGTTTGTAACTTGGCGTAGTATTACGAACGTGCCGGAGGACGAACAGAAAAAAGCAATTAATGTGGAAATTGTGGGGGAGCAGTTTAAGTGGAATGTGAGATATCCCGGCTCGGACAATAAATTGGGTTTACGGAATTACAAATTGACCTCGCCGACCAATTTTTTGGGTATTGATTTTAAGGACCGTAAAAGCTGGGACGATCAACTGGCGGGTGAAATTGTTTTACCTGTTAATCGTCCTGTTAGATTCCAAATAGGTTCTAAAGATATTCTTCACAGTTTTTTTATCCCTACTATGCGGGCCCAAATTAACGCTGTTCCGGGTATGACTACTTATTTCCAACTAACTCCGCGTTACACAACTACTCAAATGCGTGAGAAGGAAAATGATCCTGCCTTCGATTATGTGTTGCTTTGTAATAAAATTTGCGGATCGGGGCACTATAATATGAAAGTTAAAGTTACAGTGGTATCTGTAAAAGAGTATGAAGAGTGGTTAGTGAAACAGCAATTGTTCCTGAACGATGATATTAAGAGTGAGTTTCATCTTACCCAAACTAAAAAAGAACAAGGAACAAACGCAGTTGCTTTAAATAATAAATAAAGAAAGATTCGAGCACTTTATGGCAAGTACAGTAATACATCATGATTCAGTTGATCATCACGCACAGGATAGCCATGATGGTCATGCACATCACCATGAAACATTTTTGACTAAATATATTTTTAGTCAGGATCATAAAATGATTGCAAAGCAATTTTTGATAACAGGTATCATAATGGCCTTTATCGGGATGTTTCTATCTATATTATTCCGTATCCAATTAGGGTGGCCGGATAAAACTTTTCCCCTTTTAGAAACCTTTCTGGGGAAGTGGGCCGAAGGCGGGCGTATAAAACCTGACTTCTATCTTGCTCTCGTTACAATACACGGTACCATTATGGTATTTTTCGTGTTAACAACAGGATTAAGCGGTACCTTCAGTAACTTGCTTATTCCTTTGCAAGTGGGTGCGCGGGATATGGCCTCTCCGTTCATAAATATGCTTTCTTATTGGTTATTCTTCGTGTCAAGTTTGATAATGATAGGTTCTTTCTTCGTAGAAAGCGGCCCGGCGAGTGCAGGATGGACGATCTATCCCCCTTTATCTGCTTTGCCTAAAGCTATTTCAGGGTCGGGTGCGGGTATGACGATGTGGCTTATCAGTATGGTGTTGTTTATTGCCTCGTCATTAATGGGATCGCTGAATTATATCAGTACCGTACTTAATATGCGTACCAAAGGAATGGACATGTGGAAAATGCCCCTGACGGTTTGGGCGTTTTTCTTGACTGCTGTGCTTGGTGTATTGTCGTTCCCGGTGTTAGTAGCAGGTGTTGTATTGTTAATATTCGATAGAAGTTTCGGAACCAGTTTTTATTTGTCGGATATAGTTTTGCAAGGACAGGTTTTACCTAACCAAGGCGGTAGCCCGATTTTGTTCCAACACTTATTCTGGTTTTTGGGCCACCCCGAGGTGTATATCATTATTATGCCGGCAATGGGTATAGCTTCCGAAGTGATGGCTACCAATTCTCGTAAACCTATTTTCGGTTATCATGCAATGGTTTACTCCTTGATTGGTATTGCCATTCTTTCTTTTATAGTTTGGGGCCACCATATGTTTGTAACAGGTATGAATCCGTTCTTGGGTGGCGTATTCATGATCACAACATTAATTATCGCGGTTCCTTCTGCTGTTAAAACCTTCAACTGGCTTGCAACCTTGTGGCGCGGTAATATTAGATTTACACCGGCTATGCTTTTTGCTATCGGCCTGGTATCTTTCTTCATTTCAGGAGGCTTAACCGGTATTTTTTTAGGTAATGCAGCCTTAGATATTAATCTTCACGATACTTATTTCGTTGTTGCCCACTTCCACTTGGTTATGGGATCTGCGGCGATTTGCGGAATGCTTGCAGGAGTTTATCACTGGTATCCGAAAATGTTTGGGAGAATGATGGACGAAAAATTAGGATATCTTCACTTTTGGTTGACCTTTATCGGGGCCTATTTAGTATTCTTCCCCATGCACTTTATGGGCTTAGACGGGGTGCCTCGTCGCTACTATGCCTTTACGGAATTTGAATTTATGAATGAGTGGTTAACTGTAAATAAGTTTATTTCATGGGCAGCAATTATAGCCGCTTTAGGCCAAGTCGCTTTCTTATGGAACTTTTTTCATTCAATGTTCTATGGCAAGAAAGCAACCGTTAACCCATGGCAGTCAAACACTATGGAATGGACCACTGCGGTTAAACATATTCATGGAAACTGGCCCGGAGAAATTCCCACTGTTTACAGATGGCCCTATGATTACAGTAAACCGGGACATTCTGAAGATTTTATTCTTCAAACTACTCCTTTCTCTGAAACTATGAGTTCTAATTTGCCGCACGATTTTGAAGGCAACCCTGAAGCGGAGCGGATTCAACAGGAATGGGTTAACAAGCATGAAGCTGAGCGGCAGGAAGTATAATTGTCGGTGCAACTTCTTATCAAATAACTTGTTCAGGGTATCACGTTAAGTCGAGACCCCGAATAGCATAAAAGCAAGATGTTTCCTGCAAGTGAGAGACGATTTTTAGAAATTAATTTTTTTGCCGTTGTATCTCTTTTTGTTGTAATTCTTGCAGGCGGAATCGTCCGCAGCACCGGCTCCGGCATGGGTTGCCCTGATTGGCCCAAATGTTTCGGAAGAGTAGTGCCACCCGTTAGCGTTTCTCAATTGCCTTTGGGGTATCAACAAAAATTCGTTCTTCAGCGGGTAAAGAAGAATGAAAAATTTGCAAAAATTTTAGACATGTTAGGTTTCGGTACCCTTGCTTTTGAAGTAAAAAATGATAAAAGTATTTTAAAGGCTGAGGAATTTAACGTAGCTAAAACTTGGACTGAATATATAAACAGAATTGCCGGGGTAATTGCCGGATTTTTAATGATAGGTACTGTTATTTTTTCAGTAACTTATTTGAAGTCAGCAAAAAGAATCTTCGTTCTTAGCTTTTTTAATCTTTTACTGGTAGGATTTCAAGGGTGGTTGGGTTCTATAGTTGTTTCTACTAATTTGTTAGCGTGGACAATTACCATACACATGATCCTTGCCTTTGCTATCGTCGCTATTAGCATTTACACCTATTTCTACGCAAGAAGTTTACGGAACAGGGAAATGCTGAGTCAGAAATTTTCCTGGCCGGTTAAACTGTTAGCCGGGTTTGCTTTAATACTAACTATGATTCAAGTTGTTTTAGGAACGGGGGTAAGGGAACAGATTGATGCTATTGCAGAAACAATGAATTATTTTGATCGGAGTTCTTGGGTGGCGAAGTTGGGAGCTGTCTTCAGCGTTCATCGAGATTTGGCAATTGTAGTCGTTGTTGTCAATGCGTTTTTATTCTTTCTCATAAGAAACACTTATCCGAATACAGGGTATCAAATTAGGTTTTCCGGATATTGCTTAATCCTGCTTATTATTCAGGTGCTTTCAGGTATTGTGTTGTCCTATCTCGGCATTCCGGCAATTGCACAAACTTTGCATGTTTTTATTGCAAGCTTATTGTTCGGAGCGCAGTATTTCCTGTGGTTAGTATTAGGAAGATATAGATTATATAAGTAAGGGCGGAGGAAGTGTGAAGGATTTTTTATCAGACTTTAAAAAACTAATTAAACTGCGTTTAACCTTTCTGGTAGTGTTTTCTGCTTCCGTCTCCTTTTTAATTGGCAACAAGCAACAAGGCCTACCCATAAATTGGCAAAACTGGTTTATATTAACCATAGGAGGTTTTCTGGTTACTTCGGCAGCAAACGGTTTTAATGAAATTATAGAACGAGACTTAGATAGACTGATGCAACGCACATGCGACAGACCTATCCCGTCCGGGAGAATGACAAGCGGGCAAGCCTTGGTTCTAAGTTTATTTATGGGGCTTATAGGTACATTGGTTTTGGTAAGACTAAATTTTCTAACCGGCGTATTATCGGTTTTCTCAATTTTTTTATATGCGTTTTTATATACGCCGCTAAAAAAGAAGTCGCCGATAGCAGTATTTATCGGTGCATTTCCCGGAGCCTTGCCTCCGTTAATCGGTTATTTCGCAGCGTTTGATAATCCTCGTATATCATGGATTCCGATAATTCTTTTCTTAATTCAGTTTGTTTGGCAATTTCCTCATTTTTGGGCGATAGCTTGGGTACTCGACGATGACTATAAAAAGGCGGGTTTCAGACTTTTACCTACAACAAAAAGAGATAAAATTAGTGCAGGCTGTATATTAATCTCCACTCTAATCTTGATTCCCGTTAGTTTAATGCCTGCTTTTTTTGGCTTTGGAGGTTATATTATTTCAACTGTTTCGGCCCTTGCCGGAATATGTTTTTTTTGGCAAGCTTTATTTCTTTACAGGAGGCCCGATATTCCGGCAGCACGTAGAGTAATGTTCGGTTCGTTTTTATATCTTCCCTTAGTACAATTAATTCTATTGTTTGACTTTATTCGTATAAAATGATTATGACAGCAGCAAGTTTTAGAGAATCGGATAAACAAAATTTAAAAGCAAAAAAGTTTTTAATTTGGCTATTTATAGTTTCGTCTTTTATTTTTTTCGCCGGATTAACGAGCGGTTATATTGTGTATACTGCAGGTGATCCGTCACGCGGCATAAAAACTATTCTACCGAAAGTTTTTATGTTCAGCACCTGCGTGATTATAGCAAGCAGTATCACGATGCATTTGGCTTACCTGGCCGGAAAGCGACTTCAACTGCAGAAACAGAAAGTGTTTCTCGGTTTAACGGCTTTGCTAGGCGGAATATTTTTTATACTACAAATTCTGGGTTGGAAGCAACTGGTAAGTCAAGAAATTTACTTTATAAATCAAAATGCATCCCAGTCTTTCATCTACGTTTTTACAGGAGCACATCTTGCTCACATATTTGCCGGAGTTTTAATGGTACTGAATGCACTGGTTGGAGTAGTAAAAAGAATCCCACAGGTGAAAAATTTATTTCGGCTCGAAACTACCTCGATATTCTGGCATTTTCTGGATATACTATGGATTTATCTATATGTTTTCTTACTTTTGAACCAATAAATCAACATATTTATTAAATGAGTACTACTACTGTATCGCAATTAGATGAGGTAAAAACAGGCCCTTGGGATGGGGGCAAGTCGCCGTTCTCTATCGAGTATGGCAAGATTATGATGTGGTTTTTTCTTGTATCAGACGCATTCACTTTTTCGTCATTCTTAATTTATTACGGAGCACAGCGTTTCAGTAAAGTTAGCTGGCCTGATCCCGATCAGGTTTTCCAGTCAATACCGGGGCTTGTGGACGAAGGCTTTCCTCTTGTCTTTGTAGGTATCATGACCTTTATCTTAATCATGAGTTCGGTTACAATGGTACTTGCTGTTGAAGCGGGACATCGTAATGCAAAAAAGGAGGTTGTTGTATGGATGATTTGGACAATTATAGGAGGAATCACATTTCTTGGTTGCCAAGCATTAGAATGGTCACATTTGCATCATGAAGGGTATTGGTGGGGTAGTATTCCGCATCATTATCACGGTGTTGATACTATAGGAGCTCAGCAATTTGCAAACTTGTTTTTTACAATTACCGGCTTCCACGGATTCCACGTTTTTAGCGGTGTTATTATCAATATTATAATTCTTTTTATGACCACATCTAATGTTTTTAAAAAACGTGGCAGTTATCTAATGGTTGAAAAAGTAGGTTTATACTGGCACTTTGTGGATTTAGTTTGGGTATTTGTATTTACATTTTTCTATTTAGTTTAAAATAAAAGATATATGTCGGCAGAACATACACATGAGCATGGGAACGAAGAACATGCATCAATGTCTAAAGGAAAAATTTGGAGAGTTTTCTTTTACTTATTGGGAATAACAGCAATAGAATTTTTAATAGCATTGGTGCTTATACCTAAAGGAATTATTGATCACGGTATTGGTAACTTTGCTTACATAGTGCTTACGCTGGTTAAGGCGTTTTATATAGTTGCGTATTTTATGCACCTTAAGTTTGAAAAAGTTGCTTTCAAAACCGGCATTGTAGTTTCACTAATCTTTATTGTTTATTTCATTGTGTTAATGCTTACCGAAGGTTCTTACCTACACGTGCATATGAATTAATGATTAATACTCCTTCCAAAAAAAAATATATAATCCTGGTAATCATTCTTGCATTGCCGGGATTTTTATATTATTTACTCCAGGAAAAGGGAAAAAACAGATATAGGCCTCTCCCTTTTTTAGGTCCGAAAATAGTAGCTTCTACATTTCATAGTGTTCGAAGGAAGCAAGTTCCGGATACCCTTTATCATACTGTTCCAAATTTTAAATTTCTTAATCAAAACGGGAAAGTTGAAACTTTCAAAACAGATTCTCCGAAAATCACGGTAGTAAACTTTTTTTATACCAAGTGCCCCGATTTTTGTGTAGGCATGAACAGAGAACTAAGCAGAGTGGTGGCAACTTTTCCGGCAAACAGATTATTAAGATTTTTCTCGATTTCAATTAAACCCGAGGCCGACAAACCGGAGGTTTTAAAAGAATACTCAACGCAATTTCATCAAAAGTCACGCAATTGGAGTTTCCTTACCGGGGATAGAAATGCAATTTTTCAATTGGCGAACAAGGGATTTTTAGTTGATATATTAGAAGATAGTTCTCAGAAAGGAAATCTTATCCATGCTCCAACGCTTATTTTAACCGACGCGGAAAGACGAATCAGAGGATATTATGATGCAAGCAACAAAGAACAGGTAGATAAGCTTATTGACGAGATTAAAGTGCTTATTACAGAAGAACTTCGTAAAGTAAAAGACAGATAGGTTAGATGAACGATAAAGGAGTCTTTAAACTAATAGCAGGATTGTCGCTTTTTGTATTGGCTGTGATAGTGATTTTGCAAAGCAAGGTGCTAAACCTGTTTCCCGATAAATCCGCTATTCCTTCTTGGGTGTTTTTTTTGCCTAAGCTTAATGCAATTTTAAACGGAACTTGTTCCTTGTTGTTAATTATCTCATTAACCCAGATCAAGAAAAAAAATATAGAAGTCCATAAAAGATTAAACATTTTCGCTTTTGCACTGTCATCCTTGTTTTTAGTATCTTATATAATATTTCATGCAACCGGCATTAAAACAACCTACGGCGGCGAAGGCATTATTAAATACATTTATTACTTCATTCTGATAACACATATTATACTTGCGGCAATCGTTTTACCGTTAGTATTGTTGAGCTTTTATTTTGGGTTGCTTATGAAAGTTGAGAAACACCGAAAACTTGTACGTTGGAGTTTCCCGATTTGGTTATACGTTACTATTACGGGCGTTATTGTTTATCTAATGATTTCTCCCTACTATACTTTTAAATAGTGCTTGAAATGGAAAAAATGAGAGTGTTAATTGGGGTTATTTTTTTTCTGATTTGTATAAATACTATTAAGGTATCGGCACAGTGTGCCATGTGTTCGGCTAACGCCGAGAACTCTGTTGCCAATGGCAATAAGCAAGGGCTTGGGTTAAATGACGGTATTCTTTATTTGCTGGCTGCCCCTTATCTCGCAGTCGGTGTCGTAGGCTTTGTTTGGTATAAAAAATATCGGCGCAAGAACATCCCGATTAATATTAAAGAAGAGAGAATAAATCTTAATTAATTTCCGGCAAGCTGAGTAGAACAAATAATTTTAAATTTTTATGAAATTTATTTTATAGCGCTATCCTGATAAAATGCATTTAGTTTTAGATCGTCGACGTGATGTTGCTGCCGTCTTTGTAGAGTTAAATATAACTTTGTTCTTATAATGATAGCTGATTCTACGCTAAACTTTTTAAAAGATTTATCCCAAAATAATAACCGCGAATGGTTTCAACTGCATAAAAATGAATACCAATTTGCTCGCGAGAATATTTTAGGCTTTGCCGCATTAGTTTTAAAAAGCCTTTCAGAAATAGATAATACAATTCCTGCCGTTCTTCTCCCCGAAGATTGCATTATGCGTATTTATCGTGATATCCGTTTTAGTAAAGATAAAACTCCCTATAAAACTAACTTCGGTATTGCGCTTTCCGGCAAGGGTAAAAATTTTAACGGCCCCGGATATTATATCAATATTGAACCCGGGAAATGTTTTATCGGCGGTGGTTCTTGGTACCCGGAAGCGGAACAATTAAAAGCAATAAGACAGGAAATTGATTATAGTTCCGGGGAATTTTCGGAGATAATTAATTCCGCCGGGTTTAAGAAAACATTTAAAAGTTTAGATTCTGAGCATAGCCTAAAGACAATACCTAAAGGTTACCCAGCAGATCATGAGCTTATTGAATATCTTAAACTTAAAAGTTTTGTTGCCACCAAGCATCTCGCCGATAAAGAGATATTGAATAGAGAGCTGCCAAGCCAAGTTGCCGATATTTTTAAAAAATTAAATCCACTTATTGTTTTTTTAAGAAATGCCATTTCGTAGTTCAGATTTTATGAGAAAACTTTTATTGCTCTTTTTATTTGCTTCCGGTTTAATTCTCGGCTCTTGCCGCATATTGTCCATGAAACAGTATAATTCCTTGATTTCCGAACGCGATTCGCTTTCCGGGGGATGGAATAGTGCCAAGATTAAAATAGAGAGCATGGAAAGTGAATTGGAAAAGCTGCGTGCCGACACCGGAAAGCTAAACGCCCGAATTGCCGAACTTCAAAGCAAAGTAGAAGGCTTAGACGAGAATTATGCTAGCCTGCGGTCTAACAGTTCAGCTGAAATTAAAAAGTTGATTGATGATTTGCAGAAACGAGAGGTACGTTTAAAAGAAGTTGAAGAAATATTACGTAAACGCGATCAGGCAACAAATGCGCTTAAAGAAAAACTCCAAAAAGCCTTGTTAGGATTCCGGGAAAGCGGACTGACTGTAGAAATTAGAAACGGTAAAGTGTACGTATCGCTAACCGATAAATTGTTGTTTAACACAGGAAGTATAATCATAGATGAAAAGGGGAAACAGGCTTTAACGGAGCTGTCTAAAGTTTTAAAAACCCAAGCAGATATAAACATTTCGGTAGAAGGACATACGGATAATCAGAAGGTGGTTAATTTGGGTCAGATTAAAGATAATTGGGACCTGAGCGTTTTACGTTCTACATCTGTTGTTCGATATTTAACAGAAGTGCAAAAGATTGACGGCACGCGGGTTACGGCAACCGGAAAAGGCGAGTTTCAACCTATACTTACCGGAAACACACCGGAAATCAGAAGCCGGAACAGGAGAATCGAAATTGTGCTTTCTCCAAAGTTGGATGAATTGTATGAGTTGATAAACGAAAAATAAAGGAGGCGCGCCCCTAAAACGGGCTTTGCAAATCTTTGAACTTTTTCAATACCTTATCCTTTTCAGATAAGATAATTTCTTCTTTTGCAAGCTGCCAGTCTATTTTCAAATCTTCATCATTCCACATAACGCCAATTTCTGATTCTCGGTTATAGAGGTTGCTAACTTTGTAAGTGAATATGGTTTCATCTTCCAATGTAGCGAATCCGTGAAGAAATCCCGTGGGCACCCAAAGCATCAACTTGTTTTCTTCACTAAGCTCTAAAGTATAATGCTTGCCGTAAGTAGGGGAATTTTTACGAATATCAACGGCTACATCCAGCACTTTGCCTCGTATAACTCTTACGAGTTTGCCCTGTGCCCATGGTTGGGTTTGAGCATGTAAGCCCCGTAATGTTCCTCGTTGAGACTGCGATTGGTTGTCTTGAACAAAGCTTACGTCAATTCCGGCTTCTTTAAAGAGATTTTCGTTGTAACTTTCAAAAAAATGTCCGCGTGTATCGTTCCAAACTTTTGGTTCAACAATTATCAAATCTTTGATGGGGGTTTCTTTAAAATTCATTTGTCGCAGTATTCCATTAATGTGCTGAAAGAAACAGCCTTATTTTCGAATTTATTATAGTAATCATTTAATAATGCCGGTTCGTGCCGGTCTCTAAACTTTTGGTATTCGTGATGCCCGGCAGCAATAAACTGAAAGCAATATGTAACACCGGGGTTTGGCGAATCTAAAACTCTTAACACATGGTGATCTTTGAAAAGGCCGGTGTTTATTACCGAAGGAATAAAAATTTCCTTCATCCAAGTCATCCACTCGTCGTGGAATTCCTCCTCGACAATTGCAGTGAGATTGTATAGAACCATTCAGCGAAAATAGAGATTATTCGGTTTTATCACCTCTCAATATTCTAAATCTTTTTCTTGCATCGTTTATTAAAATGCTTCCCGGGTAATTGCTTAGCAGTTTTTGATAGTATTCTTTTGCTTTTTCGGGAGATTTGAGATCGTGTTCGCATAACTCTGCCAGCATAAAAAGTGCGTCGTCTGCCCACAAATCGTAAGCATAGTTATCCGCAATTGTTTTCAAGTGAGTCGCTGCCTTTTCAGGCTGTTTTTGCTTTAGAAATATTTTAGCTTCTGCCATTAAAATATCATCAGCCAAGCTTGTTCCTGCAAATGTCTTTTCTATTTCTCCTAATGCCGAAAGTGCTTCGATTAACTTGTTTTTAAAAGTTAGAAGATCTGCGTTAGCATAGGCCTTTAGTGCTAGAGTATCTTGAGGGGATGCTAAATTCTCTGCGATGAGTAAGCCTAAATTTAATGCGTCGTTAGCAATTAATTGTGATGTAGCGCTTTTTAATACATCAAGCTGTGCTTTTGACCAGTTGAAATCTCCTTGAAAGTAAGCAAGCTTTGCATTCCTGAATTTCGCTTCTTGAGCTAAAGCTGTATTCGGGAATTGTTTTTCAACCTGACTGTAAGCTAAGGTTGCATCCCACACCTCGCCGGTAAGGATATAGATATCAGCCAGCGAAAGTTTAATTTGACCGGTCGTCTCCTCCGGCAAGCCGGGAGTTTTCAGCAAATCTTCCAAAAGCTGTTCTGCTTCCGGAGCTTTGTTTAGGTAGAATCCCTTCAAATGCGACAACTGCTTGATTGCTCCGGCAGTTTTAACTGATTTGCCGAACTCGGAAATAAGTGCTGTGAAATCTTGTTCAAGAAGCGTCAAATCTTGCGGCTTGTAGTTGCCTTCTTCTAACAATCCGGTTTTAATGTTTATTAATTGAATCTTCGCCGGAATATAAAATCGATTTTCTTTGCCCTTTGCCGTTAGATAGTTAAGCGCTTCAATTGCCTGTTCAAAGGCTTTATTTTCTATTAAAGTAAAGGTGTAATCGTAAACCCGTTCCCCGTCTTCTTTCAGCCGCTTATCTAAAGCAATGGTTTGCTTTAGCGCCAAATTATATTGCCGGGTTTGCGTGTAGGTCCACAGTAAAAGTTCGGTAAGTGCAATATTTTGAGGATTTCGCTGCAGTGCATCTATTAAGCTTTGTTTTAGAGATTCATAATCTCCCGGCTTTTCAAAAAGACCGGCAAAGGTATTTTGCGCCTGATTGATAATCTCGATATTGTGTTGCAAGGCATTAACATATTCGCTTACCAGCATTTCTTTGTTTTTCTGAAATCGGTAAAGCGATATCAGATCAAATGTGAAAACTGTTTCCTTGTTCAATACTTCCCTTCCTTGCAGCAATACTTTTACGGCCTCGTCATATCCGCCGTTTCGATAAAAAGCTGTCGCGAGATTTCTTATTTCGGTTTCGTCTTTAGGTAGTTTTTCTGTAATCGATTTAATCCAAGCTTTAGCCTTTTCCTGCTCGCCTTGCTCCTGTAAAAGTCGTCCGTAGTCAACCTTGAAGTTTATGTTTTGAGGATAAGCCTTAAGCTGTTTCTTAACAATTTTCTCAGCCTCACCTAAATTTTTAAGCTTAAGCAGTACATCAAAATATTGATCGTAATATAGTCCGCTTTTGTAAAAAAGGTCTCGAAGCAGCGGCAACGCACTTTCGTAATTTCCGTTACTGTAATATTGCATGGCAGTGTTACTGCCGAGGGGAATATTCTGGCTGTAAACAATTGCCATTTTCAAAGTAAGAGCTAATAGCAGAACAAGTTTCTTCATTAATCAACGAATACCAAGTATTTTAAATGTTACTTTTAACATCGGCGCCTAAAAACCGAAATTATATACCTTCACTACCGATTCTTTACTTAACCCTTTGACCAATTAAAAAGAACATCAATTAATATAGCATTTATATTTTTAACGTTACAAATAGAGGAAGATTTTTAACAAGCATGCAATTTTTTCTCAAACGGTTTTTATTGCTGTACTTTCTGGCACTCGGATCAGGTTGTAAGCAAGAGGATGCCGTTACTCAAATTCCAGTTGAAAGCTTTTTTAAAAGTCCTATAAAATTCGGGTTCCAAATCTCTCCCGACGGCAATTATATATCGTATTTGCAACCCTATAAAAACAGGTATAACCTCTTTGTGAAATCCCTAACCAGGAATCAAGAAATTCAGATAACCAAACTTTCGGATCGAAATGTAGCGGAATATTTCTGGCTCAATAACGAGGATATAGTTTATACTAAAGATTGGACGCAAGAAGAAGACGAGCATTTGTATGCAGTACGCCGAAACGGCGAGAATAACCGAGATTTACTGCCTGATGCTAAAGGCAAATTGAGGTTTATAAATTCAAACAGAAAACAGAGCACTAACAGCGAAGTGCTTATAGCTCTTAACCGCAGGGATGCTTCAGCTTTTGATGCTTATCGATTAAATATATATACTCGAAGTCTTACTATGCTTGCCCAAAATCCGGGGAGTGTTACCGAGTGGTTTGCAGACCGGCAAGGAGAAATCCGATTAGCGATAGCAAGCGACAGTACTTACGAAACCTTGCTGTATCGTGCCGACACATTTCAGCCGTTTAAGAAAGTTTTTACCAACAATTTTAAAACTACTATAGATCCTATCGGGTTTTGCCGGGGTAAACGATCGCGGATTTATGCCTTGTCTAATAAAAATCGCGATAAGGCGGCCCTCGTTGAACTTGATTGCGAGAGTGCTAATGAGATAAAAGTTTTATACAGTCATCCTGAAGTAGATGTAATTGAGCCGGGATATTCTTTTGCGAAAGGATTGATACAGTACGTTTCTTATACTACATCGAAGAAAGAAAGGATGTATTTGGATAAAAATTTGAAAGCCGTTTATTCTGCCTTGGTTGAAAAGCTTCCGCGTTCCGAAATCCGGATTGCAGATAAAGATTCGCTGGAGAAGAAATTCATTGTACGCACGTTTACCGATAAAACCCCCGGTGCTTTTTATTTATACAGTCCGGTTCATAATCGACTCAGAAAGTTAGCTGATGTAAATCCGGCAATAGATTCAACTAGAACCAGCGAAATGAAGCCGGTTACCTATTTGTCGCGAGACGGCAAAATTATTAATGCCTATTTAACTATTCCCTATCGTCTTAAGCCGGTAAATCTGCCGGTTGTAGTGATGCCGCACAACGGGCCCTCTTCCAGGGCTGTCTGGGGATACAATTCTGAAGTGCAGTTTTTAGTTAGCCGAGGGTATGTAGTTTTTCAGCCTAATTTTAGGGGTTCTACCGGGTATGGAAAGGAATTTTGGATTGCCGGATTTAAAAAATGGGGAACAACTATGCAAAACGATATTACCGACGGTGTTCGTTGGTTAGTAGAAAAGGGAATTGCCGATAAAAAGAGAATTGCTGTTTACGGCACCGGTTTTGGCGGCTATTCCGCTTTACACGGCTTATGCTTCAACCCGGATTTATATGCTTGCGGAATTTCTTACTCAGGCCCTGTAAATTTATTTTCATACGTTAAAGAAATACCGTCTTACAACAAGCCATACCTGAAAATGTATTACGAGATGATTGGAAATCCTGAGAAAGACGTGGATTATTTCCGGGCAGTTTCTCCGGTTTTTCACTCCGACAGAATAAAGGCTCCTGTTTTTATAGCACAAGGAACTAAGGATAAAAAGGCTAATATTAACGATTTAGACCAGTTTGTTAAAGACCTTAAAGGGAGGAATATACCCGTCAGTTATATGCTTAAGGACGGCGAAGGCACCTATTTCAGTAATAGGGAGAACAGGGTTGAATTTTATCAAAGGCTTGAGGACTTTCTTGCTGATTATCTTAAGAAGAAATAGGCGGTCATGAAAGAGGGGCAAGACTCGTACCGAAAAAACATTCAATTAGTAACTCTTTTTCTTTCATTAATCGGAGTTTCTTTGTTGTTTGGGTTGGTTTTAATCTATAATCTTACAGCGAAATATATTGAAAACGAATTTGCCTCCAAGAAAATTAATGTAATGGAAGAAACCTTGCGTCCTTATAATAATTTCTTTCGGAAAACAGTGCCGGAGATTTCTTACTACCAAGGATACTTAGATTCCGGATCCATTTCAAAATACGCCGGTCAGGTGTTAAGCAGGTATAAGTTCGTAACTAATATAGTGTTCTACGATATTGAAATAAGTAATCATACTATCACTAACGGCTTTAGGGTAAATAACTTTTCGATGGAACCTCGGGCAGTGTATCAATTCGGTGATGATGTGACCGTGAATGAAAAAGTAGTTTACAAAAAAAACCGCGGCAGTAACCTATCCTTAAAAACAACTACAGAATTTAGTAAAATAGCCATAAAGTTTACCGGTTTTATTGCTTCTTTAGATACCAATCGCGTATTAAACAGCAACGATATTTTAAACGTTTTTTACAGCATTACTCCTAATCGCATTACTTATATGAACATACCAAGGAGGGAAGAAATGCGTACGTTTAAAGATATTATGCTGGAAGATCTGCCTGCTTCGCAAATTTTTCAACAAGATGTCGTTAGCTTTTTTCTAACACCTTCAGGACTCAGAATTCGAAATGCCAATCCTGAACTTTATCAGAATGTTAGTTTTAAGCCTTTGATGTATGAAAACTTGGAAACCGACCCCGATATGCTTACCACCGATATCGCCCTACCGGGAGCGTTCGGCGACTATAAGCTGTATTTTATCTCTTCAAAATCGTTTTTGAGAAAAGAAGTTTTCGGTCGTTTTTTTCCGATAGCGCTGAGCTTAATTTTGGTTTACGGTTTGCTGGGGTTCATTGCGTTTCTTATTTACGGAAATTTGAACATTAATCGAAAAATGTTTAAGCTTCAGTATGATTTTATAAACAACTTTACTCATGAGTTTAAAACGCCTGTTGCAGTTATTAAAATTGCCGGAAATAATATCCGAGGCGCCAAGGAGCTCTCCGATACTGAATTAAAGCGATACGGAAAAATTTTAGATGAGGAAGCCGATAAGCTGAATGATTTAATGAACAAGCTTTTATCCTTTACGCAGATAGAAAACAGATCTATCCAAATTAAAAAGGAGTTGATCAATTTGGAAGTATTTGTTCAAAACATAATAGACGAATATGAAATTAAATACCCGGATCACGCAATTCAATGTGATATTAGTCGTTCTATTGACTATTTTAAAAGTGATCCTGTCTTGCTGTCAAGTTTATTTCATAACTTGATAGACAATGCTTATAAGTATTCGCCCCAATCCCGGAAGGTGCTTAAAATTGAAATAAAGAAATATCGCAAAAATATTGTTTTTAGGTTTAGAGACAAAGGCATAGGTATACGACAGGAAGAATTAAAAAATATTTTTAAGAAATTCTATCGAATACAAAATGAATTTAATCAGCAAGGGAGCGTAGGCTTGGGGTTGGCATTTTGTAAAGAACTGATTAATTTTATGAGCGGTACAATTGCCGTAAAAAGTAAAGTAGGCGCAGGATCAGAGTTTGTAATCACGTTACCGTACGAAGTTTGAAATATGAATAAAGAAATAAAAATTGCAGTAGTTGAAGATGATGAGAATCTTCGTTTTTTAGTGGTGCATCGTTTGCAATCAGAAGGTTATGGAATTATAGAAGCGTCGGACGGCAAAGCAGCAGAAGAATTAATTTTAAGCGAAAAGCCCGAAATTGTATTACTTGACTGGATGCTACCGGGAATTCAGGGTTCTGAAGTTTGTTTGAATTTACGCAATCAAGGTTATGCCGGTTTAATTATTATGCTTACTGCTAAGGCGCAGGACGTGGATAAGATTGATGCTTACAGCTTTGGAGTTTCAGACTACATCACAAAGCCGTTTAATATGGATGTACTTGTAGCGCTGATAGGCAATAAAATAAAATATGCTGTAAGCACGGAGAAGAGCGAATCGCATAAGTTTGGGAATATGGAGCATCACCCGAATATACACTCCATAATTAAAAACGGAAAAAAGATAGAACTCACTATTTTGGAAAACCGAATTTTGCTTTATTTCCTTCAAAATGTAAATAAGGTGATTAATCGGGATGAATTGATGATGGTAGTGTGGGGGTATAATTCTGATGTTAACACCCGTACCTTAGATATGCATATTGTGAGACTTCGCAAAAAAATCGAGGATAATCTCGACCGACCTAAATATCTTCAAACCATTCGCGGAATAGGTTACAAATTTGTTGTAGAGTAAGAAAACTCCCCCTAAGTAAGAGGGCGTATAATAAAAAAACCTCTCGCAATTTGCGAGAGGTAAACCTTTATTCCCCGGTAGATGATGTTTCAAAGATACAGCCCTTTGAGTAATAATTCTTTCTCGTAATTCTTCGCAAGGCGTGTAGAATGGTGTTAAAGTATCCTTAATCCCTACCTAACTGATTATTTCAGCAAGTCATCAAACGTAAATGAAACGTAGTATACCGCTCCAACTCCCGGTGATCCGTAAGATTGAGCAACTCAAAAAATAAAGTAGAGTACGTCGAGATTTCTGCCGCCCTTGCTTCTTATATGGTATATAGTCAAGCAGTCGAAAAATAATTGACGGTGAACAGCAGAAAAAAACGGCTGCAGTAAAGAGCAAAATGCCTATCAGAGTTAATTATGCAGCTATTACTATATCTTTGAAACCAAAGGCAAATCTTTGGAAAATACAGGGATTCTTGCGAAAGACCAAGGATTAGTAAATATTTTGATTTAGCAATCATTATAAACCCTAATGAAAAAATTATTAATAGTTATCGGCTTAATACCTGTCTGTTTTTTAACGTATGCTCAACAGGGTGTTAAATACGATGCTTCTATTCAATCAACCGGGAATCTACAGTATTGGAAGGCGAAGGGCGATTTGTTCGTTGGGGATTGCATCCCTTTTTCTAAAGACGGAACCTATTATTACTATTGGCTTCTGGATTCTGCACATCATGCCGGTTTAAAAGGACTGGGCGGGCACCAGTGGGCGCTAAGTACAAGCAGCGATTTGAAAACGTGGAAGCAATACCCTTTAGTTTTGGATATCAACGAAGAATGGGAGAAGTCTATTTGTACCGGCTCAGTGGTGTTTTATAAGAACAAGTACTATGCATTTTATGCCACCCGTCTGGTTGATAAAGAGGGCGAGGTAAACGAGCAACTTAGCTATGCCGTAAGCCCGGATGGAGTTAGTTTCAAGAAACAAAAACCAAATCCCTTTTACACTTCGGCCCCCGGATATAGCAAAAGAGATTTTAGGGACCCGAAAGTATTTGTTGATGAAAAGACCGGTGAATTTCATTTGTTTGTATCGAGTTGGAAGGAGAATTCTGAATTAAAACGTGCCGGCGGATGCTTGGTACATCTAACTTCAAAAGATTTAAAGAAATGGACCGTGCAAGAACCGGTATTAACCGGACAAACATCGGTACCGGAATGCCCTGATTATTTTTTATGGAACGGTTGGTATTATTTAGTTTACAGCGATAACGGCGACACGTATTATGTGAAGTCGAAGAATGCGTACGGCCCTTGGCAAGAGCCTCAACATCAAACTTTAAATGAGTCTTGGTCCAATGTTGTAAAAACTGCCGAGTTTAGGGATAATAGGCGGATTGCGGCAGCCTGGATTCCGTCAAGAAATGACAATAAAGACAACGGAAACGAACGATTTGGGGGTAACTCGATTTTCCGCGAGATCTCACAAGAACCGGACGGAACGCTCAGTTCCAAATTCCCGAAAGAAATGATACCGGAAACGGGAGCTCAACTAAAGGTAGAAGTTATCCCGGGTTCATACAGTACAATAACTAATGACAAAAATTTACAAGTAGATGCTCCAAACGGTGTGGGCGCCGCACATTCATCCGGAATACCTTTAAATTCAAGAGTAACTTTAGAGATAGAACCGGAAGGTGTAACAGAAGAATATGGATTATATCTCCGTTCCGATGAAAAGGCAGAAGGAGGATATCGGCTGAATTTTTCAGCGAATACACAAATCGTTTCCTTGGCAAATACTGATATAAAAGCGGTTAAAGGCCTAGATAAAACTATTAAGGTAGATATTATATTGAAAGACGATATTATTGATGTATGCATCGATAACAGACGCTGCATCGTAAATCGCCTCCCCGAACAAATAGGTGATTTTCTTTGGTTCTATGCTAAACACGGCAAGGTTAAATTTAAATCTATAAGTGTGAGTCCGCTTGCCGAAAATAAATAACTGATCGCGTAATCAAATCATGGCCGGAATTTACCTTCACATCCCCTTTTGCAAGCGAGCTTGTCATTACTGCGATTTTCATTTTAGCACGTCGTTAAAGTATAAAGAGGAAATGATTGAGGCTATTCTTCAAGAAATATCTTTAAGAAAAATATACCTCCAAAATCAAACGGTAGAAACCATTTATTTTGGCGGCGGCACGCCTTCGGTTTTAGAAGCGGCGGAGATCGAAAGAATTCTAAATCATATTACCGGCATTTTTTCGGTTTCATCCGACGCGGAAATTACGTTAGAAGCCAACCCGGATGATCTTAATTCAAAAAAAGTAAAAGAGTTGAGAAACACTCCTATCAACCGTTTCAGTATCGGTACGCAATCTTTTTTTGATGAAGATTTAATTTGGATGAATCGGCCGCATAATGCGATAGAAGCAGAAACTTCTATAAAGCGAGTACAGGATGCCGGCTTTGAAAATATTACGCTTGATCTTATCTACGGTTTCCCATTACTTACTAATCAAAAATGGGTTTCTAATATTATAATCGCTCTACAGCTTGATGTTCCGCATATTTCGTCATATTCTATAACGGTAGAGCCAAAAACCGCCTTAGCATCTTTTATCAAAAGAGGAAAGCAAGCAATAATGAGCGATGCTCAAAGTGCCGATCAGTTTGTTATTTTAATGGAGAAGCTTGAAGATGCCGGATTTGAACATTATGAAATTTCGAACTTCGCAAAACCCGGCCGTTACTCAAAACATAACTCTAATTATTGGAACGGTATTCCCTATTTGGGAGTTGGTCCGTCTGCGCATTCTTTTAACGGCGAAACTCGGCAATGGAACGTTGCCGACAACGGTCGATATATTGAGTCTCTTTCAAACGCTCAAGTGCCGGCAGAAATAGAAGAATTAACGCTTACTGATCGGGTAAACGAGTACATTATGACTTCTCTGCGAACCATGTGGGGAATGGATTTAAATAAAATAAAGAACGATTTCGGCCCGGATTACAAATCGGAAATTGAAAAAAGCTTAATTCCGTTTATCGCAAACAACTCTATCACTCAAAAAGAAAACAGCGTGGTATTAACCCGCCACGGGAAGCTTTTTGCTGACCATATTGCCGGAGAATTGTTTTTAGAAGAGGGTTCTTAATATTATCTCTCTTAAAAAAAACCGGATTGGTCGTCTTCTCGTAAATCCCTTCAGTTAACAAAAACTGAATAAAATAAAAACATGAAGAAGATTTTCAAGACGATGTTTGCAGTAGCAGCTATTGCAATAAGTACTCAAAGTTATGCTCAAAAAACTAAAATGGTTGGCGGGGCAGAAATGTATCCTACAAAAGATATAGTTGATAATGCAGTAAATTCTAAAGATCACACAACACTTGTTGCTGCCGTTAGAGCCGCCGGTTTGGTAGAAACTTTAAAAACTAAAGGCCCGTTTACAGTTTTTGCTCCAACTAATGATGCCTTTGCCTTACTTCCTGCCGGAACAGTTGAAACACTGGTTAAGCCGGAAAACAAATCAACACTTGCAAAAATTTTAACGTACCATGTGCTTGCCGGTAAATTTAGTGCGTCAGATGTGATGAAAGCGATTAAAAAAGGTAACGGAACAGCCGAAATGGCAACTGTAAGTGGTGGAAAACTTTGGTTCATGATTAAAGGTGGTGAGGTGTTTTTGAAAGACGAAAATGGAAACACGGCGAAAGTTACAATTGCCGATGTGTTTCAAAGTAACGGAGTAATTCATGTAATTGATCATGTTGTAACTCCCAAATCGTAAAAAATAGAGTTAATATTTAGGTAGATTGGCCTTGCATTAGAAATAGTGCAGGGCTTTTTTTGTAACATTTCAAGGTCTCATTTCGTCAATAATATATCATTAACTTTCTCTTGAGTAATGAAAATAGAATTCTATATTTTTGCTTACCCTAAATCGCTTTTTATATGGCAATAAAGCTAAGCCCGATAGATGTTGTTGACGAAATTAGCCGCGAAGAATTTCTAAATAATTATCTGAAACCTCGGAAAGCACTTGTAATTCGCAACTATGCAAGGAACTGGCCGGCTTTTAAAAAATGGACCTTTGAATATTTGCAGGAAGTAGTTGGAGATAAAACCGTTCCGATTTACAACAGCTCTAAAGCAGATCCTTCAAAACCGCTTAATACCGCAACTACCGAAATGAAGTTTGCAGATTATATTGATTTGATTCGCCGAGAACCTACCGATCTAAGAATTTTCTTTTTTGATCCTATAAAACACGCCTCTAAACTACTTGAAGACTATGTGGCTCCGAAAGAGTTGACAGGAGGTTTTTTAGATAAGTTTCCGGGTATGTTTTTCGGAGGGGAAGGATCCTCTACTTTTTTGCATTACGACATAGATTTAGCTCATATTTTTCATACCCACTTTCACGGCAGAAAACATATCATTTTGTTTGACAATAAATGGAAAGAGCGATTATACTGCCTGCCTTTTGCAACCTATGCTTTGGAGGATTTTGATATTTCAAATCCTGATTTCGAGAAGTTTCCTGCACTGAACGGCATTGAAGGTTACGAAACCGTATTAGAGCATGGTGACACTTTATTTATGCCTACCGGGATGTGGCACTGGATGAAATATCTCGACGGATCCTTTTCAATTTCACTCAGAGCGTGGGATAGTTCTTGGGCCGTTAAAGCAAGAAGTCTGTACAACTTAACTATTCAACGGAAGTTTGACGATATCATGAAACAAAACTTCAGTAAGCGTTATATGGGGTGGAAAGAGGAATTAGCTATAAAGAGAGCTCAAAATGCCTTATTAAAAAGCGAGCCGGTTTAAAAAGCTCGACATCTTAATCCGCCGATCCCGGAGAGGATATTTTTCACTTCATTTGAATGACAAAACAAACCACTATGCAAAAAGTAATATGCTTCGGCGAGGTTTTATGGGATTGTTTCCCTAACGAGAAACAAATTGGGGGAGCGCCTCTTAATGTTGCCCTACATTTAAAAAAGCAGGGTTTTGAAAGTAAATTAATCAGTGCAGTTGGAGGAGATGAAGACGGGAAAGATATACTCGAATTCATTCGAAATCAGCATTCAGATACATCTCTACTACAAACCCATGGCTCGTTGCCTACCGGAACGGTGCAGGTTCACCTCGATGCCGCCAATCAAGCAACTTATACTATTGTTGCCCCTGTTGCTTGGGATGAAATACAGTTGGAAGAAAGGGCAATTGCCGAAGTAAAACAAGCGGAAGCTTTTGTTTTCGGAAGTTTGGCTTGCCGGAGCGAAACAAGTCGCAAAACTTTGTTGCGGCTGATTGATGAAGCCAAGTTTAGAGTATTTGACATGAACCTTCGGCCGCCGCATTTTACTTCTGAAATTTTGGAGCAACTTATCGCAAAAACAGACTTTTTAAAACTTAACGAGCATGAGCTCGAGTATTTATGTAAACAGTATGCTCTTGCCGGAAAAACTGAGGATGAACAAATAATAGCGGTAGCCAAAAAGTTTAAAATGAATACCGTATGTGTTACTTTAGGTGAGCGAGGCGCATTGGTTTTTTCGAATAATAAACTTTACAAACACTTCGGCTACGAAGTAGAAGTTGCGGACACTGTTGGTGCCGGAGACGCCTTTTTAGCGACTTTTATTAAAGGGTTATTAGACAAAGAACCTGTAGAAAAAACGATAAAACTTGCTTGTGCGGCAGGTGCTTTGGTTGCTTCTAAGGCCGGTGCCAATCCGGATTATACAATTAAGAATGTGAATGATTTAATTTTAAGATAATAATTTATTATTTTCGAAATTAAGATAAAACGCGATAGATATTTCGCAAAGAAAGACTACTATAACGCTATAAAAGCTGTTAACGAGTAAGTCGAAAATCAGTAAAACTTATTTCAGCCGGGATAGTGCCGTTTGAAAGAGATCAGCGGCTGCTCTTGGGATGACTGGAGCAAAAGCGATAATTCCGATGATATTGTCTGCAATTCGCCATCTTTAACTAAACCTCGGCCTCCTAAACTTCTTAACCTTCCCACCTTTAACTTAATTTACACCTTCATAACATTCTTTGCAGTGCAAACTTTTAACTTCGGATGTTCGTTGTAAAATGAAAGGCTAATTATGCGAGGGTTTATATTTTCTGAGTTCAGGCCGGAGCAAATTCAAAAAGGCGGCTTTGATGAATTATTAAAGTTGTTTATGGAATTGCTGAATTATACCTCAGGCGATGCCAATGAAGCATTGACTTGGATGAACGAGCTCGATAAGCAATACAAGTTAACGAATGATGAGTACGGCATGGGCGACTTTATTGAAGACTTGAAAAAGCAAGGCTATATCGACGACGATCAAAATAATAATGGGGGATTTAATATAACCGGCAAAACCGAGCAAAGCATCCGGAAATCCGCTTTAGAGGAAATCTTCGGGAAACTGAAAAAATCCGGCAAGGGACATCATAATACAAACCGATCCGGGCAAGGCGAGGAAAAGAACGCCGACCGGCGAGAATATGAATTCGGGGATGCTTTAGATCAAATCGACATGACGGCTTCTATTCATAACGCCCAAATAAATCACGGGATCGCGGATTTTACTATGACGGAGCGTGATTTGGAAGTTGAAGAGAAAGATTTTAAAACGCTTACCTCAACTGTGTTAATGATTGATATTTCGCACTCCATGATTCTCTACGGCGAAGATCGAATCACTCCGGCAAAAAAAGTAGCGATGGCATTATCAGAACTTATTAAAACTAAATATCCTAAAGACACTTTAGATATTGTAGTTTTCGGTAACGACGCCTGGCCCATTACCTTAAAAGATTTGCCGTATTTGCAAGTAGGGCCGTATCACACAAATACGTACGCCGGATTAGAGCTGGCAACCGATATTCTCAGAAGGAGAAAGACGCACAATAAACAAATCTTCATGATCACCGACGGAAAGCCGACATGCTTGAAAGAAGGGGCAAAGTATTATAAAAACAGTATCGGCCTCGATAGGAAAGTGGTTAACAAAACGCTGAATATGGCCGCTCAATGCAAACGCCTCCATATCCCGATAACTACTTTTATGATTGCCCGCGACCCGTATCTACAGCAATTTGTAAGGAAGTTCACCGAAATAAACGGCGGTAAAGCTTTCTACAGCTCGCTTAAGGGCTTGGGAGAATATATTTTTGAAGATTACATTCGCAACCGGAGAAGGACCGTACGTTAGGAAGTAGTCAAGCGTCATTAGGAAATAGTACGCTGTTACAAATGACTAATCCCTAATGGCTAAGCAACTAAAAAACACACATGAACGATATTACAAGCATAAAAACATTTGGTGCACTAAAAGCATCAGGATATAAGAGCCGAGGCGTTAAAGAAGAGCTGAGAGCCAATTTGATTAAGCAGCTTAAAAGTAAGGATGCCGGATTTGAAGGGATTATCGGTTATGAAGACACCGTTATTCCCGATCTTCAAACAGCAATTTTATCCAAACACAATATTCTGTTATTAGGCTTACGCGGACAGGCAAAAACGCGTATAGCTCGGTTGATGATTAATTTGTTAGACGAGTATGTGCCCTACGTAGAAGGCTCGGAAGTGTATGACGATCCGTTTAATCCCATTTCCCGGTTTGCTCTAACTACGTTGGCAGAGAAGAAAGATCAAACACCGATTGCATGGCTTCACCGTTCTGAACGATACACTGAAAAGCTTGCAACCCCTGATGTTACTGTAGCGGATTTAATCGGTGATGTTGATCCGATAAAAGCTGCGACCTTAAAACTGACTTACTCGGATGAGCGAGTAATTCACTTCGGCCTGATTCCTCGTGCTCATCGCGGAATTTTTGTGATTAACGAATTGCCGGATTTGCAAGCAAGAATCCAAGTAGCGCTTTTTAATATTTTACAGGAAAAGGATATTCAAATTCGAGGTTTTAAACTCCGGTTGCCGCTCGATATCCAGTTTGTGTTTACTGCAAATCCGGAAGATTACACCAACCGAGGTTCAATAGTAACTCCGCTTAAAGATCGTATCGAGAGCCAAATTTTAACTCATTATCCGCGAAGCGTAGAGATTTCAAGGAAAATAACCCAACAAGAAGCAAAGCTTACGGAAGAACAAGTTGAACGTATTGAGGCCGACGGACTTGTAAAAGACCTGATTGAGCAAATTGCTTTTGAAGCTCGTAATTCTGAATATATTGATAAAAAGTCGGGAGTATCTGCAAGGCTTACTATCTCAGCCTACGAAAACTTAATTAGTAATGCCGAAAGACGGATATTGATAAATGATGAAAAATCAACCTTTGTGCGCATTTCTGATTTCCTGGGAGTAATTCCGGCAATAACCGGCAAAATAGAATTGGTTTACGAAGGCGAACAAGAAGGTCCGGCAAAAGTAGCGAACATATTAGTGGGTAAATCTATCAAAACCTTAATGAGTCAATACTTTCCTGACCCTGAAAAACAAAAAAAAGCCAAGGGCTCTAATCCTTATAATGAAATAACGAGTTGGTTTGCTTCCGGCAATACCACAAACATAAGCGACGATTTAACAAACACCCAATACAAAACAACTCTAAATCTAGTTCCCGGACTTCGGGCCACGGTTAAACACTTTCACCCGCGGTTAAGCGAAAATCAACAGTTGCTTTTGATGGAGTTTTTGCTGCACGGCTTGGCAGAATTTTCGCAATTAAGCAAGTCTTATTTAGATAACGGATTTGCTTTTAAAGACATGTTCGGCAGTTTGTTCAGTAATGAGTTTGGCGACGAAGAGGATGAAGATTACGACGACGACCGTAACAAATATTAAGAGCCCGAAATCTATACATTCATGTCGAGTCGAATTATTCCCTTAATAGTTATAAGCATTATTTTGTTAGTTGTAGATTGGTATATCTACACGGCTTATCTCTCTACAAAACCTGCTTGGAGCGAAAGCAAGAAGAAAAACTTTAAGCTGATTTGGTGGGGATACAGCGCCTTTCTTATTGCCGGTGTGTTTTGCGGCATATTTTTTAACGTAACGCTTACGGTTCGGGCAATAATTCTTGTAGCGTTTTTCATCACATTCGTTTCGAAGCTATTTTTTCTCCCGTTTTTGCTAATTGACGATTTAAGGCGAGGAATTATTAGGCTCACCAAAAAATCGAGAATAAGTAACAAGTCTAAAAGTGAAACCGATTCTTCTTCAGGCGATAAAATTCCTCGTTCCGAGTTTTTAATTAAAGCCGGAGTTGCAATAGCTGCCATTCCGTTTGCTTCTTTAAGTTGGGGAATAGTTTCCGGTGCTTATGATTACCGGCTCAAACGACGAGTGCTTTACTTGAAAAACCTGCCGAAAGCCTTTGAAGGGATAAAACTGGGACAAATTTCGGATATTCATTCCGGCAGTTTTTACAATAAAAAAGCGGTTTCGGGCGGTGTAGAAATGCTGCTTGCCGAAAAGCCCGATTTTGTTTTCTTCACCGGAGATTTGGTCAACAATCTGGCCTCAGAAATGCGGGACTATCAAGATATTTTTTCTAAGGTAAAAGCTCCGCTCGGTGTATTTTCAACTTTAGGAAATCATGATTACGGCGACTATTACTTTGGCAAAGAATCTTCACCCGAAAAAACTAAAAACTTAGCTCAAGTTATTGCTACTCATAAAAGAATGGGCTACGATATTTTGATGAACGAAAGTCGTCGGCTTAAAGTCGGCGGTGAAGAAATAGGAATTATCGGTGTTGAAAACTGGGGAGCAGGGCGTTTCCCGAAACATGGCCGGCTTGATTTGGCTGTAAAAGGGACAGACGAGTTACCTGTAAACTTACTCCTTTCGCACGATCCCTCACATTGGCGTGCTCAAGTTTTGACTAATTACCCAAAAATAGATTGCATGTTTGCCGGACATACTCACGGTATGCAGTTTGGCCTGATCACCGAAAACTATCAGTGGAGCCCGGTACAATACGTTTATCCGGAGTGGGCAGGATTTTATCGCGAAGGAGACCAACAGTTGTATGTTAATGAAGGTTTCGGATTTTTAGGCTATCCCGGACGAGTAGGAGTTCTTCCGGAAATTACGATATTTGAATTGAAGCGTGGTTAGCAAGTCTGCTCCACCGGCCTAAATGAAGAAATTATTTTACCGGGTTTTAGATTTTCTTCTGTTCAGCAACATTTTTATTGCGCTTTGCGCTGTGGCCCAATCCATGGTAACCTATCAATTGCTGCATGCTCGCCCGAATGGATATGTGCTTGCGTTAATGTTCTGTTCTACGTTGGCCATGTACAACTACAGCATTCTGTTGACTAAGCCCAAGAATCCCGAAAGCTCTCCGTTCCGGCGAGTTCGATGGATATTTTCGCATTACAGGCTTACTATTACTATTTCAATTATTGCCGTATTGTCGTTAATTCCGTTGATGTTGTTTTTGTCGTTTCCTTCTCAAATTCTGTTATTTTTCTTAGCATTGATTTCGGCTGCCTATAATCTTCCTATTTTCAGTGTGGGAGATAAGAAGTTCGGATTGCGAAATATTGCCGGAATTAAACTGTTTTTAATCGCTTTTACCTGGGCGATGAGCTGCGTTTTATTACCGGTTTTAGAATTGGAAAGCCAAGGTCTCCTGTCAGTTCCAACGCGAGATACCGTTTTGCTGGTAGCTAAACGCTTTCTTTTTATTGCCGCGATTACCGTTCCCTTCGATATTCGCGATTTGTTCCGCGATAAGGCAGACGAGCTTAAAACTATTCCGGTAATGATGGGTGAGCGCAAGGCTTATTTGGTTTGCATGCTGTTGTTGGCAGTTTACCTCCTATTGCTGTTTTTATTTAATTCCGGCATCGATAAAAATTTTATCGGTTTAACCTTTACCGTTATTTTAACCTCTTGGCTTATTTTTAAATCAAGCCGAGAGCGAAATGAGTATTATTATTTTTTCTTTTTGGACGGGACTATGATTGTTCAATTCTTGGTTTTGTTTGCTTGCAGCTTTATCAGTTTATGAAGAATATTACTGTTGAATCAATAAATATTAGCGGCCGGGCAGAATTACTTATCGCGGATCATCAGTCGGTACGCACAGCTTTTAAAAAGACACCGGTAGAAAGCGAAGAAATTGAATTAGGTTCGGCAGGTTTTATCGGGGACACGGTACAACATACGAATGTGCATGGCGGAAACGATAAGGCGGTTTGCTGCTATAACGCCGACCGCTTTAAGTATTGGAAAGATACATTAGGATTTGATTTAACGCCCTCGGCTTTTGGCGAAAACCTTACGGTAAGCGGTGAAGGAGCGTTAGAAGAAAATGTGTTTATCGGCGACCGATACCGGCTCGGGGAAGCTGTTGTAGAGGTATCGGAACCGAGGGGGCCCTGCTTTATAATCGGCATTCGCTATAATTATAAAAAGTTCCCTGTTCATTTACAAGAAACAGGCTACACCGGGTTTTATCTTCGAACCATTACTCCCGGCAGGGTAAGAAAAAAAGAAAAGCTCATTCACTTGAGCTCGCACCCTGAACAAATTTCTGTTATGCAGATTAATAAGGTTCGGTATCACGACAAGGAGAATAAGGAATTGTTAGAGCGTCTGGTAAAATTGGATGCCCTGACTTTAGAATGGCGAGAGATGCTGGCGGTGATGCTCCGTAAGTTGTGACCCTATTTATTTATTTCTTTAGCAGCTTTTTCTATTACTTCTATCAGTTCTTGTATATCTATCGGCTTTGATATGTATTCGTTCATTCCGGCATTAAGGCATTCTTGGCGAGCCTCGGGCATAACGTTGGCAGTTACAGCAACGATATAAGGTTGGTATAATCGACTCTTTCGGATTATCCGAGTTGTTTCTGCGCCGTCAACTTCAGGCATAATAACGTCCATTAAAATAAGTTCAAATTTATTTTTTTGCAATTTTTCCAAAGCCTCTCCACCACTCTCTGCAACTTCAGCAGCATATCCTAGTCGGTCTAATATTTTCACCGCCAGTTTCTGATTAATTAAATTGTCTTCTACTATTAAGATATTCAGCGGGAATTTTTCTGCTAAATTGGTTTGCTTAACGGAAGAATCAAGAGTTTGAAAACTTTCATCCAAATAAGTCTTGTTGAATAAGGACGTTAAAGTAAGATAAAGTTGATGTTGCTTTATCGGCTTGTTGATAGAGAATTGAAATAGACCGGGATATTTTTTACTTGTTTGATTGCCGGGATAATTCATTAAAATAACTTTAATATCCGGGTGTTTTTGTTTTACAGTTTTTGCTAATTCTACAGCGGTTGAATCTCTTAAAGAAATATCTACCATTAGTGCATCAAATGAAGTATCTGAAGCTAAAAATTCTAGCACTTGCGCCGATGAAGAAACAGGTATTACTTGTAAGTTCCATTCCCTAAATTGGCTGTGCAGGGTTTGAAGAGTAGAAAGGTTGTCGTCAGCCAATAAAATTCGTTTCCCGGAAAAATTTATAAACTCCGGTATCAGCGGTTTTATCATCTTAATTCCTGGGAGGGCTTTAAATGAAAATCCGAAAGTAGTTCCTTGACCAAGTTTACTTTTAACGCCAATACTTCCCTGCATAAGCTTAACTAGTCTTTCGCAAATTGCCAACCCTAAACCTGTGCCGCCGTAAACACGGGTTGTAGAAGTATCAACCTGCGAAAAGGCTTTAAACAACAGGTCTAATTTATTTTCAGGAATTCCGATTCCGGTATCGCTTACTTCAAAATAAATAGTGAGACTTTCGTTGGTTGAATTTTGCAGCCTTGCTTTTAAAAAAACTTCTCCCTGTTTCGTAAACTTTACCGCGTTACCGATCAAGTTAACTAAAACCTGTCTTAAGCGCAGGCCGTCGGCTACAATGAAATTAGGCAACCGGGAATCGATAGTGTAGATTAATTCGAGCTTTTTATCGCCTGCTTTGCCGGCAAACATATCGAAAACATCTTCAATAGATTTCCGGAGGTTAAACTCATGGGGTTCGAGTTCCATTTTACCCGACTCTATTTTACTGAAGTCCAGAATATCGTTTATTACCGATAAGAGTGCATCACTGCTATGGTGTATAATCGAAACGTATTCTTTCTGTTCTGAATTTAATGCAGTATCGCCAAGAAGGGAAGCAATACCCAGAACGGCATTCATGGGCGTTCTTATTTCATGGCTCATACTCGCCAAAAAGATGCTTTTGGCTTGATTTGCTTTATCGGCCTTTTCGCGTTCCTCGTGAAGTTCGTTGTTTAAAAATAACAAATGCTCGGTTTGAGCCTGAAGTTCTTCTGACTGCACCTGCAGTTTTTCGGATTGTGTTTGAAGTTCATGATTTAAATTTTCAGCTTTATTTCGTTGTTCGATCAGCTCTTTGGCAAATTTCCTCTCGAAGAAAATACTGAAATACGAAAAAATCGCCGCCAGCACCATCGCAGAACCGGTGTTTGAATACAACTTCCATTCTACAGTTTCCGGAGGTATTATTTGCCAACTGCTTTTGTCATCGGCCCAGATAATGGCAACAATAAAACATGCGGCGGTGAAGCTTAAATACAGGAAGAGCTCTTTTTTTAAATTGTTATTGTCTTCAACAGTAAACGGAATGGCAAACAATAGAGGAAGAAAAAAGAAATAACTAACACACTCTCGGCCCTCGGCTTTAGTTATTACAATCAAAAAAACGTTTACAACAAAAACAATGGAGCCTTTTGTGTATTTTAAATACCCTTTTTTAGTTAACAGTAAGATGAAAGTTAAAGTAAAGGTAAAGGCAGTCATTAAAACCGATGAAAGGGGGATGCCTTTATAGAGATTGAGCAGAATAATAGTGGATGAAAACAGGACAGCTACCTGACCTAATTCGAGCGTTCGTTTAGAAGCTTCTTTTACGTCGATACTATCTGTTGATGATGTGTTTTTTTCATCAAATCTATCCATTTAATTTGCCCTTAAGAGGAGGCAGAACTTTATACGAAGGTTAAGGTAATGGGTTCGATTTTTTTATTATAGAAAGCATTTATGAGATTTCTTAAACTACAATTCCTATCAAATTTTAATAAAGATCTTTTTTCTGAACAGCCAAAGCAGTATCAATAATTCCACAATAAGAACTAAAAACCCCTTCACTAAAGTTGTATAAGCAGCACCAAAGACGGCATCGAAATTTTGCCCTAAGTGAATGTAAAGCGAATTTGCAATAAACGACGAAAAGCCGTCGGCAATTACATAAGCTGCAATAGAATTTGTGCCTATAACGGTAAAGAGAAAGAAAACGTTCTTTTTTTTGCGATAGTCGGCCGAGTAATAAAAAAAGGCTAAAAACCAAAAACAAATGCCGGCGCTAAAAAGCACCCAAGCCGGAGTCCATATTCTTTTAACGATAGGATTAATTCCGGTAAGGTGTAAGGCAATTGCCGCTAGCAATAGTATTAAGCCGATAAGCAAAAAATTCTTAATTTTTAAAGGGGAAGAATAATCTGATTTTAAGATTTTACCGGCAAACAGGCCCAAAATCATCGTGCCTAACGTAGGTATAAAACTCAAAGTAGAATAGCCGCCTCCGTTATTGGTAAAAGGATTTTCGCGAGGAAAGAGATTTAAGAACCGGCGGTCAAAGGCCCAAGCAAAGTTTGTGTTTTTGTTCCAGTGCGCAGCTAAGCCTGAAAAATTATGTTCCCAAACGGGAGAAATGCCGGCAGCATTGTAGTCAAATGTCGTTCCCGGCAAGGTATATAAAGCAAAGGCAAGCCAATATCCGGCAAGCAATAGGATGAGAGATACGACTTGGCCTCTATGCGGTAAGTAAGAGATCAAAAAAAGAAAGGTATAGCCTAAGCCGATTTGGGTAAGCGTATCCTCAAAAGTGAAATAAGTTTGCTTGGAGTGCATGGAACGAAGAAAAATCCCAAGACAAATAAGAATAAGGCTTCGAATAATTGCATGTTTTAAAAGCGAAGCAAAAGAACTGCCTCGGGTTGTACGAGCAGAAAGCGAATAAGGTAAAACTACGCCCACCAAAAAAGTAAACGAAGGCTGGATCATGTCGTGCAGCGAAGCACCTGTCCATTCAACATGCGATTGGTGAAAGGCTAAAAACCTCCAAAAAGAGCTGTTCGGAAACGCTTCGGCTAAATGCCAAAAACCTAGAATTTCGCCGGCCATTAGCAGCATTACAAAACCCCGATAAATATCTACAGAGGCAATACGAGTTTGAGGAGGTGAAGGATTAACAGCTTCTTGGGATGTTTGCGGCATTTCGGTTTCGGAAGTTTCTTACAAGATAGCTACTTCATAATCTTGTTCAAAACCTTGTCACGCTTTTGGCGGGAAATAGGAATTTGACTGCCGTCTTCCATGGAGATATATCCGCCGTCGGGTTTAACCCTAATACTCCACTTCCGCAGATATAGCAAAATCAGTAAGTTCCGGCGCAAAATGGGTATAAGGAACCCATTCGTTTTGATAGGTCAAAGCATAAGTGTTAAACTTCGATCCTTTTTCGGCAGACATGCCGAGAATGGGTTTATAGCAAGAAATCAGCATTCCCCCATAACCTGCTTTTTCTTCCGGTATTCCCAATAGCTTTTCGTCAACAGTAATAGCTGTTCGGCTTAAGTTGTAAGGGATGCGCAGCCATTCTACAGCAACAAAAAAAGTTTGTTGAGGAACAATTATTTTATGTTGACTTAAGTTTACTTTAATGAGGTTGCTTCGGCGGTCTTTAACTTCTATTTCTGATAAGTCTTTTCCCGGCAAACCGGTTACCGAATCTACATCATAGATTCTAACTCTGAATGTTGTTTTTTGCAAGCTGCCTGTATCGCTAACCTGACCCGCCGCTTTTTCTCTTTCCATTTCTCGTTCAATATCCTCCCAAACCAGTCTGAAAATACTCACTTGTTTCAAGGCCACGTTTTTTGCCGGCACTTCAAATTTCTGAGCAACTTGCAGAAAGTTAAATACCTCGGAAGATTTTTGTAGCCCCAAGAAGTATTTTACTTTCTTCGGCTGAAATTCGTTCAAGCTAAATCTTTTTCCGGGTTTTTCTGCGTTTCTTGTACCATTTACAGGCAAATTAGTAGGGGTTAGTTCAACAATTTGGAAGTTGTTGAAATACGAAGCAGGGTGTTTAATGGTGCAAAATCCGAACACAGAAAACAGTAAAGTGTCTCCTGTGATTGTTATATCCTCAGCTAATTCAAATTCTCCTTTTTCGTCGATAGTAATAACGAGGTTGCTTTTTAAGAGAACTACCGAAACATAAGGTATAGGCTTTGAATTAGTTTTATCCACAACCTTTACTTTGAATACCTCCTTAGCAAAAGAGCAATAAGAAAGTAGAATAGTTATAACGAGAAGAAAAGATCGTTTCATTTTTTCTGTACAGTATAAGTCAAAACGGTAGAAATTGCGGGACCTGATGTTACAACTTTGTCCGGGTGTATCCAAGTTCCATTCGGGTTTTGTTGGTAAATGTTTCTCATATTTTCGCTGTCGTCCATAGAATAAATAATCGGTTCATACCGTATTCGATACTCGAGAATAGCCGCATCCGAGCCTTTTTCACTTTCGAACTCCGAAGCAAAACGTGGCCCCAAAGTCATTTGAATACTTTCGTTAAAGCCAATAAAAAGCCATTCGATAGCAACAAAGAAAGTCTTTTTAGGTATTACGATATTATACCTACTGAGGTCGAGAGTTATTAGTTGCCTGTTGCCTGTTTCTTCGACTTCAATAAGTCTATGAGAGATGTCAACTCCCGGGGCTCCGGTAATTTCGTCCACGTCATATACTCTTATTCTAAAACGGCAATCTTTATTCTCAAAGGGCGACTTCCTAGTGAGATATCGTCTGATGCTAACCTGCTTCAATCTTGAATATTCGGCCGGAGCTATAAATTTTCTAGCTGTTTGGCGGAACCCCGCGTAGGACCAATCAGGGACCGCTTTGACCTCTGCGTCCAAGGAATTTAAAGTGATAGTTTTTCGTTTAAACTTTGCCAAAACCTTTACCTCATTCAAAAATTGAATGTCTTCTTCCAACTGAACAACTCGCTTCTGAACAAAGCCGGCAACCGGAATTTTTATTGTACGGTACCCGATAGCGGAAAATAATAAGGTGTCATTTTCAACAGGATTAGAAGATAGAAGCTTAAATGTTCCTTTATCATCTGCCCCCGTGCTTACTTTTTCGTTTATAAGTCGAACCGATGCGTATGGGATCGGAGTGCGACCGTTTTTTTCGACAACTGATCCCTGAAAAGTTAAAGACTGAGCACATAATAAACGCGGAACAGCAGAAAGCACGCCAAGAAAAAGAAATAAAATTGTTCTCACAGGTTAGAAATAATGGTTCAACAAATAACTTTTTTTCTAAATAATCATCCTTCTCTAATTTCTTTACTTCAAAATCTTGTTCAAAACCTCATCACGCTTTTGGCGGGAAATAGGAACTTGGCTGCCGTCTTCCATCGAGATATATCCGCCATCGCTTTGAACATAAATTTAATACTCCACCTCGGCGGATATCGCAAAATCAGTAAGTTCCGGAGCGAAGTGTGTGTATGGAACCCATTGATTTTGATAAGTTAAAGAATAGGTGTTGAGCGTAGAGCTTTTTTTATGGGACATGCCGAGAATGGGTTTATAGCAAGCAGTGGGAAACCTACCATAGCCCCCCGGCATTCCGAGTAATTTTTGGTCTAAATAAACACCGGTTCTGCTTAGGTTATACGGGATGCGCAGCCATTCTACCGCGACAAAAAAAGTTTTATGCGGAATTGTGACTTTAGAAGAAGCTAAATTCATTTTTATAACCTTGCTAAGCCGGTTGTTAACATTAATTACCTCACGAGTAAGGTCCCTTCCCGGTAAACCGGTGATCGAATCAACATCATAAATACGGACCCTGAATTTCGTTTTTTGCAAACTCCCGGTATCGCTGAACTCCTCTTTGTCCAGTCCGTCTTCAAAGTATGTTTCGATATCCTCCCAAATCAGCCGAAAAATAGTCACCTGTTTTAATGATGCGTTTTTTACCGGTAATTCAAATTTTTGAGCAACCTGCAGGTAATTAAATAACTCTGAAGACTTTTGAAGCCCTAAGAAGTATGTTATTAGTCCCGGCTGGAATTCATTCAACAGATGCCTTTTTCGCCCCTGCCTTGAAATCTTAAATCCTTCTGTAGGAGCCGATACAGGTTTTAATTCAACAGATTTGGAGTTAGAAAAATAGGATGTTGCAAACTTGGCATTATGATAACCAAATACGGATATTAATAAGGTATCCTCTGCAGCCGATAGCGCATTATTGAGTTCAAATTTTCCGTTTTCGTCGGTAGTAGCCGCGAGATTGCTTTTTAAGAGAACTAGCGAAACATGCGGTATAGGCTGGTTATTTGTTTTATCTACCACGCTCACTATAAAGGCCTCTTGGGCAAGGGAGCAATAAGAATACAGTAGGGTTAGAATAAGAAGAAAATATCGTTTCATTTTTTCAACACGGTATAAGTTATAACAGCAGAAATAGCAGGAGGAGGGTCCATTCCATGATTTCCCCATGTTCCGTCGTGATGTTTCTGATAAACAGTTAACCTATAATCTTTTCTACTATCAAACTCTTCAATATCTATTCGCGGTTCATACTCAATATCATACCTGAGCATAGCTGCAGTTGAGCCTCGATCACTTTCAAAGACGGAATTAGAACGTGGTTCAAGATAAATGTGTATATATTCGTTGAAACCGATATAAAGCCATTCTATCGCAATAAAGAAAGCTTTTTTAGGTATAACGATATTATACTTTGTAAGGTCAATACTTACTACTTGCTTTAGGACCGTTTCTTCAACTTCAATCACTTGCCGGCCAAGATCATTTCCCGGGGCGCCTGTTGTTTCGTCAACATCATACACTCTTATTCTAAATCGGCAATTTTGATTTTCGAAAGGGTGTATTGTTTTAAGATATCTTTTTAAGCTTACCTGCTTCAACCTGGAGAATTCTGTAGGGGCTGTAAACTTTCTCGCTATTTGTGTACCACCTCCCGAGTAAACTATTTGTATCCCCTTGATCTCCTCGAAACTTAATGGATTTAAAGTTTTTGTTTTACGCTTAGCCCTCGCCGCAATTTTCACCTCGTTCAAAAATTGCATGTCGTCCTCCAGCCTGATGATTTGCTTGTGAGTAAAGCGGGATGCCGGAATTTTTACCGGTCGGTAACTGACAGCAGAAATTATTAGTGTATCATCGGCAATAGGATTAAGTGTGATAAGCCTAAATGTTCCCTTATCATCGGCACTTGTGCTTACTTTTTCTTTAATCAGTCGAACCGATGCGTATGGGATCGGAGTGCGACCGTTTTTTTCGACAACTGATCCCTGAAAAGTTAAAGACTGAGCATATAACAAACGCGGAACAGCAGAAAATACGCCAAGAAAAAGAAATAAAATTGTTCTCACAGTTAGAAATAATGGTTCAACAAATATCTTTTTTTCTAAATAATAATCCTTCTCTAATTTCTTTATTTCATAATCCTGTTCAAAACCTCGTCTCGCTTTTGGCGGGAAATAGGAATTTGGCTGCCGTCTTCCATGGAGATATATCCGCCGTCGGTTTTAACATACGCCGCAATCTTTTTAAAGTTTATCAGATGCGATTGATGGGTGCGAATGAAGTTTTGATTTTCTAGTAAGTCGTTGTACTCTTTGAGCGTTTTGCAAACCATCAATTTTTTGCCGGAATCAAAGTGAATATGTGTGTAGTTTCCTTCGGCTTCAAATCGGATAATTTTATTAATTGCGACAAACTCAATCTTGTCTGAAAGGGGGAGAGCAATGCGCTTTTCGTCTTCCTTTCGATCAATGTTTGCTATAAGTTCTTTCAAGCGAAGGTTTTCTTTTTTGGGTGCGATTTGGGTTTGCGCTTTTTCAACCGCAGCGGTTAGTTCAAAAATATTAATCGGCTTAAGCAAATAATCAATGGCGCAATTTTTTACGGCTTGAATGCCGTACTTATCGAAAGCGGTAACAAATATTACTTCGAAGTTTTGATTTCCGTTTAATGATTTCAGCACATCGAAACCGGTTCCGTCTTGCAATTCGATGTCGAGAAAAAGCAAGTCCGGCAGGTGTAGTTTTACCGCTTTAAAAGCTTCAACTGCCGAGGAAGCTTCGGCTACAACTTCAACGGAAGGGCAATATTCTTTCAATAAGTCGCGAAGATTATTTCGGCTTTTTGTTTCGTCGTCAATTATAATGCTCCTTAAATTCATGCCGTTTCCGGGATTAAGATTAATGCGGTTGTTCCGGTATCTTGATTTGCAAATACGTTTAACCCGGCATTTCTTCCGTCGAAATTTAAAACTTTTAACCGTTCTTCAACCAGTTTCAACCCGAATCCTTTTTGACTTAAACTATCGGTTTTTCGGTGATTTAAGCCTACACCGTTATCGCTGACCGCAATTTTAAGCAGTTTATTTTCTTTGTCGATTTTTATGGTCAGCAACCCGGCTCCTGTTTTAGGAGCCAGACCGTGAACGATTGCGTTTTCTACCAAAGGTTGTATAATCATTCCCGGAATTTCGGTTAAATCCGGATTTACTTCTTTGTCGGTTTCTATTTCTAACTTAAAATTAAAGCGCAGTTGCTCCAACTCACAATAAAGCTTTACAGACTCTAACTCATCAGCCAACGAAACAAAATTCCTCTCCGAATTATTTAAAACTCCGCGAAGCAACACCGCAAACTTTGCTAAGTAAACATTAGCTTCTTTAAACTGATTAGCATTAATAAGTGATTGAATAGAGTTAAGTGCATTAAATACAAAATGCGGGTTCATTTGCGAACGAATGGCTTTCACCTCCAGTTCTTTGATTCGGCGTTTTACAGCTTCTTCTTTCTTAACCTTTTTAGTTTGCACTCGGTAGATTGTAATTCCGATAAATGCCGTAATCAGCGCTGTGCTAACACCCCAAACGGTTAGCTTTTTAAATTCGGCTTTTTGTTGGGGCGAGTAGTGTTCGGCGTTGACGGCTTTTTGGAAAAGTGTATCCAAAACTGTCGAATCGCTTTGTCTGAGCGGTATGTTATTATCTACAACCCGAAACCATCTGTCGAAGAAGAAACTCTTATTCCCGGCAAGGCCCGTGGAATTTAAGCTTCCGATTTGGCGCTCACTTTTAGATATTTTGACGAACGTGACATTGGGAAGTTTTAAAAGAGAGGTGTCGAGATCCGCTCCGCTATTCCACCGGTTAATAACTACTGCCACTACAATAGGGATATCCGGTTTAGTCTGTTTAATATGTTGAAGACTGCGGTTTAAATCTGATGATCCGATGCCGCTCACCATAAGGCAGAAAGGCCTTCCTTTGAATTGAGTTAAGTCAAAATTTTTGCCGTTCAGCAATTTCAACTTTGTCAGCGGAGAAGGGTTTCCCGGTTTCCAGCTTTCGTTAATGGCCCATTTTCGCTTTAAAGAATCCAACAGTTCCGGGTCCTTGCATCTTTCAATAAACTGTTCATAAAAGGGTTCTATTTTCAGATTCCGTTGCCAATTATCTTCTTCAAGTCGTCCATTTATTAAATCGAATACAACCTTGTAAGCCGCATAACCTTTTAAAGAAACGAGTGACAGATAAAGATCGTTATAGAAAGAGTATTCAAAAGAAGAGCTCGTTGCTTGCACCTTGGCAGACAAATACGGCATATACCAAGGTTTGAAATAGTAGTTGTAGTTATAGGTATAGTCGTAATTATTCATAGTTAGCGAAAGAGTATCGATTTCAAGAAAGAAATTTTCGGGATAGTTTTTAAGCGGATAAACAGAAGTTGTATCCGCCAGGTATCGATTATTCTGAAGAAAACCAAGCTTGGAAATTGCTTTAAGAAAGTTCCATTCGTTGCGGCTAAACGCAAGGCCTTCCGCACTTATTTTTCCTTTATATTTTTCAAAAAGATTTTCTACAGCCTTCTCATTTTGGCCTTCAAATTTTTCGAACTCTTTCGCCGTTTTTATTTTTTGAATGTTCTGGTGATAACTGTTATAATCTTGCTTTAGATAAGCTTCCTTAAATTCTTTATAGAAGGCTTGGTCGTTTGTTACATTCCCGGAAAAACGAATAGTGTTTACTAAATCTTTGCCATCACCGGTAATTATTACCGTATCGCCGGGCTTCATTAAAATGGTAAATTGTTCATTTTTAAGATTGATAAAACGAGTATTTATACTTTTAAGATTTACCGGGAGAGAGATACTTTCCGGATCCGGATCATCATGTCTCAAATCCACTGTGGTTAATTCATTTCCTAAAAAAATACTTGCTTCATCCTTTTTGCTCAGATTTTCAATCCTGCCCTTTATTAGTGCGTTAGGGGGTAGTTTAAAAGAGGCAGCGGTTAACACGATCGAACTACCGGAATTAAGATCAATAAAAGCCGGTACATTGGTTTTAATATCGGTCAAATAACGTATCGGCGTATTGTTTATATCACAAATCTTTGTTTTTACCAGTCCGGTAGACTGAAAACCAACTTTAGTATCAAAAGCGGCAGTCAGTTCGCCTGTAGAAACTTTCTTAATTGGATCCACAATCAGCCTCGTAATAAGGCCGATCTCGCTATTTGTAATGTACTCTTTCCAATAGTTAGTTCCGGGGAAAAAGTTTCGTTTCGGACTTACTTGTGATAATTCCATACTATTCGGTTTGTCCGGTAATGGTTCAACCTTAGCCTGATTCTCCTTGATGGAAACCAACACAGGCGTTTTTACTTCCTTGAAGAGATGCGGCGCTTTGCCTAAATAGGTTGGGTAATACGAGTCGTAACCTTGCCAAGAATCAAGAGCTTTATAAAATACTTTAATCTTAACGCGTTTTAATGTTATGTCATATTGTTGGTCGCCATTTTCGAATTGCTTCTTAAGTTGATATCGCAACAGGTATTCTCGCTTAAAATCTCCCTCATCTAACCAGCCAAAAAGTTTGTTTTGCTTATTGTACTTCACCCGCATCTCAAACCAATCTCCCTCCTTCAAATTAAAAATTCCTTTTGCTTTTTGTGCAAATAGAGAAACCGGCAAAAGGGCTAACCACAGCACGAGTAAGAGTAAAGTGTTTTTCTGTTTCATAATTGTATTGCTTTGAAACAAAAGAGGGTAAAGTAAAAGGTGTTTAATGAGGTCATTTAGTAATTGGGGCATCTCGCCTAATATTCGGTAAGTATTGCTACTCACAATATTAAAATTTATGTTTGATTTCAAAACCAATTAAACATGACCAAGAGAATTATTTATAGTTTTTTATTCTTGCTTGCCGGCACAAGTGCTTTCGCTAAAGTTGTTCTTCCGGCGATTTTTACCGATAATCTGGTGCTTCAGCGTAATTCTGAAGTTTCGGTATGGGGCTGGGGAGGTGCCGGCGAAACACTTAAAATTACAGGAACTTGGAGTAAAACCGACACCGTTACAACCAAAGTCGCCAATAACGGTAAATGGATAACTAAAATTCGGACCGGCGAAGCGGGCGGTCCGTACATGCTGAGTGTTATAGGCAGTAGCAGGGTTGATGTTAACAACGTTTTGCTGGGTGAAGTTTGGTTATGCAGCGGTCAGTCAAATATGGAATGGAGCATTAATGCCAAAGTTTTTAAAGGCGATGAAGAAGCTGCTGCCGCTAATAATGCCAATATACGTTTTTTCGATATTCCGCATATGGGCGCCGATAATCCACAAGAAGATGTTAAAGCAAGCTGGACAGTGTGCAATCCGCAAACGGTAAGAACAACGTCAGCCGTAGGCTATTTCTTCGCAAAAGAGATTCAAAAGAATTTGAATGTGCCGGTAGGTATTATAAATTCTTCGTGGGGAGGAACACCTGCCGAAGTGTGGATACCTAAAGAGGCGGTAGAAAATGATCCGGTACTTAAAGCAAATGCATACACCGACAAATTCGACTGGTGGCCGGGTGTTGCCGGAACAACTTATAACGGGATGATTGCTCCGCTTAAGCCTTACGGAATTGCCGGAGCCTTATGGTATCAGGGAGAATCAAATGTGGGGAAAGCCAAAACGTATTCGCAATTAATGCAAACCCTTATTAATTCTTGGCGAAGCGATTTCGGTAAAGAGTTTCCGTTTTATTACGTTCAAATTGCTCCTTATACTTACGGCGAAGGATCCAAATCGCAACTGCTACGCGAACAGCAAGCCAAGCTTCTTGACATGCTGCCGAAAACGGGAATGGTTGTAATCTCCGATTTGGTGGATGACATTAAAGATATTCATCCTAAAAATAAAATTGACGTAGGTAAACGGCTGGCAAATTTGGCGATGGCCGAGACTTACGGTAAAACTGTGGGGGCTTATAAAAGTCCGATGTATAAAAGCATGAAAGCCGAAAACGGAAAGGTTAAGCTAACGTTTGATAATGCCGCTACCGGATTTAAAGCAAAAAACAAAACCATTTCGGGTTTTAAAATTGCCGGTGATGATAAAAACTTCGTTGATGCGAAAGCGGAAGTAAAGGGAAATACAATAGTTGTTTCCTCTCCGCAAGTTAAGAACCCTTCGGCCGTGCGCTTCGGCTTCGATAATACTTCTATGGCAGATATTTTCGGCAAAGAAGGACTACCGGTAGCGCCCTTTAGGACTGATGATTGGGACAAGTAAAACTTCTTAACTGCGGCATTGTCGTGTACGAATATTCAGGTTCTATAAGTTCTGAAGAAACAAATTACGCTTCATTTAAAGGTTTTCGGTTTCTTAAACCTAATTCTTTAAAATCTCGAGGGGTTAAACCGGTTACATTTTTGAATTGATTGCTAAGATGTGCGGGACTGCTATAGCCTAGTTTATGTGCAATTTGAGACAGTGTAAGCTCATCGTACACTAAAAGCTCTTTGACTTTTTCTATTTTTTGCCGGATGATGGATTGTTCTATCGTAATTCCTTCAACCGAAGAGAAAAGCCGGCTAAGGTATTTATAATCAAAAGGGAGCTTGTCTGATAAGAAATCGGACCAGTTTACGGTAAGTTCTTCTAAGTTTTCATGATGGATTTTTTGGATGATAAGATTTTTAATTGATTCGATAATCCTGCTTTTCCTATCATCAATTAATTCAAAACCTAAAGGGAGAAGCCTATTATTTAAAAGGTCTTTTTCTCGATCATCAAGTTTTCCGTCAATGTCTACGGCGCCCAAAGCGACCCTGAAATTTTTAAATCCTGATTCCGAAAACACCCGTTCTACCGCAGTTATGCAGCGTGGACAAACCATGTTTTTAATATTCAGAATCATAGTTGCAAATATCATTAAAGCAAATTAACCGCCGTTTCAATGCCGGGTCATTTTATTAGCGTAAAAACAAAAAAAGGGCTCTCGCCCTTAAACTTATTTTTCTTGAAGTTCCGGTTGTTCAGGCACTTCAGGTTTTTCCGGTACTTCAGGAGTTTCGGGCAGCGTTTCGAAATCGAGTTTAAAATCTTTTAAATTTAGTTGCAGTTCTTTGGACAAATCTGCCATTTTTAAACTTAAATCTGCCATTTTCTTGTTCAATTCTTTCGACTGAAACTTTTTGTTCAATTCCTCACTAATCCTGTTCAATTCTTCATGGTTAAAAGTTTTATGCTCATCCCCGAATTTTTTGTCCAATTTCTCTTTTAATCGAGCCACAGTTTTTTCTGTGTTCTTATTAAGGTTTTGAAAACTTTTGTTGAACTGAAGGTTTTTGTTTTTCAAATCCTCTAAATGTAATTTCTTGGCCTTATTACCCGGGTTCTTTTCTAAATCTTTTCCTGTTTTTTCAAGGCTCTTTTGAAGGTCTTGAAACTCCTTACCTGAAAAGTGTTTACTCATTTCATCCGCATTTTTTTCTAAAGCTTTTTCGTAAGCTTTCCATTCAGGACTGTTAAATTTTTTCTCCATTTCCTTTCCCATATTTTCCATTTCCTTAAAATGGTCGGTCCATTCTTTGCTCGAATAGAAGTCTTCCATTTCTTTTCCTACTTTTTCCATCTCCTCAGAGACCTTTTGCATGCTTTTTTCAATTAGCGCAGTCTTCGATGTATCCACACCGGTTGAGTCTTCGTTAATTACTTCTTTCCTTATTATAATTTGTTTAATCGCTTTAGGTGTTGTGTCTGAAGAAATAGCCCGCTTGATTGTATAATGCCGGGCTCCGGTTCGATTGTTTACTGTTATAATAGTATCACCTTTTTTCCCGGGTTCTTTTACGTTCGTTTTCGGAAGCGCAAATGCGACTGATAAACCTATGCTTAAAATTGCCAATACTGCAATGAGCCGATGTTTAAGTGTGGTTTCAATAGTTTTCATAACTGTTAATCTTTTAATTCTTGTTAATAATGTATATTTTTTTCCGGCTGCTGCCGGCATTGCTAAAGCAAGAGGATTGCGGGCATTTTCTTGCAATGCAAGGAGAGCACGGGCATAAGAAACCGGGTTTAATCTTGCAATAACAATATCGTCGCAGCAATATTCACGTTCCGATTTTATCACTTTAGAAAGTATCCAAGCCGCAGGATTAAAGAAGAGTACTATTTCAAACAGGCGTTGAAAAAGGTTCAACAGATAATCGTTGCGTTTAATGTGCGCTAATTCATGAAGTAAAATTGCCTCTACTTGCTCGGGGCTCAAGTTATTAACAGCTGCAACGGGGAAGATGATTATTGGTTTCAGACAGCCTATTGTAAAGGGACTCGAAACTATATCGGTAAAATAGAGCTCTACGGTTTTGGAAATTTGCAGCTTCTCTTTTAAACAAGATAGTTTTAGGTTCCATTCTTCAATCTCTTTTAAGGTTTTTGATTTTTTGATTTGAGCAATTGCAAATAGTCCGGCCGCATACCAAAGCAGCTGAAAGATAAGTGCTGAAAAGTAGGCGATTCCGACCCAAAAGGTGTAGGGAAGTACAGTTGTTTTCGCCGATTCAATTTTTATCGGAATTGGTGTAAGGGTTAAGGGGAAGCTAATCCGTGTACTTGCTGAATAATAAATTGTAGATAGGGTGATAATGAAACCCCCAAACAAACAGATAAGCGCTGCATAATACAACTTAAACTTCGCTTCCGCGGAGAGTTTCGGCAAAACAGCTTCAATGATTTTTACTGCCGCGATAATAACTAATCCTTGTATCACCGAAATCGGAATGGTTAGGCTTAAGGCCCCGAAAAGAGTTAAAACATCCATGTCAATCGTTTTTAACCTGTTGATCTAAATATTTTTTAATCAGCTCTATTTCTTCTTTCGAGGATTTGTTGCTTCTGATAGCATGCATTACAAGCTGCGAAGCTGATCCGTTGAAGACGTTACTTATAAGCTTTTCAATAATATTGCTTCTTGTGGATTCTTCTGTAACCTTTGCAGTATAAACATGGGTGCGGGCAGAAGAATCTCGTGCTACCAAACCTTTCTCAAACATAATTTGCATTAATTTAAGTGTAGTGGTATAACCTATTTCTGATTCTCTGTTCTTTGACAATTGCTCGTTAACTTCTCTTACTGTGCCGGCCTTTTTTTTCCAAAGCACCTGCAAGATTTCGAGCTCACTTTCTGTTGGTTTTACTTCCATTATCTACTACGAATATTTTCGTAAGACGAATGTACGAATAGATTCGTATAATCAAAATAAATTTGAAATAATTTGAAAAAAGATTTTCGGAGTTGTTAAGGGATGTTCTTGGCGTTTTAATCGTCAAGCCGGCCCGTAAAACAGGGTGAGTACCTACAGATATAGTGCTTTCTTTCTAAAGTTTTAAAATAGGGTAGTATTGCCGGGATGTTTTAAGCGCCCTAAATGTTTATAGGCAGCTTCAGTACATTCGCGGCCGCGAGAAGTACGCATAATGTACCCTTCTTGGATTAAGAAGGGTTCGTAAACTTCTTCAATCGTTCCTTCATCTTCGCCTACAGCGGTAGCAATTGTTTTTACACCAACCGGGCCGCCTTTAAACTTATCAATTATGGTAAGTAGAATTTTATTATCCATTTCATCAAGCCCATGCTCATCTACATTAAGTGCGTTTAATGCGTACTTCGCAATTTCTGTGTCAATGTTTCCGTCGCCTTTAATTTGAGCAAAATCTCTGGTTCTTCTAAGTAAAGCATTTGCAATACGCGGTGTGCCACGACTTCTTCTGGCTATTTCATACGCGCCTTCATCGCTAATCGGGGTTTTTAAAATTGATGCCGAACGCAAAACTATTGTGGTTAATAGCTTTGCATCGTAGTATTCTAATCTGGAATTGATTCCGAATCTCGCTCTCAAGGGTGAAGTAAGTAAACCCGATCGAGTTGTTGCTCCTACAAGGGTAAAAGGGTTGAGGGAAATTTGCACAGACCGAGCATTGGGGCCGGATTCGAGCATAATATCTATCCGAAAGTCCTCCATGGCCGAATACAAATATTCTTCAACTAAAGGGCTTAGTCGATGAATTTCATCGATAAAAAGGATGTCGCCGGTTTCGAGGTTTGTAAGTAATCCTGCAAGGTCGCCGGGTTTGTCTAAAACGGGTCCGGAAGTTATCTTGATGTTTACCCCCATTTCGTTAGCGATAATGTTTGAAAGCGTAGTTTTACCTAAGCCGGGCGGGCCGTGAAGCAACACATGATCCAATGCTTCACCTCGAAGCTTTGCTGCTTTAACGAAAATTCTCAGGTTCTCTAATATTTTAAACTGGCCTGTAAAATCTTCAAATACCTGCGGGCGAAGTACCTTTTCAATCTCACGTTCGTTCGGATTTAAGTTTTCTCCGGCAGGATCAATATTTTCGTTACGCATGGAGGCTAAAATACAAAAAGAGTTATACCGGTTCCTTAAATTTTACGCGGTTGCCGCGGTAAGATAAGTTGAGAAATTAAAGAGGCTTTTCTTTACCTGATTACTTAAGTTAAAGGATTGAAGTAAGCATAAGCGTTTTCTTTTTCAGACATGTCCTTAAAATTTCCCTTAAAAACCGTTAATTTGCATTTTTATTAATTTAACGGGATGACTGATACATTGGATATTAAAATCAGCAAGACGGCCTCAAGTCGGCTTGACCAGGTAGATTTTAATGATTTGGGATTTGGAAAGATTTTTTCGGACCATATGTTTGTTGCCGACTATGCGGACGGGCAGTGGAAGAATTTCGAGATCATTCCCTACGGAGATTTATCATTCAGCCCGGCGATTTCTGTATTGCACTATGGTCAAGCTTTTTTTGAAGGATTAAAGGCTTACAAACATGCTGACGGAAAGGTTACCCTATTTCGTCCTTATAAAAATGCAGAACGGTTTAATCGATCTGCAGAACGCTTAAGCATGCCGGTATTGCCCGAAGATATTTTTGTGCAAAGCATTGCCGCGTTAGTGGATATCGACAGCGATTGGATTCCGGCAGAGTCAGGACGGTCATTATACATACGCCCGTTTATGTTTGCTACCGATCCTTATTTAGGGGTTCGTCCGGCTTTAACTTACAAATACATGGTTTTAACCGGCCCTGCCGGAGCCTATTATTCTGAAGATTTAAAAGTAAAAGTAGAAACAAAATATTCCCGGGCCGGCGACGGAGGTTTTGGGTTTGCCAAAGCTGCGGGAAACTATGCAGGTTCCCTACTTCCGGCAAAAGAAGCGGTTGACCAAGGGTTTGATCAATTGATATGGACCGATTCTCGCGATCATGCTTATATCGAAGAATTGGGAACCGCAAATATTATGTTTATTATTAACGATAAGCTTGTTACTCCGTCCACCCGTGATACAATTTTGAAAGGTGTTACCCGTGATACCATTATCATTTTAGCAAAAGAGTTTGGCATAGAAGTGGAAGAACGCAGAGTAAGTGTAGCCGAAATAATTGTAGGTTTGCAAAACGGAAGCGTTACGGAAGCATTTGGGGTGGGCACCGCAGCCACAATTACAAAAATTGCTTCGATAAGTTTTGAGGGAAAGCAATATGAGCTGCCTGATCCGGGAAATGCCGCTTTCGCAAATCGCACATTGAAAGCGCTGAATGATATTCGATACGGGTTAGCCCCGGATTCTTACGGTTGGAATTATACCGTTTAGCTGTACTTCAAGGGTTAATTATTAACTAATATTATTTAACCTAGGCTTTCTTTTTACTTTTTTGTTTTTCCTCAACAACTTATTTCTTCTTTTCCTCCTCTTTCTCGAGTTTTTTTATCTCTTTTTTCTTACGCCGCTCATCACGCTTTTGCTTGCGTTCTGTTTTCTTTTCTTCACGTTTCTCTTTAACCCGTTCTATAAAACTGCCTATTTCGCTCGCAACTTTCTTGATGTCGGATTCTTTTTGCCTGCTTACCCCTACGCTTTGTTTTAATCCGGTAAAGATACTTTGCCATAAGAAGCTGAAAAAGGAAACGTATCCCGGCCGCTCAAAATAAATTGCTCCGGGAGTAAACCGTCCTTTCTTATCCGGATTCGACTCTTTTATAATTATAGCATTTGCAACTTTAGATATGAAGCCTTGCTTTTTCAGCTTGCCGGTTTCTCCATCCCGTTTCAAAACGTTAACCTTTAGGTTTTTGTAAAAAAAGTTAAGATTTCCTTTCGCGAGCCTCTCATTTCCCGAAAAGGAAAATTTGAGTTTACTGATATCGGCACTCTCAATTTCAATTAGCCCTAACGGTTTGGTAATTTTATTCAGATCTCTTCCATCCATATTTCGCAATACTGCTGCACAAGCAAAAGCTCCCAGCGGGTCCGTAAGGTTGAAGTTGAAATCTGCGGTAAGCTTCCCGCTACTCAGCACGGTTGTGTGTAGTCGCGCCTTCATAAAACGGTTGCGGCTAAGAGACGTAGAATCGTTGGTTACATTATAAATAGTGCCGTAAGTATTGTTAAAAGTTATCTTACCTGTTTGTTTAGAAACAGCATTATATTCGCCATAGCTGATGTTGGTATTTGCGAGGGTTAGTCTGTTTATTCTAAGATTCAGCGCTAATTTTTGAAGTTGTTGGTGCGGGTATTTTCCGGTTTTATTTCGGCGTCTTTTCGGATATGCAGTATTGTTGTAAACTTCAACGTTTGCTTTCCCGATATTCATACCGGTGGCGTAAAACCGCTGATCGTGTAAAAATTGTTTGAGGTTAATACCGTTAAACGATAAATTATAAAAATCAACATTAAAACGATCTTTTGCGTATCCCACTCGTTTGTAAAAGTTGATTTTCGAAAGTCGCGGTACAAACCCTAAATACCGGATTTTTAATTGTTGGCGTTGCGAGGAGAACGATACATTTTTAAATGCTAAATAGTACAGTTTGTCGGCAGTAGCAATCGTATAATCTTTTATCCCAACCTCGATATCTCCGGTATGATAGAATCGTTTTGTATCCTGTTCGGAAACCGAATCAATTAAAACATCCGAGATACTGATGTTGAGGTTTTTAATTGCAGTTTTCTTCGGCTTTGTGTATTGCTTATTAATCAGGGCAAAATCAATGTCCCTGAGTTTTATGCCGGTGATTTTTATTTCCTTAAAAACTGGTGATATAATTTGATAGAGCGTTTTCGCTTTCCCTTCAGGTTTGATATTATTATACGGCAAGGGACGATTTGTAACATTGAGCGTAGGGCTTTTTATCAGAATCAGATCCACATTTAATTTCTTTTGGCGATACAAATCTTTTGGATGAAAGTTGCGTATAGTTACTTCAGAAACCTGCAAGTCGTACAAATTGTCCGGGGCTTTTTTTAATTTCAGTAGTGTATTGTAAACACTGTCATTTGGTATAAGCTTAAAATCTTTGATATCTGCGTTGCCCGTAACCAAATTTAAATTGATTGATTTATAACTGATGGTATAAAGGCTGTCTGATGCTTGAAGAACTAACGTTTTAAGCTGATTTTCCAAGAGAGGTTGCCATGACTTTTTGTTCAAGTACCAAGCCACTCCTCCTACAAGGGAGCCCAAAAGGGCGACTATTCCTAAAATCCAAAGCCAAATTCGGGGTGATGAAAATTTTTTCCTTTTCATTGTATAAAGAACCATTAAAATTTCTGCTTGTTTTGTAAGCAAAACGAAATAGGATGGCAGTAGACAAAAGCGACTTCAAAAAAGCGATACAAGAAGGGTACACATTTAAATCGGAATCATTTGTAATTGGAGCTGCACTGGCAGACGGGGAAGTTTTCTCGGATACCCATGTAAAAATTCCGCTTAAAACTTTGAACAGGCACGGACTTATTGCCGGTGCTACCGGAACCGGTAAAACCAAAACTTTTCAGGTAATTGCAGAGAATCTATCCGGTGCCGGAATCGCGGTTTTAATGATGGATATTAAAGGAGATTTAAGCGGGATTGCAGCGAAAGGTTCTTTGACTCCTCTAATTGAAGAACGGCAAAAAATACTGAAAGTCCCTTATAACCCCAAAAGCTTTCCGGTTGAGCTGTTGAGCCTTTCAAAAGAAAAAGGAGCAAGGCTCCGAGCCACTGTTTCTGAATTCGGCCCGATACTTTTTTCTAAGATTTTAGATTTAAACGAAACACAGCAAAGCCTCGTTTCTTTGATCTTTAAGTTTTGCGACGATAAGCGGTTGCCTTTAGTTGATTTGAAGGACTTCAGAAAGGTGCTTCAATTTATTGGCGACGATGCGGATAAAGAAATTGAGAAGAATTACGGAATGATTTCTTCTGCCACAGTAGGCACTATTACCCGTAAACTTATTGAACTGGAACAGCAGGGAGCGGAAACCTTTTTCGGAGAAATTTCTTTTGATGTTCAAGATCTGTTACGCAAAGATGAAAGCGGAAATGCATATATTTCAATAGTTAAACTCGCCGATATTCAAGATCGGCCAAAGCTATTTTCAACGTTTATGCTAAGCCTTTTAGCGGAGGTTTATTCTACTTTCCCCGAAGCCGGAGATTTGGAGAAGCCCAAGCTGATTATTTTTATTGACGAGGCACACTTAATATTCAACGAAGCTTCGGAGGCATTGCTTGAGCAATTCGAAACCATAATTAAACTAATACGATCAAAAGGAGTAGGAATTTTCTTCTGTACGCAAAATCCCGCAGATATTCCGGCTTCTGTTTTAGGGCAATTAGGTTTGAAAATTCAACATGCTTTACGTGCTTTCACAGCTAACGATCGTAAAGCAATAAAACTTGCGGCACAAAATTACCCGGAGACCGACTTTTACGATGTAGAAGAAGTGCTTACCTCGCTAGGTATTGGCGAAGCTTTTGTAACGGCTCTGAACGAGAGAGGAAATCCCACCCCCTTGGCCGCGACTATGCTTTGTACACCTCAATCTCGGATGAATGTTTTGAGTGAATCTGAGATTGAAGGTCTAATTTCTAAATCTGCTTTGGCAACTAAGTATAATCAAGAAATAAACCGTGAGAGCGCTTTCGAAATTTTAAATGAAAAGCTTCTTGAAAAAGAAAAGTATGACAGCGCTGAAGAAGAAAGGGTAGAAGAAATAAGAACAGAACGAAAAGAAAAATCTACTCTCGAAGAAGTAATAAACAGCCCCCTAACCAAACAAATTGGTAGAACCGTTTTTCGTGAATTAACCCGAGGCTTGCTTGGAGTACTTGGGATTTCGGGCGGGGCACGACGAAAAGCTACAAGAAGGTACTTTTAAATATTCATAATTCCCGGGGCTTGTTGCCGGATAAGCACTGTTTTTGCCTAAATACTCTGTAATCGGAATTATAAGTGCGAAGCTGAAAACAGCCCTTCTCTTTCTCTGACGAAATGTCATTCTCAACAAAAAAGACTACTTTTGCAATCTTTAATTTGAAATATGTTTGATCCGAAGATTGGTCTAAAAGAGCATGATGAAGCAAGGCAAGGCGAGGTTTTGGTATTAGAAAAGCCGGTAAAGAATAACGTAGGCCGTAAACTTTATATAGAAAGTTACGGCTGTGCGATGAACTTTTCTGACAGTGAAATTGTAGCGTCTATTTTAGCCGATCAAGGGTTTGAAACCACAGCAGACTTTGAAGTTGCCGACGTAGTATTCATAAATACTTGCTCAATCCGGGAAAATGCGGAACTACGCGTTCGCAACCGCTTAAAACAATTTGAAGCAGCTAAGAAGCGAAATCCGGGAATGGTGGTTGGAGTATTGGGCTGTATGGCAGAACGGTTGAAATCGCAATTCTTGGAGCAAGAGAAGTTGGTGGATGTAGTTGTGGGACCGGATGCGTACCGCGATTTGCCTAAACTGATAGGGATGGTCGATGATGGAAATCGGGCAGTGAATGTGCTGTTGTCCAGAGAAGAAACTTATGCAGATATAAATCCCGTTAGATTAAATTCAAACGGAATTACTGCTTTCATTTCCATCATGCGTGGTTGCGATAACATGTGTTCGTTTTGCGTTGTCCCCTTTACTCGGGGAAGAGAGCGGAGCCGCGATCCGGTTTCAATTTTAAAAGAAGCCCGGCTCTTATTCAGCCAAGGCTATCGCGAAGTTACGTTATTAGGTCAGAACGTTGATTCGTATAAATGGAGTCCGGAAGCCGGAGATAGTAATAATTACCTCTCTTCCGCCGAGAACCGGGATAAGGCCGTAAACTTCGCCCGCCTCCTTGAGCTTGTAGCTCTTATCAGTCCCGATTTACGTGTTCGTTTTTCAACTTCTCACCCTAAAGATATAACTGACGAAGTATTGTACACTATGGCGAAGTACGAGAATATCTGCAAGTATATACACCTTCCGGTTCAATCCGGAAATTCGCGGATTTTAGATTTAATGAATCGGACCTACGACAGAGTTTGGTATATGGAGCGAGTAGATTCAATCAGAAGAATTTTACCTTCCTGCGCTATTTCTACAGATGTAATTGCAGGTTTTTGTTCTGAAACTGACGAAGAACATGCAGAAACGTTGAGTATGATGGAGTACGTGAAGTACGATTTTTCCTATATGTTTATGTACTCAGAGCGGCCGGGAACCTTAGCTGCAAAACGCTATCCGGATGATATTCCGGACGTGGTAAAAAGGCGCAGATTAAGCGAAATTGTAGCGCTGCAGCAAACGCATTCGCATCAACGATTGAAAGCGGAAATAGGAAAAGTTCATAATGTGTTAATCGAAGGATTTTCCAAGAAATCCAAGAGTGATTTTGCAGGAAGAAATGACGGAAATGCAACTGTAGTTTTCCCCATAGACGAACGCTTTAAACCCGGTGAGTATGTACATGTTCTTGCCGAGAGATGCACTCCCGCTACGTTGTTGGGGAGGATAGTTGATAGGCCTACTCATTAGTCATCGGAGAATTAGGAAAATCGGCGACTTAAAACTAATAACATAGAACTCAATGGATGTTCAAGATATAAAAAACAGGTTTGGAATAATAGGAAACTCGCCCCTGCTAAATCGGGCTATTGATATTGCAAGGCAAGTATCTCCAACTGATATTTCGGTTTTAATTACCGGTGAAAGCGGAAGCGGAAAAGAGGTTTTCTCGCACATAATTCATTCTTTAAGCGCTCGAAAACACGGGCCCTTTATTGCGGTTAATTGCGGCGCTATCCCGGAAGGAACTATTGATTCAGAACTATTCGGACACGAAAAAGGCTCGTTTACGGGGGCACACGAGGCTAGGAAAGGCTACTTTGAAGTTGTAAGCGGAGGAACGATTTTTCTGGATGAAGTTGCGGAGCTTCCTTTGGGCACTCAGGCCCGGCTCTTGCGAGTATTAGAAACGGGAGAATATTTGCGGGTAGGTTCGTCAAAAGTTCAGAAAACAGACGTAAGAGTTATTGCGGCTACTAACGTTGAAGTTTTTGAGGCAGTTAGAAACGCAAAATTCCGTGAAGATCTTTATTACCGTTTAAATACGGTTCCACTAAAAATTCCGGCTTTACGCGAGCGCAAGGAAGATATTTATTTGTTGTTCCGAAAGTTTATTGCTGATTTTACTGATAAGTATCGCAGCCCTAATATACAATTAGATGAAGGTGCCAGGCAGGTGTTATCCAATTACAGTTGGCCCGGTAATGTAAGGCAATTAAAAAATATAGCTGAGCAATTAGCGGTTCTCGAAAAGGAGAGGAATGTAACCGCCCAGGCGATGATGTCATATATCCCGGCAGAGTCGGGCAGCACATTGCCGGTGCATGTAAAACACGACACTAAAGAAGATTTTTCTGAAAGAGACATCCTGTATAAAGTGCTTTTTGACATGAAGCGGGATATGATGGAATTGAAAAAACTTGTGGCCGAAATGATTCAACACGGCGGCGATAATTCTGTTATATCGAATAATCCACAGTATTTAAACCAGCTTTATCGGGATATTGAGCAACCTCCTAAAGAGAACAGCCCGGGCCTTCCTGCTTTAACTATTCATCCTCCTCCGCAACACAACAATAGCCACCACGAGCATAATAATTTTGACTTTGCTCATCATACAGAAGAGCCGGAAGAATCGTTATCTTTAATAGAAAAGGAGTCGGATCTGATTAAAAAAGCGCTTAAAAAACATAAAGGAAAGCGTAAGCTTGCGGCAAATGAGCTGGGAATTTCAGAACGAACGCTTTATCGTAAAATCAAAGAATTAAATTTATCTTGACAGGGATTAATGAACCGGTATTTTAAAAAGCTTGTTGCCTTTATTTTCCCCTTACTGTTTTTAACGCAATCATGCGGCATTTACTCGTTTACAGGGGGATCCGTAGGGGATATGAAAACTGTGGGGGTTCAGTTCTTCGAAAATACGGCGCCTTTGGTAGTGCCATATTTAAGTACACAGTTTACAGAAGCATTAAAAGAACGGATTAGAAACCAATCAAGTTTAAGTATTGTAAGAACGGAAGGAGACGGGAATTTTGAAGGAAGGATAACTAATTACAGCATTCAACCCGCTGCGGTTGAAGCTACGCAAAACCAGCGGGCAGCACTAAACCGCCTTTCTATAACGGTAAACGTAAAATTCACCAACAACACTAAGCCTGACTTGAGCTTCGAACAGTCTTTTACCCGATATGTTGATTTTGCCGGCACCGTGCAATCAAACGAAGCGAGGTATATTAAGGATATAAACACACAGCTTACCGAGGATATTTACAACCGAGCCTTTGCCAATTGGTAAAATTTGTAATTCAAAAAAGTTAACGTGCAAGAACCAAAACGCGATATAAAGAGGTTGTTTTCGGCCTTAATCAACAGCAAAGGTCAATACGAGGCAGAAGATATTTTATTGCTTGAAAACTTACTTGCAAAGTTTCCTTACAGTCAGCCTTTGCATGTGCTTTACGCAGATATTTTGCAGGAAGACAAATCCAAGTTTGAGATATATTTACCGAAGGCCGCTGTATCAGTTCCTAAGCGAGAAGTATTATTTGATATTATTAATAAGCCGGAGAAGTTTTGGACAGATACTGAAGCGCCCGTTGCTTACTCGCAAACCAACCGTGAATCCACAGTCTTCTCGGAGAATATCGAGTTGGAGGAAGTGGACAGCCTTATTACTCAAGAGCACCTATTTACGGAAGTCGGAGAGGCTGAAGTAGAGTTAAACAATGATATTTCTTTGGAAGTTCTCGTAACGGAAAAAGGGGACGATTATCGGCACTTAGTTTTTTTAACATCGAAAGATTTGACATTTGTTGCACCGGAAATGGCGGGTGCGGAAACCGTGATAACAATACAATCCGAAACCGGGCCGGATTTTGCGGAGCGGGAAGCTGAACCGATTTGTGTGGGAGTAGAAACTATTGCTGAAGAACCTGTCGAAGTTGTAGAAGAGAAACAAGTTTCCGACAATTCAACGAACGAACATCATATAGAAACAGTAATTCCTGATTTTGAGATCCCGTTTTTCTTTGATAATTACTCCAAAGCAGTTCACGAGAAAGAAAGTGGCGAGGGTCTCCTTTCTAAAGAAGAAAATAGGGGCGGTAAGGTTGTTTTCGACAATATTGCCTCTGCTGATTATTTTGTTTTCGATAACTCTTTAGTAGATCCGCTCAAGAATAAAGCAGTTCAGGCGGAGCCGATAATTGAACCTGCGGAAGTGGTTAAAGACCCCCCGGCGCCGGAAGTTAAAACGCATGATGTTTCTAAGTATCACGACGATAAATTGCCCTTTACCTTTTTATGGTGGTTACAAAAAACGCGAAAGGAGCACGGTATCAATTATCAGCCTTATGCAGTTGCAAAAATATCTCTCAGGCCGCGTCCCCATAGAAATGTTATTGATAAGCTCAATCATCAAATCATAGAAAATATCTTTAATCATCAAATTCCTTTAGAAGAGCCTAAGCCGGAAGATAACAATCAGGAAATAAAGAGAAAAGAAGAGGGCTTAATCGAAAAGTTTATTAAAGATGAGCCTCAAATCAGGGCGCCGAGATCCGAAAAATTAGATACCGAGAATAAAGCGCGGAAGAGCGCTGAAGATAATCTTGATTTAGTTTCAGAAACCTTAGCTCATATATACATCGATCAAATGCTTTTTCATAAGGCTATAGATACGTATAAAAAATTAAGTTTGAAATATCCGGAAAAAAGCACTTACTTTGCCGGTCAAATTTCTGATTTAGAAAAGAAAACCGTTTAATACATATGTATACCTTTTTAGTTATTCTGTCCATTGTTATCTGTATTCTATTGGGGCTGATTATTTTAATTCAAAATCCCAAAGGCGGAGGTTTAGCTTCAGGTTTTACCGGTTCTAATGTAATGGGGGTTCAGCGCACCGGCGATTTTTTGGAAAAGGGAACTTGGGTTTTAACAGTTACTTTGATGGTTTTAGCATTGCTTATAAATGTTACTATACCTAAAAGCGGTGCCGTGAACAGTGAAGGCGAGGAAATTCAAAAGCAGTTGAACAAGCCTGCAACAACTACACCTTTCGCTCCCGCAGGTTTACCGGCAGCAAAAGATTCGGCCGGAAAATAACAGTATATAAAACTTTTACTGAAGCCTCCGATAAGAGGCTTTTGTTGTTTTAGTAAATTAGCTATTTTAGCAAAATTATAGTTGCTCAGCTAAAACTTCTAATACTTACCGCAGTTTAATAGATACTTATACTTCGGGATTTGAATAGTTTATTTTTATATTTTCTAAAAGCATGAACATCAGTTTCGGATCAAGGCGAGAAGTAATGAAGCATATTGAAAAATATATGCTCCAAAAAATGGACGAATACTTGAAACCTATTGATACTAATTGGCAGCCTTCCGATTTTTTACCGGATGCTAAAAGCGAAACTTTTTTTGAAGATATTAAGGAATTGCAAGGAAATGCTAAAGAGTTATCGTATGATTTAGTAGCAGTTTTAATTGGTGATACCATCACTGAAGAAGCGTTGCCAACCTACGAATCTTGGCTTGCAGCAGCAGAAGATGTTTCAAAAAACGAAGACGGGGGATGGATGCGTTGGCTTAGACACTGGACCGCTGAAGAAAACCGCCACGGCGATTTGCTTAACAAATATTTATACCTGTCCGGCAGAGTGGATATGCGTCAAATGGAAATATCCACCCAATACCTAATTGCCGACGGTTTTGATATCGGCACCGACCGAGATCCTTACAGAAATTTTATATACACCAGCTTTCAGGAGCTCGCAACGAATGTTTCGCATCGTCGTGTTGCTTCTTTGGCAAAAAGAGACGGAGACACTTTGTTGTCGAAAATGTGTGGAGTTATTGCCGCCGACGAGGCCCGTCATGCAAAAGCGTATAAAGATTTTATCTTTCAAATAATGAAAGTTGACCCCAGCGAAGCAATGATTGCATTTGAAGACATGATGCGTAAAAAAATTGTAATGCCGGCCCACTTCTTAAGAGAGGCGGGAACTTTTCAAGGTTCTGCCTTTACTCATTTTTCCGACGCCGCTCAACGTTTAGGGGTTTATACGGCTTTAGATTATATCGAAATTCTTCAGACATTAATTGAAGATTGGCAAGTTGAAAGCCTTCGCGGACTTGATGAAGCGGGTGAAAAAGCTCGTGATTATGTTGTTGGCCTTCCGGCTCGCTTAATTCGTATTGCCGAAAGGTTAAAGAATCCCGGACTCGAATATAAATTCAGCTGGATTCACTCTATGTAAACTTTACGGTTTGGGCACTCCCGTCGACTTCGGTTTTAAAAGCTATAATTATTACGGCGCTTACCTTAAAAAGAAATACGGAGGAAAGCGTGTTTTTAAAATTATTGCTGATGGCGGGTTTACTTGTCCCAATCGTGACGGAAGTAAAGGTTATGGAGGGTGTACCTATTGTAATGTAGATTCTTTCACGCCCGAGCTTTCACGGAAACTCCCTACAATTCGCGAACAAATAGAGCAGGGCATGCAGCGAGCAATTAAAGGCTATGCCGCAGAAAAGTTTATTATTTATTTCCAGCCCAATACCAATACTTACGCTCCTGTGCATTACCTCAAAATGATGTATGATGAAGCTCTCAGTATCAATCCTGAAAATGTTATCGGTTTATCTGTAGGTACACGTCCGGATTGTATCGATGCCGAGAAGATTGCTTTATTGGAAAGTTATACCGATAAGTTGGATGTTGACTTAGAGATGGGAATGGAATCTATTTATAACGATACCCTTTCCAAAATCAATCGCGGTTGCCGGCACGAAGAACTTGAATCTGCACTTGAATTAGTTAAAAATTCCTCTTTAGATGTTTGTGTGCATACTATTTTCGGTTTTCCTTGGGAAACTGAAGTAATGATGTTGCGATATGCCGATGAAATAAATCGTTTTTCCCAAATAAAATTTGTAAAACTTCATCATTTGCATATTGTTGAAGGATCTATTATGGGTGTTAAATTTAAGCGGGAACCTTTCCATGTGTTTAGCCTTTCGGAGTATACCGAGTTCCTTGCCAAATTTATTCCGCTTCTTCGGCCTGATATTATAGTTCAACGCTTATTCGGCTTAGCCGATTACGATCTTTTAATTGCACCGAATTGGGGCTTGAAAAAAGCCGAAATACAAAGTTATATCGATAAAGAGCTTGAGCGCCGAGGTGTTCAACAGGGCTCAGCCTATCAGGCGCCTGTTTCCTTATAGATCCCGAAGATCTCTTCTATTTTTTTAGTTCTGTAGCTGAACATCTTTTTCAGTTCGTTTTTTGCAAAGATACTGTTGGCAAGCCTTCCTAATATTCCGTAAGGTAATGCATAATACAGTTTATCGATCATTTTTATTCCTCCCTCAATCTTTTCAAAATGATGCTGGTGCTGCCAAAACCCATAGGGACCGAGTCGCTGCTCATCTATAAAATATTCGTTTTGCTTTATGTGGGTAATCTCGGTTACCCAATTCATTTTTACTCCTTTTATCGGCGAAACCTCATAAGTAATTATCATCCCCGGGTATATTTTAGAATTTCCATCCGGCCTTGAAGTAATTACAAAGTTCATGTCAGAAGGAGTAATCTTTGAAAGATTGCCGGGTGAAGAAAAGAAATCCCAAGCCTCATCTGAGTTGCAAGGAATCCTTTGTTCAAAAAATAGATCATAAAGCTTCATTCATCAAAGATACCGTACCGACCGCGGGAATTAGAAATTATATGTCGATTATTTTTTTTCGGTAATTTTCTATTTTAACCTTTTTTTAATGACTAAACAAAGGTATTTATTTGGTTTTTGTTATAAATGTGTGTCATTTCCAAGGTTTAATTCTATTTTTTCTACTAAAATGTTGTTTTTTAAATTTTTATTGCAATATTTGTTCAATAAATTTGATAAAAATTAAAAAATAGCTTTAAAAATTAATAGACATGAGAAAAATTACTTTTAAACAAGCTGCGCCCTTTTTAATTTTGGCAGCGGTTGCTCTGGGAGCAATCTTCGTACCCTCATTACCGGATTTTAAGGATGTTTCTAAATACAATGGAGCAGATGTGGCATGGATAATTGTTGCAACAGCTCTTGTATTTTTAATGACACCGGGATTAGCATTCTTTTACGGAGGAATGGTTCATCGTAAAAATGTAATCTCAACTATGATTAAGAGTGTGGTTGCTGCGGGAATAGTAAGTGTACTTTGGGTAACTGTAGGTTTTAGTCTCTGTTTTGGAGACAGTATTGGCGGTGTAATCGGTGATCCTTCAACGTTCGCTTTTTTTAAAGGTGTAAATTCCGGTGCGCCTTGGAGTTTGGCTCCAACGATCCCGCTAACCCTTTTTGCTTTGTTTCAATTAATGTTTGCCATTATAACCCCGGGATTAGTTGTAGGAGCTGTGGCAGAGCGAATACGCTTCACATCTTATATTCTCTTTATAGTATTGTTCAGCTTACTGGTGTACGCTCCATTAGCCCACTGGACATGGCATCCTGAAGGTTTTTTATTCGGATGGGGAGTTTTAGACTTTGCAGGCGGAACTGTTGTGCATATTTCTGCAGGTTGTGCGGCTTTAGCAGGAGCCTTGGTATTAAAACGTCGCAAGGTACACATGGAACATCAAGAAATTCCTCCCGCAAATATTCCCTATGTACTTATAGGGACAGGTCTTTTATGGTTCGGTTGGTTTGGGTTTAATGCAGGTTCTGCTCTTGGCGCTAATGCACTCGCGGTTTCGGCCTTCGCCACAACAAACACAGCAGCAGCAGCGGCAGGTTTGTCTTGGATGTTCTTTGATGTGATAAGGGGTAAAAAGCCATCTGTTCTAGGATTTTGTATCGGTGCTGTGGTGGGCCTGGTTGCCATTACCCCCGGAGCCGGCTTTGTTGCAATTCCTCAAAGTATCTTTATAGGCTTCATTGCAGCAATTATTTCTAACCTTGCGGTTTACTACAAACAGAAATCTACTTTAGATGATACTCTTGACGTATTTCCTTGCCATGGAGTTGGAGGCATTGTAGGTATGATATTAACAGGAATTTTTGCTACTAAAACTGTTAACAGTGTAGGAAACGACGGATTGCTTTACGGAAATGCTGAATTTTTGTTCACTCAATTAAAAGGTTTAGCAATTGTAGTTGCCTACAGTTTTACCGTTTCTTATTTAATATTTAAACTGATTAACTTAATTCAACCGCTTAGAGTAAGTGTTGAAGAAGAAGAATTGGGTTTAGATGCAAGTCAGCACGATGAAAAGTATGTTCAAGGTACCTTACTAATTAACGAAAATGGTGTAATCGCCGAAAAAGATCTAAACGGCTTTTAAGATGAGATAGAAAAGTCCCCCAAATCAACCCTTAATTAACAACAGCAATGATTAAAAAAATGACCATTATGGCTGCTTTAGTAGCAGCAGGAGTAAGTTATGCCTCGGCGCAAGACAGCACCTCCACACCATTACAAATAAGCGGATCGGTAGACGCGTATTACAAATACGATTTTTCGGGCTATAAACCGGGAAACATCAGCACCAGCTTTGCAAGCGATAACAATTCTGTTTCTTTAGGCATGGTCGACATTGCTTT
>JAYULL010000008.1:0-5395 GCA_043763625.1 Sphingobacteriaceae bacterium | reverse complement strand
CTGCAACTTGATCATAAGTATTTAAACGAGCGGAAGCAAATTATGCTTGAGCAGCTTGAAGCTGTTATTAACTATGCTGAAAGGGCAAGTTGTCGGAGCGTACAACTGCTCGAATATTTTAATGAATACGGCACCTTTAACTGCGGAGTTTGCGACGTTTGCCTTGAAGAAAAAAGACGAGATAAACATGCATTTTTATCAGAAACTATTACTTCAGAAATAGTAACAGCCCTTGCCGGAAATAGTCTAACACTAGATGAAACTGTAAATTCAACACAAATAGGAACAGAAAAAGATCGAGTTGAAGTAATAAGAAATCTGCTTGATGCCGGAAAAATTAAAACAGACGGCTCTCAGTATTATATTTGAATCTAAATCCGGTTGTAACCTGTCGGAATAATAATAAGTTTAAACCCTAAAACCAATATGAAATCTTTAAAACCTCGGCTTTTTGCTTTCTCTCTTTTAGCTTTTGCAGCTGTCGTAAGCTCGTGCAATACACAGTGCGTTACCGGTTCGGGAAAGGAAACGAGTGAAACAAGGTCGGTAAGTGATTTCGCTAAGATAGAGACGGGCGGAACCATTAAACTAATACTTAAACAAGGGCCGAAAACTGTTAAAGTTTTCGCCGACGATAATATTCAAAAGCTTATTGAAACAGATGTTGAAGGTAATACTTTAAAAATAGATATGGACGGAAATTTTTGTAATTCGGGCCCTGTTACCGTTTATGTCAGCAATCCGGATTTTCAAGCGATTCGCGTTTCAGGAGCAGTTGAAGTAACAAGTGAAGGACGATTGAATACCAAGGACTTCTACTTAGGATTAAGCGGATCTTGCGAAGTTAATTTGGATCTTAGTGTAGCAGGCGTTAAAACAGAAGCGAGCGGCTCTTCAGTAATTTATCTAAAGGGCCAAGCAGGCGCACACGACCTTGATATAAGCGGTTCCGGAAAATTAGAAGCATTTGATTTTGTAGTCGGAAATTACAAGATTAACACTTCCGGCTCGAGCGAATGCCGAATTAATGTCCTCAATTCCCTAGATGTAAACACAAGCGGCGCAAGCGATATTGAATATAAAGGCAATCCCAAACAAGTTAGCGACAATCATTCCGGTGCCTCAACTGTAAAGAAGGTACAGTAAGCTTTTACGTCTTTCTAAATATTTTCTTTTTAAGCAACCGCATTTGGAGGTTGCTGCTTTTTTGTTCGCGATACTTTCTCGAACCCTCCTGCAAAAGAGTAATTTAATAACTGCAAAATTCAATTCCTGTTCAATTCTATTGTCGGAAATATACAAGAAATGCCGGCTGTTATGTGCTTTAAATCTTCACTGAAACGGCAATATTTGAAGTAAAATAAAAAAAGGTTATGTATGTATCATCCAAAAAACTCTGCCTGTTTATTCGAATTCAGGTTTAAAAAGTGTTTTTTTTATACCTCAAAAAGTTTTTTTTGTTATTTTTGAAGTTAATAAACCATAGTTATAAATCTTCTCTAAAAATTGCACTAACCATGAAACAGGAACCTACTCGTCGTAATTTTCTTAAAACCACAGGTACTGCTTTAGCTTGCAGTGTTATCACTCCTTCGTTTTTTATTAATCCTGCAAAAGCTAAAACTAAGGATGTTTTGGTAGGGCATAATTCGCATAAGTATCGTGTTTTAGAAGGTTGGGGGGTTTTGGATTCGGGAAAAAATCCGGTAAACGATTGCCATGAAATGGTACAAGACGCAAAAGGAAGATTAATAATGCTTACTAATGAAACCAAGAATAATGTTTTGATTTACGACAAATCCGGCAAACTGCTCGAAACTTGGGGTAATTCTTATCCCGGCGGGCACGGTTTAACTTTAGTAAACGAGGGCGGGGAACAGTTTTTAATTCTGACTGACACTGATCGAAATCAGGTGATTAAAACTGACCTGAAAGGTAAAGAGATTTTTAAGATAGATTACCCTAAAGAAAATCAGGCTTATTTATATCCGGGGCAATTTAAACCTACCGAAACCGCCGTTAACCCGACAAACGGAGATATTTATATTGTTGACGGTTACGGTATGAATTTCGTTACCCAATACAATATTAAAGGAGAATACATTCGCCATTTCGGCGGAAGAGGCGATACCGAGGGAACTTTCGCCTGTTGCCACGGGGTAATTGTAGATACACGCAATAAAAATAATCCTACTCTGATTATTACAGATCGTTCGCACATGCAGTTAAAGCGCTTTAATTTGGACGGAACGTATATTTCAACTATTCCTACTCCGGGTTCTTTTATTTGCCGGCCCGTTATTAAAGGGAATAATATGTATGCCGCTGTTTACAGGAGCACATCCGAAGGAGACTCGAACTCCGGGTATATTACTATTTTCGATAAGAACGATAAGGTAGTATCAACTCCCGGTGGAACAGAACCGATTTACAAAGACGGAAAATTACAAGTCCAGAAGAAAGACGCTTCTTTCACCACTTTTATGCACCCGCACGACGTGTGTATCGATAACGACGAAAATATTTATGTGCCTCAATGGAATTCTAAAAAAACTTACCCGATTAAATTAGAGCGAGTATAAGAATGGAAAACTTCTTGCAGTTTATAGGGCGATTTCACCCATTAATTGTTCACTTGCCTATAGGGATTTTGCTTCTTGCGGTTAGCGTGGAATTGTATAGTTGGAAGAGAAAAACAATAGCTTTTAACTCTTTTGTTCCTATTTTGTGGGAAACAGGCTTTGTATCCGCTATTCTTTCTACAATTGTCGGACTGTGTTTGAAAGCAGGTGGCGGATATAACGAAGATGCCTTAGCAATACATCAGAACTTCGGTATAGTTCTAACAGTGTTTGCCGGGATTGCTTTTTTTTCGGTTAAATATTCTCAGTTAAAAAGGGCTAAACTTCCCGTAACGGTTCTTACAGCACTTTTGCTTATTGGTACCGGTCATTTTGGAGGAAATTTAACGCACGGCTCAGACTATTTAACAGAACCGTTGGAAACAATGTTCAGCAAACCTCCGGTACGAGAAAAAAGAAAACCTGTAAGCGATATCAACAAGGCCGTGGTTTATCTTGATATGGTAGAACCCATTCTGTACAAGCGCTGTCAAAAATGTCACGGTTATTCGAAGCAAAAAGGAAACTTGCGAATGGATTCGCCGGAAATGATATCAAAAGGAGGAAAGCACGGACAAGTTATAGTTTCAGGAAACGCAGAAAAAAGTGAAATGTTTACCCGACTTCTTTTGCCGGAAGAAGACGATAAACGGATGCCTCCGAAAGGTAAAACTCCCCTTACCGAGGATGAAATAAGTTTGATAAAATGGTGGATTGATGCAGCCGGGGCAGATTTTAGAGTTACGGTAGCTCAAGTTCAAAAAGACGAAAAGACAAAACTGCTATTGGCTAAATTTATAAGCGAGGGAGGAGATGCAGAAGTGGCAGGCGGACAAAGTGCCCCCGAACTTCCGAACATAAAAGTTCCTGTGCCTAAAGTTGAATATTTAAAAAGCCTCGAAAAAATCGGAGTAGCAATAAGTCCGCTGAATGCCGACCAGTCTTTTATATCAGCTAATTTGGTTAATAATTCAGCTTTTACCGATGCCGACATGACTAACTTGCTTAAGGTGAAAGATCAATTGGTGTGGTTAGATTTATCAGATACTAAAATTACCGACAAATCAATTAACGCCGTTATACAATTCAAGAATTTAACGCGTTTAAGTTTAGACAATACTTCTATTACCGATGACGGGTTGGAAAAACTTAGAACCCTTAAAAATCTTAAACATCTAAACCTTTACAATACAGGAGTAAGCGATAAAGGACTTCTTAATTTGCAAAATTGCAAAAGTCTCGAAACCCTTTATTTATGGGAAACTAAGGTTACTCCTCGAGGGGTAGCGCTATTAAAAAAATCGTTAGGCGAACGCGTGGAAATTAATTATGAAAGCGGGACCTAAATCAATTTTAAACATGAAAGGTATAATCATACTGCTTTTTGTATCTCTTATCAGTATAAGCCTGGTTCAGTCTTGCTCATCTGATACCGAATTGCCGCCCGATGTTGAAAAGGCTATGGCGAACCTGCCTGAAAAAATAGATTATAATTTGGATGTGAAGCCCATTCTTTCCGACAGGTGTTTTGCTTGCCACGGGCCTGATAAAAACAAGCAAAAGGGGGGGTTGCGCTTGGACATAAAAGATGCTGCTTATGATAAAGTTACCGAAAGCGGATTGAAAGCTCTGGTTCCCGGGAATCTTACCGAAAGTGAAGTTTTTCAACGCATTATCAGCAAGGATCCGGAAGTAATGATGCCCACTCCGCAATCAAATTTAAGTTTAACGGCAGAAGATAAAGCTGTTTTAATTAAATGGATTAAAGGCGGAGCAGAATATAAGCCGCATTGGTCCTTGGTTCCGCCGGAAGATAAAGAAATCCCCGAAGTGAAAAATAAAGCTTGGGTAAAAAACCAAATTGATAATTTTGTTTTGGTAAAGCTTGAGGAAAAGGGTTTGAAGCTCAATGCCGAAGCTTCAAAAGAAACGTTAATTCGACGAGTTTCATTTGACTTAACCGGGTTACCCCCAACTGTAGAAGAAGTTGACACATTTTTAAAAGATAGATCACCGAATGCTTACGAAAAGCTTGTAGATCGCCTTTTAAAATCTCCCCATTACGGCGAAAGGATGGCGGTGGATTGGTTGGATGCCTCTCGTTATGCAGACACTCATGGCTACCAGGACGACGGTATGAGAAATGCCTATCCGTGGAGAGACTGGGTTATTTCTGCTTACAATCGTAATCTGCCGTTTGATAAATTCGTTACCTGGCAATTAGCGGGAGATCTTCTTCCTAATCCTACCAGAGAACAATTAGTTGCGACGTGTTTTTTAAGAAACCATCCCCAAAGTCAAGAAGGCGGTATTGTTGATGAAGAATATCGCGTAGAATATGTGGCGGACCGCGTTAATACTTTCGGTAAAGCATTTCTGGCCATGAGTACCGAATGTGCCCGTTGCCATGATCACAAATACGATCCTATCACCAATAAAAACTATTACGAGCTCTTTGCTTTTTTCAACAGCAACAATGAATCGGGAGAGATCCCTTATTCGGGTGAGGCGAGTCCAACTGTTATTTTAACCAAACCTCAGACCGAAAAAATTCTACACTACATCAAAAACACGGAGATTAAACCGCTTGAAAAGAAACAAGCAAATGCCAATTTGTATAAAGGTGATTTTGATAAATGGCTGAGCAACAAGACAAACCTGCCTGACAGTTTAAAGGAGGTAAAACAAGGCTTAATCGGGTATTTTACTTTTGACGAAAAGGAACCTAAGAATTCTCTAAAAACTCCTTTATCAGCAGCATTAGCAGGTGTGGA
>JAYULL010000007.1:0-1561 GCA_043763625.1 Sphingobacteriaceae bacterium | reverse complement strand
CATTCTGCCCAAAAGTCAACTAAAACAGGTTTATCTGATTTCAGCACCACTTCTTCAAAGTTCGCGTCTGTTAATTCTAAAGCCATAATAAAAATATTAAAAGTTTGTATTTCAAATGTACATTACAATATCCTTGCCACAAAACAGGGGCGGATATTTTGACACATCGGTGAGTTAAAACAGAAAGTAGATACTACTTTTAATCGAAAGGGTTTGACCACTCATTATCTTGATCATTTCTTAAGGCCTGAAAAGCAAAATAAAGGCTGGCGTTGGTGTGGTATTGTGATAACACAACCACAGGAAACCCGCCAAAAAAACATTAATATGATGAAGAAATAATCGTTGTTTCCAGGATAGATTTAAGAGTATTTTCGTTCGCTTATATCAGTCGCCTTTTTTAATCAACTCCAAAGCCATTTCCAATTCCAAATCTCGACCTTCAGATTTTTCTTTCCAATGATACGTTATCGGATAATCGGGTAATACGCCCCGTCCTTTAAGCGGCTTTCCGGATACGGAAAGGACTCGGAACAAGGGAAATCCTACTCGAAGTTTAGTATAAGGCAGCGTAAGTGTTTGTATAATTCCGCCAGAGCAACCCGCTTGTCCGCCGCCGGTTTCTTGCCCGATAAACGTTGCTTCAAGTTGTTCTTTTACCGCTGCGGCAAACAATGCTCCGGCAGAAAAGGTGAAGCCGCCTGTAAGGAGATAAAGCTTGCCCTTAAAAATATTTTCCTTCTTTGATTGCTGAGGTCCCATCCCTCCTGTTTCAAAATAATATTTCCCGGCTTTTTTATATAAAAACTTTGTATTATCCGTTAGGAGTTGCTTTGTACTGCTTTCAAAATATTGTGCAAACGAAGGATTGTTGGGATTTCGAAGCTTAGCCCACGACTGTCGGTTAACATAAAAAGTAGTATCAGTTAAGTAACTCATGAGATCAACTGCATTAAGAAGATTTCCACCGGGATTACCTCGAATATCAATAATTAAGCTTTTGATCTTTTTTTCTGCTATTCCCTTAAACGCTTGCTTATGGAATTCGTAGGCATCCTCATATCCGAAACCGTGAACGGTTAAAATTGCAGTCGAAGGAAGGGAATCAAGGACTTCAAGACGGCGGCTTTTCTTAAGCTCCTCCTCTTTTTTTTCAGTATCTGATTTTTGTATGGCCGGTAATGATGCGTTCAGATTTTTAGGGCGAGGCTTTCGAGTTACGATATGGGAAGTAAGCCGCCCGTCGGGATGAGCTATTTCAAATTTATAAGGCGGTTTAACGTCAAATACTCTCCAAGCAATGTCCTCGAACGTGTATAAATTCAAGAAATAGTAAGGAAACGTTTCACCATAGCCGTCCCGAGACTGTGCGGCTTTAGCCTCTCTAATAATATCTTTTGCAGGCACGCGATTAACTGAAATGATCTCATCCCCTACGGCAAAAGTGGAATCTGTACTTTTGTTTTTAAGAACATAAGCTCGGTCGCCCTCAACCCAATAGTCAACCGGAAAATCCGGAGATACAGCGTGTTGATACGTTTTAGACATTAACACAGATGTG
>JAYULL010000006.1:0-21471 GCA_043763625.1 Sphingobacteriaceae bacterium | reverse complement strand
GCACTCTCAATTAATACAATATCTTCGGGAAAATACCAATGAGGTTCAGGTAAGTACTTTCCGAGTAGCAATGGATATCGTTTCAACAATGAAAGCCCTGCAATAATTCCGGCATTCCCCGAAAAGTGAAATAAATGAAAACAGGCAACATCGAAAAGCTACCTGTTTAAATGAACATTTTACTTGTTAAGTGCTTTCTTTTCTATTCCGTAAGAAATAATTAAACCTAAGCCGCCGAAAAAAGCGATCAAAGAAAAGTAAATAGCTGCTTCATTTTCTCGGTCGTGCGGTATTGTGTAAGTGTCTAACAGGTAAGCCAAGAACAAGCCCAAGCCGGCTCCCATCAACAATAAGCCCCATTTCAAGGTTTGATAGGGCTGCGGTAAAGGGCTGTGAGCTTTCGGGTTTAAACCGTTTTGCAGCATGGCCATGTTTTCTTTGCTTACCAAATATCTCCAACCAAATAATAAGGCGAAAAAACCTAGTGGTACTAAAATTGGGATCAATATTCCTTCCATAATATTACTTTTTAAATTCTTTATTATTCATTCTATATCATCAGCCGATTCGAAAACTATGACCACACGTTTTTGAAAGAGGTTACAGACTTTGAAAAAAAAGTTTGGTTAATTTTAATCGCAGCACCTTGTAACCTAAAATTAAAATCAAGCGTCAGAGAGTTCTGTACACATGCAAACAAAAAGGCCGGATACAGATTTAATTAACGCGGTATTAGCAGGAAACACTTCTGCCTATGGCGAAATTGTTGAGCGGCATAAACGCTTCGTGTTTACTTTGGCTTTGCGTTTTGCTAAAAATCGAGAAGACGCAGAAGAGATTGCTCAAGACTGTTTTGTAAAAGCTTATCGAAGCTTGCATACCTTTCAGCGTAGTTCCAAGTTCAGCACCTGGCTTTACAGCATTGTTTATACTACCGCGATGACTTTTATCCGCAGGAAAAAATTGGATACTTTTTCTTTGGATGACACGGATAAACACTTGCAATTGGCAAACGAAGAAGGTGATTTTAGAGCCGATGCTATAGAACAAAAATCTCGAAAGGAATATATTACTAAAGCGATTGACATGCTGATGCCTGATGATGCAGCCGTAATAACTTTGTTTTATCTGGCAGAAAATTCTCTTGAAGAAATTGGTAAGGCTTTAGGAATAGAAACCAACGCTGCAAAGGTAAAACTTCACCGGGCACGCCACAGGTTGAGAGAAAAATTAGTGCATTTATTGAAACATGAAGTAAAGGAGTTGCTATGAGCTTAATGATAGAAAAAAGAATTTGGGAATATATTGACGGGAGTTGCAGTTTGCAAGATGCAAAAGACGTTGCCGGATTAATACAAACCGATCCGGAATACGCTGCTCTCTATCAAGAGCTTACAGCTCTTAACGAATCAATGGAAGGGTTCGAGTTAGACGAACCCTCAATGAGCTTTAATCGAAACCTGATGGAAAAGATAAGTGCGGAACCTGTTCCGGGATCTTTAAAATCACTAATTGATAAACGTATTATAAACGGAATAGCAGGTTTTTTTCTTGTTACAATTTTTGCTTTGGTGCTTATCGCAATTTTAAAAATAGATTGGAGCGGAGCGTATACATTATCAATAACGGGCAGTTCAACCTTAAAACTTCCTAATCTTAACTTATCTTCATCCACATCAAATGTGCTTTTAACGGGCTTGTATTTTTTTGATGCAATACTCGGCTTGTACCTTTTAGACATGTGGTTAAGACGGCCGGAAAAAATTAAAAAAATAATTCACAATACTTAAAACATTTAAAATTTAGCGAGGTTGTATTTTTAAACCAATAGCATTTGGTTTAATTGTGATAAGGTTTAGGTTGAACCCTGACGCTGTGAAGTGTCAGGGTTTATTTTTTTTATCCTAACCGCTTCCCAAAAATAACCGTCCAACAATTCCACATCTACTACATCATTAATGTATCCTATGTGAAGATCGGGGCGGACTACAATAGCTTTTTTCTTTGCTTCAGGTATTTCAAAGCACTCGAAAATATGCCGGTTTCTAGGGGATGGCGGCAAATAGAAGAAATTGAGTTGGAACGAGTAGGTAAGTTTTATCCATTTTACAAGAGCCAATAAATCTCTCTGATTTAATTTACCGATTACCAGTAAAGTAAACCCGGGTTTTTTGCACCACTCGTGTAAGTTGGTTTCTGCCTTTAGCTTTTCATCAAAAACTTTTAAATAAGGCAATCGATCGCCGGCTTTAATTTTGGTTGCTAAGCTATGATGAACAGAAAGACTGCTCTCCGGATATGAAATCGAAATTTGAGAAAAATACTTAAAGGTATTGGCTGCAGTAAGGGGCTTTTTCCAAACCCAAAAGAAAAGCAAACGGCCAAGCAAGCGAAATAGATGATTTTGAGTTTCAAGAAGTGCGATCAGCCGGTGGGTGATTTTCAAAGATTGCTTAGCCTGTGGAAGTCGCTCGTTTGCATAAGTTCTTAAAATTGACGCGTCGAATTCTCCTTTAATTACTCCGGCAAGTTTCCAAGCTAAGTTATACGCATTCTGAAATCCGGCATTTATACCTTCGCCTGTTACAGGCAGATGAACCTCGGCAGCTTCTCCAATTAAGAAGCAATTTTTAACTTGAAACTTTTCCGCTGTTCCTGCCTGAACATTATAACCGGAGAACCAATTACATTGCTCTGTTGAAGCAGTCAAATCAAAGTTATAAGTGAGGTAAGGTTTAATGTCATCAAACGAAAGTTCCGTTTTATTTTTTAATGATTTAGGGAGAATTCCGATAAATCGAGTGAGGTTATTCGGTAGCGGATAAATCCCGGTAAATCCGGCTTTATCTAAAAAGACCCGTACGGTCTTATCCTCCTCGAGATTGTTTAGAGCTAAATCAGCAAGATAATACCGGCGCTTCTTGTAGGCTTCGACAAAATTAATCCCCAGCGATGTTCTTACTTTACTTTCCGGTCCGTCCGCTCCTATGACCCAAGCAGTAGTCAGGGCTTTACAAATTCCGGAAGTATTTACAGTAAGCGTGGCATCATTTTCCTTTTGGGATAAATTCAATAATTCAGTGTTCCAAAAAACGGGGCACGCGTTTGCGGTAAGAACATCCAATAGAATTCGCTCTGTTTTACTTTGCTCAATAATTAACGTAAAAGGAAATTCGGTTTCCTCTTGTCCCGTTTTACTAAATTCAAAGCTTTTTATTTCCTTAATGCTCTCGTGGAAAGCAACGCATTTAACCCGGTTACCTTCTTTTAAAAAGGTTTTTGCTGCGCCTAATTGCCTCAGCATTTCTAAACTTCTTGCTTGTATGGCAATTGCTCTCGATTCGTTTACCGGGCCTGTTTTCGAATCAATAATAACCGGCTGAACTCCGTATCGCAAGAGTTGTGCGGCTGCCATTAATCCTGCCGGACCCGCTCCAATAATTACTACATCGGCTTGCCCGGGAAGATTCATTTAAAGAGAAGAAAAATTGCCGGTTTTTTATGGAAGTCAATCTTTGCTTTTCGCCATTTTTCTACCGGCTGCGAAATAATTTCCTCGTCATGGGCGGTAAGATTGCAAGCAACACAAAGAAGGGTTTCCGGGAGGCATGACTTTAAAATCTCTTCGAGCAATTGGTTATTTCGAAAAGGCGTTTCGATAAAAATTTGCGTTTGATTAAAGCGCCGCGATAAGTTTTCCAACTCTTTAAGCCTGTTTGTTCGTTGCATCTTGTCTATCGGCATATAACCGTGGAAAGTAAAGCTTTGCCCGTTGAAACCTGAAGCCATTAACGCGAGCAAAATAGAACTCGGTCCGGTAAGGGGCACAACCCGTATATTATTAGCATGTGCAAGTGCTACAATTTCGGCTCCGGGATCCGCAATTCCCGGGCAACCGGCTTCGCTCATCAAGCCAACATCTTCGCCGGCTAAAAGTGCTTTCATGTAAACTGATATATCCGTTTTATCGGCATGTTTCCCATAAGGCAAAAGAATTAAGTCGCTTTGCGGAGTTTGCAGCCCCATTTCTTTAAGCCACCTTCTTGCAGTTTTCTCGTTCTCAACAATATATGTTTTTAGGTTGTTTATAATCGAAGTAGCGTGCAAGGGGATTGTTTTGTGCACGGTTTCATCTGCTAAAGGAACAGGAAGTAAAAATAATTTCGCATTTGCCATTTTGCAAATTTGACCTTTTTTTCGTATCTATTGTATTATGAAATAAGTAATAGGGAATATGAAGTCACTTAGCGTAAACTGGTTTATCGAAGGTTCGGTTGATTTTGAGCACAAAAAGTATGTTTTGTTACATTACCTTCAGCAGATAAACAAACACTTTCATAAGCACAAACTATATCCTGATTTAAGCGATTTGGTTTTTCACTACAACAACTTGCTTAAATTTAAAGAGAACAAAACAGGATTGCAGAAAGCTTTTCCGGAGCGATTGACTAACGCCGACATTGAAGCTGTAAATCTAACGTACGAAAAAATGGTTCAGGATGACGGGTTGATGCAAGAGATTGAGCAAATTATAAGTTATTCATTAAAAAAGATGGATCCGGCAGTGCAAGAAGGAAAAGAGATTTATGAATTTGTAGAAAGCCGACTGAAAATTGAAACGGTTGGAGTAGTTCCGTTATATCCTTATCACGGTTACCTCTTGCTGAGTAACGGCGATGAAAATGCTACTAGTGTTTACGAATATCAGGTAACAATTTTTGAAAGTAAAGACGAAAAATATCGCGGGATTAACACACTTTATGTAACAAATTTTACCCGCAATTTTATTTACACACCACAAGGTATCCGCCAAGAGCTGATCCATACGCGGCGACAAATGCCCAATCCGGCAGTATATCATATAGAAAGCGACATTCGTTTTCCGCTTGAACAAACGTTGTTGCCGCTTGCAAAACGAAGTCTTGTAAAGTTTATCTCGGCAGCTTAAAACAAAATGCGGGTAAAAGAAAAAGGCGTTTGAACTAAATCAAAACGCCTTTTTCCATAAGGTATTTAAAAATTATTGCGCCTGAGCTTTAGCTTCAGCCTTCATTTTTTCGTTAGCCACAATTACAATCTCTACACGACGATTGTTTGTTCTGCCTGTTTCATTTGTATTGTCAGCAATAGGTTCCATTTCGCCCTTGCCGCTTGTTGTTAAACGGTTGCTTGGAATTCCTTGAGAAGCGGTGAAAGCTTTAACAGCTTCTGCTCTACGTTGCGATAAGCTCAAGTTGTACGAATCACTTCCGACATCGTCTGTATGACCAACAACCAGAATATTGGTTTCCGGATTGTTTTTCATGGTGGCGGCCAAGTTGGTGATGTTAGTTTTCGCCGCATCTTTCAAATCTGTCTTGTTAAAGTCGAACAAAATACCTGAATCGAATTTTACAATTAACCCTTCGCCTGCTTTGATTACCTCGGCTCCGGGAACGGTATTCTTAATTTCCTCCGCCTGACGATCCATTTTACGACCGATAAAAGCTCCAGCTGTTCCGCCGATTGCGCCACCAATAATTGCTCCCACAGCAGTATTCCCTGCTCTCTTACCAATTAATGCTCCAAGTGTGCCGCCTGCAACGGCACCAATTCCGGCACCCTTTTGAGTTTTGGTCATTGTACCGCAACCCGGCAAAGTCATGGCTGTAGCTGCAACCGCAATACAAAGAGTAGCTATTTTAACGTTTGTCTTTTTCATAATTTTAATGTTTGTCTGTAATATTTTCAACGTAAGTGTCAAAATTAAGTTTCATATATGACATTTATAAACTATAAAAGTTTAACCCGAGTGAATAAAAGTAGGATTATAAGTATTTTAGGATGCGGTTGGCTGGGATTTCCCTTGGCTCAAAGGCTGATTGACGAGGGGTTTACGGTTAAAGGATCTACAACGAGTTCAGGGAAAATATCAACTCTTCAAAATGCCGGAATCGACTCATACTTAGTGCAGTTAACCCCCGGGTCAGCCGATGAACTAGCAGATAGTTTTTTTGATTGCGACGTTTTATTTATCAATATCCCGCCTAAAGGAAACCCGGAAAAATTTGTTGGCCAAGTAAAAGAAATACACAGGCTGATAAAGAAAAAAGAAATAAAAAAAGTAATTTTTATAAGCTCTACTTCCGTTTACGGAGAAGAAAAGCGAGCCGTGACTGAAGATGACGAGCCGACTCCGGAAACCGAATCAGGAAAAGCAATTCTTATAGCCGAACGTTTACTTACCGGACCGGATACAACTGTTATTCGCTTTGCCGGATTAGTTGGCCCCGATCGACACCCCGGTCGTTTTTTTGGAGGAAAAACAAGTATCCCGAACGGAAATGCTCCTGTTAATATGATTCATTTGGATGATTGTATCGGAATAATTTCGGCAGTTATCAGTCAGGAAGCTTTCGGCATAACCTTCAATGCCTGTTCTCCGGATCATCCCTCAAAAAAAGAATTTTATACGCTTGCCGCCGAAAAAGGAGGCTACGCAAAGCCTGAATTTATTGACGAAAAATTAAGTTGGAAGATAGTCGAAAGCAAAAATTTAAAACCGGTTATTGATTACGGTTTCAGAATTAGGAATTGGAACGATTGGCTCTCCGGTTTATAAAGAAGGCGTTTTACCCCCGTCGACCGGAAGATTTATACCGTTAATATAACCTGCGGCAGGACTTGCCAAAAAAGCTATCGCTGCCGCAATTTCTTTTGCTTCTCCTATTCTTCCTACCGGAATTTCTTTAATCATTTCTTGTTTAATTTCTTCCGGCGTCCTGTTTTCTTTCTCTGCTCTTGAATTTATTATAGAGATCAGCCGATCAGTCATCGCAAACCCGGGAAGCACATTATTAACCGTAATGTTAAACGGACCAAGTTCCAGCGAAAGTGTTTTGGCCCAATTTGCAACCGCTGCACGAATGGTGTTCGAAACGCCCAAACCTCGCAAAGGTGCTTTAACCGAAATGGAAATCACATTAATTATCCGTCCCCAACCCGCGGCTTTCATTCCCGGAACTACCGCTTGTGTTAAAAGCTGATTGCAGATTACGTGATTAGAAAAGGCTTGTAGAAAATCTTCCGCTCCGGCATCTATAGCTTGTCCGCCTGCCGGTCCGCCGGTATTGTTTATTAAAATATCTACCGGATGTTCTTTTACAAACTTCTCTACTTTCACCTTTAGATCTTCCGGTCTTGCAAAATCCGCGACGATATAATTATGGGCCTGAGTGTCATCGGCCGGTAGGTGAACGATTATTTCTTTCAATACTTCTTCAGTACGAGCTATTAAAGTAATGCTAGCACCCAGCAAAGCGAGTTCATGTGCCGCAGCTTTACCGATTCCTTTTGAGCTTCCGCAGACTAATGCGCGTTTTCCGGTTAGGTCTAAATTCATGTGAGTATAACAACCGGCGCAAAATAAGGGATTAACTGCTCAACGAAAAATTATTTGTGGGAAGGACTCAAGTTGATTTTAAAACTAAGGTATTGAAGAGGCAAAAGTGTGTACCCGTAGAGCGGTTAAAATCAGCACTGTAAAGCTTGGTGAAGCAGCTTTAAAGAGTGCTCTTTCAAACGAAAGCGTTCGTTATAACAATTTTAGTAAGATGAAGTTAGCGGAAAAAAAGACAAAGTCAAGAGCTAACTTTTAGATGTCTTTTTTATTACACTAAACTTTGTTGATTAAAACCGGTTTCTATATATCGGAAACGTTTTTCCTTCCAAATACTATGAAGAAGATATTTACCAAACAATTTTGGATTGAGGCTTGGGATATTTTGAAAACAACATTCACCGCGTTCGGCGACGATAAGGGAATGAAGTTAAGTGCTTCTTTAGCGTATTATACAGTTTTTTCTTTAGCTCCTCTACTGATTATGATCATTTCGCTTGCCGGAATTTTTGGGCGCGATGCAGCGCTGCAGAACCAAATCTTTAATGAAACAAAAGGATTGATCGGGCCAAAAGCGGCGGATCAGCTTCAAGAAATGGTGAAAAACGTGGCTCTTTCCGGCAAAAGTAATATTGCGCTTTTAATGGGTATTATAACCCTTTTAATTGGAGCAACAGGAGTGTTCATCGAAATTCAAGATTCCTTAAATATGATTTGGCGAGTTAAACCGAAACCAAAAAGAGGATGGTTAGCCTTTTTGAAGAATCGTCTATTATCCTCATCGTTAATTATAGGAATCGGCTTTTTGTTGATAGTATCATTAGTTATCAATGGTGTAGTAGTTGCAATGAGCGATGTTTTAACTCGTGTTTTACCCGGGGGAACGGTTGTTTTAATTAATATTATAAACCTTGCTATCAGTTTTATTGTGATTACAATTCTTTTCGCTATAATTTTTAAATTTTTGCCCGATGTTAAAATTTCTTGGAAAGATGTAAGTTCCGGAGCTTTATTTACTGCGGTTCTTTTTATTATAGGGCGGCTATTGATAGGATTTTATATAGAAACAAGTGGCACCGAATCCACTTACGGTGCAGCCGGCTCGCTTATAGTAATCCTGTTATGGGTGTATTATACATCGGCTATTTTATATTTCGGAGCTGAATTTACGGAAGTTTGTGCAGAGAAATACGGCAAGTCTATTCGCCCTGCAGATTACGCGGTGCATGTGGAACAGAAAGAAGAAGAGAAGGAAGTATACAAACTTCCGCCGCAACACGATGAACTTCAGTCAGAGCTGTAATCTAAAATCGACTGTACGCTTTTCTTAATAGAAAAAGGGCGGTTAATACGATCTGCCAGACGAGTCATAATCGAAGTTCCGGTAGTATAATCCTTTATTGAGTTTTTTAAATTCGCCTTAATAAATACCATTGCACGCTCTTTGCCCACTTCGCCTTCTTCTTTTACGTTTTTAAGCAAACGGAGCGAGAATAGAGCGCAAATTCCGCCTATAACGAAGAAGAAAGTCCAGCCTTTTAAGTTGACAAGCGGAATGGTCAATATGTTGCCTGCACTTTTCCACTCAATATTCCAGATAAATTGGTGGGTAGCAAAAAAGTCGGCCATCAAGCCGCCCATCATAGGTGCGATTGTAGAGCAAAGCGCTACAAACATATTTTTTGAGGTTAGGTAAACAATGGCTTCATCTCTGCTTGCCAATTTGAAACCGATGTTTCCCATTGCTATATTTATTCCCGCGGTCGACATTCCGGCAAGAATATTAATTACAACCAATATAGCCATGCTGTACAATTTTTCTGAAGGCAGGCCTACAAAAACCCAAGATATTATACAGGCAGCATAAATAGGTGCACAAATCCTTATAATTGTTTTATTGCTGTATTTATCCGCATACCTACCCCAAAATTTAAGTGCAGAAATGCTGCTTATCTGATGAATAATTGTTAAAGCTATAATAAACGATAAAGGCAAACCGATCGTTTTAATCATGAAAACCGCGAAAAAAGGGGTAGCTAAGTTCAGCGAAAAGGCCCAAAAACCATGGAAGATCGTTAAATTTCTAAAATTAGTATCGGCAAGAGGCTTTTTAAAAAGCTTTAAAAAATTTTCGTTGGTTAAGTAAGATTTCGGCTCCGGTGTGCGGGCCAGTGCGTAAATGCTTATCATTCCCAATCCGCCGCCTACTAAAAACATAAGCGAATAGGACAAAATTTCTTTATCGGGATGGTGTGCTTTAACATAGTCTAAAGAAGTAGCCACGAGAAGACTTAAGGTGACGTTTAGCGTTTGAGTCAACTTGCTGCGATGCGAAAAGTAGGAGCCCAATTTATCTTCAGGGACCAAATCTTTCATCCAAGAGTTCCAACTTGCGCCGGCTACAGAACCGAAAAAGTAATGAAAGAATAAAAGGAAAATAAGAACTTGAATACTTATAGAGCCCGAAAACATAAAAGGAATAACTCCGATAATTAACAATGGAAAACGAGCAATACAATTGCTCACCACCGAAATAGCTCGCCGATTGTTAAATCTTCGTACCAGCCAAATAGAAGCCAATTGAAAAATGCTCGAAAAAGTAGGCAAGGCAGCGAGTAAGCCTAATTGAAAGTTAGTAGCGCCCAAATGAATGGCAATTGCCACTAAGAAAGCCCCTCCCGTAAATGTCACCATTGCCTCCGATGCAAGTCCGTCGGCAATAACTAGTTTTAGGCCAGAATTAACTTGCTTTTCTGTAAGATTTTCTGCCGGTTTTAAAATTCCCATATCGCTGACCTAACCTGCCAATTTTTTAATCGAGAGTGACGAGTGGTGTTTAGTTGATCTGAAGGTAGATGCAATAATAAAATCAATTAACCGGCCCGCTTCTTTTCGAAGTTTTTTAAGAAGGTAAATTCTATTCTTTGAATGAATTTTACGCGGGTTTGAGGGGAGATGTTACAGATAAAATATTATTTATTAATAAGAACCATAACCGAAGAACTTGGCAAAGATCGGTGGCGTTCCTTAAATTCTTCAGCGTTCTTTTCAGGTATGCCTATTCCCAGATTCCCTTCACCCAACAGGATGTCTGTTTTCTTATCGCCATTTAAATCGGCGGCGTCCATCGTCATCCAGCGCTTCCATCCGAGATTCGACATGCGTTCGATTTTAAAATTAAAATCTCCGATGTTTTCCAGATATGTAAATGTTTCCGGATTCTCTTGATTCCAATAAGGGAAGAAGGATATAGCGGCGATGTCTAAGTCTCCATCGTTATCAAAATCAGATGCGATAGCTTTCATCGCGCCAAACATAGGATAGAAGTACTTCTCTTTAAAGGTGAGATTGCCGTTATTAATTAAAATTCTGACGCCGTGATAAGATTTTAACGGAGGATTACGCCATTCCATATTGTTACCGTTGCAAATTATAATATCGGGGTCACCGTCTTTATTAAGGTCGGAGAGAGTGAAATTCTGATACCCGAATCCCGCATGGTCTTTTAATATTGTTATTGCTTTAAAAGTTCGGTTGCCCCCGTTGAGATATAATACTAAATCATTTCGACCCTGTGCAGTAAGAACCATAATATCCTTTTTCCCATCTCCGTTAAAATCATAAATTGAAGCGCAAAGTGCGCCTGCTTCTCGCGAAAGCACTGTCTCTGATGCGTTTTTTGTTTTTCTATTCCAAAAAATTGATATTCTTCCTGTGTGATGGTCACCGTAACCTACCATTAGAAGATCGCTTCTACCATCGTTATCAATATCTGTATAGTTGCTTTGGGTGAGTCTGTGATAATTTTTTTCGAGGACTTTAACCCTATTACGTTCTGATACTTCAAGCACTTCTCCCTTTTTCCGGTCGGATATTAAATCACCCAATACACTTACGCGATAGCCTTTTCCAAACGGTTCCAGATACGACGGTTCAGAATTTAGTTTTAGCGAAGAAATAAAATTTCCGTTTAAGGTATAAGTTTGGATTTTTTTCGATCCGAATCCAACATATACTCGCTTGCTCGCCGGATCGGCCTTTAACAATGAAATGAGTTCTCCGGAACCAATGTTTTTACTAAAAGATTTAATTTCAAACCGGCTGAGAGTATTAACCGCCGGGTTTTTATCTTTCGTATTTAAAATCTCTTGCTGTGTGGGCGCATGCGAAATTAAGTAGTTTTTAATAAGCTGAAACTTTGCTCGGGTAATGATTGGTCTGTTCGGGATTTGATCTTCATTTACTATACCCTGCGATAGACTGCGTTCGTCTTTTAGTCCCAAATAATTCCCCATCCACCCCAAAGCCTGAGGCCAGCTTTCTTTAGGCAGCACACTCGGTGAAGGAGTAAGATGGCAGGTGCTGCAATATCTTTTAACCAACAACTTTCCTTCCCGTTCCGCTTTGTCGGGGTCACTTGCTTTAACAATTGTGCCGGCTGTCCGGGTAGAAGCTCTATTTTGATAAAATAAGACTGCTCCAATAGATGTAAGAACTATAATTAAGAGTACTACCTTCTTCAATGCTCCAACTATTAGATGAAACCAAAAAACCTGTGTCAATGCTAAGAACAATTTACGTTTTTAAAAACTTGAAGTTTTTAAAAACCGAAGTTGTTCGAGTTTAAATATTTCTCTCGCCGATAAGCTTGAAAAAATAATCCCGATAGGTGTCGCCGACAGGGATAATTTTATCGCCGATTTGGATTCGGCTGCGCTCTATTGACTCAATTTTATCTAAAGAAACAATGTAGGATTTGTGAACGCGAATAAATCTGACGGAAGGCAAAGCTTCTTCCATTTTCTTCATGTTTTGAAGCGTGATAATTCGCTCAGCGGGAGTAAAAATAGAGATATAGTCTTTTAACCCTTCGATAAATAAAATCTCATCTAAAGAAACCTTCTGAATTTTATGTTCGGTTTTAACAAAGATAAAATCGTGAGCCGGTGGATTGTTAATTGAAGCTTCGGAGGGAGCCGGTGCCGAGATCGGTTGTACCTTCTGAACTGCTTTATAGAATCTGTCGAATGCTATGGGCTTTAAAAGATAATCGGTTACCGCAAGGTCATATCCGTCCAATGCGTACTCGGGGTAGGCCGTGGTTAGAATTACGGAACATTTGCCGTTAATGATTTTCAAAAATTGAATTCCGGTAAGTTCCGGCATTTGCACATCTAAGAATACAAGATCTATACCGCCTGATTGAACCATTCCTAATGCTTCAAAGGCGCTTGTTGTGGCTTTTATCAGCTGTAAATGAGGCACTTTTTCTACATAGTCGGTAAGTATATCAAGCGCCAAAGGCTCATCATCTACTATCAGGCAGCGAATCATTTTATAAAACTAGTGATAATTTACATGTATAAATTAATCTGCTTTCGTCGATCTCTAAATTATACTTTCCGGGATATAACAGCTCTAAACGGCGTTTTACGTTTTGCACGCCGATGCCGCTCGCTTCTTCTTTATTGTACATCGTTTTAGGATTACTTGCTATAAAAAATAATCTGTCCGGAAGTAATTCTATCTCGATAGTAGTCGGATGTGCGGAATCTGAAGGATTACCGTGCTTAAATGCGTTTTCAATAATAGCTATCAAAATCAAGGGTGCAATTTGACGGTCTCCATATTCTTTTCCGATAACCTTAAACTCAATATTTGCGTCCTTAATTCTTAAACGTTGCAAGTCGATGTAATTTTCTAAATACCGTATTTCTTGATTTAAACTAACCGAATTACCGGTGCTTTCGTCGAGCATGTAACGCATAATTTCGGAAAGCTTTAAAATTGCCTCCGGAGTTTTCTCTGATTTTTGATAAGCTAAGGAGTAAATGTTGTTTAAGGAGTTAAAAAGGAAATGAGGATTTATCTGAGATCGTAAAAAGGCAATCTCGGCCTTCAACTTTTCTTTTTCCAAACTTTTACGCAGCTTTTCGTTAACAAACCAATCTTTGGCGAACTTAAGTGCCGAACTTAAAAACACAAAAAAGGTGCTTACTATAACTGCTCCGGCGTAATATTCGGCGAAGGTTGGAGTAGCTACGCGATGTCGGTTGGGTTTAAGAATGATTTCGGAGTAAGTTAGGGCCAAGCCGTATTTTACAAAGCCTGAAACGGCTATAAGCAGCAGTACCAAAATTATAAAGGAGATAAACTTGCGTTGGTTTAAATATCGGGGCATCAGCCATAGGTAGTTGATGTAAAAAACGGCGATGTTTATCAGCCCGAAATAAAAAACTGTTACGAACAGGTCGTACGAGACCCGCGTAAAGTCTTTACTCGCCAAACCGAAGGGCAGCAGTAAGATAAAGATCCAAAAACCTGAGTGAATAAATATTCGCTTGGATTTGTTCATCACATAAAGATAATTTGCCGGTAAGTATCCGATTAACTTCTTTCGACGAACCGGCACAATTTATCTGCAAACCGGTTTTGGTCTCTTTTACATTTGGGAAGCGTGTTTGCGGGCGTTCATCTATTTGTTATGGCAGTTAGTCTAAATAATTTTTTCAACCGAACAACAGGTGGTTACTTTGAATATCAAACTTAAAAACATGAAAAAGCTAGCTAACTCGGTATCACCTTTTGTTTTGTTGATGATACCGGTATTAACTCTAATCGCACTAATGGGAATAAATAAAAATCCGGAAATCGCAGCAAACAAGAAAGAAACTTTTAAGATATTCAAAATGCCGTCAGTGCCCAAAGATTCCGGCAGTCAAACCCAAAGTGTAAAGTTCACCGGCAACAACATCGGGATCTTTTTTTAAGCTCCGGCTTCCTGTCAGCTTAATTCAACCCGCTGATGCAGGTACGGAATTTCGACGTCCGTAAAGCCTTTTTCAAGAATTTTTTCCCGGAAGTGTTGTTGGGTTTCGTACTCGCCGTGAACCAAGAAAACCTGTTGTACCCGTGCCGGATCCTGGCAGGAAAGAAATTTGAGCAAGTCTTCATAATCGCCATGAGCACTCATTGATTTTATAGACTGTACTTCGGCTTTCACATCGTAATCCTCACCAAAAATATCTACTACTTTTTCTCCTTTAATCAGTCTTCCGCCTAAGGATGTCGGCTCCGCGTATCCCACCATCAAAATAGTATTTCTTTCGTTCCCGATGTTATTGCGAATATGGTGCTTAACTCGGCCTGCTTCTGCCATCCCCGATGAGGAAATGATAACACAAGGTCGGGTGTCTTCTTTTAAAGCTCTTGATTCGGTAACGCTTTGTATAAATTTTAATCCTTTGAAACTGAAGGGATCAGCATCTACTTTCATCACTTGTTTAACCCCGCTGTTATACACGTCGGGGTGGCTCTTTATTACTCGTGTAGCTTTTTCCGACAAAGGGCTGTCTACATAGTAAGGCAAATCCGGCAACTTACCCGCTAACTCCAAACCGTTTAAAGCAAACAACAGCTCTTGGGTCCGTCCTACACTAAACGCAGGAATAATAACCTTGCCGCCTTTACCGGTGCAGGTTTCAGTGATAACTTGGAGCAGGGCATCTTCAATAGCTCCAATATCTTTATGCAAAGAATCTCCGTAAGTAGACTCAAGAATTATATAATCGGCTTGCGGGAAAGCTTTTGGATTATTTAAAATTAGATCACCGTAACGGCCCACGTCGCCGCTAAAGGTTAATTGATAAGATGTGCTGTCCTCAAGTATTGAAAGATGGACCGAAGCGCTTCCTATTAAATGCCCTGCGTCAGTAAACCGAAGTTTGATTCGTTGATCAATTTCGAAATCGTCGTCGTACTCAACTATCTTAAAAAGCCGCATCGCTTCGAGTACATCCTCTTCCGTATAGAGCGCCTTTAGTGGGGGTAAACCTCGTTTTTCACGATTATTATTGCTCTCCTCAACGTCTTGCTCCTGTATCTGCGCCGAATCACTTAACAGGATATTTGCCAACTCCATCGTTGGTGCAGTACAAAAAATGCTGCCGCTAAACCCTTCGGCAACCATTCTCGGAATCAAACCGCAATGATCTATATGTGCGTGCGATAAAATCAGGTAGTTAATATTTGACGGGTTAAAGCCGAAATGAACGTTTAAGTCATCGGTCTCTTGGCCCATTCCTTGGAAAAGTCCGCAATCCAAAAGTATTTGAGTGCCGTTATTTAATTCAATTCTGTGTTTACTGCCGGTTACTTGCCGGGCTGCTCCGTGAAAAGTTAGCTTCATATTTATAAAAGGTATAAAAGTACGGGGAGAACAGGGTTAACCCTATGAAAGTTTGAGGCTCACCCTTTGTCAGCAAGAAATAATCGCAATGCCCCTGCTTTCCCGCTCCAATTGGAGAGGGTGACGAAAGACAGCAGGGACAGTTAACCCTCACTAAGGTTGAGGCCCAAAACAAAACTAAGAAAATAGTTGTATAACTAAAATATTAGTTTTAACTTCGATTATTGGTTGCAATAAGAACGTACGAAAAAGACAATCAATTAAAGAAACTGAAGTTTAAAACCATGGAAATAAAAGAACTTACAAAAGCCGAAGAACAGATTATGCAGGTTTTATGGGATTTGAATAAAGCGTTTGTTAAAGACGTGATAGACGAATTGCCGGAACCCAAACCGGCATACAACACGGTATCAACTATCATCCGGATTTTAGAAACTAAAGGCTTTGTTGACCACGAAGCCTTCGGTAAAAGCCACAGGTACTTCCCGGCAGTCAGTAAAGAAGATTATAAAAGTTTTGCTACGGAGAAATTGCTCAACGGCTACTTCAGCAATTCCGTGGAAAGCATGTTTTCCTTCTTTGTTAAGGAGAAAAAAATTGACCTCAAAGAAGCTGACGAAATTTTGAAAATGATCGACAAACTCAAAAAAAAATAATATGAACGGACTGATCTATCTGCTCCAGGTAAACCTTTATCTATTGCTTTTCTACCTGTTCTATCTCGTGCTTTTGCGAAACGAAACCTTCTTTAAGCTGAATCGGGTTTATTTGGTTTCTTCCGCAATAGTATCGCTGTTAATACCAATACTTCGCTCCGATTGGGTGCGAGAACTTTTTGTAACCGAAAAAGTTTACTCGGTAACGCAATCTGTCGGGTCTGCAATTATTGTCTATTCAGCTCCGGTTACAACAAAGCCTGAAGGCGTAAGCACTCAACAATTAATTTGGATAATTTACGCTATCGGTGCCGGAGCAGCTTTTTTACATTTCTTGTGGAAGCTTTACCGGGTTTCAAAATCTTTAAGGTCAAACCCGGAAAAACAAGCATTTTCTTTTTTTAAGAAAGTGGCAGTTGACGAAAACTTGCCGGAAAAGGAATTAATAATCAAACACGAACTGGTGCATGTAAAGCAATGGCACTCGGCAGATGTGATATTTTTCGAACTGCTCACGATAGTAAATTGGTTCAACCCGATTGCTTACTTGTATAAAAAGGCAGTTAAAAACATTCATGAATTTATCGCTGATGAAACTGCTGCCAACCCGGACAAAGCTTCATACGCTATGCTGTTGCTTACCAACACTTTCGGTGTTCAGCCGCACCGATTAACCAACAGTTTTTTTAATCAATCTATATTAAAAAGGAGAATTTTTATGCTACACAAAACTAAATCGCGAAAAGCGGCAATATTGAAATACGGTCTCTCGGCCCCGTTGTTTGCCGGAATGGTTATTTTATCGTCGGCGACTGTAGACAAGTCGAACGAAACATCAAGAAAACAGGTATTGGGATTTCCCACACCTCCTCTAACATCACAAGCCTTGCCCGCAGATACAGGAGCAATTTATACTGTGGGATCCCCATTAGATGTAAACCCGGAGTTCCCGGGCGGAATGGCAAAATTTTATCAATTTGTTGCAAAGAACTATGAATACCCAAAAGAGGCTCAAGAAAAAGGAGTATCAGGAAAAATTTTTCTGTCTTTTGTTGTGGAGAAAGACGGTTCTCTGAAGGAGAAAAAAGTAGTGAGAGACGCCGGATTCGGAACAGGGAATCAAGCTTTAAAAATGCTAGAAAAGTGCCCGAAATGGGAGCCCGGGAAAATCAAAGGGAAAGCGGTTCGGGTTGCTTATACCCTACACATTGCGCTACAACTCGATATTAAGAACGGTAAAAAAGTAGATTCGTATTTGCTATACTCTGATAAAGACTCTTTTTAAAAAAAGCAAAATAAGTAAATCATGAACGGCCTAACATACCTGCTTCAGGTAAACCTTTATCTGTTGCTTTTCTACCTGTTTTATCTCGTGCTTTTGCGAAACGAAACCTTCTTTAAGCTCAATCGGGCTTATTTGGTTTCTTCCGCACTATTGTCGCTGCTGATACCTGTGCTGCGTTCCGATTGGGTGCGAGAACTTTTTGTAACCGAAAAAGTATATGCCGTAACACAATCTGTAGGAACGGCAATTATTGTCTATTCAGCTCCTATTGTTGCAAAGCCCGAAGGCTTAAGCAATGAACAACTAATTTGGATAGGTTATGCTATCGGTGCCGGAATAGCTTTTTTACATTTCTTGCGGAAGCTTTACGGCCTTTCGAGATCTTTAAAGTCATTACATGAAAAACAAGCTTTTTCCTTCTTTAAAAAAGTGTCGGTGGACCAAAGCTTGCCGGAAAAAGAAGTAATAATCCGGCACGAATTAGTGCATGTAAAGCAATGGCACTCGGCAGATGTGATATTTTTCGAACTGTTCACGATAGTAAATTGGTTCAACCCGGTTGCTTATTTGTATAAGAAAGCAATCAAAAACATTCATGAATTTATCGCTGATGAAACTGCTGCCAACCCGGACAAAGCTTCGTACGCTATGCTGTTGCTTACCACCACTTTCGGTGTTCAGCCGCACCAATTAACCAACAGTTTTTTTAATCAATCTATATTAAAAAGGAGAATTTTTATGCTACACAAATCTAAATCGCGGAGAGCGGCCATATTGAAATACGGCCTTTCTGCACCGTTGTTTGCGGCAATGGTGATTTTATCATCGGCGACTTTGGATGGATCAGAAACGGTCAAGGAGCTGACGGAGAAAGCAGACGCGTCTCTTCTGACAAAAATCTCTTCGAATTCGACCGATTATAGCACGCAATCCGGCGATAGCAGCGGAGTCTATGATGCTGGAAGTTTGGAAGTTAAACCGTTATATCCGGGCGGCTTGCAAAAATTTTACGAAAATTACCAATATCCAAAAAAGGTAAAAGAGGCAGGCCTTTCCGGGAAGGCTATCTTAAGTTTTATTGTTGAAAAAGACGGAAGCGTAAGCAATATAGAAGTTGTAAGAGATTTGAGGATTAACAAAGATGAAGACTTGGGAGCGGGAACAGAAGCTGTAAGAGTACTTAGAGAAGCCGGAAAATGGAATCCTGCTATGATAAACGGAAAGCAGGTAAGAGCTCATATAACTCTACCAATTAAACTTGATTCAACCGTCAATAGTGAACCGGAAGGATTTAAAATTGATCATGGAGCCAATGAAACCTTTTATGTAAAGCCACATGTTTTCTTTGAGGTCAACAAAGATTCTCTCCCTTATATAACTATAGACGGAGTTGCGGTAGCCGAGGAGAAAATTAAAGAGGCAAAAAAAGAAAAAGAATTTATAAACTCACTTGTCCCGCAAGAGAATATATATAGTTTAAATATTCTTAAAGATTCGTTTGCCAAAGAGAAATACGGCGATAACGCTAAAGACTTGGTTATTGAAATCACCACTAAAGAATTCGCTAAAAACCATCCTCAACAAACTGTTCCTCCTCCCGGACCACACAAGCTTACTAGACCGTTGCCTCCCCTTAAACGCCCGACTCCACCTAAAGACACTTTAATTAAACTAAACAAGTCAACCCCGGGCACGATAAAGAAAGTTGTAAAACCGCTTCCTCCACCACCGCCTGCTCTACCCAACGATGCTTTATACAGGTTGAACGGCAAAGAGATTTCTTACAAAGAATACAAAAAGTTTGATCAGAAAGACTTTGAATCCGTGATGATTTGGAAAGGTAAAGAAGCAGTAAAAAAGTTTGGAGAGAAAGGTAAAAAAGGGGTGGTGGAAGCCACGACGAAAGAATATGCAAAAACCCTGCAAATACAAAAGGGAGTAACCCCGGATTCAATTTTAGTAAGCGATGCTTTATACTTCGTAGGTGGTAAAAAAATCTCCTACAAAGAATATAAAGCAATTGATCAAAATAATATTGGAGCTATTGAAGTTTGGAAAGGTGCCGAAGCTGTTAGAAAATATGGCGCCGAAGGAAAAAAAGGCGTGGTCGAAATTTATTTAAAATAACAATCCGAGGACCGGCATCAACAACATGTACCAAGTAAACCTCTACTTGGTACTATTTTAACTATTCTATTTCTTGTTGCCGGGTAACGAAACTTTTTCAGTAACTAACCTGTATGGGTATATACGCAGACTCATATAAACTATTTTAGCAAAAGGTTTACAAGACGCAACCTATCGCCGATAATCTGACTAAATTTGATCTGCATTTTCGTTAGCTTTAAACTTAGTAATACGAAATATGGATTTTGATGACAAAATTTGAGGAATTAAAGCTAGACAGATTTGCGCTGAGGCAAGCAATTTACCCTCGATTGCGACTGGACTTTAAAGCCGCCTCATCCACATAAAAATCCACTATCTTATATGCAGCAAAGCTCAATACGCCTCAATAAATTTATCAGCGAAAGCGGCCTATGTTCCAGACGCGAAGCCGACCGTTTTATTTCCGGCGGCGTTGTATTTATAAACGGGCGTAAAGCCAATTTGGGCGATCAGGTAAAAGCGGGCGACCGGGTACGGGTGAACGGAAATGAACTTGAACCAAGGGAAGATGATGATACCATTTTTATTGCATTGAATAAACCTGTTGGTGTAACATCAACAACCGAAGAAAATGTGCGAGATAACATTGTGCAATTTGTAAATCACAGCAAACGTGTTTTCCCTATCGGTCGTTTAGATAAAGATTCGCAGGGTCTAATATTTTTGACCAACAATGGCGATATGGTGAACAAAATTTTGCGGGCAGGAAATAACCATGAAAAGGAATATGTGGTTACGGTGAACAAGCCGTTAACCCCGGATGTGATCACCGGCATGTCGACAGGCGTTCCTATGCTGGGCATTACAACCAAAAAGTGTAGGGTGGTGCAAGAAGGAGTAAATACATTCAGGATTGTTTTGATACAAGGGTTAAACCGGCAGATACGCAGGATGTGTGAGCATTTTGGATATGTTGTAATTAAACTGGAGCGGGTTCGTATTATGAACATAGGATTAAAAGGCCTACCGGTGGGCGATTGGCGGGATTTAACCGAAAGCGAAATGAAGGTTATTTACAGCTTATTGGCAGAATCGACCGGTGTAGATGAAAAGAAGCCAAATCCAAAACAGCCTGTTAAAAAATCTAAACCTGCGATTTCAAAGCCATCCGCCGCAAAAAAATCTAAACCGGAACCTTTATCCAATTCGGGTAAATCCGGCAGAAACAATCCCGATAACAGGAATAAAAAAAGCAAACCTGCACGTAGATCAGGCAGGCGTTGATAACAGCAAAGACATATTCCGGCAAGGTTACTGTTTGAAGGCTATTGGTTGTGGGAGAGAGTTGCGGACCTGTTGCCCTTGGATTACGTGGCGGATTAAAACACAAAACCCCCTGACACCGAAAGTATCAGAGGGTTTGATATCGTGTACTAAATCTAACAAACTAACACTTATGCTATCATCCCGTGAGGGTCGAGCACAAACTTTTTAGCGGCTCCTCGATCAAAATCCCTATAGCCTTTTGGCGCATCAAGCAAAGATATAACCTCTACATTTACAGCTTTGGCAATTTGAATTTTATCGTATAAAATAGCCTGCATCAATTGCCTGTGGTACTTCATCACCGGGCACTGCCCGGTATGGAAGGAATGTGATTTCGCCCACCCTAACCCGATTCTTATCTTCAAATTACCCAGTTTAGCCGTAGGCAGCACCGGGGTCTTGCCGGATTTACGTTAAGGCATATTCCGGTTCGAGGAATTTCTCCGCCGGCTTCTCGTAAATACCCATCGTACGATCTCCCTGAACATTGCTGTGCCCTCTAACCGGGCAAGTTCCTGCTCCGGGCTTA
>JAYULL010000005.1:0-1571 GCA_043763625.1 Sphingobacteriaceae bacterium | reverse complement strand
ATTTTGATATCTTCTATCATATTAAGCGTAACTAAGTCCTTCTTTAAATCCGGCTCTTCTACGTTCCGTAAAGCATTTAAAACCTGTTCCTTCGTAATCATCAATATTGAGTTTGGCAAACAAAAGTACGAAACCCGCTATTTAACTTCTTGTTTGCTATGCCTTTTTCCGGATATTTACATTCAAAAAATAAACGCTACCCGAAAACGAATTTCAAGCCGAAGAGTTAATGAAGAAACAGTTTAAATCACGAATGCGAATTCCCCGGAAGTATGTCAAAATTGCCGGAATAACTCTTCTTGTACTTATTTTAATAACCCTGATTGCCGGGATCGTCGCTTATAGCAAGCGAGAAGCTTTACTGAAAGTTGCTATCGAAAAAGCAATCCGAAAGGCTAAAAATGACTTTGATCTGGACGTTAAAATCGGTGAAGCAAAGTTCGAAGGGTTAAGAACGGTAAATTTGAAGAACATATCGGTGGTGCCGGAAAACCGCGACAGCTTGGCTTCAATATCCGAGTTAAGTGTGAGTGTAAAATTGCTCCCTTTGTTAGTGGGAGATGTTAAAATTGCTGCGTTAAAACTGTTCGACAGCAGAATAAGCTTAGTGAAACGAGACACTTTGCGTAATTACGATTTTCTATTTAAAAAGAATGCCGACGAACCCGCTGATAGTAGTAAACGCCCCGACCTGGCGAATCTTGCCGGTAATTTGTTGAATAAACTGTTGAATAAAATTCCGAACGATATGAGCATGCGGAATTTCGATTTAACCTTTACCGATACCAAAGACAGTTTACGGTTTTTCGTTAATTCTGCAACTATTGATAACGGCGATTTAAAATCGAAAATAACGGTAAATAAAAACGAATCGGTATGGCATGTCGATGGCTTGGTTGAGCCGGAAGATAAGCATCTCGACTTAAATTTATACGCGGAGCGAAAAAAGGTAGAGCTGGCATACATTGAGAAGAAGTTCGGTTTGAAGCTAAATTTTGATACCGTTAATGCAGTTTTAAAAGACGTTGACCAAACCGGTGATCAGCTAAAAATCTTCGGTTCTTTTGCCGTTAGAAATCTATTGTTTAACCATCCTAAATTCGCGGCTAACGATATTATAGTGCCCCAAGGCGCTATTGATGCTAATCTATTTATCGGGGAGAATTACATATCGGTAGACAGCTCGTCGGTAATTCATCTTAAACACATCAATGCCAAGCCGTTTATAAAATATACGCTGTATCCTAACAAAATTTACGAACTCAAAATACGAACCGATGAGATGGATGCACAGCAAGTGTTCAACTCCTTTCCGCAAGGTATGTTCGAATCTTTGGAAGGGCTGAAAGTTGCCGGAAAACTCAAATATAATTTGAACTTTTCGCTTAATTCAGCGCGTCCCGATGCTGTACAATTTGATTCGAAGCTAAATAAAAAGGACTTTAAGATTTTAGGCTGGGGAAAAACTAATCTGCAAAAGATAAATTCTACGTTTGTTTATACGCCGTTCGAGTATGGGAAGCCCATGCGGGATATAACTATCGGGTCGGCGAATCCGGATTACACCCCAC
>JAYULL010000004.1:0-21994 GCA_043763625.1 Sphingobacteriaceae bacterium | reverse complement strand
GGTTAATAATTCTCACAAGCAAAATCAAACCTAAGCCCGAAGCCAAGCCGAACATTAACGCTGTTGAATAAATTTTACTTGGTATGGGATCTACAAGCTGGTAAGAAGTTTGAGCGGTTTCTACAATACTTGCACCGGCAACAACCGCGGCTCTGCTTATTTGCGCTTCAAGTTTCTTTTCGGATAAATAAGAAAATACTTTTTGGTTAATATCGAAATCGGCTTGAAGGTTTACAAAATCCTTTTCTGCTGTTGGCAGGATGCTCAAGCTTTGCTCTGCAACTCCGATTTGATTATCAATATACCGAATTGTCTTTTGATTGCGCTCTCGCGAGAGTTTAATGTTGTTGCTGATTGATCTTTTAATCTCAGAAATCTGATGATCCATTTCGAGCACAGGCTGCGAGTTTGCGTTGAAATCTACAAGCTTCTTTTGCTTTTCCGCTATCAACCCGTTTAACTGACTGATTAAACCGGAAAGTAAAGGATCTACGGTACCTTCTAAATTAAAATTTAGGCTTACCTCGTCTTTATTGTTTCTAATCTGCTGTTCTAATTGGTTTATGGCAAGTTCTTGAATTTTTAATAAATTTTTTTGCGTTTGTTGTTCAGTAAGCTTACCTACATATAACTGTGTATTTGTTTGAAGATCTATAAGGTTTTTGCTTTGCTTAAATTTGGCTAGAGCCGAACCCGATCGCTTTACCTGGCTCACTAAAAAGCTGAGCTGATCATCAATAAATTCAATAGTTTGCGACGCAGACTGACTTTTTTCGGTTTGATCGAAATACACGTACTCCCTTAAAATTGAATTTAAAATATCTGTAGCAAAAGCTCTATTCGGATCTGTTTGAGTAAGCAAAAGCACATTTGAACTCTTGGCAGCTTCACGCATACTTAGGCCGCCCATTGCTCTTCCTAAAAAATCATCTATTGTATTAAACTTAAAACAATATAAGGTTTCATCCGCGGCAGACGTACTTTTTATTCGAAACACGAGATTAAGCACTCTAATAGTATCACCGAACCGGTAAACCTTTTCAATTTTCCCGCCGTTGTCGTAAGTTAACTTAAACGCATTTTTATTTAAGCGTTTGATATCAAACATCCCCCGGAAAAAATCTAAACTGTCTTGCTGAATAATTTCGATAGGGAAAGGAGTTTGAGGATAAATATCAGTCGTCCGAATTCTTCCTTTAAGAAAGTAAGAAATCTTATAGTCTATTTTAGAAATAGCATTGAAAATAACCTTACGAGATTGGATGACAAACATCTCGGCCTGCACTTTATTAGTACGATCGTAATACGGAGTGGTAGATTTTACCAGCTCAGTCAATTCAGATCGGTCTTCATTAAATTTAAGTGAGGCCGTGGTTGAGTAAGACTCAGGTGTGTACCAAAGATAAGACCATGCTAAAGCGAGTGCAATAAGAACACATCCTGTAATCCAATACCACCGGCTCCAAACCACCCGAATCAGCTTATAATAATCAATATGCTGACTTAATAATTTCGAAGGTTGAACTCCTGCGGTTTGCTCCATTATTTTGACAAATTGAAAATAAGCAACGCGGTATTCAGCAGAATTATAGCAGGTTGCACAAATGAAGAAAAAAGTTGCACTCGTTCGCTTTTTGCATAGACAGACTGAGGCTCAAGGTAAATCAAATCATTATTCTGAAGAATCAGCTTTTTGCTCGATAAACTGTTAATGTCTTTTAGATTAACGTAAATAATCTCAGGATTTTCCTTTTCGCCCCGAATTATCTTTAGTTTCCCGGCATCCGCTTTGGCTGTAATTCCACCGGCTTGCCCTATTATGTCAATGAGCGAAGTGTTGTCTTTTTCAAGCAAAAAATTTCCTTGTGTAGTAAATTCACCCAACATGGTAACCTTTAAATTAATTACAGACAGGTCAATAATGGGATCTTTAAGTAGGCTTTGTTTGTAGATATTTTGAATTTTCTCCGCAGCTTCTCTTCGGGTAAGTCCGGCAACTTCAACTTTTCCTATTACCGGTAATGCTACTGAGCCGTCGTTTTCAACCCGATAGCTTATACTTGAAGAAGAACCCGCTTGACTTCCGGCTCCTTCGGAAGGTGTAATTGCTTTAATGTCTTGAAGATTGCGAACTGCAATCAAATCATTTGCCTTGATTTTATACATCCCGTTTGAATTGCCGGAATCATTAATTACAAAAACTGCTTTAGTATCTTTTTTTACGGAGTCAGTTTTAGAGGTAAATAAGGCATTGTTATATCGGGAAGCACAACTTGCGAAAAATAATATCAAGCTCAAAAGAGCGACGAATCGACTTCCCATAAATAGATAAAACATAATTTCATATAAGTAAATATTTGCGCTTGTACGAGAAAAGGCAGGATGGGTTTCGAGAGATTTTTTACGGAAACCTTTCGTCTCCCACTATAAAAAATTGCGAACCCCGGTAGCCAAAAATCAGTAAAAGCTTTCTAACGTTAAGCTCTCTGTTTTGAAAATCACAATTATCACCGTTGCATACAATGCGGAAGAATTTATAGAAAAGTGCATTCACTCTGTATTGGCACAAACGCATTTCGATACCGAATACATTCTCGTGGACGGCAAGTCACAAGATAATACCGTTGCAATTGCCAAGCGGTATGAGAACCCCGGGTTTAAGATCGTGTCAGAAAAAGACAAAGGTATCTATGATGCTATGAATAAAGGCATCGCTTTGGCAACCGGAGATATAATCGGAATTTTAAATGCTGACGACTTTTTTGCCCATGAAAACGTTTTAGCCGGAATAAATAAAGCCTTTACAGACAATGACGCAGAGGTAGTTTATGGTGACTTATGGTATGTAGACCGCTACAACACCGGCAAAACTATTCGCAAATGGAAATCGCAGAATTATAGATTCGGGATGTTTCAGTGGGGCTGGATGCCTGCTCATCCTACCTTTTACGCGAAAAAAGAGCTTTTTGAGAAATACGGAAATTACAATTTAGAGTTTGGCAGTGCCGGAGACTATGAGTTGATGCTGCGTTTTCTTCATAAACGATCTGCTAAAGCGGTTTACTTACCCGAAGTAATCGTAAAAATGAGAACCGGAGGAGTTAGCAACAGCTCTTGGGCGAATCGTATTAAAGCAAGTATGAAAGATCTGTCGGCAATGCGGTATAACAGTCTTAACTTCCCGGAATTAGCAGTAGTACTTAAGCCGCTTCGTAAGATCCCACAGTTCTTCTGATTTTATTCGAGCTTCTTTTAACACGAGATATTTTATTTTAACTTGTGAGCCGAAGAATGCAAAGCTTGACGCTTTTTTTTAAAACCAAAATTTGGAACAATCAAGCCAATCGATTTCTTTTTTCATTCCTTTCCCTCACATTGCTATTTTATTTTTTCAACCTGTGTTTCATCGGCATAACAGCGCAGGGGAGCTTTTACCTTGCTTTTATAGATAAGCATTTAAACTACATTAAAGGCCTTAGAGATTTGCTTATTGAAACCTCTGCAGCTATTTTACGTTTATGCGGATTTAAGATCCGTACCTCGCCTTTCATTTTACATATTAACGGATACGGCGGGGTAATTTTAGTTTATTCTTGTTTAGGATACGCATTAATGGGTACGTTAACAGCTTTCGCGATTTCTTGGCCCGGTAAAAAACTTTTAGACAGAGTTATTTTTATCTTAATCGGCATTATTATTATTCAAGCCTTAAACGTTGCCCGTTTTATCGGAATTTCATTGCTGGCACGCCGTGTAAGTAACCTTAGAACAATTGATCACCACACCATTTTCAACGCTATTGTCTATCTTGTTTTGGTGGCCTTTACCTATTTCTGGACCAAAGAAAAAACTCGATGATCGAAACAGAACTAAAGCTTAAAACCCGACTGCTAAAGAGTTTTGATACTAACGGCTTTAATGCCGGAGCTCCTGCCTTTAAGCAATTGATTTGGTATTTTACAAGTGTTTTTTTCTTTCGATCTGGACTAATTCCTTTTAGTGTTGTTCTTGTTGCTATCTTAAGAGCATTTGGAGCTAAAATCGGAAAAGACGTTCGAGTTAAGCCGTTTATTCACATCAAATACCCTTGGAGATTGGAATTGGGGGATCACTCTTGGTTAGCCGAGTGTTATATCGAAAATTTAGCTCCGGTTATAATCCAAAAAAACGTTTGCGTTTCCCAAAAGGCGATGTTATTAACTGGAAATCATAACTATAAAAAAACAAGTTTCGATTTGATTGTTAAACCAATTCTTTTGGAAGAAGGCTCTTGGATCGGTGCCCGCGCAGTGGTCTGTCCGGGAGTAACAGTTAAATCTCACGCCATTCTAACGGTAGGTTCTGTTGCAACCAAAGATTTAGATGCTTATTCTATATATCAAGGCACTCCGGCTGCTAAAATTCGAAATCGGGAGATTACCGTTTAATCGTGGCTTGTTTAATTGCAGTCTGTTTCAGCAGTCTGTTTCATGAGAGATTTGTGCCTATTGGCTATTTATGGCCTCCCAAATTAAATCTTTTAATTCGCTGATTCCTTTTTGAGCAACCGATGAAATAAATACAGAAGGGATTTGAGGCAATTGATTTGTTATTTCCGCCTGAAGCTCTCCATCTAACAAATCAGATTTAGAAATGGCAAGTAAACGCGGCTTATGCATCAGCTCCGGGTTATAGTCTTCCAACTCATTCAGTAAGATCGCATATTCTTCTTTCACGGTTCGGCTCGTATCTGCCGGAATTAAAAATAATAGTACGGAGTTTCGCTCAATATGGCGCAAGAACCGAAATCCTATTCCTTTTCCCTTCGATGCTCCCTCGATAATTCCCGGAATATCAGCCATCACGAATGACTTGTTGTTACGATAGGAAACTATACCAAGATTAGGAACAAGCGTTGTAAAAGGATAATCAGCAATTTCAGGCTTTGCAGCAGATACCACAGAAAGTAAAGTTGATTTTCCGGCATTAGGAAACCCGACTAAGCCCACGTCAGCCAATACCTTCAACTCTAAAACCATCCATTCCTCTTTTCCCGGTTCGCCCGGTTGAGAAAAGCGAGGAGTTTGCGACGTGGACGTTTTGAAATGCCAGTTTCCTAAACCGCCTCTACCGCCGGGAGTTAGAATCCGCTCCTGGCCGTCTTCTGTAATTTCAAAAAGCACTTCTCCGGTCTCGGCGTCTTTGGCTATGGTTCCTAACGGGACTTCGAGTATTTCGTCTTTTCCGTTTTTACCGCTTTTTAAAGAACTGCCTCCCGGCAAACCTGTTTCGGCAATTACGTGTTTCCGAAATTTTAAATGCAGCAATGTCCAAAGCTGGCTGTTACCTTTTAAAACAATATGACCGCCTCGCCCGCCGTCGCCGCCGTCAGGGCCGCCTTTGCTGGTAAACTTATCGCGATGTAAATGAGCAGAACCGGCACCGCCACGCCCTGAACGACAGCATACTTTTACGTAATCAACAAAATTTGAACCTTGAGACATAATTAGGTTTGAGTGATCAGCTGAGAGCTATGAGCTCTTCAATTGCTTGATATTATTTAAAAGCCGGTGGCTGAAAGCTCAAGGCTCACAGCTGACAGCTTCTTATCTACAAAAAAAGCAGAAAGAAGTTTAGCTTCTCCCCGCTTCCTTTTTTTTATTTGACTTAAAAAGAATCAACTGTGCGGCAAATATTTGCAAATATTGCTTCAATACTGCCGATACCGTAGATACTATTATACTTACCTAAACCCTTGTAATAATTAGCAACTATCGCAGTCTTATTGCTATACTCTTCGATACGCTTTGCTATTATTTCAGGATTTTGATCATCCGGTCGCCCCGAGTCTTTCCCTCTCAATAACAACCTCTTTTGAAGCTCGTCATGACCAACTTCCAAAGCGATCATGCCTGAAATTGCTTCACTTTTTGATTCCAGCAGTTTATCTAAGGCTTCTGCCTGCGCAACTGTTCGAGGAAATCCGTCGAAAATAAATCCTTTTACTTCCTTATTTGCATCAAGTTTATTGCTAATCATCCCGATTACGACTTCATCAGGCACTAAAACCCCCTGATCCATGAGTTTCTTAGCTTCAAGACCCAATTCTGTCCCGCCGCTAATTTCTGAGCGAAGAATGTCTCCTGTAGAAAGATGAACTAATTTATATTTGTCTATAAGCTTTTGCGACTGCGTTCCTTTACCGGCGCCGGGGGGACCAAACAAAACAAGGTTTAGCATTTAGGTGTGTTTTAAAATTTAAAAGCCTTTCCGTGTCGGTCGAAAAGGCTTTCTCAGTGTGAACTTGGAGGGAGTCGAACCCCCAACCTCCTGATCCGTAGTCAGGTGCTCTATCCAATTAAGCTACAAGTCCGTTTCGAAATCGGACTGCAAAAATAGAGTTTCTTTTCAGAAACGATAAAATATTTTAAAAAATGTTGTACCGGGACTAAAGTAGAAAGGTCTAAAGCATTGCAAGCTTAAACTTCTCTCAACTGTCTTTCCATTATCTTCATACCTTCTTTAAAAGAATGCGGATTGTACCCCAATACTTGTCTCGACTTGTCTAAAATAAATCCTGTCTTTTTAGGGCGCTTTGCATCCTGATTTAAACTGTCGGAGGAAATCGGATTAATTAGTGATTTATCGAGATGATAAAAATCGGCTACTTGTTCTACCAATTCGATAATACTCATCATATCCTTTCCGGAAGCATTAAAAACTCCGGTTGCTTCCTTTTCGGCAGTAAGCAAACAACATTCTGCCAAGTCCTCTGCAAGAGTGGGCATGCGCCATTGATCATTTACTACATTAATCGGAGATCCCTTTTCCAATGCTCCTTTCGCCCATAAAACAATATTACTTCGGCTCATATCTTTAACAATACCGTAAACAATTATTGTTCTCAAAATTGCCCATCTGCAAGCAGAGGCTTTTAAAATATTTTCTGCTTCAAGCTTTGATTCGCCATAGTAGCTTAAAGGATTAGGGATGGCTTCTTCGTCGTAAGGGCCGGCTTCTCCGTCGAAAACAAAATCGGTAGAAAGATGAATTAAATGGATATTATTTTGTCCCGAAACATTAGCCAAGTACTTCACAGCCTCAACATTTAAGATCCGGCAAAGGTCTTTCTCTTTTTCACATGCGTCAACATTAGTCATCGCCGCTGTATTAATAATCACTTCGGGCTTGTACTTGCTCACAACCTCAAGAATTTGCTCTTCGTTCGCAATGTCTAATTCTGCATACGTATACTGCCCCTTACGCGGATGACGATCTGCTCCCTTGGAGGTGGCAATTAATTGAACCCGGCTTGTTTCAAGAATTAAATCAGTGATTTTTTGTCCGAGCAAGCCATTGCTACCGGTAACCAAAATTCTTTTCATCCTGCAAATATAATTTTACGAGACGAATTCTATTTTAATTTAAACATTCCGGCGAGTTAACTAATAGTCAACTCCACGCTCGGGCGTTTTTTCAACCCTCCCCCCTCGGCGTGCTAAGTATCCTATTATTAAAACTAAGGCTGCTGCTGCCAAGGCCCAAAACCAAGGCTGACCATACCAAGGCACAGTTTCCATAGCCGAGTCGGAAGTTGCAAAGCCATCGGCACCATGGCTCTTTTCCACTTCAGTTTGAGCTAAAACCGATAAACTGAGTATAGTTGCAAAAACTACAATTGCAAATTTTAAACATGACTGTCTGAGAAGGGATAATGATTTCATAGCGTTCGATTTTGTATTAAAAGCAACACTCTGCAAATCTTAAAGTTTGCAAAAAACATAGTTAAATCGACTCTAAAACCAGTGTTAAAAATTCTTTCTTCGCGTATTTTACTTTCAGTTTTTAAAACGTATTTTTGCAGACCAAAAAACAGGTGCTTTTAAGGTGCCAAAAAGGTTGATTTTTAAATTTTTACCCAAACTATATGCCAAACATTGGAAAAATAGCGCAAATCATCGGTCCGGTAGTTGACGTAAGTTTCGCTGATGATGCATACCTACCGAGAATTTACGATGCATTGGAAATCGACAAAGGAAACGGTCAAACCATCGTTCTTGAAGTACAACAACATTTAGGAGAAGATAGAATTCGTGCTGTTGCGATGGACTCAACCGACGGTTTGGTTCGCGGCATGCGTGTTAATGATACCGGCGCTCCGATTAAAATGCCTATCGGTGATGCGATTAAAGGTCGGGTATTTAATGTTGTAGGCGAAGCTATTGATGGTATTCCGAATCTTGATCGCTCAAACGGTCGTGCAATTCATAATCAACCTCCTCGTTTTGAGGATTTATCGACTGAAACTGAAGTCCTGTTTACCGGAATCAAAGTTATCGACTTGTTAGAGCCTTACGCTAAGGGCGGAAAAATCGGGTTATTCGGAGGTGCGGGAGTAGGTAAAACAGTATTGATTCAAGAACTTATAAATAACATAGCGAAAGCATACTCAGGTTTATCTGTATTTGCAGGCGTAGGCGAACGTACACGTGAAGGGAATGACCTTCTTCGTGAGATGCTTGAATCCGGCATTATTAAATACGGGGATGAGTTTATGCACGGAATGGAAAAGGGCGAATGGAATCTTGATAAAATTGACCAAGAGCAATTGAAAGATTCAAAAGCTACTTTCGTATTCGGACAGATGAACGAGCCTCCGGGCGCTCGTGCTCGTGTAGCTTTATCCGGTTTAACAATTGCAGAATACTTCCGCGATGGCGATGAGCAAGGACAAGGAAGAGATATTCTTTTCTTTATTGATAATATTTTCCGTTTTACCCAAGCAGGTTCTGAGGTTTCTGCTCTTTTAGGTCGTATGCCTTCGGCAGTTGGTTATCAACCAACCCTTGCTACCGAAATGGGTATGATGCAAGAACGAATCACATCAACAAAACGTGGTTCAATTACATCGGTACAAGCGGTTTACGTGCCTGCAGATGATTTGACTGACCCTGCACCCGCTACTACATTTGCCCACTTAGATGCAACTACTGTACTTTCTCGTAAAATTGCCGAGCTTGGGATTTATCCGGCGGTAGATCCCTTAGATTCTACATCACGTATTCTTAGCGCAGCTATTTTAGGCAACGAACATTACGACTGTGCTCAACGCGTTAAAGAAACTTTACAACGCTACAAAGAACTTCAGGATATTATTGCCATTTTAGGTATGGACGAGCTTTCTGAAGAAGATAAGTTAGTAGTTTCAAGGGCTCGTCGTGTTCAACGTTTCTTATCACAACCTTTCCATGTGGCGGAACAATTTACAGGCTTAAAGGGAGTTCTTGTAGATATTAAAGAAACGATCAAAGGGTTTAACATGATTATGGACGGTGAAGTTGATCAATATCCGGAAGCGGCCTTCAACCTTGTAGGTTCAATTGAAGACGCCATAGAAAAAGGTAAGAAAATTTTAGCTGAGGCAAACACTTAAGCGAGATAAAAGACATTAGATTTGAGATATTAGATAAGAGCCGGAAGCTCCTAAGTCTTGTATCTCAAATCTCAAATCTAAATCCATGAGATTAGAAATTTTAACACCCGATAAGAAAGTTTACGAAGGAGAGGTCAATTCGGTAACTGTTCCCGGAAGTCTGGGATCTTTCGAAGTTCTAAATAATCACGCTCCGATCATTTCTACTTTACAAGACGGAAAAGTTGTTGTTCGCGGCAATTCCGGTGAAGAGATTTTCCTCATTAAAGGGGGAGTTGTTGAAGTAGTTAACAACCAAATTACAGTACTTGCTGAAGGTATCGGATAGGCTAATCTATTTGTGGATTCAAAGCTGCTCTTGAAGCGGCTTTTTTTATGCTCCAAATTCTCCTTTTAACACGCTTCATTAAGCTAATGTTCGTAGGACGTTTCCAGGTTTCACGAAGAATTTCAACAAAAAAAGGTCACCATTAAAACTTAAACCAAAAACCAATTTTTGTTTTAGTTCAATCCATATAAAATTATATTATAGTATATTACTATAATATCAAAATATTATATTGAATTATAATTAAAAATAAAAATAATATTTTTTTTTAATTTTTTTTTAGGTGCTATTGCCTGCAAAAAAACAAGTCTGTAAATTGAGCTAAAGAAAAATAGAAATGCCTTTACCAATAAATACATGGACAGAATTATTCGCCGACTTGACCGAAAGTATTGGGGAAGAAGTCCTATTATTTATTGTGCCAATTTACAATTGGAAGAAGGCGTTTTAATCAAATTATAAAATAAAAGCGCCTCACCAACTCAAGGCGCTTTTTTTATGAAAAAGATAATATGCAAGCAAACTCTACAACAGAAGGAATTGAACTTAATCGTTACAGTAAAACTCTTACTCAAGATCCTACCCAACCCGCCGCTCAAGCAATGCTTTACGGAATCGGTTTAACTGATGACGATATGCAAAAAGCCCAGGTTGGGGTAGTAAGTATGGGTTACGATGGCAATACTTGCAACATGCACCTAAACGATTTGGCCAAATTGGTTAAAGAAGGAGTTTGGGAAGAGGATTTAGTAGGGCTGATTTTTCATACCATCGGGGTAAGCGACGGCATGAGTAATGGGACAGACGGTATGCGTTATTCGTTAGTAAGCAGGGATATAATTGCCGACTCTATTGAAGCTGTTTGCGGAGCACAGTATTACGACGGACTAATTGCCCTTCCGGGATGCGACAAAAACATGCCGGGTTCAGTAATGGCAATGGGCCGTTTAAATCGTCCTTCGATTATGGTTTATGGGGGAACAATTGCTCCGGGACATTATAAAGGAGAAGACTTAAATATCATCTCGGCATTTGAAGCCTTAGGCAAAAAAATGGCCGGACAAATAGATGAAATAGACTTTAAAGAAATTATAAAAAACTCTTGCCCGAGTGCGGGTGCTTGCGGTGGAATTTATACCGCAAACACAATGGCAGCAGCTATTGAAGCAATGGGAATGAGCTTGCCATACTCTTCATCAAATCCCGCTTTAAGCGAAGAGAAGAAACAAGAATGTCGTGATGCCGGAAAAGCAATTCGACTGCTATTAGAAAGAGATATAAAACCTTCTGATATCATGACGAGGAAGGCTTTTGAAAACGCAATTGTTACGATAATGGTACTTGGTGGCTCTACAAACGCAGTCCTCCACTTAATTGCAATGGCTAAAAGTATAGACGTTAACTTAACCCAAGACGACTTTCAAGAGGTAAGTAACCACATTCCGGTACTGGCGGATATGAAGCCAAGCGGGAAGTATATGATGGAGGATTTGCATAAGGTCGGTGGTGTTCCTGCGGTAATGAAGTACTTACTTCAACTTGGCCTGCTTGACGGAAGCTGTTTAACCTGTACCGGAAAAACATTAGCCGAAAACTTGGCCGACGTTGCAGAACTCGATTTCAATACTCAAAAAATAATAATGCCGGTAGAGACTCCTATAAAAGCTACAGGGCATTTGCAAATACTTTACGGGAACCTTGCAGAAGGTGGAAGTGTTGCCAAGATTACCGGAAAAGAAGGAGAACGTTTTGTAGGACCGGCTCGAGTATTCGACGGCGAACACGATTTAATTGCCGGAATACAAAGCGGCAGAGTAAAACACGGCGATGTTGTGGTAATTAAAAATTCAGGCCCGAAAGGTGCTCCGGGGATGCCGGAAATGTTGAAACCAACATCGGCATTAATCGGCGTAGGCTTAGGAAAAAGCGTGGCACTGATTACTGACGGTCGCTTCAGCGGTGGAACTCACGGTTTCGTCGTGGGCCACATCACTCCTGAAGCTTTTGAAGGCGGTTTAATCGGCTTGGTTCAGGATGATGATATAATTGAAATTGATGCAATAAGTCGAATCATAAACCTAAAAGTTTCTGAGGACGAAATTGCTGCGAGAAGAGCCACTTGGCAACAGCCCGCTTTAAAAGCAACTAAAGGTTTATTATATAAATATGCGAAACAGGTTGCATCGGCAGCGGAAGGCTGTGTAACTGATTTATAAGTTATGAGCAATCAGCTATCAGCCTTGAGCTTTTTGCACGACTGACAGCTCATCGCTCACATCTCAAACCTAAATGATATGGACACGATTCAACAACAAGTGACAACTGCTGCGGAGAAAGAGGAAGCGAAAGAACTTACGGGGTCGCAAGCCCTTTTAGAAGGACTGTTATGTGAAGGTGTAGACACAATTTTCGGATATCCCGGAGGTGCTATAATGCCTATTTACGATGCATTATACGACTACACGGACAAGCTAAATCATATATTAGTGCGCCACGAACAAGGCGGTATTCATGCCGGACAAGGTTATGCTCGGGTTTCCGGCAAAGTCGGCGTTGTATTTGCAACCAGCGGTCCCGGCGCAACTAATTTAGTTACCGGTTTGGCGGATGCTCAAATCGACAGCACACCGTTAGTTTGTATCACCGGCCAAGTTTTCGCACATCTTCTAGGAACGGATGCTTTCCAAGAAACGGACGTAATCAACATTACAACTCCTGTTACAAAATGGAATTATCAGGTTACTGATGCAACTGAAATTCCTGAGGTTTTGGCTAAAGGTTTCTACATCGCTAAAAGTGGTAGGCCCGGTCCTGTTCTTATTGATATCACAAAAAATGCGCAGTTGCAAAAATTCTCTTTCGAGGGATACAAAAAGTGCGAGCATATTCGCAGCTACAGACCTGCACCAATTGTTCGGAAAGAATACGTTGAACAAGCGGCAGAACTGATTAATCAAGCCAAAAAGCCCTTTATACTTTGGGGACAAGGTGTTCTTTTAGGAAGTGCCGAACAAGAATTTAAAGCATTTATCGAGAAAAGTGGAATTCCGGCAGCTTGGACAATTTTAGGTGCCGGAGCTGTGCCTTCTGAGCACCCGTTAAACGTGGGTATGTTGGGGATGCACGGAAATTACGGTCCGAATGTTTTGACTAACGAAGCAGACGTCATTATTGCGATCGGAATGCGTTTTGACGACCGTGTTACCGGAAGACTCGACAAATATGCTAAGCAAGCCAAAATTGTTCATTTAGATATTGACCCTGCCGAGATCGACAAGAATGTAAAAACTACTGTGCCGGTTTGGGGAGATTGCAAAGAAACTTTGCCGCTTTTAATGGAGCTCGTCGAAGAAAAAAAACACACGGAGTGGGTTCAGAAGTTCAAAGATTTTTACACCCAAGAAGTTGAAGCCGTAATTAAAGACGAACTTTTCCCTACTTCGGATGAATTAACGATGGGAGAAGTTATCCAACAAATTAACGAGCTTACAAAAGGCGAAGCAGTTATCGTGACCGATGTGGGGCAGCATCAAATGGTGGCCTGCCGCTATGCTAAGCTAAATAACACGCGAAGCAATATCACCAGCGGCGGTTTAGGAACCATGGGCTTCTGCCTTCCGGCAGCAATCGGAGCAAAAGTTGGTGCACCTGAAAAGGAAGTAATCGCGGTGATAGGTGACGGCGGCGTACAAATGACTATTCAAGAACTTGGAACGATAATGCAGTTTAATATCGGTGTTAAAATATTGATTTTGAATAACCGATTTTTAGGAATGGTTCGCCAGTGGCAGCAGTTATTCCACGATAAAAGATACTCGTTTGTGAATATCACAAGTCCCGATTATGTTAAAGTGGCCGAAGGCTATTATATTCCGGGACAAAGCGTAAATAATCGAGAGGGCCTAAAAAGCGCTCTCAAAGAATTCATCGAATGTAAAGGAGCTTATCTTTTAGAAGTAATGGTAGCCCAAGAGAATAATGTATTCCCGATGGTACCGCAAGGTTGCAGTGTTAGCGAAATAAGATTGAAATAGTCCGGCAGAACTAAAACCAAACGTCATGACAAATCAAGTCCCAAATCCTGACAAGCAGGAATTTACCATAACAGTTTATACCGAAAACCAAATCGGTTTATTGAATCGTATTGCGATAATTTTCTCCAGAAGGAAGATTAATATTGAAAGCTTAAATACCTCTCCTTCCGAAATCGAAAGCATTCATCGTTTCAATATTGTAATTCACGAAACGGAAGAAGTCGTGAGAAAGCTTTCTCGCCAGATAGAGAAACAAGTGGAAGTTCTTAAAGTGTATTATAATACAAACGAAGACATAATCTGGCAAGAACTTGCCTTATATAAAGTACCTACGGACGCTATCGCGGAGAAGGCCAGTGTCGAACGCCTTTTAAGACAGTACGGAGCTCGGGCTGTGGTAATTCGCAAGGATTATACAGTGTTTGAAACTACCGGTCATCGCGAAGAAACGGACGCATTGATAAATGTATTGCAGCCTTACGGTTTAATCGAATTTGTGAGAAGTGCCCGGGTTGCAATTATAAAAGACAGCGAAGGCTTTAATAAAAAACTTAGAGAATTTGAGCGGATGGAGCCGGGTCAAGACGTAGTAGAAAATGAATTCTTAAACAAACAGGATAAAATTTTCACGATGTAAAGCCTCGTACAGAGTATTCGAATAACATCAACACAAAGAATAAAAACTTAACAGAAACAGCAATAAACAATGGCTAATTATTTTAATACCCTACCCCTTAGAGAACAACTAAACCAATTGGGCGTATGCGAATTCATGGACAATTCCGAATTTTCTGACGGCGTAAATGCGCTTAAAGGGAAAAAGATTGTGATCGTCGGCTGCGGCGCTCAAGGTTTAAATCAAGGTTTGAATTTAAGAGACAGCGGTTTAGATGTAACCTATACTTTGCGTAAAGAGGCTATTGAAGCAAAAAGAGATTCGTGGAAAAACGCCACCGGAAATAACTTTAACGTAGGAACTTACGAGGAACTGATTCCGAACGCAGATGTTGTGGTCAACCTTACTCCCGATAAACAACACACTTCGGTTGTAAACGCAATAATGCCCTTGATGAAACAAGGCGCTACATTATTATATTCTCACGGGTTCAATATTGTAGAGGAAGGCATGCAAATCCGTAAGGACATTACTGTTATTATGGTTGCTCCTAAATGCCCGGGCAGCGAGGTAAGAGCCGAATACTGCAGAGGTTTCGGTGTACCAACCCTGATTGCTGTGCACCCTGAAAATAACCCTGAAGGAAAAGGATTAGCACAAGCAAAAGCATATTGTGTAGGCACAGGCGGCCACAAAGCCGGAGTGTTAAAGTCATCATTTGTTGCTGAGGTAAAATCCGATTTAATGGGCGAGCAAACTATTCTTTGCGGTTTACTACAAACGGGTTCTATCCTTTCTTTCGATAAAATGGTAGAAAAAGGAATCGACGCCGGATATGCTTCCAAGCTTGTTCAATATGGTGTTGAGGTAATTACCGAAGCTTTAAAACATGGCGGCGTTTCCGGAATGATGGACCGTTTAAGCAACACAGCTAAAGTTAAAGCTTTCGATCTTTCTGAAGAATTAAAGCAAATCATGCGCCCGCTGTTTCAAAAGCATCAGGACGATATTATGGCCGGAGAGTTTAGCCGCACCATGATGGAAGACTGGGCTAACGGCGATAAAAACCTATTAAAATGGAGAGCCGAAACAGGAGAAACTGCTTTTGAAAAAACTCCTGCCGGCGACGTTAAAATTGGTGAGCAGGAATACTTTGACAACTATCTGTTAATGGTTGCTTTTGTTAGAGCGGGTGTTGAATTAGCGTTCGAAACAATGGTTGAAGCCGGTATAAAACCGGAATCTGCTTACTACGAGTCGCTGCACGAAACTCCTTTAATTGCAAATACGATTGCTCGTAAAAAGCTTTTTGAAATGAACCGTGTAATTTCTGATACTGCCGAATACGGTTGCTATTTGTTCGACCAAGCTTGCAAGCCCTTGTTGGGAGATTTCATGAAGAAAATAGATACAGATGTTGTAGGCAAAAACTACAACGACGGCAAAGACGGCTCAGTTGACAATCAACAACTGGTTGCAATCAACGAGGCTTTACGCAATCACCAAGTAGAAATTGTAGGTGTAAAATTGCGTAAAGCGATGACTGCGATGAAGGTTATAAAGACGGCGTAGCCTCACCCCTAATTTCCTCTCCCGTAGAGAGGGGACTTGCCGGGCAAGGCAGATAAAGAATATTATAAATTATTAAAACGTTACTCCGTATCCCTCCGGTGAGGTACATACAAGAAATGAACAATCCTAGCATGAACAATAGCAAGTCAAAGTCCCCTTCAGGGGATTTAGGGGAAGCTATTGTTCATATCCAAAACCTCGATCTGCAATACGGGCACAAGCACGTGTTAAAGGGTTTGAATTGGACTGTTAACTCGGACGAAAATTGGCTTCTAGGTGGATTAAGCGGGAGCGGTAAAACTTCTTTAGCGAAAATTATCGCCGGATTGCAAGGAGCTGCCGGAGAGGTAGGAATCAATTTTAATTCGGAAAGTTCGCTTCCTCAAAAAGTCTTATTTGTAGAGAGTTGGTACAAATTTAAAAATATTGAAGGCGTTGCTAATTTTTACTATCAGCAGCGCTACACGAGTATACAAGCTAAAGAAACGCTTACCGTAAAAGCTGAGTTGGCTATTTACGAAAAAGAGAATAACCTTAAAGTCGACGGGTTTGAAAATATTTTAGAAGCTTTAAATTTCTCCGGCCTTAAAAATTCGCAACTACTCGAGTTATCAAGCGGAGAACATAAAAAGTTGCAGTTGGTGAAAGCTCTTTGGCTGAAACCGCAATTATTAATAATCGACCAGCCTTACACCGGTTTAGATAAGGCTTCTCGAAGAAATTTAAATAATCTTTTGGACGAAGCTTCGGCGCAGGGAGTTCACCTAATACTGCTTTGCAATGATAAAGAATTGCCGAAAAGCATCAATCGCTTCGCGGAAATTAAAGACGGACAGCTGTTTGAAGTATCATCTCGCGGAGAGATATCAGGTCCGCATGAAAGACAAAACAAAGAACTGCCGGAATTTTTGAAACAAACACCGGCTTTTACTTCGAAAGAAGTTGTGAAAATGGTCGGTGTGAATATCGTCTACGGCGAAAAACAAGTACTGAAAAATATTAACTGGGAAGTTAAAGCCGGAGAAAAGTGGCTTTTGCAAGGCCCAAACGGCTCGGGCAAGTCAACTTTATTAAGTTTAATCACCGGAGATCATCCTCAATCTTACGCGAATGATTTTTATTTATTCGGGAAGAGAAGAGGAAGCGGAGAAAGCATCTGGGATATTAAGGAGCGAATCGGTTTGATCTCACCGGAATTCCATTGGTACTTCGATGCAAACGCAACTGTTTGGCAAAGCATTGCTTCCGGATTCTATGATTCTGCCGGCTTGTTTAAGACTTTGCCTTTTTCTAAGAGTACTCAGGTTGACGATTTAATCAAGTATTTTGAGTTAACCGCCGTAAAAAACGATTTGCTGAGCACACTTTCGCTAGGCAGACAACGCTTGGTTTTACTGGCGAGAACAGTTATTAAAAATCCGGAGGTATTAATTTTGGATGAGCCCTGCCAAGGTTTAGACCGTCAACAAACGCAATACTTCAATCAATTGGTAGACGAACTTTCGGGCAACGGAATGACTTTGATCTATGTAGGTCATATAGAATCTGACTTACCCGGCTGTTTGGAACATAAAATAGTATTAGAACAAGGCGAAGTGAAGGTTATAGAGCCGATACTTGAAGCTGCTTAGTATAGTTATATTAAAACATTTAAAGGTTATAGATGATGTTACACGATCCAAACCGCATACATATTTTTGACACCACACTTCGCGATGGAGAACAGGTGCCGGGTTCGCAATTAACAACTTCCGAAAAAATTGTAATTGCAGAAGCTTTGCAAGAACTCGGGGTTGATATTATTGAAGCCGGTTTCCCGATTTCAAGTCCGGGAGATTTTCAGAGCGTGGTTGAACTTTCGAAAGTTGTTCGCGAACCTATTATTTGTGCGCTGACACGTGCAACTAAAGGTGACATTGATTGTGCGGTTGAAGCCCTGAAATTTGCCAAGCGTCCGCGTATTCATACCGGTATCGGTTCGTCGGATAATCACATTAAATATAAATTCAACAGCACCCGCGAAGCCATTTTAGAACGTGCGGTTGAAGCTGTTAAATATGCCAAGCAATTTGTAGAAGATATCGAGTTTTATGCCGAAGATGCCGGAAGATCGGATAATGTGTATCTGGCGCAAATGATTGAAGCTGTAATTGCAGCCGGTGCAACTGTTGTAAATATTCCGGATACAAACGGATACTGCTTGCCTGAACAATACGGAGCGAAAATCAAGTTTTTGAAAGAAAACGTCAAAAATATCGACCAAGCGATCATTTCGGCGCATTGCCATAATGATTTAGGTTTAGCCACTGCAAACAGTATTGCCGGGGCACAAAACGGAGCACGCCAAATTGAGTGTACGATTAACGGCATTGGTGAACGTGCCGGAAATACTTCATTAGAAGAGGTGGTTATGATCATGAAGGTTCATCAATCGTTAGGTCTTCAAACAAATATTAATACTAAGCATTTGTCCAAACTCAGCAAAATGGTGAGCCGTATGATGCGAATGACAGTACAACCTAACAAAGCAATTGTTGGCAGGAATGCCTTTGCTCACAGTTCCGGCATTCATCAAGACGGGGTTTTGAAACACCGCGAAACGTATGAAATTATGAATCCGGAGGATGTCGGTATCGATCAAAGCGAAATTATTCTTACTGCAAGAAGCGGGCGTCATGCTCTTAAGCACCATTTAGAGCGATTGGGTTTCGCCCTAGACACATGTGAATTAGACGCAACCTATAAACGGTTCCTCGTGATGGCCGATTCTAAAAAGGAAATCCTGGATGCCGATTTGATAAAGCTGATGGCAGAGAAAGTTGAAAGTGTAAAGTAGAAAGTGCGCTTTGTCATTCAGACGAAGGAGGAATCTAAAGCAACAGGTCCTTCGACTTCGCTCAGGATGACAAACTGCTAATACAAAGCACTGAACTACGTTAAATAAACCCGATTGACACGGTACCGAAAGGGATTAAAGCCGAGGATGTATAAGCAGAAAGCGGGACTAAAGATAATTTGAAACACTGAAGCAACGTTTTGTAAAAACAATACTTAGCGAAAGAAATAATAAAATAAACAGCAAAAATGAGCAATACCTTATTCGACAAAGTATGGGATTCGCATGTGGTGCGAAAAATTGAAGGCGGACCTGATGTATTATTTATCGACAGACATTTAATACACGAAGTTACCAGTCCGGTTGCATTTTTAGGCTTAAAAAGCAGAGGGCTAGGTGTTTTATATCCGGAGCGTACTTTTGCTACCGCTGATCATAATACTCCTACTATTAACCAGCATTTACCGGTTCAAGACCAGCTTTCGGCAAACCAGTTAAGACAATTGGAGCAAAACGCCAACGATTACGGGATCAGCCATTGGGGATTAGGACACCGGAAAAACGGCATTGTACACGTAGTTGGGCCGGAATACGGAATTACTCAGCCCGGTGCAACCATTGTTTGCGGAGATTCGCATACTTCAACTCACGGTGCTTTTGGCGCCATCGCATTTGGTATAGGAACTTCGGAAGTAGAGATGGTTCTTACTACACAATGCATTATGCAGCCGAAACCAAAAAAGATGCGAATAAATATCACCGGTTCTTTAAGCAGCGGAGTTGCGCCTAAAGACGTGGCTTTATTTATCATTTCTAAACTGACTACTTCGGGCGCAACAGGTTATTTCGTGGAATATGCCGGAGAAGTGTTTGAAAAGATGAGTATGGAAGGACGGATGACGGTATGTAATTTAAGTATTGAAATGGGTGCTCGCGGCGGGATGATTGCTCCTGACGAAACTACTTTCAACTATATAAAAGGCCGCGAATTTACCCCTAAAGGCGAAGCTTGGGATAAAGCAATGACTTATTGGAGTACCTTGAAAACTGATGAAGGTGCCGTATTCGATAAAGAATATACGTTCGACGGAACCGGTATTGAGCCGATGATTACTTATGGAACAAATCCGGGAATGGGAATGGGAATTTCTAATTCAATTCCTACTTCCGCAGAAGTTGAAGGCGGGAAAGCAACCTACGACAAGTCGCTTAACTACATGGGTTTTCATGAAGGCGAATCTATGATCGGTAAAAAAGTAGATTACGTTTTTGTTGGAAGCTGCACAAACGGCCGTATTGAAGACTTCAGAGCGTTTACCAACCTTATTAAAGGAAAGAAAAAAGCAGAAGATGTTACGGTTTGGTTAGTCCCCGGATCGCACATTGTTGAATCTCAAATTAAAGAAGAAGGTTTGTTGGATATTTTAAATGAGGCCGGGTTTATTTTACGGCAGCCCGGTTGTTCTGCTTGCTTGGCAATGAATGACGACAAAATCCCTGCAGGTAAATATGCGGTTAGTACTTCGAACAGAAATTTTGAAGGAAGACAAGGCCCCGGAGCAAGAACAATGCTTGCCAGTCCGCTTGTTGCTGCCGCTGCGGCTATTACCGGTGTAGTAACTGACCCACGAACTTTAATTAAAGAAGAAACTTTAGAATTGGCATAGCACCGACTTTGCCATTTCGCTTGTAGAGAGAAATATTATTTAGATCCCTCCTTTTGTCGGGATGACAAAGCGCTTAAAATAAAAACATGGCTTACGATAAATTTACAATATTAAGAAGTACCGCAGTTCCGCTTCCGATAGAGAATGTGGATACCGACCAAATTATTCCCGCACGTTTTTTAAAAGCTACTGAACGTGTTGGTTTTGGAGACAATTTGTTTCGAGACTGGAGATACAATCCTGATAATTCTCCGAAAGTTGATTTCGTGTTAAATAACCCTACCTATAGAGGAAAGATCTTAGTTGGGGGTAAAAACTTCGGGTCAGGTTCTTCCAGAGAACATGCGGCTTGGGCTGTGTATGATTACGGTTTCCGTTGCGTAGTATCGAGCTTTTTTGCAGATATTTTTAAAGGCAATTGTTTAAACATCGGCGTCTTACCGGTTCAAGTTAGTCCGGAGTTTTTGGAGAAAATATTCACAGCCGTTTTTGCAAACCCGAATACGGAATTAGAAGTAAACCTTCAAGAACAAACTATTACGCTTGTATCAACCGGTGAAAAAGATTCGTTCGATATAAATTCTTATAAAAAGGATAACATGCAGAACGGGTTCGATGATATTGACTATTTGCAAAATATAAGAGGAGAAATCGAGCAGTTTGCGGAGAAATTGCCTTTCTAATACATCCGGAATGATAGTTTAAAATGATTTTAGAAGTTGCAGTTCTTAATATTAGAGCCGGCAAGGCTGATGAATTTGAGAAAGCTTTTTCGGAGGCCGGAATTCTTATCAGTTCTGCCAAAGGATATCAATGGCATCAACTTCAAAAATGCATAGAAAAACCTTTGCAGTATCTTCTGTTAGTTCAATGGAACACATTGCAAGATCATACCGAAGGGTCAGGCAATCACCGGAGTATTTAAAATGGAAAGAACTCCTCCATCATTTTTATGATCCTTTTCCGAAAGTGGAGCATTACAGAATGAGCGTATCACCTGAATTCGGGAACCAAGTTTAAAACCATGAATAAACGGAAAATTGAGATAATGGACACCACTCTTCGCGATGGAGAGCAAACTTCCGGTGTTGCATTTTCCGGTACAGAAAAGCTTAGCATTACTCAACTTTTACTCGAGGAGCTCAAGGTTGACCGGGCAGAAATTGCTTCGGCACGAGTCTCAGAAGGCGAATTTGAAGCTGTAAAATCAATAACTACTTGGGCAAAAGATAACGGATATATTGATGTAATTGAAGTTTTATCGTTTGTTGATAACGGAATTTCTATCGATTGGATGTTGGCTGCCGGAGTTCAGGTTCAAAACCTTCTTACAAAAGGCTCGCTGAACCACTTAACACATCAACTAAAAAAAACACCTGAACAACATTTTTCGGATATAGAAAAAAATATCCTCTCTGCAAAAGAAAAAGGTATCTCTACCAATGTATATCTCGAAGACTGGAGTAACGGGATGCGTAGTTCTCCGGATTATGTGTGGCAATATTTAGAATTCCTTTCTAAACAACCGG
>JAYULL010000003.1:0-22155 GCA_043763625.1 Sphingobacteriaceae bacterium | reverse complement strand
TGAATCCGCAATCCTTTGATGTGTTGCTGGAGCATTTGCCGTGGAATATTTCCATGATTAAATTGCCTTGGATGAAAAGTTTACTTACAGTAAATTGGTTATAAAATAAATAGAAATGAATTTCCCGAACAGAACTATTAAAGAAGGCGACTTGGACAGAGTTACAGTTGTTGCCTTACAAAATCGAATTAACGAACTGGGCTTAGGGCCTTTACAAGCCACCGGAACGTACGGACTTAAAACAAAATCCGCAATAAAGTTATTTCAATCAACCCATCGCGATCAGAACGGAAATCCTTTAGAAATTGACGGTAAAGTAGGTGCGATAACTTGGGCTGCATTATTCGGAATCGAAGAAGTTAACACCGTTAATGATGCCGGAAGTTTGCTTTTAAAGAAGGTTGTAGAAGTTGCACAGTCGCAACTGGGAGTCATGGAAAAACCTCCCGGAAGCAATAAAGGACCTGAGGTTAATCAATATCTTGATTCTGTTGGATGTCCTCCGGGATTGTTTTGGTGTGCTTCTTTTGTGTATTGGTGTTTTCGAAAGGCGTCTCAAGAATTAAACAGAGCTAACCCGGCGGTGCAAACAGGCGGTTGTTTGAACCACTGGAATAAGTCTAAAGGAGAGAAAATTACGGCTGCTCAGGCTGCAGCTGATCCTGCTTTAATTAAGCCGGGGCAGATATTTATCTTAGATCACGGGAGCGGAATGGGGCATACCGGCTTAATTGAAAAAGTCGAAGGAGGTTTTATCAGCACTATTGAAGGAAACAGTAATGTTGCCGGCAGCCGGAACGGAATAGGTGTTTTTCGATTACAACGAAAAATCATCAAAATAAATAAAGGCTTTATTGAATACAAGTAATCATGTTTTCGTCTGCGGAAAAAACTTCGAAAGCTTCAACCCTTGCTCATAAGCAAGCAGAAGGAGTTTCGTTTTTTCGAAAAGCAGGCGAACAATCCTTTTTCGGCAGACAAGAAAGTCCGACTTTCTTTAATTTCGTTCAGCCCAAATTAACCGTCAGCAACCCGAACGATGCTTATGAAAAAGAAGCTGATCACGTAGCGGAAACGGTAATGCGAATGCCGGAACCGGCTCCGCAGGCTGCCGGAGGGAAAGAAGAGGAAAAACTTCAATTAAAAGAAGAAGAAAACCGGGAAGAAGAAATCCAACCGAAACTTCAGGTTCCGCAAATAAGTGCAATACAATGCAAAGAAGAGGAAGAACAGGTACAAGCCAAGCTGTTTTCCTCAATAAATAGAAAAAGCAATAACTTATATCGATATGCCGATTCTGAAGCTTGCGAAGATTCCGGCTCGGGCGAGTTCATAAGTTGTAAATCAAATTCATTATATCACTCAGATACGGTTCAAAGATCAGGAAGAGGTCCGCCGGAAACTTCTTCTTTCGAAGAAACATTAAGTAACTCCAAAGGTTCCGGCTCCGCGTTGCCCGATAACAACAAGATTTATATGGAAAGTCGGTTCAATGCCGATTTCTCGGGAGTTCGTATACATACCGGAACCACCGCTCAGCAAATGAGCAACACTATTCATGCGCAAGCCTTTACGCATGGAAACGACATTTATTTCAACAGCGGCAAATACTCTCCCGATACTGCCGAAGGCGGAACCTTGCTTGCCCATGAGCTCACGCATACCATTCAGCAGGGTGCAAGTCAATCTCGCTCCGATTCTAATTCCATAGCCGGGAAAGTAATTCAACGCAATGCGGCGGCAGGCGGCAGTGCCGTTCCTCAGTTGAATAATGCAATCGCGAAAGCCAAGTCTGAAGAAGGGAAGGTAAATGCCAATAAAGAAGGCGCCGACGGTTTTAGAGAAGGATGGCCGAGGCTGGTAGAATTTTTCAAAACAACTTTCGGGGAAGATAAAATTGTAAGCGGTGCCGGTGGAACGTCTGTTCAAGGGTCGGTAGCTGAACAGGATATCAAAAAGAAGCGGGAAACGGAAGGCATGCGACCGAACCAACCTCGGCCGAGTACCGCCAATACGTATATGCGGGATGCCATGCCGAGCTGGTGCGGTATTTTCGTTTTCTGGGCATTAAATAAGGGTGGTGTGCCGATGAAGAAGTGGGAGTTGGGTGGAAAAATGGTTACGCCCGATGCGGCACGTTTACCGGGACAGTCTCCGCAGTCCGGCGATATCGCTTATCGCAATGAGTTTTCACATTTCGCGTTGGTAGAAAAAACAGACGGGGTAAATGTTACTACGATAAACGGAAACACTTCCGGCGAGGATAATTTAGGAGCTCAAGTACAAACCCGCGATCATCCGATAAGTAATTGGACGGCATTCTTCGATCCGATAAAACTAAAAACCGGCAGTTTAGGAACAGGGGAGGGCAGTGTAGAAGAAAAACCGAAAACCTTAAAAGAGTTAAGAAAAGAGCTGTTTAACGTTAATAGGAAGCCGGAAATTGAGCAAGAGGAAACACTTGATTCGTCGGTTGAATCTTCGACACAAGCAAAACCGGAATTAAGTAATCTTTCAGTCAGCCCTGCCGGAGATTTAACGCATACTCCGAAATCGAAAGTAATCGAAAGCGAAAATAGACTTCAACGTAAGGACGAAGAAAATAAAGAAGAAGAAGTTCAAGCTAAAGAAGCTGAGCAAGCTTTGCAACTTAAAGCCGAAACAGGCTTCGATGCCGGAACTCCGTTAAATAATCACGAAAGTAACCCTGCCGATGATGTAAACGCCACAGTACAAACCGGTACAGCTAACAGTTCATCGCTTTACAACTCTCCCATTCAAAGCGAAAAAGAAAGTCAAGAAAATGATCGCGGACCCCCTATTCAATTAAAAACCAATTCCGGTACAATCCAGCGATCGTGGTTCGATACCGCCGTTTCATTCGTTAACTCTGCTATCGATTACGCAGCGGAGGGCCTGGCAGCAGGAAAACGCCTGCTGTTGGGCGAGGCCCGAGATTTTGCCATGGCCATTCCCGGCTATAGAGCTTTACGGGTAGTATTAGCCGAAGATCCGATTACCGGGGAAGGCGTCGACCGCAACGGCAAGAATTTTATAGAAGCTGCCTTCGATATTATGCCCGGCGGCCGATTGCTCCACCAAAAGCTTAACGAATTAGGTGCTTTAGAAGATGCAGCCGGTTGGATAGACCGACAAATTCTATCGATCGAATCGATCGTTGACGATGTTATTTCTCGAATAGAAGTTTTCTGGAACGGCATTACCCTCGAACGCCTTGCCTCGCCTCGAGCAATTTTTGAAGACGCCGGAAATATTATTCACAGTACTATCCAAAGTATTGTTGATTTCGCTGTAAACGCTGCTAAAGAGTTACTGGAAACGGTAAAACGTTTCTTGATCGAGCAAATAGTCACGTTTATCAGAGAGCAAACGCCTGCCTATCCGCTACTTAGAGTAATCCTCGGCAAGGATCCCGTGACCGACGAGGATGTTCCCCAGAACGGAACAACAATTTTAGACGCATTGCTTGAACTCGGCGGTGAAGAAGGCCGAGAGCAACGCAAACAAATGCAGGAAACCGGCACCTTCCAAAAGGTTGCGGATCATATCGACCAAGGAATAGCAGTATTTTCGGGAGCGTACGAAGACATCAAGGCCGGATTCTTAGCCATTTGGAACGACGTGAGTATCGAGATGCTGATGCATCCGATTGATACGTTCCACCGAATTTACAATCAGTTTGCAGCGCCGGTACTTCGAGTTTGGAATTTCGTTCGCGAAACGGCTATTGCTATTCTTCGCTTCATCAAAGAAGTTTTAATGCGAAGACTTTCCGTTTGGGCGAGAGAACAGAGAGGATATTCACTGGTAACCGTAATTATTGAGAGAGATCCGTTTACAGATGAGGTGGTGCCACGCACTATGGAAAACCTCATCCGCGGGTTTATGAGTTTGATGGAAGGAGGGGAGGCGCAGTTTAGTCAACTGAAAGAATCGGGTGCCATTGAAAAAACTACGGTTAGAATAGAGGCAGCGGTGGCGAGGCTGAACATGACGCTTGCCTACGTCATTCAACTGTTTATCAATATTTGGAATTCCTTTAGTCTTAACGATCTTGCACAGCCGATTCAGGCTTTCGAAAGGATACTTGCTCGTTTCGGCGAACCGATAGCAAGACTTATCAACTTTGTAGTTGAGATTATTAAGATCGTTATCGAAGTCATTATGAAGGTGATGAACTTCCCGAGCGACCTAATTGCCAATATAATAACGAAAGCGATGGTGGCTTTTGAGATGATAAAGGCGGACCCTGTAGGCTTCCTGAAAAACTTGCTGAGAGCTGTAAAACAAGGCTTTATGCAGTTTTTTGATAACGTCTTAAAACATTTATGGAACGGCCTTAAAGCATGGTTCTTGTCTGAAGTTCAAGCTGCCGGCATACCTATTCCTACCGATTTCTCCCTTATGGGAATATTAAAATGGCTGTTGGTTGTGCTGGATATCACCATGGAAAAAATCTGGAAGAAACTGGAAGAACGTATGGGCAAGCCGAAAGTAGACCGAATAAAAGCTATGATTAATCGTGCTCAGCAGATTGCAGGAGCGGTAGGCGAAGCGTATGAATTTATCAAGGATGTTCAGGAACGCGGCTTTATGGCTGTTATAGCAGATAAAATTAAAGAGAAGTTGACCAATGTTTGGGATATGGTATTAGATGCAGTTAAGAGTTTTGTGATGGATCAGATTGTGAATAAAGTAACAACAAAACTATTGAGTATGCTTGATCCTACCGGAATTATGGCTGTAATAAACAGTGCTATAGCGATGTATAAGGCCGTTCAATCTTTCATCCGATACTTAAGAGAAATGCTTGAGATTGTAAACTCATTTGTAGAAGGCACTATTGAAATTGCTCAAGGGCAAACCAAAAAAGCAGCAGATTTTTTAGAAGGCTCGCTAGCACGAGGTATGCCGATTGTGATCGGATTCTTGGCTAATCAGGTCGGGCTCAATTTAAGCGAACGTTTAAAAGATGCTTTGGAACTGGTCCGAGAAAAAGTTGATGCAGGTTTAACATGGGTGATCGATAAGATAGTGACCGTGGTTGAAAAACTGGTTGAAATGGGAAAAAAAGCGGTTGGATCAGTATTGGGGTGGCTGGGATTAAGAAAGGAATTTAAAGCTGTCGACGGGCATGATCACACTTTATATACTGAAGAAAAGGGCGGCAAAAAAGAATTGATGGTTGCCAGTTGGAACCCCACTACCGTAAGAGGATTTTTAACTTCCTTAGATGTAAGCGGAAACGCCGAATTAACAGCGAAGAAAAGTGAAGTGCAATTGTTGTTATACGCAATGGATTTATCGATCGCTTGGATGAGTTCTCCGGCAGCGGCTACTGCTACTGATGCAGTAAAAGAAGGCAAAAAATCGTCAATAGAAACTTTAGGCGGAGAAATAAGCGGACACTTAGCAGAGCTAATGGCCAATATAGATTCTGAAAAGCAACCGCCTGTCACTACAAATCCGGAGTATGACGGACAAATAGGGCCTTCACCGAGCGGGTGGGGAAGAGGGATGCGAGTTCAAATTATTAATACCCCCCCTTCAGGCGGATCTATTACCGGTACCGCTGCAGGCCATGCAAGTTGGAATGCGTTGAAACAACGTAAAGGATCAAGCCCGGGCGGAAAAACAATATATGTACAAGGCCACCTACTGAATAATTTATTGGGCGGGCCGGGTAATAATTTCAATAATCTTACACCGCTTACCAACACTTCCAACGGGGAGTTTGAAAGAGATGCAGAGAAATTCATCAAAAATAAATTGGGAGTTAAAACAGGAACAAGTAATGATAAAAACAGTCTGAATACCGGGTTCTTGTTTATTTACTCTGTTATTCCTACCTACGGCAGGGGGCTTAATTCTAATCTAATTGCGCAAATAAATGGAGTTCCGACGGGTACAACCTCAACCCCGGGTTCACCGACGCAGCTGACAGTAGCAGATAAAACAATCTTAACCGGCATTGTTCACAACGAGCAATATGTTCCCACCACAGTTAAGTATGATATAATTGTTAAGAACCCTCAAACTGATATGGAAGTAGAAAATATGTCCGTTAGAAATCACAGTTTAGAGAATGAAATTGACCAACAACATTACATTATAAGCAGTGGCGAGTATAATTTTTAATTTTTTAATTATAACGCATAACAACAACATATATTTAATAATATCTTTATAAGAGGCTTAAAATCTCACCCAATGAAAACACCTGCCAGATTGTTTCGCCGTCGCAAAAGCCAACCTCGCGACGGGAGTTTCTTTAAAAAAGAAAGTAACCAAGAACAGAGTTTTTTTGCTGATAGCGGCCGCGAATCTTTTTTTCAGCCGGCTGCAGCCGTTCAACGCAAATGCGATAAATGCGACGAGGAGGAAAAAAAGCCGGACGTGAAGAAAAAGAAAGAAGATGATAAAAAAGTTCAAGCTAAAGAAGCGCCGAGTTCCGGAAATGCTTCGGTAGCGGGTTCCGGCAGTTCTTATATAAGTAACTTAAGCAGCGGCGGTTCAGCTTTATCAGGAATTACGAATCAATTTTTTTCAAACCGTTTAGGGCATGATTTCGGCGATGTGAAGATTCATACCGGGGAAAAAGCCGAGCGATCTGCTAAACAACTGAATGCGCAAGCATATACGTATGGTAATAATATTGTATTTGCCAAAGGGAAATATCAGCCGGAAACGGAGGAAGGCAAACGCTTGCTTGCGCATGAATTGACGCATGTTATTCAACAACAAGGCATTCAACGAAAAATTCAGCGTACTCCCGAAGAAGAGGGTGGAGGCGAAACGGAAACTACAAATGAACTAATCGACGAATCTCCGCAAAAAGAGCAGGAAGCAGAAGAAAACGAGCAAGTCTCTTCAGAACCGATTTCGCTCCCGAGCTTTACGGTCTTTGGTCAGGCGGATAGCGATACCGTTTTTGCAAATTCTGTTCGGTTTACCGGCGAAACAAAAGCGGATTTTGACGGGGGCGTGGGTCAGACTAAAGATTTAAAAGCTATTCCGGCAAAAAAATGCAGCGGTTGCACCCCGTCTGACTGTGTTACCGTAACGGGAACATTGGAAGTGACCTATCAGGTTACCACAAGTGTTTCTATTCCCGATGTTCCCGAAGGTCTTACTCCGTGCCAACACCAACGTGTTAAAGACGCAATTGACAATAAAATTGTTCCCCACGAGCAAAAACACGTGGAGGCTTACGAAAGTTATAACGGCACTAAAGCCATCCCTATTAATTATACCGGCTGCAAAGACGGGATTCAAGCATACGTTCAAAAATTAACAGACACCGACAGCTTTGCTCGAAAGGCAGCGGCCAAAGCCAAAAGCAAGGCCCTCGATCCGTTTTTTGTTAATGTTGATTTAAATTGTAAAGAACCTGAGCCGCCGAAAGGAAAGTAAAATTATTTCGGGGATTACCCTTTGGATACCCGGTGACCTCTATACCTTAACACTTCGATGTAATGCTTCAAACTGTTCATAATACCATAAAACCTGTTCACGATTTAGAATCAACTTTATCCGGGCTAAAACAAATTATAGTTAAACGAATAAAAGCTTTTGGTGCCAAAAAAGATATTTTATCGTACGATTGGCTTGAAGAAGTAGTTGCCGATTCCGAGTTTAAGGACTTTCTTCTTACTCGAATGCCCGAATTACGAAATGAAGACATTGTCATTCTTTTACTTGCTTTGGTACCGCATTTGCAACCAAATTTCTTCGAATCCATAATTTTCGAGGAATTACCCAACGGAGGTGATTTCCCGGAATTCGGTGGAGTAAAAGCTTCCAATCATCGCGGCATGCTCCCCACCGGAGAAACAGCTCAATTTATTTTAGCCGGAAACGACATTCAAAAGAGATTGAGAGTTCAAATGGCTTTCGGTGAAGAACACCTGTTCCATAAGCTGGGAGTTTTATACTTGGAACCTGTAAAAGAAGGGGAACCGGTAATGAGCGGCCGAATAGTTATATCGCAAGAATGGCTCGAAAAAATAATATTTGGAAAAGATTGGACTCCCCGCTTCGGAATTGACTTTCCTGCAAAGCAAATCACAACAAGCATGATTTGGGATGACGTTGTTCTCCATCCGCGAACGTTAAGCCAAGTTAAAGACATCAGTAATTGGCTCGAACATCATCCAAAGGTAATGGAGGACGAAAACCTGCGGCGAAAAGTTAAACCCGGATACCGTGTGCTTTTTTACGGCCCTTCGGGCACGGGGAAAACGCTTACTGCCGGTTTATTAGGCAAGCAGTTTAATAAAGATGTTTATCGTATCGATCTTTCGCAGATCGTGAGCAAATTTATCGGCGAAACCGAAAAGAACTTAGAGTCGGTTTTTAAAAAGGCGGAAAATAAAAACTGGATTTTATTTTTTGACGAAGCCGATGCATTATTCGGTAAGCGAACCAATGTTCAAAGCGCTCACGATAAATATGCAAATCAAGAAGTAAGTTATTTATTGCAACGAGTTGAAGATTATAATGGCTTGCTGATTTTAGCATCAAATTTTAAAAATAATCTGGACGACGCATTTATCAGGCGTTTTCATTCTGTGGTTCATTTTCCTATGCCAAACGCCCACGAGCGATATTTACTGTGGGAGAAATCTTTGCCGGAAGCTTTGAAGATTGATAAAGCGATAGATTTGGAACAATTAGCTGACAAATACGAGTTAAGTGGAGCATCTATTTTAAATGCAATTCATTTTGCTGCTTTGCAATGCTATTCAAGAAACGACTCGACTATGTATCAGACAGATATTATCGAAGGAATTAAAAAGGAATTTTTAAAAGAAGAAAAAACCATTTAAGCGATCTCTCGGCTAAAACAGAACTGTTCCTCGATTTGAGATATGATACATTTCAAGTCTTCTTGCCAAATGCGCCTGTTTTCAACTAAGGCGTACTGTTTAGTTTTCACATCGTAACGAATAAAATCTAAAAGAACCGAGTCTCTGTAAATCTCGATGAGCTGAAAATACTTTGTGTAACTATTTTTAGTATCAATTTTCAATTCATACTTGGGTTTAATCTCTTTTCTCATAGCTTTTTTTGCTCTTATTCGTAGAGAACTTTGCGAAGATTATGCCGGGAGTATGGGTGCCCTGATGAACTCAGAAACGGCATAAACAAAAATGCTTGAACGGAAAACGGGTATAAAAATCCGCATTTATTGTAGAAACAGGCCGCACCTCTTAATCTCCCGGTTTTAATTTTTTTAAAGCGGATTTCAAATCATTTTTTGTGTCGGTGATGTCTTTCCACAAGTCGCCGGTTTGCCGGATTCGCTCGGCAGTGTTGAAGATAGTAAATTGCTTGATATTTAAGTCCTCATTTACTTCATCCCAAGTTAAAGGAGTAGAAACGGTGGCCCCGGGCTTTGGCCGGGCAGAATAGGGAGCGGCAATGGTTTGTCCGCGTCGATTTTGCAAAAAATCAAGGTAAATCTTGTTCTTTCTTTTTGCCGGACTTCTCTCCAAACTCGTTGTCTCGGGATGCCGGGTTAAGACTAAGTGACCCAAATATTGAATGAAGTTTTTCGATAAATCGTAATCATATTTCCCTCCGAGATGAATGAAAATATGTAGTCCTCTAGAACCGGAAGTTTTGATATAAGGAGTAATACCCATTTCTGTCAAAATTTCCTTTACGGTTAAAGCCACTCTCACAACCTCTTTAAAATCTACATCTTGAGGATCTAAATCCATAACTGCAAAAACCGGATTCTCAGGTTTTTTATAAGTACTTAGCCAAGGATTAATTTCAATGCAACCTAAATTAACCATCCAAAGAAGAGTAGGTAAATCATTGCAAATCAAATAATTAATGTATTTATTATTGCTTTCTGAAAATAAGGGAGCATAATTTATCCGGTCCGGTATCTGCTCGGTGTCTAAATCTTTCTGAAAAAAATTTGGAGCATCAATTCCGTTTGGGTGCCGATTCAAAGATAAAGCGCGGTTTTTAAGATAGGGGAGAATGTAGTCCGAAACTTCCCGGTAGTATTCAATCAACCGGCCTTTTGTAATTCCTTCTTTCTTCCAGTAAAGCTTGTTTAGGTTAGTAAGCTTCAAAGTTATCTTGCCGAACTTTTCTTCCAAGTCATTCGGCATTTTTTTTTCATCGCCGGGTTTGCCGGAATTCTTTTCAACCTCAACCTTTTCAACCTCAACCTTCTCAACCTCGACCTTGTCAACCTTGACCTTGTTCTCCTTCTTAACCTTTGCCTTAACCTTAACCTTAGTCTCAGCCTTTTCCTCAATACTTACTTCTTGTTTCACTTCTTGCACTTCTTTATCAATTCGTAAACCTTTAAAAACAGGATGGCGTAAGTGTTTATCAGCAGTCCATTCTGTATAAGTGACTTCGCAAACTAATTGAGGCTCAACCCAAGTAACGTCTTTTTCGCGGTGAGCTTTTTCATTTACCGGCTTACTGTCTATTTTAATCGCCAACAATTTTTCATAAACGTCTTTCAAAGTTTTTTCGTTAAAACCGGTTCCGCAATTGCCGATATACACTAATTTGCCGACATCATACATTCCCAATACTAGTGCCCCAAAATATTTTCGACTTCCTTCGGGTTTCGAAAAGCCGACGATAATTGCTTCTTGCGATGCTTGAATTTTAAACTTTAACCAGTTACCGGTTCGTTTACCGGATTCATATAAACTGTCTGCTTTTTTGGCGATAATTCCTTCCCATCCGTTTTCTTCAGCCTCATTAAAAAGCTTGCTTCCTTCCAATACAACATGTTCATTATAAATTATAGAATTGTTGTCAAGAGTTTTAATTAAGTTCTTTAAAAGTTCTTTACGCTTAACCAGTTCCATTTCGCGGAGATCGTGCCCGTTAAGCGCAAGCAGATCAAAAGCATAATAGCGTAGGGTTCGCTCTTTGTTTTTTGGATTATAATTCTGAATATCGTGAAAGTAACTTCTGCCGGTTTTATCTTCAACTACCAACTCACCGTCAATCACAGCTACAACTTTCAACTTAGCAAGCGCCTTGCTTACGGCAGCATACTTATGTTCGAAGTTAATTCCGTTTCTGGAGATTAGTTTTACCTCTTTCCCGGTATAAGCAATTGCTCGATAACCGTCTAACTTCTTCTCGTAGATCCAATTCTCATCGTCAAAAACTTCTGCCGCAAGCTTTGCAAGCATCGGTTCAAACGTTATTTCGCTAATGGTTTTAGACGCTTCTTCGGTAGCCGGTTCAAGTTCAAAAACTATCGCCGGTTTTGCCTTTGCTTGATTCTTAAACGCTATCCCTTTTTTCTTTACTCTTTCAGGTATAAGTGCTTCTGAATCAAATAGCTTATCCAAAGCGAATTCATCACGATGTTTAATTAAAAGCCACGAATTACCTTCAGCATTCTTGAGTCTGACCAAAGCAAATTCACCTTTTAAAATTTTTCCGTGTAAGCGAAATTTTAAGTTGCCGGAATACAGGCCTTTCAGCAGTGCCTTTTCATGTCCGGATACTTCAAGCGATTCGTAAGTCCCTTCATCAAAAATAGTAACTACGCCTCCTCCGTAGTTACCGGCCGGAATTTCTCCTTCAAAGGTCCGGTAATCGTAGGGATGATCTTCAACCATCATAGCCAGCCTTTTATCTTTGGGGTTTAACGAAGGACCTTTCGGCACTGCCCAACTTTTTAAAACGCCATCCATCTCTAAGCGAAAATCGTAATGCAGGTGAGAGGCATGGTGTCTCTGAACTACGAATCGCAGTTCTTTTGCCGTTTTCTTACCTGACTTAGGCTCGCTTGTTTTATTGAAATCTCGTTTTTCTATGTATTGTTGAAGACCCATTGATTGAGCGGTGAGCTATGAGCCTTTGAGCAGGAGCTCACGTTAATTGTTAATCTTTATCCTTTCAGCTTTGACCTTTTGCCTTCCTAGGCTCCCTTTTTAACCGTATTTAAGCTTTGCATAAGTTGTTCGTAAAGATCATCTCCGGTGGCTTTTGCCGGTTTAAGTTTTTTAATCGTCGGCCGTTTTCCTTTCGCTTTAGCCTCGATAATCTTTAACAATTGATGGTGATATTCATCTTTGTATTTATCAATTTCAAATTTTGAAGTGTACTGATTAATCAAAGCCAAACCCACATCAATTTCCTTTTTTCCTATTTGAACATCGGTTGGAGAGAGGATTTCTTCACTAGATCGAATCTCTTCTGCGAAACGAATTTTGGTTACCACAATAACATTATTTACCGGATGAATAATAGAAAGGTTTTCGGTTGTGCGAAGGACAAAACGTGCAAGTCCTGCTTTCTTCGATTGCTGTAAAGCTTTAATTAATAGTGCATAAGCCTTTCTTCCCTGAGTTTCCGGTTCCGAATAGTAAGAGGATTCGTAGTACATCGGATTAACTTCGCTTATGTTAACGAAATTCTCGATCTCAATCATTTTACTTTTTTCCGGGCTTGCGTCTTCGTAATCTTTGTCTTCCAAAATAACATACGATTCGTTAATCGGATAACCCTTCACTATCTTATCGTAGGGGACTTCTTTCCGGGTTTTCTCGTTGATACGCTGATATTTTATCCTCGACAGGTCCCTGCTGTCGAGCATATCTAATCCCAAAGAACTGTCCTGCACAGCCGAGTATAATTTTATGGGGATATTTACCAACCCGAATCCGATAGAACCTTTCCAAATAGACCTCATGCTTATAAATTTAAATCAGGACTTGTTTTGAACTCGCTGAAATAAATCTTGTCTATTTCGTAGAAGTTTTGAGATACCTGAGTACGCTGTCCTGTTAAAAATGGCTTTAGACTCGTATTCAAGATTTCTCCCTGTAATACATCGTCATAAGCCTCTAATGCCGCTTCTTCTCCTCCACGAACCGACTGTAAAACTGCCTGGTCATCTTTTTGCCTGCTCGCCAGTGCCGTTTTAAAAGCCATATAGGTACGATGAAGTTTTCCGACATTGTCACCTTTCTCGTCATTGGCATGACCACCAAACTGTCGGATCTTTATTTTAAGTTCTTCCGCCATTCGTTCTCTGTCGGCAGAGTTTCTTAAAAAAATTTCTTTCAATTGAGCTGAATGAACTTCTTCCGCAGCTTTTTTATAACCTTCCTTACCATCGTTACAAATAGAAAGAAGGTGACTTAACTGCTTTACATAGTTTTCATGATACTCTTCCATAACCCTTATTAATAGATAACTAAAAAACCGATTAAGTAGCAAATAGTTTGACAGACCTTACCGGAAGAAATTTCAAAATAATTTTTAAAAGAATGAATGTTCATTTATATTTGTTCAGATGAGAATAAGAGATGAATATAAAGAGCTGTCGATTAAAAAAAGTGCATTGGAGATGGTAGTTAAGCAGGGTATCGATGGCTTAAGTATGCAACGTTTAGCAAAACTTGCAGGCGTTTCACCGGCCACGATTTATATTTATTTTAAAGACAGGGAGGATCTTCTGCTGCAAATTGCTCTCGAAGAAAATAAGAAAATGAGTGATGCTACCTTAATTAACTTTAATCCCGAGATGCATTTTGCTGACGGCTTAAGGATACAGTGGATGAATCGAGCGAAGTATTGTATGGAGAATCAGCTCTCCATGGAATTTTGGGAACAGTTGAAACATACACCTCTTTACGAGAAGATTTTCGAAAACATGGATAGCGGCTTCATGAATGCAATGAAAAAGTTTGTTCATAATGCTATAGAACGAAAAGAGTTGGTGAGGGTGCCGGTTGAGGTATATTGGTCGATAGCATTTGCACCGCTTTATCAGCTTGTTAAATTTCATATTCAAGGTAAAAGCTTCAGAGGAAGCAACAACTCTTTCAGCTTATCAGAAGATATGATGATGCAGGCGCTTGAATTAGTAATTAAAGGGCTCACACCTTAAACTCTACTATGATAAACTCTAAAAAAGTATTAGTATTTAAAACAAACGTCAGGCAAGAAGAAGATTTAAAGATATTGAAACCTGTTTTTGAACAGCAGCGGGAGGTTTTAAAATGGAGCGTGGATATGGACGACGAAGACAAAGTTTTACGAATAGAGACAAGAACCTTACCGGCAAAAAAAATAGAAAGTTTAGTACTTGAAGCCGGCTTTAACTGCATTGAATTGCCTGATTAATTTATTCATGGAAAATACAATAGAAAAAAAAGAAGGATTTACCCGATATCAAAAACTAATAATCTTTATCCTTGCATTTGTTCAATTCACGGTGGTTTTGGATTTTATGGTTCTCTCACCACTGGGAGAGCAACTTCTGAGAGAACTTCATATCAACACCAAGCAATTCGGACTGTTAGTCGCTTCTTATGCGTTCAGCGCCGGCATTTCCGGTATTTTATCTGCAGGGTTTGCTGATAAATATGATCGAAAAAAATTTTTGCTTTTCTTCTATGCAGGGTTTTTAATCGGAACGTTATTGTGCGGTATTGCTCCCAATTATTATTTTCTGCTTTTTGCTCGTATTATCACCGGTATTTTCGGAGGCGTTATTTCATCGGTCTCCTTCGCAATTATAACTGATTTATTTGCTCTTGAGAAAAGGGGAAGGGTAATGGGATTTGTACAATCCGCTTTTGCATTGAGTCAAGTTATCGGCATTCCGGTAGGACTTTACTTGGCAAGCGAGTACGGCTGGCATTCGCCTTTTCTTACAATAGTTACCGTCAGTTTTGTAGTAGGAGTGCTAATTATGATATTTATGAAACCGATTATAGCGCATCTTGAAAATAAAACCGAGAGAAAAGCTTTTGCTCATTTACTTCATACACTTACCAGACGTAATTATATAAAAGGTTTTGCAGCCACAGCCTTACTTGCCACCGGAGGCTTTATGCTAATGCCGTTTGGGAGTACGTTCAGCTTGCATAATTTAAAAATCACGAATCGGGAATTGCAGATGGTTTATTTTTTTACCGGCCTTTGTGCCGGAGGTTTTGGGCCTCTCACCGGATTGCTCGCTGATAAAATCGGTAAGTTTAAAGTGTTTTGGATAGGTTCGGCCTGGAGTATGACTATAATTGCAATATATACGCAATTAGGGGTTACACCGGTTTGGGTCGTCATAGTTGTCAGCGTTCTTCTTTTTATAGGAATTTCTTCTAGGATGATTACGGCGTCGGCTTTAATGTCGGCCGTACCCGAACCACAAGATCGAGGAGCATTTATGGGAATTAATTCTTCGGTTCAGCAATTGTCAGGCGGTATTGCATCAATTATTGCCGGGTTAATTGTCGTACAAGCGCCGGATAAAAAACTTCTACATTACGATACCTTAGGCTATGTAGTTATCGTAGCGATGGTTATCACGATCGGGATGATGTTTATTATTAACCTGCATATTCAACATAAGTTGCAGAAGAAGGCATAGGAGGAGGCGATGCAAAAGAAATCCTACTTAACATAATATTAATTATAGGACAAATACTTTAAGAATTTTTAACCGAATCTTCCAAAAATGCTTCCTGACCGATATTCGGATCGTCTGCGAACCTTAGCAACTGAATTTCTTTTCTTAAATAATAGTTTTCATTTTTAAGAGTATTGTTTATTCCGGAGTAGTTGTTAACGGCGTTTTCTTTTGTCGGATCCATTGCTGATATATTCGGCTAACAATATAAAAATAAAATAAAATACGTGCCTGATCCAAAAAAATACTTACCTATTCCAAAAAATACTTGCTTATTTTAAAACGCAAGTCTGCAAGTTTTTTATAGCTGTAATTAAGACTTAAAAATTCCTATTCCGCCTCCTTATTCTGCTTCTTGCTTTTGGTAATGATCTTATAAATATCGTGACGGCGCTCTAATAAATTTCTAACCGAACCAAAATTGTGAAGCTCGGTAAGCAAATCAATTTCAACGTCTGCAATCAATGTTGTTTCTGTATTTGGCGTAGCCTCGGCTTTAATTCCGTTTGTAGGGAAAGAAAAATCTGAGGGCGTAAAAACAGCAGATTGTGCAAACTGGATATCCATATTATGAACTTTGGGAAGATTACCCACACTTCCGGCAATTGCTACATAACATTCGTTTTCGATAGCTCTGGCTTGAGCGCAATTTCGAACCCGTGTATAACCGTTTTGAGTATCCGTTAAAAACGGAACAAACAAAATTTGCATTCCTTGGTCAGCTAAAATTCTTGACAATTCCGGGAACTCTACATCATAGCAGATTAAGATCCCGATTTTACCGCAATCAGTGTCAAAAACTTTTAAAGAATCACCGCCCACCATTCCCCACGCATTTCTCTCCGAAGGTGTTATATGAAGCTTTTTATATATTTCGTAACTACCGTCTCGCCGGCATAAATAACCTACATTTTGTAAAGCGCCTTCATCCAAATAGGGCATACTGCCGGTAATGATATTTATATTATAGGATATGGCCAATTCTATAAATTTATTTCTTAGAGGAACCGTATAAGCGGCAATTTCCCTCATCGCATCAGCACCTGACAAATGATTGTATTTAGCCATTAACGGCGCGTTGAATAATTCCGGAAACAATACAAAATCACTTTGATAGTCACTTACTACATCAACAAAAAATTCGATTTGTTCTGTAATGGAATCTAAATCAGGAAATGTCCGCATTTGCCATTGCACTAAACCAAGCCGTATTACCGTTTTTTTCGAGTTAATTGATTTTTCCTCTTCCTCGTAATACACGTTGTTCCACTCTAAAAGCATGGCGTGTTCCAAAGATTCGGTATCTCCCGGCATGTAACCTCTTAAAATTTTGCGAACGTGAAAATCGTTAGCCAACTGAAACGAAAGCGTGGGATCGTGAATTTCTTTGAGCTTTACCTTATTCAAATATTCGAGAGGCGTCAACTTGCCGGCATAATTCTTATAATTGGGGATTCGCCCTCCTGCAATAATTGCTCTTAAATTGTTGTTTTCACAAAGTTCTTTCCGAGCATCATATAATCTTCTTCCGATCCGCATTCCTCTAAAATCCGGATGCACGAAAAAATCTATTCCGTATAAAACATCACCTTCAGGGTCGTGAGTATTAAAAGTATCATCACCCGTAATGCGTTTATAAGTATGGTTATCGCCGTATTTGCTGTAATCAACCATAAGCGATAGGGCGCAACCGGCAATAACCCCGTTAACCGAAACACAAATTTGTCCTTCCGGGAATATTTCAATCAAGCGGCTTATTTGATCTTCGTTCCAGAAAGAAGCACCCACCCACTCCGGGTAAGCTTCAATCATTGAAGTTTTTAATCCGAAATAATCTTCCTCGCTGAGATTTCGCAGTTCAATTTTTAATTCGTCTGAGGCTAATGTTTTATCCATCTTAATTACAATACATAAGTTAATAAATTTGCGTTTTAATCGAAAAGTTTAATTCCGGCACCGCATATTAAATTTTAAAAAATCTACTTCTTTTATTTGGATTACTTCTAAATAAGCTATATTTTTGAATGCGACAAATGAATATAGTTAAGGAGTTAGCAACAAACTTACACGAAGTTTTTAAAACGGAAGCGGGTATTATTTACCAATCCGATTCAGAACGTTGCGTGCTTATCGATTTTGCCGGTTCCATTTGCAAGTTTAACTACGCTCAGTCCCTACGCCTAAAGAAAATTATCGAAGCGATAGATGTTGATGCAATGCTGCTTGATACCGAATCTGCCTCCCTCGAAATTGTTACGCTTCATGGCTGCGATAATGTTTATATCCTTTCTGTTCTACAAATTATTAAGCTTAAAGAGTTATTACAAGGTGCTTTTGTAATGTTTGATCTTAATAATATCTTAAAAGATTGCCTCCAACGCACCGCTGTCTAATTCATTGTTTTTATTTAGAATAAATTCATATTGCATTTTTAACGAACTCTTGTTAACCTTTTTACCCTTGAGGTGTTAACTTAGTAGAAATTATTTTTTTATGAAAGATTTAGCAAGAGTTAAAAGTTTGCTTTCAACCGAGATTGAAGCACTTTTAAATCAACAAATAAAAAAAGAAGCACATTCATCGTCTTTATACTTAGCAATGGCTTCTTGGTGCGACCGAAATGGATTTCAAGGCGGAGCGGAATACTTCTTTAAGCAAAGCGACGAGGAAAGAACGCATCAGTTAAAGGTTTTTAAATACGTCTCTGATTCAGGCTCTGCCGCAATTTCTCCTGAAGTAACTAATATCAAATTAGAATACGCAAGTTTTCGGGAAGTTTTTGAAGAAGCCTTGGAGCAAGAAATTGCAATAACTCAGTCTTTTAAATTTATTGCGGCACGCTGCCACAAAGAACAAGATTATGTAACTCTTGAGTTCTTAAATTGGTTCTTGAAAGAGCAACGCGAAGAAGAGTTTAAAGCCCGTCGCGCAATCGAGCTGTTTGATGTTATCGGCGAACAGGGAATGGGGCTGTGGGAGATTGACAAGCACCTTGATAAAATTAATTATTCGGCAGAATAATTGAAACTAATGATTTTAGAAATGCTCCGATAGCTCTTGAAGTTTTCGGAGCATTTCTTTTTCATGGTATTCGTTGAACCAAAGATTGCCGGGTTGTATTGAAAGTACGGGCGCAAACTTGCACCTGTCAAAACAGTCCACTTTCACAAGCTCAATTTCATTTTTTAAACCCGAGTATTTCAGCATTGATTTGGCGGATTTATAGAAGTCCTTCCCTCCTCTTTTAGAGCACTTGCTGCCTATGCAAATATAAACCACACGTTTAGGCTCTTTAAAATCGCTCATCCTTGTACAATGCTTTTTATCCAAATTAGTTTTAAGAAATCGAATCGGAGTAAACCGATTTAACTTTCCCTCTTAAATTATATCCTGAAGCCATAACTTCGCCGTATGCTCCGGCGGTTCGTATTGCTACCAAATTATTTCGTTCTGAAACCGGCATCTCAACTTCTTTTTGGAAGCAATCCGTCGATTCGCAAACCGGACCGACAACATCGTATTTCGTTTCTTCATTTCCGCCGAACAACTTGCTTATATTCTCTATTTTATGGTACGCTTGATACAGTGCAGGGCGCATTAACTCAGTCATCCCGGCATCCAAGACCAAAAAATTTTTCTTCTTCCCGTTCTTAACGTAAAGTACTCTACTGATTAAACTGCCGCAATGCGCTACTAAGACTCTTCCTAATTCAAAATGGACCTCTTGATTCGGCTTTCTCTCCAAAAATTGATCGAATATCTCGAAATATGCATCAAAGTCGTTAATCAAGTTCTCGTCCGGTTTATGATAGTCCACTCCCAATCCCCCTCCTACATTTAAAACTTTTAACGCCACTCCGTGCTCCTCAAACCATCTGCTGATTTCATTTACCTTTACGCACAAGCTTTTAAACACACCGAGATTAACAATTTGAGAACCTACATGAAAATGAATTCCTATTAATTCGATATTTTTTAATTGTTGAATCAAATGAATACAATCTGTTAGTTCCCATTGATTTATACCGAATTTATTTTCTTCTAAACCGGTAGTAATGTTATGGTGCGTATAAGCATCCACATTAGGATTGATGCGAAGGGCAACACGTGCCGTTTTACTTTTCTCGCCGGCTAAATCATTTAAGATTGATAATTCCTGAAGTGATTCAACATTAAAGGAAAAAATATCTAAATCCAGGGCTTCGTTTATCTCTCTGTCAGACTTACCAACTCCGGCAAAAACCACTTGCTCCGGTTTAAACCCTATTTCCACAGCTTTTTTAACCTCGTTTCCGCTTACACAATCCGCTCCTAAACCGGCGTTGCAAATGGATTCTAAGACCCGGGAGTTAAAATTTGCCTTCATGGCATAATGGACATGGAACCCATACTTATTTGCAGCAGCCTTACAAGCTTGAACCGTTTTTGCTAAGAGAGAGAGGTCGTAGTAATAAAAAGGAGTTTCATAGTTCGAAAATTTTTGAACTGTTTCCTTGTCGAACATTTGGTTTAGATTTTATTTGATGGTGATTTAGCGGGCAGAATTTAAAACAAACGATTGTGAAGACTTCTTAAAGCCTCTGTTTTATCGGAACCTTTTACTAAAAGTGAAATATTATAATTACTTCCCCCGTAGGATATCATGCGAATAGGCAAATGCTTAAGTGCTTCAAAAACTCGGGAAGAATAACCGTGTTTATCAACGGCAAAATCTCCAACGATACAAATTATCGTCATATCCGAGTCTACTTCCACCGTTCCGAAATCTTTAAGCTCTTTTATAATATCATCGATGTTTGCGGTCTCATCTATAGTTACCGAAACTGCAACCTCCGAAGTGGTAATCATATCGATTGGAGTTTTGTAACGTTCAAAAACTTCAAACACTCTCCTTAAAAACCCGTAAGCCAATAACATACGGCTCGATTGAATTTTTATGGCTGTAATTCCGTCTTTCGCTGCAATTGATTTTATTTTCCCTTTTTCGCTGTCGTTTGCGATTAGCGTTCCGGCTGCTGACGGCTCCATGGTATTTAATAGCCTTACGGGGATTTTATATTTCTGTGCCGGAAAAACGCTTTGAGGATGAAGAATCTTTGCCCCGAAATAAGCCAGCTCGGCAGCTTCTTCAAACGATAATAAGGATACCGGTTTTGTTCCTTTTACAATTCGCGGGTCATTGTTGTGCATACCGTCAATGTCGGTCCAAATTTGAACTTCTTCGGCTTTTATTGCTGCTCCTATCAAAGAAGCGGTATAATCGCTTCCGCCGCGACGTAGATTGTCTATCTCACCAAAACTGTTCCGGCAGATATATCCTTGAGTAATAAATAAAGTTGTAGCAGGATATCTATCCAGCAATCTCTGAAGATGTTCGCCTATATATTCAATTACCGGTTCATTATCTTCATCTATTTTCATGAACTCCAAAGCGGGCAGCAATACGGAGGGTACTCCGATCTCATTTAAATAGAAATGAGACAGTGTTGTAGATATTAGTTCGCCCTGAGCCAGTATTACTTTTTCTTCAATCGGGGTAAACAACTCGTTTGAAAAGGAGCTGATTAAACTGAAATGATAATCTATAAGTTCGTTTCCCTTTAATAAGCCATCTTCGGTTGAGAACAGCTCCTTTACAAAAATTTGATACTTGTTTTGAAGACTCTTTATAAGCTCGGCAGCCTTTCGCTTATCACCGTTCAGGTAAGCTTGCGAAATTTCAACCAAGCTGTTGGTTGTGCCCGAAACAGCAGACAATACAACTATTTGTTTTTCTTTGGGGCGAACGATATCCAGTAATTTTTTTATCCGCTCGGGGCTTCCGACAGATGTACCTCCAAATTTTAAAATCTTCATGTATTAATGCTCTATATTGTTTTATTCGAATCTAAATTTTTTCTAAATTCTACCTATTATCGTGTTTAAAGCTGCGGTGTTTTATTATTTGGAGCTTAATATGTACTTTCGTTTAAATTGATTAATTCCTTAAACAAGCGGCCGCAAAATTAGATAAAAGCGGCGTAATTTTGGGCGTTATGTAAAATAATTTTAGGGTTAAGGGGTGTTTCCGTTTTAACTTCTTTAAGATTAAACTATCAAGCGACAATAGTTCTTTTACCGTTTATCTTCCAAAAATTTTCAAACACGTTTAATTATGCAAGAACTCGAAAACTCTGTATCCGAAAAAATAAATACTTGGCTTAAAGGAAACTACGACACCGATACTAAGACCGAGATTCAACAATTATTAGATAAACAATCGTACAACGAGCTTACGGATTCGTTCTATAGGGACTTGGAATTCGGAACAGGAGGTTTACGCGGAATAATGGGTGCCGGCTCAAACAGAATTAATAAATACACAATTGGAACTGCCACGCAAGGCTTGGCAAATTTTTTAAACAAAACTTATCCGGGAGAGCAAATCAAAGTAGCAGTAGCACACGACAGCCGTAATAATTCGGCATATTTTGCACGTATTACTGCCGAAGTATTTTCGGCTAACGGTATTTATGTTTACTTTTTTAAGGAGCTTAGACCGACGCCTGAACTTTCTTTTGCAATCAGGCACTTGGGTTGTAAAAGTGGCGTAATGCTAACTGCCTCGCATAATCCTAAAGAGTATAACGGGTATAAAGCTTATGGAGCAGACGGCGGACAATTTGTGGCTCCGGCGGATAAAGCAGTTTTGGTTGAAGTTGGAAAAGTGACTT
>JAYULL010000002.1:0-5603 GCA_043763625.1 Sphingobacteriaceae bacterium | reverse complement strand
TCTTTATTGGCACTTTTGGCTGCGAGACCACTCATGAAAACACCGGTTAGTCGGTCTTAACAAGGAGTTTTAAATTCCTAAACGGCTTTTCTTATTTTGGCCGTTTCCCGCTTTTGGCGGGTCGGGCTATCCGCTTTATCTTTTTTGCAGCCCCTACTTTTCCCGGTGCAAAAAAGGATGCCGCTACTATCGCTAACGGGTCCGAAACTGGTAGCCTGATTAAAAAATCCGATTCGGGATTACAAATCCTCCGACGCAACCTTATTAATTGCAAATTTCGAAGCGAGATAAGCAACGATTTGTATCTTTGAAACGTTTCCCGCAAAGGGATAACAAGTTTCAGGGAATTTAGCTCAGTTGGTTTAGAGCACTACCTCGACAAGGTAGGGGTCACCGGTTCGAGCCCGGTAATTCCCACAGGAAAACGTGTTTAACATCTAATAGAAAACAAGAGAGTGCTGCTCAGGTCGGAGCTGTTAAAGAAGTCAAAATTATAACGATAAAAACTAATTGTATTCCAAAACCCACCCCTATTCTTCAACTTTTCTTTAGATATCGCTACAGCCCTCAATACACATCGCAGTACGCGGACTTAGTCCAAGTTTGTTATCTGTTATTTGTTAGAAGTAGTCGAACTTTGCCCCATCTTTTTTAACGAAGGTAACTGTTGCACTGTCTTTTAATCTATAGCTCGTATACCCGGAATTACCGTCCTGAAGCTCCCCGTCTTTTCCAAACGATATATAGCTCTTGGTTTTCTTGTCAGCCTCCTTGTAGATTTGCGGCCCCCCAATGCCGTAATAAGAACCAACCAACTGCCAGTTCCCGGTTAGGGAAGATGATTGGATAAAGGCAGTTTCCTCACAAGAGATTAGCAGGAAAATTGATGTGAGACAAGATATAAACGGGGTTTTCATAGTACTTTTATTACCAATACGTTTTGATGAGTGAATTAGAGCAAATACTCATACATTTTCTTTATGGGTATTTTTCGCGAGTAACGGTAGTCTAACACGTTAACACAAGCACATCATTATTAAGTGCCGGAGTTTACTTAATAACTTCCCATTTTTTAACGTAGTATCTGCTACCTTTAAAACCACCCGCTCTGTTAACAATACCTTTCCCTTTGTTGTAGCTCAAACTTACCGTATTGTATTTTCCTTTTTCGAAATCGAAAGTAATGCCGTCATCCTCAAAAAGGGAAGAGGTTTTTACATTATCACCATATACATAGCATGTAAGTTCAAACTGTGTTTGTGGGCTTATGTATTCAACAGGCTTTGCTAAAGGTAATATTGTGCCCTCTTTTATGAATATCGGCAAGTCGGTATATCCTATCTTTATTAAATATTCCTGTCCGCCCCGGTATTTCTTACCGCTGTTAAAATCGTACCAGTTGCCTGCCGGAAGGTAGACCTTTCGCTCGTCGCTTTTTTCTGTAAGCGGAGCAGCCAGAATTCCCTGTCCGATCATATATTCGTCATCTATATTGAACACTTTTGAATCAGTTGGATAATCAACTACCAGAGCTCTGAAAGGTGGAATGCCTTCTAATCGGTAATCCGCAAATGCACTGTAGAGATAAGGAATTAAACTCATCCTGAAATTAAGAAGTTTACGTACATCAGCCTCTACTGCTTTAGCATTATCCATAAACTCATTTCTATTGTTTTTATCAACGCTTATCTGAAGCCAGGGGGGATTTTGCAGATACCAAGAATTGTAAAGTGTTTGGCCGGAAAGTACCGCTGTTTGACTGCGGCGCATTAAATCGGCAATTGATTTTGATTCTCTTACCTCAGGCGACCAGATTAAACCCGAAAAGCCCGAATTACTGATCATTTGAATATATTCAGGGTGATCATAGGTATCACTATAGAGGGATGCAGGATAAGAAGATGCAAAAGCGTTGGAAGCTCTCACATCAAGAAAAGTTCTGGTATTTAGTTCCTTATAAATATTATAAATCGCCTTCTGGTACACGATTCCAAATACTTGGTGCATTTGTTCTCCATCAATTCCTGAGGGAAAGCGACTATGTTCAGGGAAGCTCCAAGTAGCGTTGCCCGTAGCGAGGTTTGAGTTATCACACTCATCCATTTTAAAGCCTGAAATACCTTTGAGAACAAAATTCTCTTTATGATAATCGGAAAATAACTTAGTTGCTGAAGGATCGACAAAATCGGGGACCAGACCATTCCAAACCAAATAGTTACCCGACTTATTTTTAAGGGGAACATAAAGCGGGGATTTAGGATTTACAAACGCATGTTCCCACAAGTTAATATGAAATCCCTTGGTCTTCATGGTGTCTATGAACCTGTCGTGAGAAGGAAAAAAATCTTTATTCCAAACATACGAACACGAATATGCAGAGGTTTGCCACTTAGGTTCCAATCCCAATACATCACAAGGAATATTGTTCGCTCTGAAATAATCAGCCATTTTACCTACCTGTTGCTGGTCAAAATCTGCTTTTACACGATATTTAACTCCCAAGCCCCACATAGCCGGTAATGCTCCGCCTCCGGAAAATAAATTGTAGCGTTGCAGGACGTTAATTAATTCAGGGCCTTCAAATATATAGACTTCAACTCCCGGGGCGCCCGGTACATCTGCAGCAACATAACCGGAAGCCGGATCATCATTCTTGTACAGCTCTTCAACAGAATTACCGCTTTTCCCGTTAGTTACATTTACAGCCCCTGTATTTTTGGCGGTGGTGCCACAATAAAAAGTTGTGTAACGGGACGTATTGACCAAAATGCCATAGCCTTTATTAGATACATAAAAAGGCATCGGTGCATGGGTATATCCAAGATCGTGTGAAGGATTATCATTTACTATTGGTTTTTTACGAAGCCCTTTTTGATTGAAGGAACCAATTTGTAAGCCGAATCCATAAAGCTGTTCTTCATTATCCAAGGGTATTTCTACCAGAATCCCACGTTCAGTAGAGTTTATTTTTATATCGTTTGGGTTAAACGGCAGTTTGCCTTCAGGCAGTTTACTCAGCGCGTCTACCATAGGCTTTTCATTGCAAAAACTGTAAGGCGAAAACTGCTCCGGCTTGCCTGAAGTTAGTTTTTTTACACCCGGCGCAACTGTTATAATCTGCACAGATTGTTGGGCAACAGCAAAAAAGGTGATACCTTGAAGAGCAATAAACAGTAGAAAAGTAAAATGTTTCATAAATATCATAAAGATATATAATTATTGTGGGTGGATAATCAAGTTAGCTTTTATAGAACCTTTGCCATTAAATGCCGTTTTAACTTATTCAATTTCAATCATTCCATTACACTTGGTTCCGACCTCTTTCAATTATCACCTATAATCCAACTTCTATTCACATGCTCCTTATCAGCAACTCTTCAGAGCTCAAGATAGGTGGTAATAACGGCACGCTATCTCCAGGTATATAAACATCAGTTCAGTAAAATTACCTCAAAAGGTATCAACGCAAAAGGCTAAACCGATCTCGATTTAGCCTCTTGTCTTTTTAAAAACTTCTATTCTTTATTCTGTAACTGCTGTAGTATCTTTTGCAGGTTCAGCTCCCACAACCGGTGCAGTTTCAATTGCAACAGGTGCAGTTTTAACGGCCACGGGTGCCGCTATTTTAGCAGCTTGTGTGACGCCTTCAGCCGGAAGAACAGAAACATATGATTTATTATCTGCTTTCTTTTTGAAAACAACCTTACCGTCAACCAATGCAAACAAGGTGTGATCTCTACCTAAACCAACGTTTTTATCCGGATGGTGTTTAGTGCCTCTTTGGCGAACTATTATATTACCGGCGATTGCTTCTTGCCCACCGAAAATTTTAATACCTAAACGTTTACTGTGCGATTCTCTACCGTTTTTGGAACTACCGGCTCCTTTTTTATGTGCCATTTTTTATCTAGCTATGAGCTAACAGCTATGAGCTATCAGCTTAATTAAATTTCCTACTTTAACTCTAAACTTTCAACTTAAATAGAAATACCTGTAATCTCTATCTTAGTAAACTGCTGACGGTGACCGTTTTTCTTTTTGTAGCCTTTACGACGTTTTTTCTTGAAAACTATCACTTTATCTCCTTTTAAATGAGACACGATCTTAGCCGAAACCTTAGCACCTTTCAGTGCATCCGCACCTACTTTAATTTTGCTTCCGTTAGCAGCTAACAAAACATTGTCAAATTCAATACTAGCGCCCTCATCTCCTTGCAGTCTGTGTACAAAGATTTGCTGGTCTTTAGCAACTTTAAATTGCTGTCCGGCTATACTTACTATTGCGTACATTGTTAGAAATTATTTTTTAAATGAGGTGCAAATATAGGACTATAACTTGTAACCGGAAAACATTTTTTTGAAAACCTAAAGTGTGTTTTATCTGTTCCGGCAGTCCCGTTTTTCGTTGCAAGCCTCGTTCCTCGGGCTTTTCACTGCAATCGGGTTTATATTTGTGTAGCCGGAATTTATCTTGACCAAATCGTTCTTATCTTTAGAAAAAATAACTATTCTTTCCTTCCTCTGCTTTCCGCGTCGTTAATGGTGCGGTTTACTTCATCCACCAAAATCTTAGCAGCTCCTTGAAGCTTTTGGTTCTTATCGTAGCTCGCATCAAAAAACATTTGTTTGCTCTTACGCCGGTATTTCAACTCCAAATAATAATGAAGCGACCTTGGGTTTTTCTTATTCGGTAAAATCTCCCGGGGAAAATTCCAGAATCCCAAGTCAGCCGCTTTTCTATGTAGATACAACAAATCGTCTTTGTTTAGTTTAACTCTCTTTGTTACCAACGAATCGCGAGTATTTAAATATGTATAAGTTCCGGCTTTCGAATTATAAACATTCACCAAGCTGTCCCCTAAGCCGTACTTAAAGGTTAAAGACTCGAACTCCGAAAACTTGTAAGGCGCATTTTTTATCATCATAGAATAATAATAAATGCAATAAGCCATAAAAGGCACAATAATGCTGATTGCAAGAAATATTTTTTTTCCTTTTTCGCTCATGTAATTTTATAATGTGGAGAATGACAATAATAAATGTTTTATTGAATACTTATTCTATTTATAAATCGCCCAATCCTTCCAAACTCGCCGGTTCTGCAAATTCTCCCTCCCATTTTGCAATAACAACTGTAGCTAAACAGTTACCGATAACGTTTACAGAAGTTCGGGCCATGTCCATTAATTCGTCAATCCCGAGAATGATAAAAATCGGCCAAACCGGCAAACCGAAAGAAGCGGCCGTTCCTAATAGAATTACTAACGACGCTCGGGGCACTCCGGCAACTCCTTTTGATGTCAGCATCAGCGTAAAAACCATTAACAATTGTTTTCCGAGTGAAAGCTCAATTCCGGCAGCTTGAGCCACAAATACCGAAGCTAAAGAAAGATATAGAGTAGTTCCGTCTAAATTAAAACTGTAACCGGTAGGCATTACAAAAGCAACAATTTTTCGCGGAACGCCCAAAGCTTCCATATTTTCCATTGCTCGAGGTAAAGCTGCTTCTGAACTTGTGGTTGCAAAGGCAATTGAAACAGGACCGGCAATTGCTTGGATGAATTTTTTTATCGGAACCCTTATAATAAGTGCAACCGGCAAAAG
>JAYULL010000001.1:0-1615 GCA_043763625.1 Sphingobacteriaceae bacterium | reverse complement strand
AAGTTCACAATGTGGAGGTAAGCGTAGATCAAATCGAACAATACATTCCGCGAATAATGGAAGAGTTTAAAGATTTGACTAAAGAAGAAGTAATAGTACGTTTCGCTTCTTTAGAGTTTAACAGCTTTTTGGAATATTATAAAAATGCTCCCGACTTAAATGCTCCGGCTTTTGAAGAGCGCAGTAGCGAACGTGGCGGCGAACGCTTCGGACGCGAAAGCAATAAAGGAGATTATACCCGTCTATTTATAAATCTGGGTTCTGTTGACGACTTTACTCGGGGTGATATGTTAGGGTTCATTTGTAATAATGCCAAAATCAGCGGTAAAAGCATCGGTAAAATTGATTTAAAAGGCGTTTATACTTTCTTTGAAGTTGAGAATGCAGTTGCGGATCACGTTTTGAGCGGTTTTAAATCTGTAGATTTTCAAGGAAGAAGCGTACGTGTTGAACCGGCAGGAGACCGTGACAGCGGCGGAGGAAGCGGAAGCCGTGAAAGAAGCGGAGGCGGCGGCTACGGAGGAGGAGGCGGTTATCGCGGTGGTGGTAACAGGGACCGAAGCAGCGGTACTAACGAAAGAAGCGAGAGCGGCAGCGGCTTTAGAGACTTTTCCGGCAAGCGCCGTGAAGACCGAACCAAAAGTGACGGTGGAAGACCGCGAAAAAAATGGTAATATTTTAAACAATAAAATGAAAAAGCTGCAGACATCTACAGCTTTTTTTATGCTTTTTTTTATTGAAGTCTTTAGACCTAGGGTCTGCCCGGCGTGACCGGTTTGGTATTGCTTCCGGTTTTATGTAATGCTGAGTGTAGTCGAAGCATATTTCTCTTCTACTACTCAGAATCTTACGGCTTCCTTTTACCGGTATAGACCGTTCACCTTTTTCATCTACATAATACGCTTATCGTATCGTTCAATATTGTTCGCCGTTTAAGTCTTCTTTCCATTATAACTCTTAAATTTAGTTATACTTCTTGCAAATAGACTCTCTTTCCTTCACCGTCTTCATAGAATTGACGATCGTACATGTCAACATAAACAGCCTCGCCGGCAGGTCCGTGAACGTTATGTAATAGCCGGTCTTTAATTTTACCGGTATAGTCTTTCAATTTCCCGCCCAAATCTTTAGCAGAATCGGATAAGTTTCCGGCAATCCGGGAAACATCCTCTTTTCGATAATATAAGATGGCTACAACAGCGGCCGCTCCGGCAATAAGTCCTAATTTTCCAATATTCTTCATCACTTAAATTTTTAGTTCTTAAATTCAACAAAAGCTCTAAGGCTAAGTTTTTAATAATTGCTATTTGATTAGTTAATACTTAATAGTCATTAGTTTATTAGCTGATTGGCACTTATTACATGGCTTGCCGGCCTAATGACTAACCCTCCTAATGACTATCAATTAAGTAAGCTGTTCCGTCAATAATTTCATTTCTATATGCGGCGAATGCTTTTCGTAAAGCACAGCATAAACTGCTCTTGATATCGGCATCCACACTTTATACTGTTTATTTATCTGATGGATACTGTTAGCAGCGTAGTAACCCTCAGCGATCATATTCATTTCTAATTGTGCTGATTTTACCGTATATCCTTTTCCGATCATATTGCC